>JBPYFJ010000112.1:0-157051 GCA_051985675.1 Xanthobacteraceae bacterium | reverse complement strand
GCAGACGCCGCAGAAGATCACCATGTTTCTGACCGGCCTGGGACTCGGCCGCTACGGAGTGCTGGCGCTCATCATGCTGATGTACCTGATGCTCGGCTGCCTGATGGATGCGCTCGCGATGGTGATCCTGACGGTGCCGATCATGTTCCCGGTGATCCTGTCGCTCGGCTTCGACCCGATCTGGTTCGGTGTTATCATCGTGATGACCGTCGAGCTCGGGCTCATCCACCCGCCGGTCGGAATGATCGTGTTCGTGATCAAGAGCGTCGTGCATGACGTGGACTTCCTGACGATCTTCAAAGGCGTCCTGCCGTTCATCATTACCGACCTCATCCGCCTGACGATCCTGATTGCGTTCCCGATGATCGCACTCTACCTGCCGAGCAGGATGTAAAGCGGTGCCGCATTCGGCCGGCAACGCAACCAAGGGAGAGAAGGAATGGCCAAGTATCTCGTCCTCGTCTGCGCGCTTCTGGTCACGAGCCTGATCGATCGGCCGGCGCGCGCCGCCGATGCCGCCCAGATGGAGCAGAACAAGAAGACCGTGATGGCGCTTTACGATGCGGCGCTCAACAAGCTGGACTTCGAGGAAGCCTCGAAATATCTCGGGCCGCGCTATACGCAGCACAACCCGAACGCCAAGGACGGTCCGGAAGGGCTCAAGGCTTTCATCGACTTCCTGAAGGCGAAGTATCCGCAGACCCACAGCGAGATCAAAAAGATCTTTGCCGATGGCGACTACGTGTTCGTGCATGTCCACGCCGTGCGCGAACCGGGCACGCGCGGGTTTGCAATCTTCGACCTGTTTAAGCTCGAGAACGGCAAGGTGGTCGAGCACTGGGATACGGTGCAGCCGATCCCAGAGACGCCGCAGAACAGCAACACGATGTTTTGAGAGGACGCCACAGGGTGATGGACGTGCGCGCCGGCCACCTCGATCGCGTGGCGCTGGCGACGGCCACGGCCGGCGAGGGCAAATTGTCCGCCGTCTTTCTGTTCGGCGTGCTGACGCAGATCACCATGGTCGCAATTCACCTCGGCAAGGCCCGCGCGAGCGCGCTCGCGGTCACGCTGTTCTCGATCGGCATGACCATCAGCATGATGATCATTCTGCAGTTCTCGCAGCCCTTCCATGGGCCCCACGCGGTGTCGCTGCAGCCGATCCAGCAAGTGGTCGCCGGCGCGAGCTAGCCGGGTGATCCGCAGGTGTCGGGACCAGGGGGCTGCCGGACCGAACGCGGCACCGGCCGCAGGGCCGTTACGCCGCGATGATCACGTCCGCCGTGAACAGCGCCTTGCGCACCGGCTGGTTGGCAAACGCGGTGCCCTCCTCGAACCAGGAGCGCGGGGCCGGCTGGCCCCACAGCGTCTGCCGGCGCGGATCGCGCACCGACCAGCGCAGTGGCTCGTGATCGGGATCCATGGTCTGATAGTCGGACGAGTAGAATTCGGTGCGATGACCGTCGGGGTCGCGCACGTAGAGAAAGAACGCGTTGGAGATTCCGTGGCGGCCGGGGCCGCGCTCCATGTTGGCGAGATATCCGGTCGACGCCATCACATCGCACAGGTGGATGATGTGCAGCGGCGATGAGATCCAGTACGCCATGTGATGCAGCCGTGGCCCGGCGCCGTTGGTGAACGCGAGATCGTGCACGTTGCCTTTGCGGTGCATCCAGGCGGCGATGATGCGGCCGTCGCGGCCGTCCTCCTCGGTATACTCGGTCATGCGGAAGCCGAGCAGCGCATAGAAGTCGATCGCGTCCTGCAGCTCGGGCGAAAAGATGTTGAAGTGGTCGAGCCGCTGCGCCTGCACGCCCTTGTAGTGGCCGTAGAGCTGGAGCAGGCGCTCGCGCTGCTCCATCTTGAAATAGAACTCGAGCGGCGTGCCGAACGGATCGATCGCCTGCAGGGTCCGGCCCTGATACGGCACCTCGACAAACCCGTGGCGCAGGCCTTTGGCGGCGAGGAACGCAGCCGCTTTGTCGAGATCCTCCTCGCTGCCGACCTTGAAGCCGATCCGCTCGCACGCCGGCGTCGCGGTTTTCTTGAGCACCAGGGAATGATGCTGGCGCTCCTCGACCCCGCGCAGGTAGGCCTCGCTCGCGGTGCGATCTTCGAGGTGCAGCCCGAGTGTCCCCTGGTAGAATGCCAGGCTGCGGCCGAGATCGGTTACGTCGAGCACGACATGGCTGGTGCGCACGACGTTGAACGGCGGATTGAACACGAGCTTGGGCAACGGCATCCTGCTGGTTCCTTCAGCTAGCGCCCCTTGAAAACAGGCTTGCGCTTTTCTACGAAGGCGCGTTGCGCTTCGCGCGCGTCTTCGCTGTGCGAGAGCTCCACCGTGACCGTCTGTTCATAGCGGTAGCCGTCGCGGGCCGGCATTTCCTCGACCGCATTGAGCGCCCGCTTGAGGTGACGGATCGCGAGCGGGCTTTTGGATGCAATCTCGCGCGCGATCTCGCGCGCCGCGTCCATGAGCTTGTCGCGCGGCACGCACATCTCGACGACGCCCAGCCGATGGAGCTCGGCCGCCGAAAAGCGCGCGCCGGTGAAATACATGGCGCGCACCCGCGACGGGCTGAAGTGCCGCATCAGCGCCCGCGCGCCTCCGGCCAATCCCACGTTGACCTCCGGCATCGCCACGTAGGCGTTGTCGGAGGCCAGTATGATGTCGCAGGCGAGCGCGAGCGCAAACCCGGCGCCGAGCGCGGGGCCGTTGATGGCGGCGATGACCGGCTTGGCACAATCGGATGCCGCGTAGAAGAACTCGCGCACCAGCCGGTTGTTGCGAATGTAGTCGCCCGGCTCGTGCACGAGGTCGATGCGCTCCTTGATGTCGGCGCCGGCGGAAAACATGTCGCCGGTCCCGGTCAGGATGACGACGCGCACGTCGTCGCGATCGCTGAGCGCGTCGAACAGGCGGATGAACTCCTCGCGCGATTGCCGGTTCTGCGCGTTGACCGGCGGCCGATCGAACACGACGGTCGCGATCCCTTCGCTCAGTTCAAGCCGGAAGTGCTCAAGATCCATCGTCATTCGCCCACGATGTTCGCGCTTTTCATCAGCTTGGTCAGCCGCGCCGCATCGTCGGCCAGATAGGCCACAAACTCCTTCGGCGGGAGATAGAAGACTTCGGCGCCCTGCGAGGCGAGCTTGGCTTTGACCTCGGGATCGTGCAGGACCCGCTCGAACGACGAGGCAAGCCGCGCCACCACCTCCGGGTGCGTTCCCGCCGGCACCGCGATGCCGTACCACGTCGTCACGTCGAACCCCGGAAAGCCGAGCTCTTCGAGGGTAGGCACATCAGGCAGCTGTTCGGCGCGCTTGAGCCGGGCGACCGCCAGCGCCCGCAACGCGCCGCTCTTGATGTGCAGCAGCAACGGCGGCGCATTGAGAAACGCGAGGTCGATCTGGCCGGCCAACATATCGACGGTCGCCGGCGCGGCGCCTTTGTAGGGCACGTGCGTAATATCGATCCCCGTGCGCTGCCGGAACAGCTCCGCGGCGAGATGCGGCTGGCTGCCGATACCAACCGATGCGTAGTTGAGCTTGCCGGGCGCGCCCTTGGCGAGCGCCACCAGCTCGGGCACGTTGTTGACCGGCAGCCCGGAACGCACGACCAGCACGTTCGGAACCGCCGCGATCATGCAAACGAACGCGAAATCGTGCATACCGTCATAGCCAACCTTGGTGAGCGCCGGCGTGACGATATGGGACGACGCGCTCGACATCAGGACGGTTTGCCCGTCCGGAGGCGAGGCCGCCACGAATGCCGCCGCAATCGCGGTGGCGCCGCCGGGCTTGTTCAAAATGACGACCAACTGGCCGAGCAGATCCGACATCGGGGTTATGATCGTCCGTGCCAGCACGTCGGCGGGACCACCGGCCGCATATGGATTGACCATCGTGATCGGCCCGTTCGGATAGCTTTCGGCGCGGACCGGGAGGGCAGACCAGGTTACAAGCGCCGCGAGCCATGCGGCGGTCTTTATGCATGCCCGTATGCTTGTTTTGCACATTGCCAACGATGTGTCCGCGCATTCACCCTGCTAGCCCAACGTAGCGTTTGCCGCGCGAAAATCATAGTACTGGCGGCGTGTGACTGCGCGGGAGGTCGCAATGAAGCTGCACTGGTCGCCGCGCTCGCCGTTCGTGCGCAAGGTGATGATCGTCGCGCACGAGGCCGGGCTCATCGACCGGCTGACGCTGGTGCGCACGGTCGCCGCGACCACCAAGCCGCATCCGGAGCTGATGCGCGACAACCCGCTCTCGAAAATTCCAACCCTGGTGCTCGACGACGGCACCGTGCTCTACGATTCGCCGGTGATCTGCGAGTACCTCGACCGCTCGCACGCCGGGCCAAAACTGTTTCCGCCCGACGGCGCGGCGCGCCTGGCGGCGTTGCGGCGGCAGGCGCTGGGCGACGGGTTTCTGGATTTCCTGCTGCTGTGGCGCGACGAACGTGCACGCCCGCAGCCGTCCGATGTACACCTCGCGAGCTACGCTGCCAGACGCAAGTCGACGCTCGCCACGATCGAGCGCGAGGTCGACGATCTCGCCACCTCGGCGTTTTCCATCGGGCATATCGCGCTTGGCTGCGCACTCGGCTATCTGGACTTCCGTTTTGCCACCGAGGACTGGCGCGGCGATCATCCGCGGCTCGCGCGCTGGCACGCGGATTTCTGCGCACGCCCATCCGTGCAGGCAACTGAACCGATCGATGACTCCTAGGACGCGGACCTCACGATGGCGCGTATTCCATTGCCGACCCCCGAGACCCTGACCCCGGAACAGCGGCGCGTCTATGACGCCGTCGTATCGGGTCCGCGCGGGGCGCTGCGCGGACCCCTGCGCGCGGCATTGCACCGGCCTGAACTGGCCGACAAGTGGCAGCAATTGGGGGAGCTGCTGCGTTATCGCACCTCGTTGCCGCCGCACTTGTCCGAACTTGCGATCTTGGTCACCGCGCGGCACTGCGACTGTCAGCTCGAATGGCTGATCCATGCCGAGATGGCGCGCAAGGCCGGGCTGGCGGAAGCAATCATTGAAACTATTCGCACGCGCCGCCCGGTCGACCGGATCGATCAGGCCGAGCGCGACGTCTATGCATATGCGGAGGAGCTCAATCGCACCAATACGGTCAGCGACGAAACGCACCGCCGGGTCCGCGAACGATTCGGAACCGTGGGTGTGGTCGAACTCACCGCCCTGATCGGCTACTACACCATGGTGGCGATGACCCTGAACGCGCATGAGATCCCGCTCCCCGACGGGGTAGCGCCGCCGCTCACCCCGTGACCCGCGACAACTGTGAGAGACCGCAATGCAGCTAGATCCGGACGCGCAAGTTCTGCTCGACGCCATGATCAGGGCTGCGCGCCCGCAGTTCGAGACGCTGACGCCGGTTGCCGCGCGTCAGCAGATGCGCGATATCCGCGCCGCCCTCAAGCAGCCGCAGCCGCCGGTCGCGGAGGTGCGCGAGCTTACGGCGCAGGGTCCGCACGGATCTATAGCGTTGCGTCTCTACCGGCATCGCGCATTGGCGCCGCGCGCGCCGCAGCCGGTGCTGGTGTTCTTTCATGGCGGCGGATGGGTCTTCGGTGACCTCGAAACTCACGACAATCTCTGCCGCATCCTCGCCAACTTGGCCGAGTGCGCAGTGGTTTCGGTCGACTACCGGCTTGCGCCGGAAGCGAAGTTTCCGGTGGCGGTCGATGATGCGTTTGGGGCGACCCAATGGGTGGCGGCCAGCGCGCAAAAACTCGGCCTCGATCCGGCTCGGCTCGCGGTCGCCGGCGACAGCGCGGGCGGGAATCTTGCAACCGTCGTCAGCCTAATGGCGGCGCGCAGCGGTGCGATCAAGATCGTCTATCAGGTCCTGCTCTATCCGACCACCGATCTCGCCCTGACGCACGACTCGTACCGGCGCGCCGGTCAGCAATTCAATCTGACCACGGCGGCGATGCGCTGGTTCCGCGAACTTTATCTGACCGCGCCGGACGAAGTCGACGACTGGCGCGCCTCGCCGCTGCGGGCCAGGGAATTCGCCAACATGCCGCCCGCGTTCATTGCGACCGCCGGCTGCGATCCGCTGTGCGACGAGGGCGCGGCCTATGCGCGGTTGCTCGAGCGCAACAAGGTGCCGGTCACGCTGCGGCACTTCCCCGGTCAGATGCACGGATTCGCGTCGATGGTGGGGTTTGTGCGTGCCGCCGAGGAGGTGTTGGCGGACGCTGGCGCCGCGCTCAAGGAGGCGTGGATGCCGTCGTAATTCTACAAATCCATCGACACGCCTTCGCACGCCACGATCGTGTTCGGACGGGTCGCGTTGGCCTCTCGGGCGAGCGCATCCATGAACGCATCATCGTGGCTCGGGTCGTGGTGAAACAGACAGAACGTCTTGGCGCCTGCTTCGTTGGCGAGTCTCGCGCCGTCCTGCCAAGTTGAATGCCCCCAGCCGCGCCGGTGGACGATTTCCTTCTGGGTATAGGTGGTGTCAAAGATCATCAGATCGGCGTCGCGCGCGAGCCCCAGCAAGCCTGGGTCGATCGCGCCGGGCAGCAGCTCCGTGTCGGTGAGATAGGCCAGCACCTTTCCGCCGAACTCGACCCGGTATCCGGTCGCGCCGTCGGGATGGTTGAGCATGGTGGTGCGCAGGACGATGTCGTCGCCGCGGTCGATTGTTTCGCCGGCGCGGAAGTCCTTGTACTCGATCTTGGCCTTGAAGCTCTCGACCTCGATCGGAAACAGCGGCGGACTCATCATGGTGCGCAGCGCCTGCTCGAGATGGAACTTGGGAAGCAGGTTTCCGGCCCAGATTCGCAGTCGATGCCCGTTCCGAAACAGCGGCGTGAAGAACGGCAAGCCGGCGACGTGGTCGAGATGGCAGTGGGTGAGGAACAGGTCGGCGTCCACCATCGTGTTGCCCCGGAGCAGCTCGTCGCCGAGCGGACGCAGGCCGGTTCCGCCGTCCAGGATGACGATGCGCTCGCCGCAACGGAGCTCCAGGCAGGGTGTGTTGCCGCCGTAACGCGCGGTTGCAGGACCCGGGCAGGCGATGCTGCCGCGCACGCCCCAGAACTTCACGCGAAAGCGCATTTTCCCTCGTTGGTCGGTCGCTTCGCGATCGAACGAAAACAAACGGGGGGTGTCGTTCATGCGACCTTGGGATCTGTCAAAGCGTTTCCAGCCAAACAGTCTGACTGATGGGGGCAGGGCGAAATGTGATGATAGTCACAAATCGACGAAATCTCCGATCAACCGCCGGACTTGTCACAATTATAGTGGAAAATCGTTGGTTATTCATCAACGGTGGCGTGCCGATGGGCTGTAGTACCCGGCTCCAGCGGCTGCTCGGGCTTCTTGTTTCGTTCTGCCCGGCGGCGGGTAGCTTCTTCTTCCACGGCTTGAGCGAGTTCCGGATAGTGGGCGGCAAAAATACGGTAGTCGGTCAGTTCCAGGACCAGCAGGGTCGTCGGAACCATTGCCGTTACCGTCGCGGTACGGGTGCCGTCGCCCAGCAACGCCATCTCGCCGAAGAACGCCCCGGCGCCGAGCTGGACGCCTGCGCCCGCCACCTCCACCAGCCCCTCGGCAATGAAATACATGCAGTCGCCCTGGCGCCCTTTGCGCACGATCACCGTGCGCTCGGCGACGTCAATCGGACGCAACATGCGGGCAATTTCTATGATCGCAGCCGGGTCCAGCGGCTTGAAGAACGGCACCTTGGCAACGAATTCCCAGGTTCGCACGAAATCACGGCGGCGTGTCTCGGCCGCAAATCCGGTCGCCAGGATACCGGTCCAGAGGCCGAACACGGCCAGCCCCGAGATCATCACAAACCCGGTAATCATGCGGCCAAGCGGGGTGACCGGTACGATGTCGCCGTAGCCCGTTGTTGTCAGCGTGGTCACCGCCCAATAGAGCGCGTTGGCAAGCGTGCCGAAGGCCGCGGGTTGCGCATCCCGCTCGACCAGATGCATCGCAACCGCCGCCATCACCAGCACGAACACGAACACTTTGAGGACGCTCGCGATCGGCTTGGCCTCGGCCACGAAGACGTGTCCAAGCAGGGCAAACCCGGAGGTGGCGCCGGGCAGCTTCAAGAGCCAGAACGCGCCCAGCAGCCAGGCGGTGTTCGCCGGAAGTCCCAGCGCGAGGGCAACCACGATGGGGACCACCGCGATGACGTCCACCAGGTGCTGGACACTAAGCAAACGGGCGCGGAATTGGTCGGATTTGCTCCATTCCCAGAGGTGTAGCCCCCATTCCAGGGCAAAAAAGGCGAGGCAAAGCCACAATATTGCGTCAATCCAGCGCCACTCCGCGTAGGGAAGGTTCAGCGGGAGGACGACAATGCACAGAAGCCCGGCGACGAGCACGACATTGCGCGCCGAATCCGTAAATACCAGAAGGGCCTGAAGCGAAGGCTTGGTCATTCAATATGCCGGCAGAGCTTTGCCATTACGAACCGCATTAGTCTCGGGGTCAACAGTCGCGACTCGGTGCCGGACGAGGTATCCGGGACCCGATTTCACTATGGCATCGTGGGTTCACGGCGGGCATCGGGGCAAAAAGCTGAAAAAAACGCACTTAACCAGATAACCGGCCTTCCAATTACAACTGGCAATCAATGGTGGCAGCGCGTGATCCCGTTCTGGCATTTGGTGGTTCTGGTAATCCCACGCTCTGCGAACCCCGCAAGTAAGTCTTAGTGCGATTGGCCTAGTTGCCAACGCAGGAGGGTGAAGCAAGGTTGGCATTACAATAGGTTCAACAATGATGACGGCTAGGACGTGCGTGCATCTTGGCACGTGTGGATCGTCAAAGACGCGGGGCGGCTAATCCAGGAGCGGGGGCTCCCGGTCAAATTAACGCAGATTTCTCCCCCGCGTTTGCGGAAGGGGAAAAGGGCGCTCCATGCATCGTGGCTCCCGTTTTGAGGTCGATGACCTCACCCGAGTGGTGCGCTTGCCGTTGTCCGAAGGACCGGCCCTCGACCACATCGAGATCGATGACTCGACTTTTTTATTTAGCGCGCATTTCAAGCGATCGGGGGCTGATCTCATTCTGACGGGCGACGGCCACAAGCTCATCCTCGCCGACTATTTTACCTTGGCCAAGAGTCCCGACCTCACGTCCCACGGCGCCACCATCTCGGCCGATCTGGTCGCGCATTTGGCTGGCCCGAATGCCCCTGGCCAGTACGCACAGGCCAGCGCCCCGGCTGGCGCCGTAGTCATCGGCCGGTGCGAGCGACTTGGCGGCGGCGCCCGCGTTCAACATGCGAATGGTGTCGAAGAAGACCTCAAAGTCGGCGACGCAGTTCTCAGGGGCGATGTTGTGATGACCGGCGATGGGTCATCCGCTGTGCTGAGCCTCTTGGACGGCACAGTTTTCGACATGGGCAGTAGTGCCCGCATGGTGCTCAGCGAGCTCCTTTACGATCCCAACAGCGCGTCGAACTCAGCGTTTGTTAGCCTAGTGAAGGGCACATTCTCGTTTGTTGCCGGACAAGTGGCGCACACCGGCGACATGAAGGTCGATACTCCTGTCACCACTGTGGGCATCCGCGGCACGACGGTCCACGCCATCGTTAACGCAGACCCATCGGGCGCCGTTTATGAGGTCGACCTTTCATTGATGCCAGATCCCGACGGCCACGTCGGCCGATTTCAGGCGCTCGAACGCGTCACTGGCAATGTGCTTGGAGAACTGTCCTCGACCACCAGCGTGCTCAGCGTCACCACGGCTGGGGCACAGGAAAACCCGAAAAGCGCGGCCCAGGTCCAGGCGGAGCTCGCCGCCGCTCAAATTTTGTTCCCCATCTACCAAGCTGTTGCGGCTGCCGTCGTAAAACCACCCGCGCCACCCGCGCCGGCGGCCCCAGGGGGTCCGCCGACTACTATCCCGCCCCTCGGCTCGTTAGAGACCGAGAAACAAACCCCACAAGTCGCCAGCGTCGACTTGACCGTCGATACGGCCACCAACACGGTGCAGGTCACGAACATAACGCTTACGGAGCCGACGCCACCATCGCCGTCACCCGCGCTGCCATCGCTGAATCTGGATACAACGAATCCCTCGCCCCCGCCCCCGCCCACGATCGAAGTTGTGCCCGAGATCATCGGCGATCTCGCGATCACGCTGAGCAAAGGCGGATCGGTGGTGCTCACCACGGTTGACCTGCGCGGGGCCGATCCAGACAAAACCGCCAGTGAATTGACCTTCGGGGCCCCCGCCGCTGGCCAGCTCAACGGACATCTGGCTCTGGGCAACAGTCCAGCGGCGCAGATCACTAGTTTCACCGAAGCTCAGCTCGAAGCCGGCCAGGTGATCTTCGTGCATGATGGATCGTCAGGTTCCTCGGCCAGCTTCTCGGTATCTGTGACGGGTGCGAACGGCCTGACCTCGCCGACATCGACTGTCATCGCCAGCGTGACGCAGGTCGAGGCCAATCTATGGGGCGAGATGAAGTTCCCCGACGTCGTCCCGGGGCGGCACATCTTCACGCCGAACGTCCAGGTCAATTCGATCGGCGGATTCGTGGTGCTCGGGTACACCGCAGCGCTCAACTACAATCCGGTCAATGATCCGCAGGGCCCCTATGCGCGCTCGCAGTATATGGCGCTGAGTGACCCGTTCCTGCTGCCCGATCAGCCGGCCGCCCTGCAGATTGCGTCGAATACGGTGACCTTGCCGGCCCGAATGTTCACCATCACGCCAAATCTCGGAGGCACGGCGCCGGAGGCCATCGTGGCCTCGGTCAAGCAGACGAATGCCGATGGCAGTGGCACCGATGTTATCAACCGCAGCGTCATCTTGCAGAATTCCGACCGTACGCTCACCAAGACGGATCTCGGACAAGTCGGATCGGCCGCCACCACCGGCGCGACGATCTTCAATCTGACCGAGAGCTTCAGCACTGGAGGCAACGGCCCGTCCGGAACGATGTCGAGCTATGACATCTCTTGGGACCAGTACAACAGCACGACCCACACCTATCAGGTCTACTTTCAGACCTTCAATCCGGACAATTCCGCGTCGGCATCGTTGCCCGTTTTAACGAGCGTCAACCTGACCAACGTTTCGACCTCCGACGGCGAGCCCGTGCTACCAGCGTGGGAATTCAGGTCCGGGTTCGGCGGCTATGCGCTGGCGTCGCCGATATCTAGCAGCACACAGAGTAACGTCCTCGGTCTCACCGGACAGACCTATCAGGCCATCCACTTCCAAAGCTATGATTCCGATGGGACGCTGGACAGCAACCTCGCGAACTTCACGGTCCGGCCCAACCTAATTGCGCACCCCGGCGGCACAAACACGGTTACCCAGCAGGTGATTCCGTCGCTCGGTGACTACCCGGGCCAGACTGCGGCGCAACTGCAATTCGTGCAAACATCGAGCGCCAACGGATTTGCGGTCGCGGTGGCCTGGAACGAGACCGTCACCTACACCGACCAACAAGGCAGGCACACCTACGATCAGGTCGAGTTCTTGATCGACAAGTCCGGCACGATCTTCAGGCCAATTGTTGGGGGAGGCAGCGATCCCAGTGGCGTCGCCATCCTCTCGGATGCCCAGAACATCCGCCTGGACAGCTACTCCGATCCTCAAGTGTCGGGCCAGGACGATTTCGTCCTCGTTTATGGCGACGAGACCGGCACTTACATCAAAGAATACGGCATCACGACCACCAATAACGTCATGAGCGTCACGCTGCTCGTCAGCGTGTTCGACCCCACCATCCATGCGTTCGCCAATATGCGAGCCCTGGGCGACGGCCGCGTCGTGGTCACCTACGACAACCAGCTGGCGTCGGATCAGTCGTCGCAGCTCGACTTAAAGATCTTCGACCTGCGCACCGGGCCCGTGACGTTCGATGGTCAAAACCATCCGACGCACCACGACAACTATATTGCCGGCACGTCATTCGACGGCGACTCGGTCATCGGCGAGAACGGCAACGTTAACAACACGTACTACTTCGTGGGTGGTGCGACCGCGCCGCACGACTCCTTCGAGGGCGGCCTAGGTAGTGGGTGGAACACCGCGATCTTCTCGGATCCCAAGGCGAACTACTCGATCCATATCAACGCCGACAATACAGATATTGCCAACGTCGGTGATCCGGCTCACGGCGGAACTTTGACCATGGACGGCGCCGTGCAGGCGCTCGCGTTCGCTCCGACCCTAGATCCGGCGCCGGGGAACAACGGTGGCGTTGCTCACGCCTCGGGCGATGAATTGCTGATCCAAGGCAATGTCACCAATTGGAGTCACGTGACCACATTCGCGATCGATGGGACCGCGACCTTGGAATTTGCCGGGGCGGTCAGCGACAGCGTATCGGTTACCTTCGATGCGCCCGGCGGAATTCTGAAGCTCGACCAACCCGCGAACTTCGACGCGCTCGTCCACGGGTTCGGGGCGAGCTTCATCGACTTCGTCGGCGTTTCGTCGTTCGACACGCTGTTCAAGTCCTACGACCGTGACAGCAACGTGACGAGCCTTTCGCTCGGCCATGACGACGTGACCGACGCCACGATCGCCTTAGCTGGCGACTACTCGAGCACGACTTTCTTCGTGAATGACAATGGTCACGGCGGGACGTTAGTCGACACCGACCACGCCCCGCAGGCCAGTTATGTGAACGTCGCGATCGATGCCACGCTGGTGCATGCCGGAACCGGCATGACCATCCCGGGCGGTCTGCTCGCGCATCCGGGTGATCAGCTCTCGCTGGTCTCGGTCGATGGGTCGCAGACGAAGGGGCAGGTATACGAAACCCAGTCCGGCGATGTGGTCTACACACCACCAGGCAGCTTCGTGGCGCCGACCGGTCCGGTCCAGACCGCGGACGACCAGTTCAGCTTCACGCTCGCCGACAATGCGGGCCTGACCTCGACCGGCCACGTCGCGCTGACCGCCCAGGGCGGGACTCAGATCGTCGGCACGACCGGCCACGACCTGATCATGGGCGCCTCGGGCGACACGCTGACCGGGATGGGCGGCGACGATGTGTTCGTGTTTCAGCTTAACTCCGGCAATCAGACGATCGGTGACTTCCACCAGGGCCAGGATCAGGTCGACCTATCGGCGTTCTATCTCAACCAAACGCCGCAGCAGGCAGCTCAAGCGCTGCAGTCCATCATCGACGCCACCACGCCGGGCGCCCACGACCTAACTCTGGCCGCCAACGACACTATCACTTTCGCGGGCATCGAGGTCCACCAGTTAAGCGCCAGCAACGATTTCATCCTCTCGCACGGGGCCTAGGATTGTCCCGACGCGGCACGCGGCGTAGGCGGGCGAAGTTTCAGATCGACAGACGGGTCAGAACCGTCGAGTCATCGTAAACTGTTGCCGGGACGCACTTCTTGTACTGCTCGGCGAGGTGATCGTTAGATTGCTGCCATTCGCGGTTCTCATGGCCGAGCGGCGATTCGAAGGCATGATCGATGGATGCTTCGCGCTTCTGGATGGGTGAACCAATTTCGACCTGATGCGGCGCCAAGCTTTCGGTTTGAATCTCAAACAGGTAGGCCTCAATAGCGGCGGCGCGGCGAAGCCGCCATAAGGATGCGAGCTGCAGCACGAGCTCCCGCGCTACAGCCATTTCGACGTCATAATCTGCGGTAATCGCAGCTTCAAATGCCTTGTAATCCTTGGCGTCTTCCAAACTCCCAACCACTGTCTCGGCGGTCAGTCCATTTCGGATGGCGTTGATCCGTGATTGTTGCTTGCCATTCGGTCCTCGGGCCGGTGCTACGCAGCGCATTGCGTCAGTTGGCCTCAAGCCGTTGCACCGAGATCATCGGGTCGAACCGCGGTCATAGGTGATTGTAGACCCGGAGGGTAAATCACCATTGGAAGGCACTCTTGACTGGCCCTGTTGTTGGATCGAGGCGTCCGCAATCTGCGAGTCAGCTTTCCGCCGGCCTCGCTGCTTGTCGACACAGCGTCGCCGATCCCTGTCACAGACGTCGGTATCGGACCGGATACGATCAATGGCGGCACGAAGCTTGAACTCGTAGGCGCGAGCGCTGCCGATGTGCTCTTTGCGAACAACAGTGGCCAGTCAGGCACGCTCGTGCTTGAGAACACCGGGCAAATAACTGGTTTTGCTGGGGATGGAACCGTCCTGAACTCTGATTCGATAGACCTCAAGGACATTAACTTCGCGACTGCGACCGACACCTACGCAGCGGGAATATTAAGCGTCAGCGATGGAGTGGACATTGCCCACATTCGCTTTAGCGGTAGCTATGAATTGGGAAATTTCGTCCTCTCAAGCGATGGCCACGGCGGCACCTTGGTTGTCGACCCGCCAATTGCGATCAACGATCCCGTAATCCAAAATCAATCGACTGATGATCTGAAGCCATTTACACCTCCAGGTGCCGGCCACGGCTACGTTGAAAGCTCTTCGGAGGATGGCCTTCACGAGCAAGACATCCCTAAGCATTGGAACACGGATAGGCTCGATCATTTTGGTAACTCAATCTCGCAGTCAACCACGAGCTCATCGATCAATTTTGGCATGGACCTCGTGGGGCGAGATAATTTCGTGTTCCAGTCAACCTCAACGGGCGGAACTCTCGCGCGCCCGGCTGGTGATTTCAGAAATCACCAAAACCTTAGCGGCTATTTGCACGGGTTCTCCGAAAATGACCTGCTCCATCTGCACTGGACCAGCACTGGCACGATGTAATGACCGATCTCCAGCAAGGCCAGCGGTCTTTGGGGACGCTGGGGGCGAATCAACCGCAACTGCAGGCGATCGTCGCTGCCACTACCTCGGAAAACCACGCCCTTGCCCAGCCGCAAAACGCAAGTGCGGCGATCGTGAGATGATCGCCCAACTAAATGCGTCACATGATTTTCTAATACATCACTAGCAGCAACGCCGACATGCACGCCTCGAAATTGTTATTTTCACTCAGACGGCGCACTCGAGGTCACGCTGACGGCGCTAGACGCACCACATGCGTTTCTCGCCAAAGCTTTTGGGCGGCCTCGAGCGCGTCGATACTTGATTGCTTCCACCATGCGATTTCGTCACTCGACCGGTGGACCTCCCGATGATGAGTGCGACACAGCGGCACGGTGAACTCGTCGCTGACCTTGCGTCCGAGTGCCGGTTGCTGGGCGAACCGAAGGTGATGAGGATCGGACGGTTGGCGACCACATATCAAGCACGGGCGTTTGGACACCCATTTTACATGCACCTTGTCACGCAGCCGGCGCGGCTCAGGAATCGCCAGTACGCTCTTGTCAACCGACGCAGAACGGATCTCTGGCGGAGTGCGCGGGTGTGTGTTCGCTGGCGAACGGGTCGGTGACGATTTTCGGTTTCCCGCGGGCGGATCAACGACTTCAAGGTCCGCTACTTTCATTCGAAAAGCATTTTCGACTGCTTGGGCATCAGTTGCCGCCAGCTGGTTTTTGGCGACCAGGGCTTGCCGTGCCCAGCTGGTCACTGCTTCCACTGAGTTAAGGTCTTGGATCTCCCTGATCAGCCGCTCGCGCAGGACGGCAGACTGGTCGGGCGCCAAGATCGTACTCGTAGGTGGAGATTTCTTGCCGCCAGCTGCCCGGGGCGGATTAACAATACCCTGAACGTTGGCTTTGGCCCCGTTATCCGATCTCGGGCTGTTAGTGTCCGTGTTCCGCGGGCCCGCTGTGGTGAGATCAGGGGCATCGAGGTCGTCCTCCCCTGCAATGCCGACCAGGGTGAAGAGCGCATAGCGCCGCGCGTAGGTCAGCGCCGCTCCCATTCGCTGCGGGGCGGCGGTGTCAGCAATTGGACAGACCGGCCAGTCAGAGGAGATCCATTCCCCCGACGAATGCGCCAGCGCCGTGGTCAAAAGGATCAGCCCAACCTCTTTATCGATGGTGGTGGTTTGCACTGTTGCGATTTCGTGCCGGCCCAGGCTCTTGCGGACAATGTCAAGGCCGCTAGAGAGCGGGGCATATCGAAAAGTCCGGTCGCCGTCCCCACGTGGAGAGCTGATCGTTCCCACCAACGACTTCTCCGGGTTGGTGAGTTCGGCCTGTGCCTTGGCGAGTGCCGCTGCGATCGCGCCAATTGAGTCACTGGAGCGATGCATGGGACGCCTCCAGATCCATGAAGTCGAAGCTGACTGCGCCGGATTTTGAACGCTTCGCCCGGACCCCATGCCCGATCGCCTCCTTGGCATCCTCGGGCATGAGCGCCTTCAGTTCGGCCTTAGCATTCTCGTGTTGCAGAAAAGCCGCTCGGGTCTGGCGAAAGAGCCCGGCGAATTCCGCCCACGAGTTGGACGAACACATGTCGACGATCCGAACAGCTTCGACACGTGGTCGCGGTGGCTCGACGCCGAACAGACGAGGAGGCTCGCCGCTCTCCACGCAACGCCAGAACTTCTTCTCGGCCGTGAACAGGAGGTGCTGGTAAAGAGAATCCGCACCAATGCTGATCTCGACCCATTTGCCGCCGCCCGTGATGACCGAGAGCACCGCTGTCGTCGCGTTGGACACCCACATGTTGTGCTGAAGCTGCGGCATATATTTTTCGGCCGCGACCTCCTCGGAAAAGGACCATGGCAGCATGAACTTGGCCTCGAAGACGGCGCCAGTGGCGTCCACGACCCCGTCGAGTGTTGCCGCCATCCACTTGACGACCGGGTGTTTCACGAGGCGCTGGATGTCCTTGATGGCATGTCCGGTATTTCGCTCGAACCAGTGCCGGTTGAGGGGCTCGGTGACGACCCCGAGCTGCACGATCAGGTTGCCAGAGAGATCCTCTGGTTCGACCTCGCCGCGCTTCTCCTGCCAGAGGCGGTGGAGGGCGGCTTCGTCATTGCCCAAAATGACCCGGGCATCGGAGCCGCCGATGAACAAGCGGCGATCAGGAGGGCTTGTGGACATGGTCGTCGTTTTCCTTGCGCTGTGGCCAATGGCGGGAGTTCGCCTGGCCTCAGCCCCAGCCAGCGCCGACGCTGCTACCCAGACTGGCCGCTCTGCTCCCGCTCTGGGAAAGCAAACAACCTCCGCTCTGCTTTAAGACGCGCGCAGCGCCAAGCGTCTCACGGGCTCATCCGGTAAGGCACCGCTTTTGCAAGTTCCGGCCGAGGCCCGAGGCGTCGCCCCGAAAAATCGCCTCTACCCGCGGGTTCCACACGGCGCGGGGGCCGCGCCTTGGAGGCCGCTGACGTTGAGTCCATCGTTTAGAGCGACGGATCGTGAGTGCGGCTGTGAAAGGTCACTTTACCTGTGACCAGCCTTGCCTGTGTCGAGCCGCATAGGGCGTCCGCCGGCGGCTTGCCGAGCGCGCTTACAATATTTGTCAGCCGTGCGGTGCGCGCTAACCCCTTTTTAACCGTTGGCCGCCATAGAGGTTAACAGGTCCTAAACCAGGACTACTCATAGATTGAAGGAGTAGCGTTATGAGTAACTCTATTTGCAAATTGGACGACGCCAACGCGTCAATCGAAACCGTTGTTCCAGCCGAAATTCGGGACATGTTGGGCAAGCCGCCACTGCTCGCGACGGAAGACCCCAATCAGTACTACGCCCTGCTGGCCAAGCTCGCGCGCGAAGAAAAGCCGATTGGCGTCGTCGAGTGGCTGTGGGTGAAGGACATCGCTGACCTCACCTGGGACATCATTCGCCTACGCCGCATCAAGGCTGCCTACGTTAACGGCCAATTCACGTCGGCACTTGCTCCCCACCTCAAACCCGCCGCCAACGGCGATCGCTAGGAGCACGCACATGGACCATATAACGAAGCTTGAGAACTATAAGAAAGCTACTGATTCGGCTCGGGCTGAAAGCCAAAGGCGTGCTAACGGCTACCTCGTCGATAAGACGACACGGGAGAAAGTTGACACCGACCTCAAGGAACAAGGGCGCGATGCGGACGCGATTCTGGCGGAATCCTTCGTCTCTAGCCTTGCTCCGTTAGAGGCAATCGAACGGATGCTGGCGTCGGCTGAGCTTCGCCGCAACAACGCGCTGCGGGAAATCGATCGCCGCCGCTCCGCACTGGGACGTGTCCTGCGCCAGATGTCAGATCACATCATCGAGGCCGACGGGCCGCCCATGCGGCCTGCCCACAGATGACCAAGACCATGGTGTCGTCGCGAAAAATCGCCGCGAACCGGCGCAATGCCAGATACAGCACGGGGCCGCGCACCGCCAAAGGCAAGGACCACTCCAGGCGAAATGCATTGCGGTACGGCTTGGCCGTCAGGCTGCCTTGGTCCAGCGCGATCGATCGCGAGGTTGAACGCTTGGCGGCTCAGATCGCCGGACCAAATCCAGATCCGTGTCGCTTACATTTCGCGCGCATCGCCGCCGAAGCAGAGCTCGAGCTACGGCGGGTGCGCGCCATTCGCGTGTCATTGCTGGCATCAGGCATGCCGGCCGGCTCGACCGCATCGATGCCGGGACAGGAACCGCACGCCCCAGCTACAACCCTGCTCAATCTGCCGCGCTTGGATCGTTACGAGCAGCGCGCGTTGTCGCGCCGCAATCGTGCATTGCGGTTTATGTTAGTTCATCTTTAAATTGTATTTCGCAGAACGAACCCACGAAATGGTCGGAGGCCTATTACGCTCGGGATCTGCCTGGTTGCCTGAAAAAGCAGAAGAAGGCGTTGTAAATAACTCCCCGCCGGCAGCCTGTTTCAGCTGTTTCGGTGACTTATTCAGCGGAACCGATGACCACGGCGAGATCGCCGCTGATCCGTTCCGGGCTCTCTTTTTTCTTGAGCCCAAAGGATGAACAACGTTTAACTCGTTTGGTATTCTGCCACGCTTTATTGGACAAACCGGCTTGGGAACTAAAACCTAATGAGCAAGGCGCCGTCGCGCACACCGACGAGCAAGCGCACCGAGTTGAGCGAGGCGCTTGACGCCTGCCGCAGCACGTTCTGGGCCATCGCGCTGTTCAGCGGCATGAGCAACATCCTCATGCTCACCGGCTCGATCTTCATGTTGGAGATCTACGACCGAGTGCTGCCCAGCCGTAGCGTCTCGACTTTGGTGGCGTTGCTGTTGCTGGCTGCCGGCCTCTATGGTGCGCTGGCACTACTTGACCTGCTCCGCGGCCGCATCATGGTGCGCATCGGCAATTCGCTCGACGAGGCGGTCAGCGAACGGGTCTATGACGCGATCGTGCGACTGCCGTTGATCATCGGCAACCGCGGCGACGGTATCCAGCCGCTGCGCGACCTCGACAGCGTGCGGTCGTTTCTCTCCGGTCTTGGTCCGATCGCATTCTTCGACCTGCCTTGGATCCCGTTCTATCTCGCGATCTGCTTTGCGTTCCATCCCTACATCGGGCTGACCGCGCTGGTCGGCGCGGTCGTGCTGATCGCACTCACGCTCATGACCGAAGTGATGATGCGCCGGCCCGGCAAGGACGTGGCCGACTACGCGCGCAGCCGCAGCCTGCTCGCGGAAGCAAGCCGCCGCAATTCCGAGGCGATCCTCGCCATGGGGATGAATGGGCGCCTCGCCAAGCGCTGGACGCAGGCCAATCAGCAGTACGTGACCGCCAACCGAGTCGCGAGCGACGTCGGCGGTGGGCTCGGCGCGCTATCCAAGGTGCTGCGCATGCTGCTGCAGTCGATGCTGCTCGCGGTCGGCGCGCTGCTTGTGATCAACCAGCAGGCGACCGCCGGCGTCATCATCGCGGGCTCGATCCTGGGGGCGAGGGCGCTTGCGCCGGTCGACCTTGCGATCGCCAACTGGAAGGCCTTCATCGCCGCGCGTCAGGGCTGGGGCCGCCTCAATCAGTTGCTGACGGCCTTGCCGCCAGCGACCGAGCCGATGGTGCTCGACGCCCCGACGCACACCCTGGTGGTGGAAAATGCCAGCGCCGCGCCGCCCGGCGAACAGAAGATCGTGGTGTTCGACGTCACTCTCAAGCTCGAGGCTGGACACGGGCTCGGCATCATCGGGCCAACCGCGTCCGGCAAATCCTCGCTTGCCCGCATGCTGGTCGGCGTCTGGCGGCCGGTACGCGGCCGCGTTTCGCTCGACGGCGCCGCGCTCGACCAGTGGTCGCCGGAAGGACTCGGCCGGCATGTCGGTTATCTGCCGCAGGACGTCGAGCTGCTCGCTGGCACGGTCGCGCAGAACATTTCCCGCTTCGAAGAGGGCGCCGACCCTAATCTCGTGCTCGCGGCTGCCCGGGCCGCCGGCGTGCACGATCTGATCGTGAGCCTGCCGGAAGGCTACAGCACGCAAGTCGGCGAGCATGGCGCCGCGCTTTCCGCCGGCCAGGGTCAGCGCATCGCGCTCGCCCGCGCGCTCTATCGCGATCCGTTCCTGGTCGTGCTGGACGAGCCGAATGCCAACCTCGATTCGGAGGGCGACGAAGCCTTGACCCAGGCGATCCTGTCGGTGCGCAAGCGTAATGGCATCGTGGTGGTGGTGGCGCACCGGCCGAGCGCAATCACCGGCGTCGACCTCATTCTTGTCATGGGCAAGGGCCGGATGCATCATTTTGGACCAAAGGACGAGGTGCTGGCCAAGGCCCTGCCACGTCCTCCGGGGGCGCCGCGACCGCTTCAGGTCGTTCCGGATTCCGGGAGGTCGGCATGAGCAAAAATCTCGTGCGGCGAACGCTCGTCAAACCGCCGCCGCCGCCGCGGGTTCGGCGCTGGACCGAGTCCCGCCGGTCCGCGCGTCGTCATGTGTTCGCGGGGCTCATTCTTGTGCTGCTGCTCGCCGGCGGGGTCGGGGGGTGGGCGGCGACTTCGCAGATCAAGGGCGCGGTGATCGCGCAGGGCTCGATCGTCGTCGATTCCAACGTCAAGAAAGTGCAACACCCCTCCGGCGGCGTTATTGGCGAGCTCAGGGTGCACGACGGCGACCGGGTCAAGGCCGGCGACGTGGTCGTGCGGCTCGACGACACTGTGACCCGCGCAAATCTGGCGATCGTGGTCAAGGGACTGAACGAGTTGCTGGCCCGTAAGGCTCGACTTCAGGCCGAGCGCGACGGATCAGCGACCATTACATTCCCCGCAGAACTCACGAGCCACGCCGACGCCCCCGAAGTGGCGGCCGTCATGGCAAGCGAGGTCAAGCTGTTCGGGTTGCGGCGTGCGGCCCGTGATGGCCAGAAGGACCAATTGCGCCAGCAGGTGGCTCAGCTCGGGCAGGAAATCCAGGGGCTCGCCGCGCAACAGGCCTCGAAGAGCAAGGAGATCGACCTCGTCCGCCGCGAGCTCGAGGGCGTGCACGAGCTCTTTGCGAAAAATCTGGTCCAGTTGACCCGTCTGACGGCGCTTGAGCGGGAGGCTGCGCGGCTCGAGGGCGAGCGCGGCCAGCTGATCTCGTCGATGGCGCAGACCAAGGGCAAGATCGCCGAAACCGAGCTCAAGATCATTCAGGTCGATCAGGATCTCTCTAGCGACGTCGGCAAGGAACTGCGCGAGGTCGACGCCAAGATCGGCGAATTCGTCGAGCGTAAGGTTACGGCCGAGGACCAGCTCAAGCGCATCGACATTCGCGCGCCGCAGGACGGCACGGTGTTTCAGTCGGCCGTGCACACGGTCGGCGGGGTGATCACGGCCGGCGATGCCATCATGATGATCGTGCCGGAGGCCGACAACCTCGCGGTCGAGGCCAAGGTCAACCCGCAGGATATCGATCAGTTGCAGCTCGGGCAGACGGCGCTGCTGCGGTTCACAAGCTTCAACCAGCGCACAACGCCGGAGATCTATGGCGCGGTGACGCGCATTTCGGCTGATACGTCGACCGACCAGCGCACCGGCAGCAATTTCTATACGGTCCGCATCGGCCTTACGCCGGACGAGATCGCGCGGCTCGGCGATGTCAAGCTGGTGCCCGGCATGCCGGTCGAGGTGTTCGCACAGACGGCCGACCGCACGGTGCTGTCATTCCTGGCCAAGCCGCTGCTTGACCAGATCAAGCGGGCCTTTCGCGAGAAGTGACTCGCGAATTCGCGAGCGCAGCAAGGTGAGGGGCGCGATACAGTGAGTTCTGCTGGTTGCCGATGAACAGGCTTTCTCGCTTAGGTCACCGCATCGGGTTGGGACGCGCCATCGGGCTGTTGCTGCTCATTGCGTTCCTGTTGATTCGTGTTTGGGATCCGGTGCCACTGCAGGAATTGCGACTGCGAGGTTTCGATCTCTATCAGCTGATGCGGCCGCGCGTGACGGAGCAGCGCCCGGTGGCGATCGTCGACATCGATGAGCAGAGCCTGCGCACATATGGTCAGTGGCCCTGGCCGCGTACCGTGATCGCAAAACTGATCAACCAACTCACGGCGCTGCAAAGTGCCGCGATCGCATTCGACGTCATTTTCGCAGAGCCCGATCGCATGTCGCCTGCGGTCGCCGCCAATACGTTCGGTGACCTCGACGAGGCGACGCGTGCCAAGCTGCAATCGCTTCCAAGCAACGATGATGTGCTGGCTGCCGCCATCCGCAAGTCGCGGGTTGTGCTCGGACAAGCCGGGATACCGGCGCGCATCGATCAAGGCGACGTCAGCAGCCTGCCGCGTACTACGATGGCTTCGCGCCCACCCGATCCGCGTCCTTTTCTGGTGACTTTCCCATATCTGCTGCACAACCTTCCGGTCCTCGAAAAGGCCGCGGCCGGACGCGGGCTGCTCAGCATCGACCCCGAACGCGACGGTATCGTGCGCCGCGTGCCGATCGTCATCCTGGCGGGCGGTGAGATCGTGCCTTCACTGAGCCTCGAGACCCTGCGGGTTGCCCTGGGCGCCCCAGCCATCCGTGTCGTGACGAATCCAGTCGCTAACGCGGGCCTCGAAGGGGTGCAGACAATCCCACCTCGCCTTGCGATCCCGACGGATTCCAGAGGTCGGGTCTGGGTGCATTTCAGCCCGCATGAGCGGGAGATTTATGTCTCCGCCAAAGATGTGCTCGAGGGAACGGTCGCGCCCGATCGGATTGCGGGCAAGCTCATTCTGGTCGGCACTTCCGCGGTGGGGCTGTTCGACAACAAGACGACCCCGGTAGATCGGTCGATGCCGGGGGTGGAAATCCACGCGCAGTTAATCGAAGCGGCGCTGACCAACGCGATCCTCACATACCCCGACTACGCGATCGGCGCCGAGCTGATCGTCGCATTTCTGGTCGGGATCGCGATCGTGGTCACGGCCCCGATGATTGGGGCGCTGCCGCTGCTGATCCTGGGCGCCGGTGTCGGCGCGGGGCTCGCGGCCATCTCCTGGACGGTGTTCCAGCAGCAGAACATCCTGCTCGACGTGACGTTTCCGCTGATGTCGAGCTTCGGCGTCTACGCAGCGCTGATGTTCGTCAACTACCTGCGCGAGCAGGTCGATCGCCAGCGCATCCGCTCGGCCTTCGGGCAATACCTGTCGCCGACCCTGGTCGAGCAGCTCGCGCAAAATCCGGACAAGCTAGTGCTCGGCGGCGAAGAGCGCACGATGACCATCATGTTCAGCGACGTGCGCGGGTTTACAACCATTTCGGAGTCTTTCAAGGAGGATCCGCAGGGGCTCACCCATCTAATGAACCGGCTGCTGACGCCGATGAGCAATGCGATCCAGGCGCGCAACGGCACGATCGACAAGTACATGGGCGACGCCATCATGGCGTTCTGGAATGCGCCGCTCGACGACCCCAATCATGAGGCCAATGCGTGCGACGCCGCGCTCGACATGCTGGAGCGCCTCGAGACGCTCAATGCCGAGCGCAAGCAGGAGGCGGAGGCCAGCGGCAAGCCGTTCATCCCGATCAAGATCGGTATCGGCATCAACACCGGGCGCGTCACCGTCGGCAACATGGGCTCCGACATGCGCTTCCAATACACGGTGCTGGGCGATTCGGTGAATCTGGCATCGCGCATCGAGGGCCAGACCAAGTCCTACGGAGTTCCGATCCTGATCGGTGCGCGCACCGCGGAGGCCGTCAAGGACAAGTTCGCGACCGTCGAGATCGACTTCATCACCGTCAAGGGGAAGTCCGAACCCGAAGTCGTCTATACCGTTCTGGGACGCAAGGAGCTTGCCGCATCGAGCGAGTTCGAAGGGGTGCGGGCGTCGATGAACCAGCTGCTCGCGCGCTACCGTGCGCAGGATTGGCGGGGGGCCATCAAGGCTGCGCAGGCGTGCCGGGTCGGCAACGGCCTGTTTCATCTCGACGGGGTCGCGGACCTCTACGAGGAGCGCATCGCGGCGTTCGAGCAGAACCCGCCGCCGGCCGACTGGAACGGCGTGTTCGCGCTGCAGACGAAGTGACTCAAATCTTGACCGGACGCAGCTGCTCGATCTGATTCTGCAGACGCGAAATATTGTCGAACAGGCGCGCGGTCGCGAGCCGCAGGAAGAAGAACCCAAATTCGGGATTCTGGAAGTAAAGCTCCTTGACCTGCTGATAGGTCACGGTCAGGAGCATGCCGTCCTCGATACATTCGAACGACGCCGTGCGCCGGTTGCTCGGCGCCAGCATCCCAAGCTCGCCGATGATCTGTCCGGGCGGGATGTCGATGCCCATTTCGGTCAGCCGATAGCGGCCGCTCAACGTGTAATACATCTCGTCCGCGACCGCGTCCTTGGCAAACAGCACGTCGCCCGCGCGGCAGGGGCGCTTGGTCATGAACGGTTTGAGCCAGTCCATATTGAGATCCTCGGATAGGGAGGATTTGACCCCGCGCACCAGCTTGAGCATCTGGAACAGCCGGTACGAATTGAGCGGCAGCATCACGGCGTGGAGCACGGTGATTACGTAGGTGCCGGTGTGGAGCGATGACACAATGAACACGATGTTGGAGAGGATCCCGAATACGCGCAGCGGGATCATTGTCTTCATCGAATAGGTGGCGAGCACGATAACCGAGGCAAAGGCCGATCCGGCGCTGCCGATATATTGCGAATAGTCCATCTGTCGTCCCCGACCGTGCGTGCGCGACGCGGTTGTGATCAGCGAGTGGGCAGAAAATATCGGGGCCGTTGCGGGGTAGCAACCACGCCTGGCTGCGGCGAATACGCGGCAAATCGCGCAACCGGCGTGGGCGAGTGCCCCGCTCGCCCGCACCGCATTTTGTCTTGTTGCGCATTGAAAATGATGTTTTTTACAGCCCGACAACAGCCGTCACTGCAAGGAGTTAATACATGCCTTTGCCATCCGGCGCCTTTCCGCGCGCGCACCATGTCGGCAGCCTGATTCGGCCCGACAAGCTGATCAAAGCGCGCGAGGCGGCGTCCAAAAACGAAGCCGCAAACGCCGAACTCAAGCCTATCCAGGAAGCCGCGATTCGCGACGTCGTCCGCCTGCAGGAAGACCTCGGGCTCAAGGTCGTGACCGACGGCGAGTACAACCGTGGCAGCTGGCAGCGTGACTTTCTGCTGCAGTTCGCCAATGTGGCGCAGGTCGAATCCAAGATCTCGGTCAAGTTTCACAACCAGCAGGGTGTGCGCGAGCACGCGCCGCCGACCTTGCAGGTGCAGGGCAAGCTCGCCCACCCGCACGGCATTTTCGTCGAGGATTTCGCGTTCCTGAAGTCGATTGCGCGCGCCACCCCCAAGGTCACCTTCCCGTCGCCCAGCACCCTGCATTTCCGTGGCGGGCGCGAGGCGGTGGACGAGCGCGCCTATCCGGACATTCGCGATTTCTACGCCGACGTCGCCCGCGTCTACCGCGAGGAGGTCGCCGACTTGGCGGCGGCTGGCTGCCGGTTCATCCAGATCGATGAAGTCAATCTCGCCTATTTGTGCGACCCGGCATTGCGCGCCCAGGCCCGCAATTTCGGCGAAGATCCGGACGAGCTGCCAAAGACCTATGCCAAGGTGCTCAACGATTCGATCGCGCAGGTGCCGCGCGACATGGTGGTGTCGATGCATCTGTGCCGCGGCAACTTCGCCGGCGCCTGGGTGGCGGAGGGCGGCTACGACCCGATCGCGGAATTGTTGTTCAACGGCATCGATGTCGACGTCTACTACCTGGAGTACGACAGCGCTCGCGCGGGCGGTTTCGAGCCGCTGCGCTTCCTGCCCAAGGGAAAGATTGCGGTGCTCGGGATCATGACCACCAAGGATCGCAGGCTTGAGAGCAAGGACGAGCTCAAGCGGCGGATCGATGAGGCCGCCAAGTTCGCGCCGATCGAGCAGCTTGCGCTCAGCCCGCAATGCGGCTTCTCGAGCGGCATCGGCGGCAACACCATGACCATCGACGAGGAAGTGGCCAAGCTCGAGCGCATGGTCGAGGTGACGCGGGAGGTTTGGGGAACGGCGTAGCTGATAGTTGCAGGGTGGGTTGCGTGGAGCGAAAACCACCCTACGGGTTCAGGTTTCCTCCTGAAACGCTTCCTCGCGCGTCTGCCGGAATTGCGGCGCGACGATCAGCAGGACCAGGCCGAGCGTCAGCAGCAGGATCACCAGTGAGATCGGCCGCTGCACGAATATCGCCGGATCGCCGAACGACAGCACCATGGAGCGGCGCAGGTTCTCCTCCATCAGCGGTCCGAGCACGAAGCCGAGCAGGAACGGCGCGCCTTCGCAGCCGAGCTTGTGAAATACGTAGCCCAGCAGCGCAAACCCGGCCATCATGAAGATCAGGAACGTGCTGTTGTTGATGCTGAAGGCGCCGACGCAGCAGAACACCAGGATCGCTGGAAACAGCATCCGATAGGGGACCTTGAGCAGGCTCACCCAGATGCCGATCAGCGGCAGGTTGATGATGACGAGCATCAGGTTGCCGATCCACATCGAGGCGATCATGCCCCAGAACAGCAGCGGCCGCTCGGTGATGATGGCGGTGCCGGGCGCGATGCCCTGAATGGTCATGGCGCCCATCATCAGCGCCATGACCGGGGTCGACGGGATGCCGAGCGTGAGCAGCGGAATGAACGACGTCTGAGCGCCAGCGTTGTTGGCGGATTCCGGGCCGGCAACGCCTTCGACCGCGCCTTTGCCGAATTCGCTGGCGTAGCGCGATACTTTCTTCTCCAGTGTGTAGGCCGCGAACGACGACAGCACGGCGCCGCCGCCGGGCAGGAGCCCAAGGAATGACCCGATACTGGTGCCGCGCAGAACCGCCGGAACGGCGCGCCGGATCTCCTCCCGGGTGGGCCACAGGCTGGTGATGGGGGCGGTTGTGGTCGGCTGATCGCCGCGGCGGTCGAGGTTCGACATGATTTCGGCGAAGCCGAACAATCCCATCGCCACCGGCACGAAATCGACGCCGTCATAGAGTTCGGGAATGCCGAAGGTGAAGCGCGCAACGCCGCTCTGGGTGTCGGTTCCGGCGAGCCCGATCAACAGTCCCAGCACGATCATGGCAACTGCCTTCACGATCGATCCGTGCGCAAGGACCACGGCGGCAACGAGCCCGAAAAGCATGAGCGAGAAATATTCCGGCGAGCGGAACTGCTCGGCGAACGTCGCGAGAATCGGCGCGAATGCCGCAATCAGCAGGGTGCCGACGCAGCCCGCAAAAAACGATCCGACGGCGGCGATCGCGAGCGCCGCGCCGGCGCGACCGCGTTGCGCCATCCGATAGCCGTCGATGCAGGTCACGACCGACGACGATTCGCCCGGAAGATTGACCAGGATCGCAGTGGTCGACCCGCCGTACTGCGCGCCGTAATAGATGCCGGCGAGCATGATCAGCGCGCCCAGCGGGCTTAGCCCGAACGTGACCGGCAGCAGCATGGCGATTGTTGCAATCGGCCCGATGCCGGGTAGCACGCCGATGAGGGTGCCGATCAGGCAGCCGAACAGGCAGAACAGCAAGTTCAGCGGCGTCGCCGCCGCCCCGAAGCCGATCGCCAGGTTGTGCAGAATGTCCATTAGAAGCTCCAGGTCCAGATCGTCAGCGGCTGGCCAAGGAGATAGATGAAAAGACCAACGCACAGCGCCGCCAATCCAACCGCGACCGCGACCGTCTCGCGCCAGCGCATTTCATGGCTGGCAAGCGCGGCGACAATCGTGACCACAACGATCGCCACGGCGAGGCCGACGCGCTCGATCAGTAATCCAAACACGCTGATCGCCAGCAGAATGAAGACCTGCGGCCGGATCAGGCTGCGTTCGATCGCCGGGCCCTCGAGCGCGAATGCGCGCAGCGACAGGAAAGCGCCAATCAGCACCAGGCCCCAGCTCAGCACCGTCGGCATATATCCCGGCCCCATCTTGGTGGCTGCTCCGAACGCATAGGTGCGCCCAAACCACAGCGCCAGACATCCCACCGCCAGGAACAACAGGCCCGCCCAGAAATCCTGCGGGTTTTTGACCCGGATCAATGCCCTCTCCTTTGACCGCCTGATATCAGGCGGCCGACAGCATTCGACAAAACCGAGGAAATCGTCACTACTGCGCTTCGATGTTCGCCAGCTTGGTGGCGTCGGCCCAGGCCTTGAGCGCGATTTCAAACTTCTTCCGGTATTCTGCCGGCGTCGCGACCCACGGCGTCGCCCCTTGATCGATCAGGAACTTCTGGGTTTCGCTAGAACGGGTGATCTCGTCCATCCACTTGGCGAGCTTGTCGGTAATGTCCTTCGGCGTACCCGCGGGGACCCAGAGCCCCCACAACGCAACGATGTCGCCCGTGGTGGCGCCGGTCAGCTCCTTGAGGGTCGGCACATCCGGCAACGCAGGCGAACGGGTATCGGACGCAATCGCAAGGATCTTGATGCGGCCCTGCTTGGCCTGGCCCATCGCGAACACGACATCGGCGAACGCAAAGTCGATCTGGTGACCGTTCACGTCCTGGATGGCAGTCGCGGTCGCCTTGTAGCCCACGTAGGTCGCCGTGGCCTCGACCTTCTGCAGATAGAGCGCGGTCGAAGCGAGCGCACTGGTCGTGGCGCTGCCGTAGGTTGCCTTGCCGGCTTTAGACTTGATGAAGGCGGTCAGCTCGGCGATCGAATTGATCGGGGAATCGGGCGCGACGCACAGCACGAACGGCGTCTCCGCAAAGCCGACAACCGGAACAATATCCTTGCGCACGTCGAGCGGCATCTCCTTGAACACGCTCGCGTTGCCGGCCGTGGTTACGGTCGAGGCAAACAGCAACGTGGTGCCGTCAGGCGCTGCCCGCGCGGCCGCGTTGAGTGCGAGATTTCCCGACGCACCGACCTTGTTTTCGACGATGAAATGCCCGCCGGAGAGCTTCTGCAGTTTCTCGGCGTACCAGCGCGCCAGGATGTCGGCGCCGCCACCGGCCGGGAAGCCGAGCTCGATGCGAACGATCCGGTCGGGATATTCGGCCCTCACCTGCGTGGCGACGGTGAGCGTCAACGCAAGACACACAAAGCTCGCCACGACCTTCATCGCTATCCCTCGGTGCTGATTTGAGTTTGCGCCCCGTATGCCACAGATAACCGTAACATCAATGGGTCAGGACGGGTGCTTTCGCGGCGCAGACGTCCTAGAATTTGCAAGGGCTGTTCGTGGACAAATCGACGACGGGCGCGACGAGGCCGCAGGCCGGGGGTCGCAGGCGGCGCATAATGGATTGATTTTGTTGGCAAAAATGTGCCAGTGATTGATGGCGGGACCAGCGGTGTACTGGCGCACATGCTCGCGCGCAGGGATGACGAATGAAACTCTTCGAATGTCAGCATTGCAGGCAGCCACTGTTTTTCGAGAACGATGCCTGCGACAGTTGTGGCCGGCGCCTGGGCTACATCCCCGAGCTCGGAACAATGACGGCGCTCGAGCCCGACGGCGATCGCTGGAAGGCACTCGCTGATACAACCAACCTCTACCGGTTCTGCGCCAACGCCGAGTTCGACGCCTGCAACTGGCTGGTCCTGGCTGACAGCCCGGAAACATTCTGCGCAGCGTGCCGTCACAACCGGACGATTCCCGACCTCTCGGTGCCGGAGAATGTCATCCGCTGGCGCAAGATCGAAACTGCCAAACACCGGCTGTTCTACACACTGGTGCGCCTCTATCTTCCGCGTCCGACCCGGATCGAAGAGCCGGAAAGCGGCCTCGCTTTCGATTTTCTGGCGGCGGCCGCACCCTCAAAGCCGGTGATGACCGGCCACGCCAGCGGGCTCATTACGCTCAGCCTGTCGGAGGCGGACGATTCCGAGCGCGAGCGCGTGCGCAACGTCATGGAGGAGCCCTATCGCACGCTGCTCGGTCATTTCCGTCACGAGATCGGGCACTACTACTGGGATCTCCTGATTCGCGACGCGGGCGGGCTTGACGAGTTCCGGCGCGTGTTCGGCGACGAACGGGATGACTACGGCGCGGCGCTCAAGGCGCATTACGAGAAGGGCGCGCCGCTCAACTGGCCGCAAAGCTTCGTGTCGTCCTACGCGAGCTCACATCCGTGGGAAGACTTCGCCGAGACCTGGGCGCACTACTTTCACATGATCGACACGCTGGAGACCGCCGGCGCGTTCGGGATTCATCTACGGCCGAAAGTGGCCAAGAGCAGCGATCTCACCACCACGGTCGATTTCGATCCGCACCAGGCAAGCCTCGAACGCATCATCGATGCGTGGCTGCCGCTGACCTTCGCGATGAATTCGATCAACCGCAGCATGGGTCAGGCAGACCTCTACCCGTTCACCCTCGGACCCGGCGTGATCGTGAAGATCGCCTACGTGCACGAGCGCATCCGCGCGTGCATCGGCGACAAGCCGGCACGCGACAGCGCCATGCGCGCCGTGATCGCCGGACTCAAGCGCGGCGCGGCCCAGCCGGTGCTCGATCAGTAACTGGTGTCGTCTTATTGCGGCCGCTGCGGAACCATGGTGGTGCCGCTCGGTCCGATAGCGGTCAGCTGCAGAATCACCTCGCCGTCCTTGGCCCAGGCGAAATGCGGAACGTGGGGCGGCTCGTAGAAAAACGATCCCGCCGGAAGCGCCGTGAGTTTGCTCTCGTCCCATCGCTCCCCGAACGCGTAATAGATGGTTCCGGACAGGACCACGACCGTGCGCATTTCGTCCGGATGCCAGTGCGGCGGAATCTTCAATCCGGGCGGAAAGCGAAACCGCTGCACGTAAAGCCCCGCCTTCGTGGGATCGCCGAACACCACGGTGCTTTGCAACTGATCGGGCGCGCCGGTGTACTCGATCTCCCCCGGAAACTTCATCAACGGCCGATCGTCGGCTTCGGCAAGCGCGGGCTGCGCCAAGCCGGCGATCAGGCAGAACAGCAAGGCGATCATTGGCGCGTAAGGCATGGGCTGTCCGTCAAATGATCTCGCCCGGCCCGGGTGAACGGCGGAGAGGGTCACCGGCGGCGTGATCGGGGTTCGGCAAGACGATTATTTCGGCTGCACCAGCGCCGCGCCGTTCTCGAGCGGCTGCACCGAGCGCTCGTAGATCGCGAGCCAGCCTTCTTCCGAGTGCTGGTCGGTAAGTTTGAGCTTGGCGCGGCGGGCGGCAAGCTCGGCCGCCGGCACCAGAAGTTCGATGGTGCCGGCGTCGGCGTCGATGCTGACCGGGTCGCCATCAACCACGAGCGCCAGTGGCCCGCCGGTCGCGGCCTCCGGGTTGACCTCGCCGACCACGAGGCCCTTGTTGACGAGACCTGACAACTGGCCGTCAGTCACGACCGCGACCTCGGGGCCAAGGCCGGCGCCGTCGATTGCGAACACGATGCGCGACGCCATGCCCATACCCGGGCCGCCGCGCACGCCGAGGCCCCGCAGGATCACGGCGTCGCCCGCCGTAATCTTGCCCGCGCGCAGCGCCGCGATCGCGTCGTCCGCGGAGTTGAAGCACTTGGCGCGGCCGTCAAATTGCAGCCTCTTGTCGCGCCGCAGGCCGACTTTGACGATGCCGCCGCGCGGCGCGAGGCTGCCGCGCACCATCACGATTGAGGCCTTAGGGGAGAGCGGCCGGTCGAGCGGCCGGATGACCTCGCTGTCGGCGACTTTCGCGTCCTTGAGATTTTCACCGATCGTCCTGCCGGTGACCGTCAACGCGTCCCGGTGCAAGAGCGGCTCGAGTTGTTTGAGGACCGCACGCGCACCGCCGGCGCGCTCAAACGCTTCGATTGAGGTGTCGCCGATCGGCCGCACTGCGCTCAGCACCGGCGTACGGTGCGTGCAGTCTTCGAACAATTTGTAGAAATCGAGGTCGCTCCCGGCCTCGACCGCGGTCGCCTGCAGGTGCTTGATGCAATTGATCGAGCCGGAGACCGCGAGCACTGCCATGGCGGCGTTTGCGAACGCGCCACGGCCGAGGATCCGGCGCGGGCGCAGGTCGTCCTCGACCATGGCGACGATCCGATGGCCGGCCGCGCGCGCAAAGTCGAACATGCGCTCGGAATTGGCCAGCACGGGCGCGCTGCCGGGCAACGCCATCCCGAGCGCCTCGCACACGATGTGCATGGAATTCGCCGTGCCCATGCCGGAGCAGACGCCCGGACCCCGAATCGCGTTCTCGCTCATGCCGAGCAACTCATCGAAGCCGATCTTGCCCGCCACGTAGTGGCCGGCCCCGAGAAACACTTCCTCGATGTCGACGTGATGGTTGTTGAAGACGCCGCTCGGCTGATAGCCGCAGGGCACCATGATGGTCGGAATGTCGATGCGTGCAGCCGCCATCAATTGCCCCGGCACAGTCTTGTCGCACGACGTGAGACACACCATGCCGTCGAGCCGTGCGCCCTCGACCTGCACCTCGATGTCGTTGGTGATCAGGTCGCGCATCGGCAGGATGTAGTTGCCGCGATGGCCTGCGCTGTGGATGAAGTCGCTGGGCGCCGTTGTACGCACCTCGAACGGCAGGCCGCCGGCGGCGCGGATCGCGTCCTTGACGGCTTTGGCGACGCCGTCGAGATGGGAAAAGCAGATCGCAAGCTCGGAGGAGGTGTTGATCACCGCGATCTTCGGCTTCTCCATATCGGCGTCGGTGAGACCGAGCGCGCGCCACTGGGCGCGGCGCACCGCCCAGAACGAGGTGCCACGCTCGAAGTTGCTGCGAAGCTTGCGGGTCATCGGCCGGCCGGGGTTTTCTTGGTGACCTCGACAATGCCGTTGTCGGCGTCGACCTTCACCCAATCGCCGGTTTCGATCACCGTCAGCGGATCCTGATCGAGTTCCGTCATCGCCGGCGCGTGGGTGACGACGGCGCCCAGCGCCACCTTTGTGGTCATCTTGTTGAAGAGCATCGCCTTGGGGGCGACGCCGTTGAGCCGCGTCATGTGAAAATAGGCAGACCAGCCGGACGAACCCTTGGCACCCGGAAACACCAGGACCTTGTCCTTGAAGCTGATCCCGCGCAACTCGTGCCGGCGCTCGATCACGGAGCCCTCGCGCTCGTTGATGCCGCCCCACCCGGAAATGGTATCGCGGGTCACCAGCGCCTCGCCCTCGGCGCAGCCGCCGACGACCTTGCGGCCGCGCAGGACAATCTTGCTGTTCGCTCGCGCCGAGCGTGCATCGTCGGCGATGCTCATTGCAGACCTCCGTTCCAGCGACCGGTCACCGCGGCTTCGACGCAATCCTTGACGCTGCCGAACCAGACCGGAAGGTTGAGAATGGCCGGCAGATAATGCGCCTGCTTCGCCGAATCGGTCGCGATCACGCGCGTGCCCTTGGGAGCGTAGCGCGAGATCGCCGGGCAGGTGTCGCTCATCACCACGCCGCCCGCATCGGTGATCATCTTGACGTAACCGTTGCGCTCGGCGACTTCCCGCAGCGCGCGCGGGGTATGCACCCAGAGCTGGGTATTCGGGCTGATCTTGCGGCCGTCGAGCAACGACGCCACCAGCCAGACCTGTTCGATCGCGTTGTGCGGACAGCCCAGCATCACAAAGTCGACGTTGCGATCGGTGGCACAGTTGAGTGTGTCATACGCGAGCTTGCGCTCGGCGGCGCCGTACCGCAGCGTCGCCTCGCGTTTGCGTCCGGCAAAAGCCTCGTCGACCGAGTTCGCCTCGGGCGTTATGCCGGGGATGTGATACATCTCGACGCCGCCCGAGGATGCGGCCGCCGCACCGAAATGCTTGAGCTTGATCAGGCTCGGCTGCGCGACCTTGCCGGTCAGCACCGGGATGTCTTCCTGCACGATCTCCCCCAACCAGTAGCCGAGCAGCCCCCAGTCCATGATGTCGTCGACTGCGACATCGACCTCGACCAGGTGGGTGCCGCGACGGTTCTCGGTAATGTGGTAGCCCCAGTACGGAATGCGGCCGGTGAGCGCGGCGGCGCCGGTGCTCTCCTTGCCCTCGGTGTTGGTGCGTGCGCCCAGCACCGAGTTGCAGTAGACGACGGCTGAGGATTCCATCCAGGCGCAATGTTCGCCTTTTACCGGCACGTTGCCGACCTGATAGGGCGTGCAGGTGGCAAACATATTGATGCCGCGCGCACCAAAATAGCCTTCCGCCTTCTTTTGCTGATCGGCAAGCTCTTCCGGAATGCCCTGGGTGCGCCACTTCTCGTTGTCGATGCCGCTGATGAGCTGGCAGGTGTTCACCGCCATCTTGGGGATCGCTACAACCTCCGGGCTGTCGAGGTTGAGCTCCGAGTAGACCGCATCGTAGCCCTTGGCCACCAGCGCGCGCACCGATGGCGTTGATGCGTTGAACGCGCCGGCGACGTTGTTGGTCTCAACCAGGCGATCGGCGCCGAGCGCCTCGCCGTAGCGCTTGAGCAAATCCATCGCCCTCTGCTTGGCCGGGCCCTCGCGGCCGTCGAGCATCGCTCGTTCGGCATCGGTGAGTTTCATGCGTGCTTCCTCTCGGTCTGCCGCTTCTCCTCGGCGTGCCGGCGCTCCTCGGTCGTAAGCTCAGTCTTGGGCTGCGGGTCGTTGCGCTCGAGGTTGTCATGCAGCCGCTTGCGCAACGCCGCGGTGTCGATCTGATGCACGCTGCCGCTGCCGGCAAGATCGAGTGCGTTGGCGGCCGCCGCCCCCATGGCGATGCACGGCCCCATCACCCGCACGCTCGACAGCGCGGCGAGATCGGCGTCGATGCAGCGGCCGGCCGCGACCAGATTATCGGCCTCGGCCGGTGTCAGGCTGCCGAGCGGAATGTAGTGCACGTGGTCTTCGGGAAACGTCTGCCAGACGTAGCCGGCACCGTGGTCGTGCAGTTCGATCGGCCACGCGGTGCGGCCGATCGCATCCGAAAACTTGGTACCGTTGCGTACTTCATCGACCGTGAGCTGGTGGCGGCCCGCAATCCATCGGGTTTGCCGGATCCCGGGATTGCCGTAGGCGCGTACGCGCGACTGCCCGAAGCATTGGGGAAATTCATCCTTGAGGAACTGCACGGCGCGATCGGCTTGCGCCTTGCCTTCGAGCTGGCTCCGCGCCGCCGCCAGCGGCTCGAGCGGCGTTTCGGTGTGGGTCATGTTGAGGACCGCAATGCCGCGGCCCGGAATGACGAACGAGACCGCGTTGCGGCGCACCAGCTGGTAGGCGTCGCCTTTCTCCTTCATGCGCGCCGCCATCTCGTCGCGCTGCGGGTGGTGCGCCTCATCGATGTTTTCGAGCACGACCATCTGGGTGCCGTAGACTTGCCGGCCGGCCGACTCGCGGCACGCAAAACCGGCCTGCCAGGTCAGGGCCGCATCTCCGGTCGCGTCCACGAACCCAGTCGCGCCAAGCCGCAGGTCGCCGTAGCGGGTGACGAGCTCCAATTCCTTGACGCGGCGGCCGTCGAGACGAACACCGCGCAGTACGGCACCCAGAACCACGGTGATGCCGGCGGCGCGGATCGCCTCCTCAATCCAGCGGCCGAGCGCGATCTCGTCATAGTAGACCACCGTGGTGACCGGGCCGTGCCGACGATAGAGCGCGCCGGGAATGCGGCCGAGGTCGCGCAGAATGTCTTCTGCGACGCCATAGGTGAATTGCGCGCCGTGGGTGCCATTGGCGAACAGTCCGCAAAACGTGCCGATAATCGAATTGACGGCCTGGCCGCCGAGGGTGGGGAGGCCGTCGACGATCGCGACCCTGCGCCCCAGCCGCGCCGCCTCGAGCGCGGCCGACACGCCGGCAATGCCCGCGCCGACGACGCAGATATCGACATCGACGTGCTGAGCCGGTTGGGGCTGCCGGCGGACGATCCTGGTGTCAGCGGCGGGTGCGTTGTCTTGCGTCATACTCATGGTCTCTCATTTAAAACGTCGTCACCGACGAATTCGTCCTTGCTGGTGTCGTTACCACCGCCCAGTTATAAAATATATGCAAACCAAAATGTTACCACGGGCGGCGGGGCCCTTGCAGGCCTGATCCCCTATGCGGCGCGCGCCGCCGCGCGGGCGTCCTGCAAAATCATCGCGGCGCCTTTCTCGGCGATCATCATCGTCGGCGCGTTGGTGTTGCCGGAGGTGATCGTTGGCATCACCGAAGCGTCGATCACGCGCAGTCCGTTGACCCCGATGAACCGCAGGCGCGCGTCGACGACGGCGCTGGCGTCGTGCGGCGATCCCATCTTGGCGGTTCCGACCGGATGGAAGATGGTGGTCGCGTTGTTGCGGAACGCGTCGAGCAGGGCCGCGTCATCGTCGTCGTGCACCTGCGGCCCGGGCCTGAGCTCGATCGGCCGATAGTGGGCGAGCGCCGGGCGCCGCATGATACGTCGGGTGATGCGAATGGCGTCGACCGCAAGCGCGCGGTCTTCCGGGGTCGACAGGTAGTTGAAGCACAGGTCTGGCGCAGCCGTGATATCGGCATTGCGTAGCCGCACGGTGCCGCGGCTTGTCGGCCTGCAGGCGTAGACCGACATCGTGATGGCCGGGAATGCATGAAACTTGCTCTTCATGCCGGGGGCCACGCGGGAGAACGGCAGGACCGTGAAGGCGAGGTTTGCGCGTTCGCGATCCCGATCCGAACGCAGAAAGATGCCGAGCGGAGACGGGCCCATTGCCATCGGGCCGCGCCGAAGCAACGCGTATTCGAGCGCGATGCTGACCCGGCCGAACGGCGCATTGTAGCGCTGGTTGAGGGTCTTGGTTCCGTCAAGTCGGTAGGTGAGCAGCATCTGCAGATGATCCTGCAGGTTGGCGCCGACCCCGGGACGATCGAGGACGACCTGGACGCCGTGTTCGGCGAGGTGCTTCGCCGGTCCCAACCCGGACAGCATCAGCAATTGCGGGGTCTTGATCGATCCGGCCGCAAGGATGACCTCACGGTTGGCGCGCACGCGTTTGGTCTTGCCGCCGTGGCGATATTCGACGCCGATCGCGTGCCGGCCGTTGAGCAGAATCCGGGTCGTCAACGCCTTGGTTTCAAGCCGCAGATTGGGGCGACCGCGTACCGGCTTGAGGAAGGCGCGGGCGGCGCTCGCGCGCACGCCGTTGCGCTGGATGACGTGATACGGCCCGACACCCTCGCAGGCGCCGTTATTGAAATCGTCGGTCCAGGGGCTGCCGTCCTCGATCGCCGCATCGCGCACCGCGTCCAGGAAGGGCCAGGAGGCGCGCTGTGGGCTCACGCCCAGTTCACCGCCCACCGAGTGATACGGGTTGGCGCCAAGCACAAAATCTTCGTGGTGCTTGAAATAGGGAAGCACTGAATCCCAGCCCCAACCTTCCAATCCGAGCTGGCGCCAGTGATCGAAGTCGCCGGCCTGGCCGCGGATCTGGATCATTCCGTTGATCGACGAGGATCCGCCCAGGACCTTGCCGCGCGGGTGGACGATCTTGCGCCCATTGAGCTGCGGCTCGGGCTCCGTTTCGAAGCACCAATCGAACGCCGGATGCCCGATCATGTACATGTATCCGATTGGAATTCGGGTCCAGATCGAGCGGTCGTCGTCGCCGGCTTCGAGCAGCAGCACGCGGGTCGCGGGGTCCGCGCTCAGGCGGTTGGCGAGAATGCAGCCTGCCGAGCCGGCGCCAACGATCACATAGTCGAACTGGTCGGCGTGTTGCTCAGTCATCGGGCCTGTGAATGTTATGGAATGGCGCGGGCACTATGCGTGGTGGCGGGCGCTGCCACAAGCGCGAGGTGGCGCAGTCCGGGCGCAAGTCGCGCATGACGCGCGGCATGAACGCGAGCGTGTGCAGACCGGGGCGCCCAACACGCTGCCCACCACTGTACCGGCTATGCCTCTGCGCGCTATAACCTCATGCAAGCGGAGGGGGGCGGCAATGAGCGTCCGGCATAACGATCGCCGCGGTCATGAGACTGACGGCGCGTCGTCGAAACGCAAGATGATGACAAATGAAAGAGGGAACGCGATGAACAAGTGGTTTGCTCGTTTGTGCCTCGCCACGGGAGCGCTTGTGGCAACGGCTGGGATGGCCAGCGCGGCCGAGGTGGTCAAGGTCGGTCTAATCGCCGATTTCACCGGCGCATTCGCCAACTGGGGGTCTCAGTTCCAGCAGGCGGTCGAAGCCTTCCAGGCAGTCAACGGCAAGACCGTGAAAGGTCCGGACGGCAAGGAGATCGAGATTCAATACGTGTACCGCGACACGGCCAGCAGCGGACCTGACAAAGCAAAGCAGCTCGCCGAGGATCTGGTGCTGCGCGAGAAGGTAAAGTTCCTGGCGGGCTTCGATCTCTCCCCGCACGCCATGGCGGTCGCCGACATTGCAACGCAAGCCAAGGTACCGGTGATCATCATGAACGCGGCGACCGCGTCGATCACGCGCGGGTCGCCGTACTACGTGCGCGTCAGCATGACGATCCCGCAATACGTCTCACCGCTGCCGAAATGGGCTTACGACCACGGCATCCGCAAGGTCTACATGCTGATCAGCGACTATGCCCCGGGCTACGACGCGGAGGCCTACTTCGCCAAAGGCTTCAAGGCGGCGGGTGGCGAGATCGTCGGCAGCGCGCGCATGCCGCAACAGGAGACGAACTACGCCGCCTACATGGAGAAGGTGCTGCAGGCCAAGCCCGATGCGATCTTCATGTTTGTTCCGGCAGGCTCCCCCTCGATCGCGTTCGTGAAGGCCTATATCGAACGTGGTCTCAAGGCAGCCGGCATCAAGCTGCTCGGCACCGGTGAAACCCAGGAATTGTTCCTGCCCAACTTCACCGACGATGTGATCGGGGCGGTTTCGGCCTTCCATTACACCGAAACTAACACCAACCCGGAAAACATCGCGCTGCGTAAGCAGCTCGTTAAGATGTTCGGCGAGAAGGCCACCCCGGATATCGCCTCGGTCGCGGCGTGGGACGGCACCAACCTGATCTATCAGGCGGTGGCGGCGCTCGGGGCCAATGCGGAAGGCATCAAGTACGTCGACTTCCTGAAAGGCAAGACGCTCAACAGCCCGCGCGGGCCGATCATGATCGACCCGGCGGAGCGCGAGGTTGTGCAAAACATCTATATCCGCGAGGTCCAAAAGCGCGACGGCAAGCTCGTGAACGTCGACATCGGACAGGTCGATATGGTCAAGGACCCCTGGAAGATCGACAATCCGCCGAAGAGCAACTAGCGCGTCCCAGAACGTCGTGGCCGGGTTCGTCCCGGCCACTCCCGTCATGTCGTGTGCGAGCCGGCGAGGTGATGCTCCCGTTAACACCGAGATGACGGCAACGAAGCAAATCGACCCGCAGAGGTCGCCGGAAGGAGAGGAACAATGATGAAGAAATGGTTGGCAGGTTTGGGCGTTGTCGGCGCGTTCGTTGCGGCGCTCGGGACGGCGCAGGCCGATGTGGTGAAAGTCGGCCTGATCGCCGATTTCACCGGCGCGTTCGCCACATGGGGCACGCAATTCCAGCAGGCGGTCGACGCCTATCAGGCGGTCAACGGCAAGACCGTCAAGGGACCCGACGGCAAGGAACACGAAATCCAGTTCGTGTATCGCGACAGTGCGAGCGGCGGTCCCGACAAGGCCAAGCAGCTCGCCGAGGAGCTGGTGGTGCGCGAGAAGGTGAAGTTCCTGGCCGGTTTCGACCTCTCGCCGCACGCCATGGCGGTGGCCGAGATCGCGACCCAGGCCAAGGTTCCCGTCATCATTATGAATGCGGCGACCGCCTCGATCACCCGCAGCACGTGGTCTCGCTCGCCAAGTGGGCCTACGACAACGGCATCCGCAAGGTCTACACGATCGTCAGCGACTATGCGCCCGGCTACGACGCCGAGAACTACTTCAGCAAGACCTTCAAGGCGCTCGGCGGCGAAATCGTCGGCAGTGCGCGTTCCCCGCAGCAGGAAACCAACTACGCGGCCTACATGGAGAAAGTGCTGCAGGCCAAGCCCGACGCGCTGTATATGTTCCAGCCGGCCGGCTCACCCTCGATCGCGTTCCTCAAGGCTTATGTCGAGCGCGGTTTGAAACAGGCCGGGATCAAACTGCTGGGCACCGGCGAAACGCAGCAGCTCTTTCTTCCCAATTTCACCGACGACGTGATTGGCGTGGTGACGGCCTTCCATTACACCGAAACCAACACCAATCCCGAGAACATCGCGCTCAAGAATGAGCTCGTAAAGCTGTTCGGTGACAAGGCCGTGCCCGACATCGCCTCGGTTGCCGCCTGGGATGGCACGAAGCTGATCTATCAGGCGGTCAAGGAACTCGGCCCCAATGCCGACGGCATCAAGTACGTCGACTTCATGAAGGGCAAGAAACTGGACAGCCCGCGCGGTCCCATCATGATCGATCCCGCCGAGCGCGATGTTATTCAGAACATCTATATCCGCCGCGTCGAAAAGCGCGACGGTAAGCTGGTCAATATCGACATCGGCCAAATCGACATGGTCAAAGATCCCTGGAAGATCGACAACCCGCCGAAAAGCAACTAGAGACGGTTGACCCGTCGGCGCTGCGCGCGGAACGTCGGGGTTCCGCGCGCATCGACTTTCAGGCGACACTTCAACCGCTCCGCACAGATCAACGATCATGCTTTCATTCGCGGCCACCGTTTTGCTCGACGGTATTTCCTACGGCATGGTGCTGTTTCTGATCTCGGTGGGTCTCACCATCACCATGGGGCTGATGCGCGTCGTCAACCTGGCGCACGGGTCGTTCGCCATGATCGGCGGCTATACGGCCGGTTACCTGACCCAGAAGGGCGTGAACTTCTACGTTGCGATCGCCGGCGCGATGGTCGTGGCCGGCGTGTTGGGCGGTCTTGCTGAACTCACCTTGTATCGTCCGCTTTACCGCAAGGGCGAGCTGTCGCAGGTCCTGCTGACGATCGGTATCGTGTTTGTAGCGACCGCCATCGCCACGGAAATGTTCGGCGCATTTCCTTATCCGATGGTATTTCCGGACTATCTGGCGCAGCCGATCAATATCGGCTTTCGCACCTATCCGGCCTATCGACTGTTCCTGATCGTGGTTGGGGCCGTGGTGGCTGCGGTGATGTGGTATCTGATCGATAATTCGCTCTATGGCGCCCGGCTGCGAGCGGCGGTCGATAATTCGAAAATCGCGCGCTGCGTCGGGATGAACGTCAACATCCTGTTTACCGGCACCTTCATCATCGGTTGTGCGCTCGCCGGACTGGGGGGCGCCGTCGGCGCCCAGATCCTGTCGCTCGAACCGTCCTACGCGCTTAAATACGTCGTGCTGTTCCTGGTGGTCGTCATCGTCGGCGGCGAAGGCAGTTTCAAAGGCTCGTTCGTCGCGGCGATCGCGCTTGGCATCATCGATACGCTCGGGAAGTATTTTGTAACGCAGGCGGCACCTTACCTCTTGTATGCAGCGGTCTTCGTACTCCTGCTCTGGCGGCCGCAGGGCTTGATGCCATCGAAGGCGGCCGGCTGATGACGGCACTCAATCGCAACGAGCCCGTCGCCGTCCCGCCGTCCACCAGCATTGGCATGCTGACGAGTGGACGCGGCTGGCTCGCGCTCGTAGGGCACGCGCTGCCGTGGGCGATCATCATCGCCTTTTATTTCACAGCCGGCGGGTACCTCAGCCTTGGCACACAAGTGCTGATCTGGATTTTATTCGCGTTGTCGCTCGATCTCGCACTCGGCTACGCCGGCATCGTCACCCTCGGTCAAGCGGCGTTCTTCGGGCTCGGGGCCTATGCGGCCGGCCTGTTTGCGATTCACGTGTCCTCCGACCCGATCCTCGGACATGTGGCGGCGATTCTGATTGCGGGCCTGTTCGGGTTGGTGACCGGTGCGTTGATCCTGCATACGACCGGCGTCACGTTTCTGATGCTGACGCTCGCGATCGTCTCGATCTTGTTCGAATATGCAAATCAAGCGCGCAGCCTCACTGGCGGCGATGATGGGCTGCAGGGTGTAAAAATCGATCCGATCTTCGGCGTGTTCGAGTTCAACATCTTTGGCGAGACCGCCTACGTTTACGCGGCCATCGTGCTGTTCATCTGGTTCCTGATCGCGTGGCGGATCGTTCACTCGCCGTTTGGGCGCTCGTTAGACGGCATTCGACAGAACGCGCGTCGGATGCGCGCGATCGGAACTCCAGTATGGTGGCGCCTGCTCGCTGTCTACACGTTGTCCGCCGCGATGGCGGGTTCGGCCGGCGCGCTGTCGGCGCATGCGACGCGGTTCGTCGGGTTGTCGGTGCTCAGCCTGCTGACCTCGGGCATCGTCACCGTGATGCTCATTCTCGGCGGCACGCGGCGGCTTTACGGCGCGTTCGTGGGAGCAGCCGTCTACTACCTGGTGCAAGATCAGACCGCCAGGGTGAGCCCCTATTTCTGGGAATTCGTCGTAGGCGTAATGTTGATCGCCACCGTCTTGTTCCTTGAGGGCGGGTTACTCGATCTGGGGCGCGTCGGCCGGCGTCTGTTCGATCGATTCCGCAATCGCCCGGATCCGACATGAACGCGGCTCCGGTTCTATCGGTTCGCGGTCTGTGCAAGAACTTCGGCGCACTCGTCGTTGCGCAGTCGATCGACGTCGACTTGGTGGCCGGCGCGCGGGTCGGCCTGATCGGTCCTAACGGCGCCGGCAAGACCACCTTTGTCAATCTCCTGACCGGCTTCCTGCATCCCGATGCTGGCACAATCATGCTGGACGGGGTCGCGATCGAGACCATGGCGGCGGAAAAGCGCGTGCACCACGGCCTTGCGCGTACGCATCAAATCAACACGCTGCTTGTAGAAATGAATGTCCGTGACAACGTCGCAATCGCGATCGCCGAGCGCGACAAACTTGCCTGGCGCACGATCCGCTACAAGCCGCAATGGCGAGCGTGCCTCGAGGAGTCCCAGTCGCGGCTCGAGCAAATCGGCATCGGCCCGATCGGCAATCGAATCGTTCGCGAGCTGCCGTATGGTCAACAGCGATTGCTGGAAATCGCGATCGCACTTGCCCTTAAGCCCCGGGTCCTGCTTCTCGATGAACCGGCCGCCGGGGTGCCTTCGGCGGAGACCCATCACATCCACGATGTGCTGAGCAAGTTGCCCAAGGACATCGCTATTTTGATCATCGAACACGACATGGACGTGATCTTCCGCTTCGCGCAAGAGATCATTGTGCTGGTGCAAGGAAGGGTCCTACGGCGCGGCGCGCCGGCGGCGATAGCCGCCGATCCGGAAGTCCGCGCGGTCTATCTGGGGCGGACCGCGGTATGAGTGCTGGACTTAAGGTCGAGGGTCTGGTTGCGGGCTACGGCGACACCGTCGTGCTCGACGGGGTCTCGCTCGAAGTGCGGCCGGGTGGAACGCTCGCATTGCTCGGTCGCAACGGCGTCGGCAAGACCACGCTTTTGACGACGCTGATGGGCATTACCACCCGTCACAACGGCACTATTCATCTCGGCGATGAGGCGATCGAGACCATGCCGATTCACCGGCGTGCGCGCCTCGGGCTCGGTTACGTTCCACAAGAACGCGAAATCTTCCCCTCGCTGACGGTCGAGGAGAATCTTGCGGTGTCGGCGCTGCCGGGAGGGTGGAGCATCGAGGCGGTTTTTGACCTCTTCCCGCGGCTCAAGGAGCGCGCCCGCAACACCGGCAATCGCCTCTCCGGTGGCGAGCAGCAAATGCTTGCGGTCGCTCGCGCATTGGCGGGGAGGCCGAAAGTGCTGCTGCTCGATGAGCCGCTCGAGGGCTTGGCGCCGATTGTGATCGAGGCCCTGTTCGAGGCGTTGCTCAAGATTCGCGACGAGGCTGGCTTGAGCATGATCCTGGTTGAGCAGAAGGCCGAACTCGCCTTGTCGTTTGCCAAGGACGTAGCGGTCCTCGATCGCGGCAAGATCGTGCACCGGGGGGCGAGCGCGGAGCTGATTGGCGATCACGATGCCCAGGCACGCTTACTCGGCGTCGGCCAATAGACTTCAAATCACGCCTAGGTGGCTTAAACACGAACCCTCACGGTCGCATGTCGGCCGGGACGAGAGCAGGGGATCAAACCATGGACAAGATCAAACCGCTTTTCATCGCAACGGCAACCGCTACCGGCGGCCGCAATGGTCACACTCAGTCCAGTGACGGAATGGTCAGCGTCGACCTTTCGGTTCCCAAGGAGATGGGCGGTCCGGGCCGCGCGGGCACCGCGACCCCCGAACATCTGTTCGCTGCTGGTTACGCGGCTTGCTTTGGCGGCGCGTTGGATTTCGTCGGCAAGCAGCGCAAAAAAGATGCCAGCAAAGCCAAGATCACGACGGCGGTGTCGATCGGGCCGCGCGAAGGCGGCGGCTTCGGTCTTGCCGTTAAACTACACGTCGAAGACAAAAGCTTGCCGCAAGGCGAATTGACGGCGCTGGCCAAGGAAGCCCACGAAAAGATCTGCCCCTATTCCCACGCGACGCGCGGTAACGTGGACGTACAGCTCGAAATCGTGGGTGGGTAAGGCCCTGCCCGGGACCCGGGTGGTCAACCATTCAGTCCGTCATTGCTTGTCGCGAATCCGGACCCTGCGCCTCAGCGGAACGCCCGTGTTCGGGAGGCCCGCTTTTTGCCTGAAAGTGCGGTAATACTGTAATCCTGTGCCCGCAATATAGATTCGACGCTGGAGAGTGCGTTCGTCGGATCGACCCCTGGAGGATCAGCGCGATCCGGCGCCGGCTTTTTTCGGGCCGAGATGCTCTCGTAAACCATGGCATCCAAGGGATACATGGAACTCGATCCGGCACAGGAAGATCAGATCTTCCTGTCGACCATGCCGGCTGGACAGCCGCAGCGCCGGCATGCGCTTGTTGCTATCGCCGTCGCGATCGTGGTGTTTCTCACCGCGGCACCGTTTGCAAGGGTGCAGCTTCCGACGTCGCCGGCATTCATCTCGATTCACGAATCGGCCCTGTTCGTCATCAGCCTGATCACGGCGGTTCTCTTGTTTGGCCAATTCGCGATTTTGCGCTCGCCGGCAATGCTGGTGCTGGCGGCCGGCTATCTTTACGCCGCCGTGATGACAATACCGCATGTGCTGGCCTTTCCAGGGGTGTTTACCCCGACCGGGCTGATGGAAGGCGGCCCGCAAGCTGTGGCCTGGCTGTACGTGTTCTGGAGGGTTGGATTCGAACTCTCCCTCATTGCGTACGTCGTGCTCAGAAGCGCGAAATCAGCTTCACCGTTGAACAGAGTGTCCGTCGGAATCGTTTCAAGTGTTGCTGTTGTGCTCATGTTGAGCTGCGTGCTCACGCTTCTCGCCATCCAGGCCGACAGCGTTCTTCCCGCGCTCCAGGAGCAGGGGCGCTACACGCGCGCCACGCAGATAATGGCCATCGTCAGCTGGTCGGCTGGTCTGCTCGCCTTGCTTTGGTTCTGGTGGAGCGGGCCGAAATCGGTGCTCGACTTATGGCTCATCGTCGTAATCTTCATGTCGTTGCTCGCGGCCGCCTTGAGTTCAGTGCTCAACACCGGCCGATTCGATTTCGGCTTCGTCTTCGGACGCTTGTTTGGGTTGGCCGCCGCGAGTTTTGTCCTGATCAACCTTCTGATCCAGAACAGCCGACTCTACGCCAAGCTTGCTGCCGGGCAGGCTGAGTTGCAGCGCCTGACGCGGGTCGATCCGCTTACCGGCATTGCCAATCGCCGGGCCTTCGATGCAGCGATCGAAACCGAATGGCGCCGAGCGATGCGCAACAAAACAAGCCTGGCATTGCTGTTGGTCGACGTCGACAGCTTCAAGAGCTTCAACGACATCTATGGTCATCCGGCGGGCGACGACTGTTTGCGCGCGATCGCCAATGTCCTGGTAAAGACGGCACGGCGGGCCGGCGAGACGGTGGCCCGGTGCGGCGGCGAAGAGTTCACGGTGCTGCTTCCTGGCGTTGATCGCGCCGACGCGTCGGCATTGGCACGGCGGTTGTGCCAGACGGTACGCGACCTCAATATTCCGCATGCTGCCTCGCCGGTGGCCCCTCATGTCACGATCAGTGCGGGCGTGGCGGCAGCGTTTCCGTCGCACGATCCCGATCCCTGGGACCCGGGACCTGATGCCCTTGTCGAGCGCGCCGACAGAGCGCTTTACGCGGCAAAGGCGGCAGGCCGCGATCAGGTGGCGGAAGACGCTCCCCATGTGGCCGCGGTGCGACGTGCGCATCCTGAGTACGCGGGCCAGCACTCCTTGGCGGCTTGGTCGCGTTGGCGCGGAAAGCCGCTATAGTAGGACGAGGGCGTGTGAGCAGCCATGCGTGAGACGCGCCCAACGCCCGGCAAACGGGATTAATCTGCGATCTCCGGAAGCTACATGGCGCACGACCCGTCGCCGGAAGACATGGTGTTCCTGTCGACGATGCCGGCGGGCCCCGGCCAGCGCCGTATCGCGCTGGCCGTCGTGCTGATCGCTGCAGTCTTGTTTGTCATCGGGCTGCCATTCGCGTCCGTGCCGTTGCCTGAGGTTTGGGCGTTCATCCCGGTCTACGAGTCCTGGCTGATCATCATCGACGCGATTACCGCCGTGCTTCTGTTCGGGCAGTTTTCCATTTTGCGCTCGCGTGCGCTGCTGGTGTTGGGGAGCGGCTACCTGTTTACGGCGACGATGACGGTTGCGCACGCACTCAGCTTCCCGGGCCTGTTCACGCCAACCGGATTGCTCGGTGCCGGCCCGCAAACGACGGCCTGGCTATACGCATTTTGGAAGGCCGGATTTGCCGTCTTCGTCCTCGCCTATGCGCTGCTGAAGGATGAAAAGCCGGCGCCGTACATCCCGTATCGGCGTGCCCGCGTCAGTATCCTGGAAAGCGCCGCGTTCGTGCTGACCGCGACCGCTTTGCTCACCCTGCTGGCAACCTCAGGCGAAGATCTTCTCCCCGTTCTCATGAACGGCAACCGCTACGCGCCCGGGTCGTATTACGTGGCCCCGTTTGGCTGGACGATCGGACCGATTGCGCTCTTGATCCTGTGGCGGCGGCAGCGCTCGGTACTCGACCTCTGGGTGCTCGTCGTCGGCTGTGTGCAAATTTTCGAAGTTGCACTGAGTTCGACGCTTAATTCCGGCCGATTCGATTTCGGATGGTACCTGGGACGGACGTATGGCCTCGCGGCCGTGAGCTTCGTCCTGGTGATGTTGTTGATCGAGAACGGCCGGCTCTATGCCAAGCTGGTCGACGGGCAAGCGGAACTGCGACGGCTGGCGGCCGTCGACCCGCTGACGCGCGTTGCAAACCGCCGCGCCTTGGATGATGCGCTCGACGAGGAATGGCGTCGCGCGGTGCGCAGCAAGACCACGCTGGCCCTGCTCCTCGTCGATGTCGACCGGTTCAAAGCATTCAATGACGTCTATGGCCACGTGGTGGGCGATCGTTGCCTGCAAATGATCGCAGACGTGTTGGCCGACGGCGCGCGCCGCGCCGGGGAGACGGTTGCGCGCTATGGCGGCGAGGAATTTGCGATCCTGCTGCCGGGGACGGACCTGGCCAAGGCATCCGACCTGGCGCAGCGCCTGGTACAGCGGGTGCGCGAACTCGATATCCCGCGCGTTGACGCGGAGGCCGGGCCGGACGTCACGATCAGCATCGGCGTCGCATGCGTGCTCCCGGCACGCGAAGCCGATCCGATGGACCCGGGTCCGACCGTTCTGGTCGAGGCCGCCGATAAGGCGCTCTATGCCGCCAAGGCGGCAGGGCGCAACCAAGTGGCTGAATACCTGCCGCATGTAGCGGATTTGCAGCACGAGCCTGTTAGCACCGCCGCAGCGGCAGCCGCACAATCGCCGCCCGACAAGGAAGCGTGATCGTTCCCCTGCGGCGCGGGTCGCGCGACCCGTGCTATGGTTGCAGGACGCGCGCATCGATTGCATCGACAGAACGCGCGCTCAATCGGGAGGAATCGATGAAGCTGGTCACGGGTGCCGTGGCGGTTGCCGCCGGGCTCTTTGGCGTGAGCGCAGCGTCCGCCGATGTTGTGAAGGTCGGCCTGATCGTGTCGTTCAGCGGCGCATTCGCCACCTGGGGTACGCAGTTTCAACAGGCGATCCAAGCCTATCAGTCGGCCAACGGACACACCGTCAAGGGACCGGACGGCAAGGACCACGAAATCCAGTTCATCTATCGTGACGCCGCCAGCGCCGGGCCCGACAAGGCCAAGCAGCTCGCCGAAGAATTGGCGGTCCGCGACCAGGTGAAGTTTCTAGCGGGGTTCGAGCTCTCGCCGCACGCCATGGCGGTGGCGGAAACCGCCGGGCAGGCGAAGATCCCTGTCGTGATCATGAATGCCGGGACCGCGTCGATTACGCGCGGTTCACCCTATTACGTGCGCGTGAGTTTCACGATCCCGCAGCTTGTGGTGCCGGCCGCGCAATGGGCGAGCAAGAGCGGCTTCAAGAAGATCTACACGATCGTCAGCGACTATGCGCCGGGCTACGATGCGGAAGCCTACTTCACCAAGGAGTTCAAGGCGGGAGGTGGCGAGATCGTCGGCGCCGCCCGCACGCCGCAGCAGGAAACGAATTTCGCGGCCTACATGGAGAAGGTGCTGCAGGCCAAGCCCGATGCGCTGTACATGTTCCAGCCGGTCGGGTCGCCCTCGATCGCTTTCGTGAAGGCTTTCTTCGAACGGGGCCTGAAGGCATCCGGCATCAAGTTGATGGGAGGCGGCGAGACGCAGGAGACGCTGCTGCCGAATTTCTCCGATGACATCATCGGTACGGTGACAACCGCCCAATACACGCCCAACAACACGTTCCCTGAGAACATCAAGCTCAAGGCGGAGCTGCGCAAGTTGTTCGGTGACAAGGCCCAGGCAGACGCCTCGTCGGCGGCGGCCTGGGACGGAACCGCGGTGATTCATCAGGCGGTGTCCGCGCTCGGCCCCAATGCGGACGGCCTCGCATATGTGGATTTCTTGCGAGGCAAGACGTTTGCCAGCCCGCGCGGGAAATTCATGATCGATCCGGTCGAGCGGGACATCATCCAGGACATCTACATTCGCCGCGTCGAGAAGGTCGACGGCAAGCTCGCCAACGTCGTCATCGGCAAGGTTGAGATGGTCAAGGATCCCTGGAAGATCGACAATCCCCCCAAGGGGAACTAGCCAGTATCCCAAGAACCTAGCGCCGGCTCCTGCGTTGGTAGACAGAACCAACCGCAGGAGGCCGACATGATCGCTCAAATCAAGTTCGCGCCGGCCGGGCTGCTGCTTCTGCTGGCGCTTGCTGCACCGCAAGACGCTGCGCTGGCCGCAACCGGGCCGTTCGCCGCTCTGGCAGGATCGTGGTCCGGCGGTGGCACGCTCACGATGAGCAATGGAGCGCAGGAGCGGCTACGCTGCCGCGCCTCCTACAATCCCGCCAGCGGCGGCGACAGCCTCCATCTGACCTTGCAATGCGCAAGCGACAGCTACAAGTTCGATGTGGCGAGCGACGTGGTGAACCGTGGCGGTGCGATTTCCGGCTCGTGGAACGAAGCCTCGCACAACGCATCAGGAAGCGTCTCCGGGCGCGCGAGCGGCGACAGCATTCAGGCGACCGCACGCGGTGCGAACTTCTCCACGGGTCTGTCGCTCACCACCAGCGGCAACCGGCAATCCGTCACGCTCACGCCCCAGGGAACCGACGTGCGGGGTGTCTCGGTGACGCTCGCCAAGCGGTGAGGAACTGCCGGAAAGGTTGTTAGTCCCGGAACGACGGGTCCCGCCGATCGAGCTGGCGCAGGATCGCCTGCCATTGCGGGGCGCAGTGGTCACGGCGCATGAACGATTCAAACTGCTGCGCGGTCTTCTCGCAGACCTCCGGCGGCGGCACGCACATATCCTGGCCGGTCGCTTCCATGCGCGCCTGCATCTCGGCGACGCCGACCAAGTTATGCATGAGCACCACGGCTTCACCAATCGATACGCCGCAAGTCAGCAGGCCGTGGTTGCGCAGCACCATGGCCTTGTGCGGACCGAGATTGCGCCCCAGTCGCTCGCGCTCCTCGAGGTCGACGGCGATGCCTTCGAAGTCGTGGTAGCCGACCCGGTTGTAGAACATCATCGCGTCCTGGCAGAGATAGCGCAGGCCATGGGCATGTGCGGCAAGCACCATGCCGGCCGCGCTGTGGATATGCGCGACCGCGTTGACGTCGGGGCGCGCGTCGAACACCGCGGTATGGATCGTATAGGCGGCTGCGTTGACGTGCCCCTCGATGGCGACCGACTTGCCGTCCATGCCGACCGGCGTGCCGTCCATGCTGAGCTTGATGAGGTTCGATGCGGTCACCTCCTCGAACATCAGCTCATGCTGCTTGACCAGAAAGCAATTGGGTTCGCCGGGCACACGCAGCGTAAAATGATTGAAGATCAGGTCGGTCCATTGCGAGTATTCGGCGTAGCGATGAGCGGCTGCGAGCTCGATCCTTGCCTCCCATTCGGCGGCCGACACCCGGTCGCGAACCGACGGCTGGCCCTTGATGCGTGCAACGTTGGTCGTGCTCATCGCGGTCGTTCCCTTCGAGTTTTTCCGGCTTGCACCCAAGCCGATGCTAGGACCTTCCGGTTCCCGAATCCATTCTACTCAACGGATGGCAGCTGCGTCATATCCAGATGCCATGGTTCGATGCCGAGGCGCTTCTCGAACGCCTCCGCGCGGTCGAACGCGGCCATGATGCGCGCAAATCGCCGCTCGACCCACGCGCGCGGGCTGGAATGGGTCAGGATGTAGAATTCGCCGTCACGGATTGCCTGCACGACGCGTGCACCGACCTGCTCGGGCCGCAGTCCCTGCTTGATGAGGTCGCCCATGAAGTGGTCGGCGTCCCGCGTGAACGGACCGCCAAAACGGCCCGGGCGCGCGCGGGCCGAGAGATGGATGCCGGTGTCCACCGCCGCCGGGCATAGCACCGATACCCCGATGCCGCTGCCCGCAAGTTCTTGTTCAAGCGCCTCCGACAATGCCACGACCGCGTATTTGGTCATCGCATAGGCGCCGGTCCGGAAATTGGGATTGACCTGCAGACCGGCGATCGAGGCCGTGTTGACGATGTGACCGCCTTCACCGTGGCGGCGCATCCGCGGTACGAATGTTCGGATGCCGTTGATGACCCCCTTGATGTTGACGTCGATGACCCAATCCCAATCGGAGCGCGGTATCTCCTCGAGCCGCACGCCCAGCATGGATACGCCGGCATTGTTGCAGACAATGTGAATAGACCCAAATTGCGCTTCGATCGCGGCGGCAGTCTCCTCCAACAGCGCCGCGTCGGACACGTCGGACACATATGTCTCGACGTGCGCACCGAGGTTGTGCAGGCGGGCGCGCGCTTCCGCCAGCGCGTCCGCGCGAATATCGACCATCGCGACATTGGCTCCGGCTTGCGCCAGCGCCGATGCCACTCCGAAGCCGATCCCGGATGCCGCGCCCGAAACGTATGCGGTCTTTCCCTTGATGTCCTGCAAAGCGTTGACTCCCGACAAAAGCTCAGGGCCGGGGTTGTCCCGGCCACGCACGATAGTGTGTTAGTTATAAGACGTGGGGTGCGCGCGACAAGCACGGCATGACGAGCGTGGGAGGCGTTATGAAGCAAGCTGAGTTGTTCGACGTCACTGGCCATGTGGCGCTCGTGACCGGCGCCGCAAGCGGGCTCGGCCTTGCCTATGCGGAAGTCATGGCCGAGAACGGAGCGACCGTCGTCATGGTCGACCTCAATGAAGCGGAGCTCGCCAATCACACGGCGCGCCTCTTGGCCGCTGGCTGCGCGGTCGAGCCGGAAACGCTTGATGTCGCCGACACCGACGCCTTGCGTGCGGCGATCGACGGTGCGGCGCGCCGGCACGGTCGCCTCGATGTTCTGTTTGCCAACGCGGGGATCAGCGCGGGTCCGGGAACGCTGACGACCGACGCTGGCGCGATCGACCGGTTCGATCCGAACGTGTTCCGGCGCGCACTCGACGTCAACCTGACCGCAACCGTGATGGCGATGCGGTTCGCCGTTCCGCACATGAAAGTGCGCGCATCGGGGAGCATCGTGGCAACCGCATCGATTGCCGGAATCCGATCCGAACCGATGGTCGGCTATGGCTACATCGCCTCCAAGGCTGCCGTGATCAACGTGGTGCGGCAAGCCGCGGTCGAGCTCGCCCCCTGGAATATCCGCGTCAACGCAATTGCGCCCGGACCATTCGTGACCAACATCGGCGGCGGCCGACTGCACCGCGAGCCGGACGTTGTGAAGCTTTTCGCCGATATGGTTCCCATGGGTCGCCTCGCGAAGACCGACGAGATCAAGGGGCTGGCCCTGTTGCTCGCATCCCCGGCAGGGAGCTACCTCACCGGCACGGTCATTCCGATCGACGGCGGCGCTAGCGCGGTGATGACGCGCGGCAATTATTCGACCGCAGCCGCGCGCGGCGCATAGCGGGACTGTCGATGTTGCAAAGCACGCGGCCTCACCCTAACTCTGCGCACATGGCTGATGCGGGTCGACCTTCACGCGACGTAATGCAGGCGATGGGCCGCGGCTTTTGCGGGCGCTGCCCCAGCTGCGGGAAAGGGCGCCTGTTCCGTGCTTTTCTCAAGGTTGCCGATCGTTGCGACCAGTGCGGCGAGGAATTGAGCCATCATCGCGCGGACGATGCGCCGGCGTATTTCGTGGTCCTGATCGTTGGCCACATCGTGGTTGCACTCGCGCTCGAGGTCGAACTGGTATTCGGGCCGCCCTATTGGGTTCACGTGGCGTTATGGCTGCCGTTGACCCTCGGGCTGGCGCTCGGCCTTCTGCAGCCGGTCAAAGGCGCCATCGTGGGCCTCCAGTGGGCGCAGTACATGCACGGCTTCGACCGGCGCGCTGCTCCAGTCGCTTACGATTGACGCTAACCGGTTTCCGACGGCGACAACTCCTCCAGCACGCGGCCGCGCGTTTCGACCGCGAAGGCAAGCGTTACCAGGCCGCCCAACAGCGCGAAACCGGCGAACATCAGAAACACCGCGTTGATGCCGGCCACAGGCAGAATGAAGCCGACCATGTAGGGGCCGAGCACCGAAGCGGCGCGCAGCCACGCATTGCCGACGCCGCAACCGAGCGCGCGGATCTCGGTTGGATAGAGCTCGGCCGTATAGGTCGAGAGCGAAATCGCCAGCCACGTGATGAAGAAGAAGCTCGCGGTGACCAGCACCTGCACGCTGCCAACAGCGAGGTCCTGGCTGAAAGCCAGTATCAACAGCGGAACTGCGCACAGAAACTGACCGGCGATGAACAGCGGTCTGCGGCCGATCAGATCGATCGTTGCGACCGCGATCAGCGCGCCGATCATTCCCGCGATACTGTTCATGAAGCCGATATTGACCGATTGTTGGACGCTGACGTGATAAACCGTGCGAAACAGCGACGGGATCCAGGTGCTCAACCCGTAGATCACCGAATAGCTGCAGAACCAGATCGCCCACACCGTCAGCGAGCGTCGCAGGTAAATGCCCTTGAGCAGCTCGGAAAAGCGTGTTTCGGCCGGCTTCACGGGCGGCACATTGGTGGGAATTGGCGGCAAAGGCATTTTGCCGCCTTTGGAAATCTCAAACTCGATCTCGCTCAGCACCGTGTCGGCTTCTTTGGCGCGGCCACGGCTGGCGAGCCAGCGAGGCGACTCCGGCAGGAACCAGCGTAGCGGCAGCGCGATCAGCGCCGGCAGCGCGCCGATGACGAACATCCATTGCCACCCAAAGGTCGGGACAACGAGAACGCCGGCCAGGCCGGCGAACAACAGTCCGACCGTGAACAGGAATTGGTAGCCGAGCGCGAACGCCCCGCGTCGCTTTGAGGCGGCGAACTCGCCAATATACGAAGCCATGATCGGAATCTCGCCGCCGAGCCCGATGCCCTGGATAAAGCGCATGCTCTCGAGCGATCGCAGATCCCAGGCGAACGCGCAGGCGAGGCTCATGACCGAGAACAGGATCAGCGTGTAGATCGTGCACGGAACTCGGCCGATGCGTTCCGCGAGCCAACCGAAGAAAATCGAACCGATGACTTGGCCGACGTAACCGACGGCGATGAGTTCGCCGATGTTCGGTTGGCTCAGCTTCCATAATCCCGCCAGCACCGGCAGCACGTAAGCGATCGAAAGCGCATCGAAGGCGTCAAAGAACCAGCCGGTCCCGATCGGAACGAGAATCTTGAGGTGCCAGGTGGACAGCGGCAGCCGTTCAATGCGGGCCGCGATCTGGTAATTCGTTTCCGTCGATGACATGCAGCCTCCCGTGCGCGCTTCTTCGTCGGCGCGCTTTCGCAGAATAGCGATTCTTGGGCGGGCGTCACCTTTTATTCCCGCCGCAGTGAATTACTGGGGGAGGCCGGGCGCAGCAGGCGGAAAAAAGAAGGTCACCTCCCTGCGCAAACGGGAGAGGTGACCTTATCGTGTCGCTAACCAATCACATGAACGCGGCACTGCCGGCCTTGCAGGCAACAGCATCCTGATCGCCGGTGCCGCCGCTGCAGCCGATCGCACCGATCAGCTTGCCGCCGTCCATCAGCGGAAATCCGCCGGGCGAGGCGACCAGTGTCGGATCGAGCGTTGCGATGTAGGGATGACCCGTTTCCATCGCGTTGAAGAGCGTGCGCGTTTCGCGTCGGTACCGCGCGGCCGTGCGAGCCTTGCCTTGCGATATCGCAACCGAAGCGACTTGGGTCCCATCCATTTTCTGGAAGAACACGAGATCGCCGTTGGGATCGACCACCGATATTGCGAGCTTCCAGTTGTGTTTCTTGGCTTCGGCGGCCGCCGCGGCCGCCGCCTGCATCGCGCGTTCAAGCGTGATCGAAGGGCCATAGGGAATGTCGAACGGCATCTGTTCAGGAACCGCGGCCGGAGCGGCGGGGGCCGGAGCTTGAGCTGGAGCTTGTGCCGCGACCAGCGCGGCGCCACCGACAAGGAGCGACGTCATCAATAATTTACGCATTAATTTCCTCCCGAGGTATTTTGTAAGCCGCTTCTCGGCGGCAGCGGGAGGTTAGCTACAAATTCGAGCGCCGACTACCGGGTTGTTGCGGACGACGCCTGGTCTGGCCGGATCGCCCAGGCGCCTGCGGGCGGTACGTTCAGATGCACTTGGTCCCCGACATTCGCCCCCAACAGCGCCGGAGCTTCGACATTGAGCGCGAGACCGGCAGCATCTACCACGATCGATTGGCGGGGTCCGCGGAAGATTGAACTCTTGATGCGGCCCGACCAGGCCATCGGCGCCTTACCGTTCGCCCCGATGTGCACGTTTTCCGGACGTACCAGCACAAGCACGGGTTCGCCTTCGCCGAACGGCTCGCCCGCGAAGCATTCGCCCGTCCAGTTTTTGCCGGTAATGCCCAGCTTGAACTTCTGATCGGTGTGTTGCTCGCAGCCGGTGACCTTGGCGTCGAGCAGATTGGGGGAGCCGAAGAAAGCCGCGACTGCCCGGCTCGCTGGCCGTTGATAGATCTCCTCCGGTGCGCCGACCTGGAGAATGCGCCCGGATTGCATGACGACGACACGGTCGGACAGCGCCATCGCCTCTTCCTGGTCGTGCGTGACATAGAGGCTGGTGATACCGAGCCGCTTCTGAAGCGCGCGGAATTCATCACCCATCTGAGTTCGCAGCCGCGCGTCCAGATTGCTCAGCGGCTCGTCAAGCAACAGCACCTCCGGCTCGAACACAAGGGCGCGCGCGATCGCGACGCGCTGTTGCTGGCCGCCCGACAGCGCCGGCGCGGGGCGATCCGCAAAGGCCTCCATCTCGACCAGGCGCAGCGCCGCGCGCACGCGCTCGCTGATCTCGACCTTGGACCGACGCCGAATCCGCAGCGGGTACGCGACATTGTCGAAAACCGTCATGTGCGGCCAGATCGCGTAGGACTGAAACACCATGCCGAGCCGACGGTGGTCCGGCGGCACGAAAAAGCCGGCGTCCGCGTCGCTCACCACCCGGTCGGCGATGCTGATGCGCCCGGCCGTGTTCTGTTCAAGCCCGGCCACCATCCGCAACGTCGTGGTTTTGCCGCAACCGGACGGACCAAGCAGGGTGACGAACTCGCCACGCTCGATACTCAGGTTGACACTATCGACCGCGACGATTTCGCCGAAATGGCGGCTCACGTCCTCGACCAGAACTGCAGGCATTTGTTGCATCCTTTCACAGCGTGCTGATGCGCTGCTTGATCAATTTCAGCTGCACCCAGCGAAAGAAGATGACGAGCAGCATCATCAGCAAGCCGATAACGCTGACCTGCTCGGCCTGGCCGTTGGACCAAAGCTTGAGCAGCACGACCGAGAGCACTTCGGAGCCGACTGAATAGAGCAGGATCGAGGCCGACAACTCGCGCATGATGCCGAAGAACGTCAACACCCAGCCAACCGCAAACGACGGCCACGACAACGCGATCAGGATCCGCCACAGCGTCTGCCACCAGCTGCCACCGTGGACGCGCGAGCATTCCTCCAGATCGAACGAGAGCTGGTGGTAGGCGTTCGACATGACCCGCACCGAAATCGGAGTCCCCAACGCCATGTAGGCGAACAGCAGCGCCCAGATCGTGCCGTAGATCGGAATCGGACCGGGGAGCATCGCAAACGCCCACAGGAAGCCGACGCCGAGCACCATCCCGGGCATCATCCATGGCAACCAGGCCAGCACGTCGATCAGGCGTCGCCCGCGCCAGCGCGTGCGCACCGTCACGTAGGCAACGACCCCGCCCAAGGTCATGGTGGCGGTTGCGCCCATCACGCCGAGCAGCATGGTATTGCCGAAGGCGCGCCAAAACTCCTTGTTCTGCCAAACGGCGACATAGTGCTCCAACGTGAGCATGTCCCATTCGTAGAAACCGAAGAACTTGAAGAACGATCCGATCAGCAGTTGCCCGACCGGCAGCACGACCGTGATCATGAAAAACAGGATGCAGAAACCGAATGTCACCCAGCGCCACGGGCCAAGCTTCATCACGTTGGGGGCATAGGCCTTGCCGGTCACAGTCGCAAAGCTGCGGCCGTGCAGAACGCGCCATTGCCACACCACGAACAGGAACATGAATGCCATGATGGCGAAGCTTAGCGCGGTGGCATATTGATAGGCCGGCGTCGCCCGATGATTGATGGCGTTGTAGATTTCCGTGGTGATGACCGTAATGCCGGCCGGCAGCCCGAAGAACAATGGCGACTCGAACGATTCGATCCCGCGCATCAGGCTCAGTACGAATGATGAGACGATTGCGGGCAGCATGAGAATGAGTGTGATGCGGCGAAACGTGTGCCAGCGAGAGGCGCCGCACATCCGGCTCGATTCCTCGAGAGTTGGGTCCATGGCGCGAAATGCGTCGACGATGAACAAGAATAGAAACGGCGTCGAATATTGCATCATGTGCCAGACGACGCCGCCGTACGAATAGACATTGATCGGCGAGGTCGTGGCGCCGGTCAGCCATTTCCAGACCAGATTGAGCACGCCAACCTGCGGGTTGCCGAGCATGCCCCAAGCCATGGCAGTGAGGATCGGCGGAATGAAAAATGGCAAAGTCACCAGCACTTCCAGCGTGCCGCGTGCCGGCGTGTCGGTTCGGGCCAGGATGAACGCGAGCGCTACCGCCAGCAGGATGGAAGGAATCGTCTTTGCGAACGAAATTCCAATCGTGTTGGCCAAGACCAGGAAATTGCTTGTGGTGAAGATCTGGGCGTAGCCGTCGAGGTTGAGCACCCCGGGCATGCCGGGCGGCGTCGAGTGGAGGCTGCCATAAAGCAGCATCGCGAGTGGGTAGACGGTCAGGAATGACAGCAGCGCGATCAGCAGCAGGATCCCGATCCTGCGTCCGATTGCAAAGTTCGCCAGATGGTTGAGGAAGAGCGTTTTACGGTCGAGCGCCGATACCGCGATCCGCTTCACGGTGGAGTTGCGGCCGATGTCCAGGCCCGAAGCGACCGCCATCGCCTACATCTCGATAACGACGTAATTCTCTTCCACCGCCACCTGGAAGGTCTCGACCACGTATGGCCCCTTCAGGAGTTCGCCGCCTTGTTCCACCGAAACTGCGTATTGACGCACATAGGTGTTGTCGGGATCGCAATAAGATTGCCCGGTGCGCACGTCGAACTCCCAACCATGCCAGGGGCATTTCAGTAACTCGCCCTGACGCGTCAGCCGATAGTGGCCGGGTTCATCGGAAAGCGCGAGGCCGATCAGCTTGCCGCGACAAAGCGATGCCCCCTCATGCGGGCATTTATTGGCGAGCGCGAAGTATTCACCCTTGACGTTGAACAGCCCGATCTCGCGCCCCTTGACGGTCACAAGCTTGCTGGACCCCGGAACGATTTCACCGACGGTTGCGACGACGTGCCGGCTCATGATTGCTGCAACCCAATCTCACGCGCTCGAGCGCGATCAACGCATAGTACCCGGCTCGAACGGGATTTCAACGCGAGGGGCTGCGTACCGAGCATGCCGTGTGGCGCATTGCGTGCGCGCGCATTTCGCGTGCGCCGGGCCAGCCGGTTTATTTCTTCTGGCGTGGCGGATGCGCGCGCACCGCATCCTCATTGATGTCGGTGCCCCAGCCCGGCCGCGTCGGCACGACGATCTGGCCGTTCTCGATCTGCGGCACGTGGGTGACCAGATCGTTGCGCCATGGGACCTCGTCCACATCGTACTCCATGATGCGGTAATTCGGGATCGATGCGCAGAAATGGGCGCTGATCATGCTCGCGAGGTGACCGGCGAAATTATGCGGGGCGCAGTCGACTTCGAATGCGTCGGCCAGCGATGCGGCACGTACGGACTCCCAGAGGCCGTTCCATTGCACGTCGACGATCGCGACGTCACAAGCGTAGCGTTCGAGGTAGGGCCGGAACGCCGCCAGGCCATGGATGGTCTCGAGCGACGCAATCGGGGTCGAGGTCGCGCGTCGCACCGTCGCCAACGCGTCCGCATCGTGGATGTCGCATTCGAGCCAGGTGAGATTGATATCTTCGACGGCCTTGGCGATGCGGATAAAGCCCTCGGTGCGCTGGCTGAAGTTCAGGTCGAGCATCAGCCCTATGTCATCGCCGGCGCCGGCGCGGAATGCCGCCAATACGTCGTGGATGGCGCGGATCGCCTTCGCGTCGGGATGGCGGCTCAGGAAATTTGGCATCATGCGGAAGCCGGGCATGAATGGGGGATCGCCCGGCCGTAGCGGCAACGGGTTGGTCTTGAGGGCCTTGAAGCCGCGCGCCTTCACCTCGGCACCCAGCTCCTTGATGTCGTCGAGCGTGCGCAGCGGCTTGAGGCCGAGCTCGCCTTCGAAGTAATCGCGTCGCCAGACCCTGAAGCTACCGCAATGCGACCAGTAGAGATTGACGCGGTCGCGGAACGGCCCACCAAACAACGCGCACACCGGGACACCAAGCGCTTTGGCCTTGACGTCTAGACAGGCGTTCTCAATGGCCGCGATCGCTTCGTGATTGACGCCACCGATCGACATCCGCGTGATGGCCCGCAGCGAGACCGCGATCTTGCCGACCTCGCGCGGATCCATGCCGACCGCGAGGTCGGCAAATCGGCGGATCAGGTCGGAGGTCGCGCTAGTGGCACCGAAGTCTTCGTTATATTCGGACCAGCCGACCAGGCCCTCGTCGGTCGACAACTTGACGAAGGAAAAATTGCGCCAGCCGCCGTCGGCCTTAAGGGTTTCAATTCTGGTGATTCGCATGGTGACTTGGCTCTGGGTTGCGTCACAGCGTAACGATGTTGGTGAGCGGATCGCCGCGCATGAAGCGCTTGAGATTGTCTTCCGCAATTGCGGCCATACGCAGCGTGCCAATTCGTCCGCAGGCGCCCGCGAAATGCGGCGAAATGATCAAGTTGGGTGCTCCCCAGAGCGGGTGGTCTTTCGGCAGCGGTTCCGGGTCGGTCACGTCGAGCCCGGCACCCGCGATGATGCCGGCCGTCAGTGCCTCGATCAGGGCGAAGCTGTCGACGATCGACCCACGTGCGATATTGACCAGGAAGGCCCCGCGCTTGCACGCATTAAACGTCCGCGGTCCGAACAGGCCCTGCGTGGTCGCATCGAGTGGGACCGCGATCATCACAGCATCCGCACGCGGAAGCACGTCGAGCAGCTTGCTGATGGAGACAGCCTCGTCTGCGAGCGGGTGCGGCGTCCCCGAGCGCGTTACCGCAACGATGCGCGCGCCGAACGCGCGCAACAGGCGCGCGATCTCCCGGCCGATGTGGCCGAAGCCGATCACTGCGACCGTCGACTGATCCGGTATGACCGCCCGCGCGCTGATCGATCGGTCCCAGATGCGATTGCCCTGATTGGCCATGAACGTCGGCACTAGGCGCTGCAGCGCGAGCAGCAGCATGACCGCATGCGTTGCGACCGGCGCGGCCAATGCGTCGCCCATGTTAGTGACGGTCATGCCGTCCGGGACGCCGAACTGCTTGGCACTGTCGTAGCCCGCGGTAAGCAACTGCAGCCACTTCGTGCGCGGCGACGAGGCCCGCACCGCGGCGGCGACTTTTTCGCTATACAAAAAGTCGGTGAGGAACAGCACGTCCGCGTCCGGCACGGCCGCGACGATGGCTGATTCACCTTCCACAACCTTGAGGTCGTCCCCCAAGATGGGCGACAGGCGCGCGATGAAGTCGGCCTTGGCGAGGGTGGCGGAGAGGACGGCGAGCATGCGGCAAGACGTGGGAGGACCGGGTGAGCTTGGGCCGCCTTTATAGGGCTCGGAACGGCGGCGCGAAAGCCGGACGCTCGTTTGCAGGCGCCATGGCGGCTATGCGGAACTTCACGTTCGAGCGCGATTTCGGCCCTTTGGTATGGGCTAAATTTGGCCACGTGGTTCGTGCAAGAAGCCGGCGCTAACCGGAGGGGGAGCCCGATGAGAACGTTTGCGGCTGCAATTTTAATTGCGCTGGCGGCGGCACCCGCTTTCGCACAAATCGGCGGCATCAACATGTTGCCTGAGGACAAGAAAAAGACGCCGGAGGAAATCCAACGCGGTCAGGCGATCGACAACGCCTATAATGAGGCGATGAAGAAAGTGCCGGACCAGAAGAAGACTACGAACGATCCCTGGGCGGACGTGCGCGGCGCAAGCCAGTCTCCAAGCGTGAAAAAGCCGGCGCGCTGAAGCGCAAGCAGCAAATCGATTACATCGGGTTTTCGTCCATTCAGGGCGCCCGCTTCACCGGATTCGCGGTCAACCAGGTCTCGACGTAGTCGAGAAACCCCATGGTGTTATTGAACACCGGCTTCCTGGCCGCGCGTTGGATGGCGGCGAGATAGGGGTAATTAATGGTGCTGCCGCCGAGAAAAAGGATGCCATCCGCGGCAGGATAGAGCTGGGCCGCGGCTTCTCCGGTCGCGGCAAAGACGGAGCTCTCGTCCGGCGTTGTACCGGCGCGGGTCGCGACCTCGAGCTGTGGTCCCACAATGCCTTCGACTGCGAAATCGGCGGCAACGAGGTAGCTGGTGAGAGCGCTGTCATCGAGGCCGTTGAGCCGATGCGCAACGGCGAGCTTGTGCACGCCAGCGCGCCGCATCACCTGGACGGTCGCTTCCATGTCGGTTGTGACCGGAACGCCAAGCTTGCGGCTCGCGTCTTCGAGCCGGGCCAGTAGAGCCGGACGGGGATACGCGAACGACAGGACGCTCCCGCCGATGATCACCATTTCTGCGCCCCGGCTCTTGATGCCGGTGAGCGCGTGATCGAGTTCGCCGAGCGCCGCGCGCGCCGAGGCCATATCGTAGCCGCGCAGCTGCAGAGATTGCTCGATCAACATGACACGGCTTCGGAACGTGCCGTAGAACATGTAAGGGATTGTGTCGCTGATCGGCAGCGGCGATACGAAGCCGACGCGCCGTTGCGGCGGAGGAAATGCCTCCAAGCGCGCGAGCGCGCCGGCAAGCGGCGGCGCGCTGGTCTGCGCCATTACCCGATCCTGGCAGCTGTGCGCGCACAGCATGAGAAGTACGAGCGCGGGCACGGGCCGGAACATGAGGTTCCTCCCATCATGTCACCCCGCATCATCGAAGCGCGGGGCCACGAGCGCGCTCGAAGCTTCGCCGTTGCGGCCAACCAGGACCGGGGCGCCGACCAGGATGGCGCGTCCGTTTGTTTCGATCGTTGCCTGAACGGTGACGACCGTGCCGGGCGCGATCGCGCGCTGATCACCGAGCATCGTTCCAGCCAATGGCTCGAGCGGCGTCGTGGTACGACAACCCTCGATCAGGAAAGCGGCGAAGCTTCCCAATGAAACGATGCGCGGCAGCGACACGATTGCCGCGGCGAAACTCGTCACCGCACTGGCGACATCGCGTGCCAGCATAGCATCGCGCCCGAGCGTGCGCACCATGCGGACCCAGGTGCCCTTGTAGGCAAGCGATATCCGTGCGGCAAACGCGCTGCCGAGCGGCGTGGTTCCTTCCAGGCGGATCAGCCGGCGATTTGCTGAGAGATCGGGCGCAAGCGCGACGTAGACTTCTTCTGCGCCGAGCCGGCGCGCCTCGCCGTCGATCGCGGCGACGAGGCGGGCGGCGTCGGTCTCGTCCGCCGTTGCGTTCGCGAGCGCCGTGTGTGCGATGGTCGCGGCTTTGAATGCGAACGCAAGTTCGGCCGGATCGGCGGGGGCGCGTGCCCGTTCCAACAGCGGGCCTCCGTCGACCACCGCTGCCGCGCTGGCCCGGATTCCGTCCACGATGCTGCCCGGCACGTTGTCGATATCGGCGATCGCGACCACCGCACCCGACGCCTTCTCCGCAATGAGACGGCCTGTCTCGGCGCCGATCTTGGTCGTGTTCGCGACCGCCTCGATGTGGGCATTGCGCATGATCCAATCGCGCACGCGCGCGGTCATCCCGGCGATGAGGGTCGGGCGCCCCGCGCGCGGCAGCAGCATCACGCACTGGTTCCAGTACGGAATGAAACCTGTGAACCAAGCAACGCCGGATTCGCGCGCCGGATTGGTGTAGACCGCCAGCAGATCGATTCCGGCTTCGCCCATCGCGGCCTGCACCCGGGCTACGCGGGCGTCGAGCGCGCTTTCGGGCAGTTCGGCCTTCGACCAGGAAATCAAACCACGTCGCATGGCAAACCTCTCGCGCGCCCAACGCGCATCATGCCGACATCTCGAAGAGTTGCGCCGGCGTACGCGTCAATCGCTCGCAACCGCTTTCGGTCACGACCACGACATCGCCGAGCACCATGTAGCCGGCCTCCGGGTGATAGGTGTTCGGATGCACGATGATGGTCATCCCGGGCCGCAACACGATGTCGACGTCCTCGAGCAGCGACGGCTTAATGTCCGTGCTCAAGCCCAGTCCGTGGCCGCGCACCCGCGTGTATTTGCTGGTCGTGTATTCGCCAAGCCCGTGGCGGCGGAACACGTCGTTCTCGGCGCGCGCAACATCGGCTGCAGTGACCCCAGGCTTAACGGCCGCGATCCCGGCCTCCATGGCTTCGTGCCAGATAGCGAACGCCTGCTTTTGAACCGGATTGGCTTTGCCAAGAACCAGCGTGCGGCAGATCTGCGCGAGGTAGCCTTCGATCGCGGGCGTCAACTCGGTGGTAACGAGGTCGCCTAGCTTGAGCGTGCGTTCCGACGGCGGCGCCATGCCGCGGACGTCGGCATTGCCGGAGCCGATGATCATGAAGTTGTCGGGTGAACCCTTGCGGCGCAGGAACGCCTCGACATCGGCGACGACCTCGTATTGCTTGCGGCCGGGTCGCGCCGCGCTCCGGAAGAATTCGTAACCTTCGTCAGCCAGCGCAACCGCGCGGCGCATAACCGCGATTTCGTTCGGGGCCTTTTCCATCAGCAGGCGATCAAGCAGCCCGGCCCCGTCCTCGAGCCGGAAGCTCCGCTCGCTCGCGGTGAGCCACGCCGGCAGAAGCGCCCGCGGCGCTGCCACAATGCGCTGATTGGAAACAGCTTCGAGCTCGCGCCCGACCGCCTGCGCGAGGTTCCGCACGAGCCTGGTGTCAATCCCGTTCGCCTCCACCTGTGCGCGCTCAGCTTCCGCCGCGTTTTCAACAAACAAACGGCAGCGACCATCGGCTGTCAGGATCGCGATTCCGTCGGCCTCCAGAATGCCGAAATCCGACACGTAGCGCAGATAGGCTTCCTGCCAGGACGTACCGTACACAATGATGGCCTCCAGGCCCTCGCGACGCATCTCCGCGAGCAGCCGCTCGCGCCGTTCCTGTGCAAGCATGATGATTTTCTTCTCCCGAACGGCCGGCGCCGCGAACCCACACCTTTATGGCCTGATCACGTCCGCGTCGCCATCGTCATAGAGCCGTGCAACCTCCGCCTGGCGGCGCTCCCGGATCCCGCGGCTGTTGAGCGAGCCCTTGTCGGTGATCTCGCCGGCATCGAGCGAGGGGGGCTCGGCCAGCACGAACGCGCGCGCGATCACGCGCGAGGACCCGGTGATGCCCTCGTTCATCCGAATGAGCGCATCTCGGAGCTCCGCGCGATAGGTTGCATCGATAGCGCGGCCGGCCGGCGGAAAGATCAAGAGTCCGAGATCATCTCTGTCGGGTGCGGCCACGACCACGTCGAACACGAGAGTGCCGAGGGCCTGGCGCGCGCGCGCCCAGATTTCGGCGGCGTGAACGCGGGTGCCGGACGACAGCTTGAAATCTTCGGCAACGCGCCCGTTGAAGCGAAAGCCACGACTGGCGTCGGCCTCATCGACGAACGTCACAGCGTCACCGGTGATGAAATAGCCTTCGTCGTCGAAGGCGTGTTTGGTCAATTCGGGCGCGCGCCAATAGCCGGGCGTGACGTTGGGACCGCGCACCCGGATCTCGAGCTTGCCGCCGTTCGGCACAAGCTTGACCTCCTGGCCCGGCAGCGGCGGGCCGATGTTGCCGATCTCCGCGTCGTGCCGGTTGAGGATGAGCGAGCCCGGCGCCGTTTCGGTCAGGCCCCAGCCGCTGATCATGCTCGGCGGATCATGCGGCCGTTCGCGTTGGGCGAGTTCGGCCAAGCCGTGCCAGAGGTGCTCGGGCAGGGTCGCGGCGGCGTAGAACATGGCGTCGAGGTCGGCAAAGAAACGCCTGCGCAACTCGCCGTCCTTGGCGAGCGCCGGCAGTAGCAGCTCAAAACCCTTCGGCACGTTGAGGTACATGGTCGACGACACGTCGCGCAAATTGCGCAGCGAGCGTTCGAAGTCGGCAGGCGTCGGCTTGCCGTCGTCGATGTAGAGCGTGCCGCCGGAGCGCATCACCTGCCCGATATTGTGGTTGCCGCCAAACACGTGGCTCCACGGGAGCCAGTCGACAAGAACCGGCGGGCGTTCGACGATGAAAGGCCAGATCTGCTCAAACATCGTCATGTTGGAATTGATCATGCGGTGGGTGATGGTCACGCCCTTCGGCGTTCCTGTCGAGCCCGAGGTAAACAGGAACTTGGCGACGGTATCGGGACCGATCGCGGCCGCCTTTTGCGCCAAGCTCGCGGGCGAGCCGCCGCGGAGGAGTTCGAGGAACAGGGCTGCAGCGGGCACATCGGGCGAGGGCGTCCCGACCACAATCTCGCGCCCGCGCATTTCCGGAATCGTCAACGCGCGCGCAAAACGGGCGGCGTCCGCCGCATAAACCAGGCCAGGGTCGAGCAGGTTGACGATGTACCGCAGCTTGCCGAGATCCTGGCTGATCAGCGAATAGGCGACCGAGATCGGCGCGAAGGGTACACCCGCGCTCATGGCGCCTAATCCCAGCAACTGGTGTTCGATCGCGTTGCCCGAAAGGATCAGGACCGGACGCTCGCTGCCGAGGGTACGTTGCGCCAGCGCTTGCGCGATGAGTTGAACTTGTTGCGAAGCTTCGGCGTAGGTGATGGATATCCAACCCTCGCGCTCCGGACGCCGCTCGGCCAGGAAGGTGTGCGTTGGACGTTCCTTGGCCCAGCGCGACAGGTGATCGTGAAATCGATCCGGGTACGGCCACAACGGCTCTTTCGCCAGTAGCCGGATCACGCCGGCGGCGTCGCGATGCATGTCGACCGTGACGTCGCGGAACCGGGCGTGCACGCCGCCCGTGCGACGGTCGTCGAGAGTCTGGATGCTCACCGGCGGTTCCCGATAGCGTGTTGATTTCCTGCGGAGAATTGTAACCCGCACGGAGCACAGTGCAATCCGAATGGGGAGCCTGCGTGTGCCGCGCCCCGCCCGGGCTGCAACGCTACAATGCCCGGCGCGCCGGGCGCTTGACATCCGGACACCGCGGTGGTCGCTCTATGACCCCACCAGAAGCATTCCCGGAAACGCCTCGGAAGTAGCGGACAGTGCATGATCGTCGTCGCGATTGATATTGGCGGCACCTTCACCGATCTGATCGGATTCGACACCGAAGAGGGCCGTTTTGTCGAAGCCAAGAGCCTGACGACGCCGGCGCAGCTGACCCGCGGCATCGTCGACTGCATTCGCAAAAGCGGTCTTGGCGCAACGGCGATCGATGAGCTGATCCATGGCTCGACCATCGCCATCAACACCCTGATTGAACGCAAAGGTGCGAAGACCGGGCTGATCGTTACGCGTGGCACTCGCGACGTCTATGCCATCGGTCGCGGTAATCGGCCGGAAGCATACAATCTCCTGTTCCACAAGCATCGACCATTGGCCGAGCGGCACCTCATCCGCGAAGTCAACGAGCGGCTGTTCGCAAGCGGCGAGGTCCACGAAAAGCTGCAGCCTGCGAGTGTCGAGGCAGCCTGTGACGCGCTAAAGATCGCCGGTGTCGAGGCGGTCGCGGTCTGCTTCCTGCATTCTTATGCGAATCCCGAACACGAGCGCCAGGCTGGCGCGATGGTGCGGGCCGCACTGCCGGATGTATATCTTTCACTCTCGCACGAAATCCTGCGCGAGTACCGCGAGTTTGAACGCACGTCGACCACAGTGGTCAACGCTTATATCGGCCCCAAAGTCGGCGGCTACGTGAAGAGCCTCAAGGACGACCTCGGCAAGATCGGCTTTCGCGGCGATCTCGCCATCATGCGCTCGAACGGCGGCGTGATGACGCCGGAGGTCGCGACCGATCGTCCGGTTGCCATGATGGAATCCGGACCGGTCGGCGGCATTATCGCTTCCGCGCGCGTCGGACACGCGCTCGGCTGTCCGAACGTGATCTCGTTCGACATGGGCGGAACGACCGCCAAGGCGAGCCTCATTCGCGACGGCGAGCCGACCATGGCGCCGGGCTACTACGTTGGCGGCTATGCCAGCGGTCATCCGGTGATGTTGCCGATGATCGACGTGGTGGAAGTCGGGGCTGGCGGCGGATCGATCGCCTGGATCGATGACATCGGTGCGCTCAAGGTCGGCCCGCAAAGCGCGGGCGCCGACCCGGGTCCGATCTGCTATCGCGGCGGCGGTAGTGAGCCGACCATTACGGACGCCAACGTGGTGCTCGGACGCCTCGACCCCGACAATTTCCTCGGCGGTCAAATGAAACTCGATGCCGAGGGGGCGGCGCGCGGTATCGAGGAGAAGATCGCGGCTCCGCTCAAGCTGGAGCTGACCGCGGCCGCGCAAGCGATCCTCGATATCTCGATCTCGACCATGTCGCTCGCGGTGCGCGAGGTCTCGGTCAAAAAAGGCTTCGATCCACGCGATTTCGTGCTGGTGGCAGCAGGCGGCGCTGGCCCGCTGCACATCGCGGCGGTTGCGCGCGAGTTGCACGTGCCGAAAGTGATCATACCGCTGTTTCCGTCGCACTTCTCCGCGCTCGGCATGCTACTTGCCGACGAGCGCCACGACTTCATCCGCACCTGCTATGGCGATCTCGCCGGTATCGACTTTCCCGCGCTGGTTCAAACTCACGCCGAGATGGTACGTGAGGCGACGAGCGGCCTGCGCCACAAGGGCAGCGCGGAGCAGCAGATCCATCTCGACCTGCGCTATGTCGGCCAGGAGTTCACGCTGCAGGTGCCGGTGACGCTAGGTCAGCTCAAGGCGGGCGACCGGCGCGGTATCCGGCAGGCGTTCGATGCGATGTATGAACATCGCTATGCCCATCATTCGCCGGAGGAGCCGGTCGAGATGGTCAATATTCGGCTGGCAGTGATCGGCAAGCGCCCGCGTCTGCGCTTCCCGACCCTCGGAGCGGCTAAGACAAGCGCGCCGACGCGGCAGCGGCAGGTCTATCTCTCCGATCCGAGCAAGCCGGTGTCCTGCCCGGTGTATGATCGCGCAGCGCTCGGCGCCGGCGCGCGTCTCGATGGCCCCGCGTTGATCCAGGAGCACGGCACCACGACGGTGCTGTTCGAGCGCGATACCTGCGAGGTGGCATCCTCGGGCGAACTGGTGATAACGGTTGGAGGCGCCGCATGAGCGTCAAACTCGATCCGGTCACTCTGGAAGTGATCCGCAACGCGCTGCCGGCGATCGCCAATGAAATGGCCGCCGACTTGCAGCGCACCTCCTACAACATGATGATCTACGAGGTGCGCGACTATTGCACCGCGCTGCTCAACCCCAAGGGCGAGCTCATTTCACAAAACGTCGGCGGTGTGTCGCATTTCGTCGCCGACCTCGGCGTCATCATCGTCGACGGGATGAAGCGCTACGGGGAGAAGGGCTTCCGGCCCGGCGACGTGATCATTACCAACCATCAGGCGGTCGCGGGCCAGCATCTGAATAACATCGTCATCTACACGCCCTATTTCTATAACGGCGAATTGCTGATGTTCGCCATGGTGCGGGCGCACTGGATCGACGTCGGGGGCACCTCCACGGGATTCGGTGCAGGGGCGACTGTCGCCGATCCATGGCTCGAGGGGCTGCAGCTCGATCAGCTCAAGATCTATCGAGAAGGCGCGCTCGACGAGACGCTCTACCGCGTCATCAAGGACAACATCCGCTTTCCCGAGTCCTCGCTCGGCGATCTGAAATCGCAAATGGCGGCATGCCGTCTCGCTGCGCGTCGCACGGATGAGCTGTTCGACAAGTACGGCCGCGACACGATTTTGGCGGCGATTGATACCATCTTCGATGAAACCGAGCGCAAGTGCCGCAACGTCGTCGAGAAGCTCCCGGATGGGGTCTACGAGGCGGAAGCCGCCATGGACAACGACGGGGTCAAGCGCGATGAGCCGGTGCCGATCCACGCCAAGATTACGATCGCTGGCAGCGATATGACGATCGATCTCTCCAAATGCTCGCCGGAGCGCAAGGCCGGAATCAATTCGCGCACCTATGCGGGGGCGCGCGTCGCCTACAAGGCGCTGACCGGGCCGCTCGAACCGGTCAATGAGGGTTCCTTCCGCGCGCTCAAGGTCATCATCCCCGAGGGGAACATCATGATGGCGCGCTTTCCGGCGCCGATGGCGGGCTGGAGCACAATTGTGCCGACGGTGGTGGACACAATCATTCACGCGCTCGCCCCCGCCATGCCGGATCGGGTCCCGGCGGCACATCACGGGTTGCTTGGCGGCACCGTCGTGTTTTTCGGCGTGCACCCGAAGACCAACCGGCGCTTTGTGATCCAGAGCATCGAGGGCGGCGGCTGGGGCGGGCGTCCCTACGAGGACGGTGAATCCGGTTCGGTGTCGGTGTGCCAAGGTGACGTGCGCAACGGACCAATCGAGTCGATTGAGCTCAAATGCCCGGTGCTGATCGAGGCGCGCGAGCTGCGGTGCGACTCTGCCGGCCCCGGCAAGTATCGCGGAGGCGTTGGTCTCGATGTGCGGGTGCGCAATCTGGTCGAGGGCCAGTGGAACTTCGAGCAGACGCGGCGCTCGAAATGCCCTCCCTGGGGCCTGTGGGGCGGTAAGGCAGGCGAATACAATGAGTACCTGCTGCGCCAGCCGGGCGAGAACGATTTCGCCATCGGCTATGGCAACCGCCGCACCGTGCCAGTCAATTCGGAGGTGATCGTGCGCACCGGCGGCGGCGGCGGTTGGGGCAATCCGATCGACCGGGATCCCGAGGCCGTGCGCGCCGATGTGGTGGCGGAGCTGGTCTCGCGTGCGGCGGCGCGTTCCGAGTATGGGGTTGTGATCCGGGGCGATCTGTCGCTTGACGCCCCGGCCACGCTTAAGCTGCGCGGAGAGATGAAGGCGAGGAGCGGTTAGGCTGTCGAAGGCGACGCGTCATGGCGCCACTGGAAGAACTTGGTGCCTTTGTTTCGCATGGCATCCGCGGCTGCATATCGGAGCCGCTCCGTGCTCGGCTTGAGCTCCACATCGTCGATACCCTGGTGGCCTGGATCGCCACCGCCGGCACGGAGGAGGCGCGGCATCTTCGGCGGTTCCACACCGACAACAGGCGAACGCCCGCCGAACCCGCTCTCGACATCCTGGTCAACTGCGCGCTCACCCGGCTGAGCGAGGTCGACGATATTCATCTCGCATCGATGATCACGCCGGGCGCGATCGTCATTCCGGGCACGCTCACCCTCGCGGCGGTGTTGGCGAGCAAGCCGGCCGTCCTATGCGAGGCAATCGTTGCCGGTTACGAGGCGATGATACGTCTTGGTCTTGCGCTTGACGGTCCCACCATCCTCTATCGCGGGATCTGGCCGAGCTACCTGGCCGCGCCGTTTGGCATCGCGGCGGCCGCGGCGCGGTTGTTTGACCTCGATCCGAACGAGGCTGCCCAAGCACTGGCACTGGCGCTTACTCTGGCCGCGCCCGGCGTGGGGCACCACAACGCGTCATCGGCAGCGCGCTGGTTTGCCGCCGGCAGCGCGGCGCGCAACGGCCTTCTGGCGGTGCGGGCTGCGCGTACCGGGTTTACCTCGGACCTGAATATCCTGGAGGGCAGCTTCTTTGGTACCGTGTTTGGCATTACCCCCAATCCGGCGTCGCTCAGCGACAATCTCGGCGCAAGCCCCAAACTGAACGAAGTCTCGTTCAAGCCCTGGTGTGCGGCGCGTCAGACCATGGCGGCAGCGCAGGCGCTGCGCGAGATTGTTGATGGCGGTGTTGTGCCAGCCGACATCACGTTGATCGAAGCGTCGGTGCCGCCGCCTTTTCTAAAGATGATCGATCACGGCATTGTCGGAGGCCGGTTGGCGCGACTGACCAGCCAGCCCTACCAGATGGCCATCGCGCTGCTCGCACCGAATCTTGCATTCGACGTGGCACAGTTTGGCGAGCCGCCGATCGATGTGTTGCGATTGATGAACAAGATCACGGTTCGCGCGGATGAAAGCTTGCTGGACGCCTTTCCGCAGCAATGGTCAGCGAGCGTGCGCGTACGCACGGCAAATGCTGAGCACCAAAGGCTCATCACGCATATTCCGGGTGATCCACTGCGTCCCTTCAACGAAACCGCACTCAAGACCAAGGCTTTTCACCTGGTCGGAGCCGTTGCTGACGATATTGCTGATCACTGCAAGGCGGTGCTCGAAGGACAGACGCCACCTCAACAACTCATTGATGTGGTTGATCGCGCGTGCATAGGTTCGGTCGCTGGCGGAAGGTAACGGGTTCCTCGGACCCTGTGAACCGTGTCACTTCGCGGACACCAGATCTGACGTAGGTTGGGGCTTGTTGCGCTCCATCCTTACACAACGGGGATGCACATGCCCAATCCTGGACAGCCTACGATTTCTCCGGGTGCGACCGGCGACGCGGTTCGGCGGCTGCAGCGCGCGTTACGGCGCACGCCTGATCTCGATATTGTTGTTGATGGTCAATTCGGTTCCAAGACAGAAGATGCGGTCAAGCAGTTCCAGCAAGGTGCCGGCCTTGTCATGGATGGCACGGTTGGTCCGCTGACCTGGGCTGCGCTGCCCGATGGCGGTCCGATGCCGACCCTCGAACAGGGGGCCAGCGGCAATGTCGTGAAGAACCTGCAGCAGGTCCTCGCCAACGGCGCGCCCGGCGCGTGGAACACGGGTCCCGGCCCGGACGGCTCGTTCGGGCCGCACACCAAAGCTTCGGTCGAGGCTTTCCAGGCGTGGGGTGGCGTGCCGGCCGACGGGGTCGTCGGCGACGCGACTTGGTCGGTCTCGCTGCATGCGGCGAGCGCCACGTTGGAAGCCCAGGTCGGGCTCCAATTCGTTGTTGGCTAGCCGCCGCGATCGGGTCGGGTCGGGGCCGCCGGGGGCCGCGCCGCGCGCGCATGGATGCCCTCATGGATGCCCATTTTCGACGGTTCTGGGCATCCATGACAATATACGGACGAAGCTTCGTTTTTTCCTCGCGTCGACCATGGATGCCCAATTCCGAGCGAGAGGCATCCATGGGGCCGCAGATGCAGTCCGTTAGGTTTTGGTCCCTGGGTCGCCGATCACGTGCGCGGCCACCAGCCGGTGCCAGATGAACAGCACCACGACCGCTCCGACAATGGCTGCGATGAAGCCGGCGCCCTGATCGGGCCGGTACCAGCCGATGGCCTGGCCGATCCACGTCGCCAGGAATGCCCCGACGATGCCGAGCACCGTCGTCAGGATAAAACCCTGCGGATTGTTGGGACCGGGCGCAAGCCAGCGTGCCACCAGGCCTGCGACAAAACCCACGATGATGATCCAAATGATGCTGCCGATCATGGCGGGCTCCTTGCCGTTAGACCCAGCGCGAGGCTTCAGCCTCGGTCGGCAACCGCCCCTGCGGCGTGAGCTGGTCGACGAGCTCGGGCAACTGATCGCTTAAGCCGGATAGTAGATCAACTTTGGACAATCCGGCTTGCTCGGCGAGCGTGTTGATTTTCGCGGAGCCGAGGGATCGCTCGAGATCGGCCGGCGAGATCTGTTTGTTCGGGCCGGTTCCGACCCACGAGTTCGCGATGTCGCCGTGACCGCTCTGTTCAAGCTGCTTGAGAATGTCGCCAAGCCCGCCGCTCAGAACGCTGCCGGCGGCACCTCCGGGCAGGAGACCGCCAAGGCCGCCTTTCAGGATGTCGGAGAGGTTGCCACCCGGGGCGGCACCAGGACCACCGCCCGGTGACGTTGCTGGCCCCGCCGCGCGCCCGGCGGGGGCGGATTGCTGGGATCCGGTAAGGTGCCTGAGCGCCTTGAAGGCCAGCAATCCGATCAGCGCCATCGTCAGTGGCGACATGCCACCACCGCTGCTGCTCGTCGGCTGGCGTTGGCCACGCGGGCCATTTTGCATGCCGTTGAGAACATCCATCAAACCCATAGTCGCCTCCTAGGCGCGTTTTCGATGGAGTCGTTGACGACTTTTGTTCATCGACAACGCAGATATCCCCTTGGCCCGAGGTTGAATTTTATGGGGCTCATGTGACGGCAGCAAGGCCCCGAAGCCACCGGGATCATCAAACTCTTTGCGATCGTGCAGAGCATGACTTGTACGCCCTGCTCGCGTAGCATCCCGGCGTGAGCATTGGGCTCGCGCTGGAGTATCTCCATGCAGCTTGGCGTCTTGGCATTCGCGGCAGCGTGCGCATTCGTGGGTGCGGCGCTGTACATCAACGTGGTGGAGCAACCCGCCCGGCTCATGCTCAATGCGCGCGCGATGCTCCGCGAGTGGACGCCCAGCAACCGGCGCGGCTTTGTCATGTTGTCGGCGCTGGCAATTGTCTCGTCGGTTTTGGCCTACGCCGACTACGCGCGCACCAGCGACGTGCGATGGATCATCGGTGGGACTATCATGCTCGCGACCTGGGCTTACGCGTATTTCGTGATCTTGCCGGTGAACATCTGGCTCTTCACGCTCGAGCAGGGCGGCTCCGCCTTGACGCTGCGCGAGCTCATGCGCGACTGGGGTTTGCTGGAGTGGGGCCATACCGTGATCGGCCTGTGGGCCGGCGGGGTGTTTGCCTGGGCTCTCATCATGCCGGCGTGAGGCGGCTTTCAGGCAATTTGTGGTGTCGAACGCATCAGCTGTTCCAGCCCCTCATCGGTCGTAACCTTGGGCGTCCAGCCCAGCCCCATGAGGGCGGCCGGGTTCGCAACGAGCGAGCCGGTCACGAACGGCCAGCTGTCGGCATGTCCGGCGGTCTTGAGCGCGAACCGGAGCAGCGGTGCGGGTACCGGGACCAGGCCTGGCTGGCGCCCGAGCCCTCGCCGCATGGCCGCGAGCATTTGCGAGAGCGTCAGCGGCGCTGGATCGGCCACGATCAGGGGGCGCCGCAATCGGTCCGGCGTACCCAGGACGTGCGCCACCGCGCTCGCCAAATTGTCGAGCGAGAGCAGCGAGCGCCTCGCCTTGAGCCCACCCAGGGGCAGCGGGTAGGGCAGGCGTGCCAGTCGCATGAGCTGCGCGAGGTTGCCGGTCATGCCCGGGCCGTAAACCGTCACCAGACGCAGCGCCACCCAATCAAGCTCGAGCTCGGCTAGACCGTGCTCCGCCGCGAGTTTTGAGCGACCATAAGCGTCAGTCGGGTGCGGGGCCATGGTCTCGGTCAGAACGTCGGGCGCCGTCGCGCCGGATTGCGCCCGCACCGAGGACAGAAACACGAAGCGCCGCACGCCGGCGTGCCGGGCAGCGCGCGCCAAACCGATCGTTGCTTCGGTCCCGAGCAGGCGGTGGTCGTCCTCCGGCAGGCCGGACATCACGTGCGAGGGACCAGCCGTGTGAATGACGGCATCGACGTCGGCCAGCGCCGCCGACATGTTCTGCGGTCGCATCAGATCGCCGACGACGGCGCTCGCGCAATCGAGGGGTATGTTGGTAGGCCGGCGGAGCAATACACGCAGCCGAAAGCCGCGCTGGCCAAGGTCGCGCAGCAGCTGTTGCCCGATAAATCCCGTGCCGCCGGTAAGGGCGACGAGCGGCTTGTTCATGCGACGCAAAGCCCTGCGAATAGACCGGCACCTATGCTACCACGGCTGCCATCGTGACCACCCCCGTCCCAACGGGCTAGACCGGAAAGAACCGCGAAACCTGCATCTGGCAGGATGACGCGCCCCTGGCGCCCGACCCAAATCAAGATCCGCATGCTGAGTTCCGAACAGTCCCAGACGCCGACCAATCACACCGCAGGCGTCCACACCTCCGAGGTATTGCGCGCCTTGATCGACGAGGCGCCGCGCGACGAGTTCACGTTGCGTTGGCTGATCGGAAGTCTGCCACATCGATCGTTTGGAGCCATCCTGCTGTTCCTCGCGGTGCTCGCCATGGTTCCGGTGGTCTCGATCCCGGCCGGCCTGCTGATCGCGGTCCTCGCGGTGCAGATCATTTTGGGCTACCACACCCCGATCCTTCCCAGCAGCCTCATGAACCGCCCGCTCCCGTCGAGCTATCTTCGGGCACTGGAACAGCACGCAATTCCGACGCTTACCCGCCTCGAAACGGCGGTGCGCCCACGCTGGCCGACATACGTGCACGGCATGCTGCGTATTACCGGCGTGGTGGTTCTGCTGTTGACCGTGATCCTGCTGACTTTTCCGCTGCCGCTGTCAAATATTCCGCCCGCCGCGATCATCACGTTGATTGCGCTTGCCGATACCGAGCAGGACGGGCTCCTGCTGTCGATCGCGCTGGTGGCGGCAGTTCTCTTGTTGGTGCTCGCGTTCGCCGCGGTGCTCGGCCTCGTCGACGGCGCGGAATGGCTTCTCCGCTTCATCTGACCACGCGCCGCACCCACGAACACGGCCCTTCGCATGCGCCCGTCAGAACGCGCCCGCCAGGTCCTTCGCACCTTGCAGCATGATGCCCTTGTCCATGATGGAATTGGTCGCAGCCAGCAGCTTGGCAACCGTGTTGTTGCGGATGGCTACGGGGTTGCGCTCGTAGCCGTTGCGAAGAAAGAAGTTCGAGGTCGGGATCTGTGCTCGCATGTCCTCCGGGATGGTGACCATGTCGTAGCCGTTGCCATCGCCGGTCAGGTTCATCATTTCGAGCTCGGCCGCGGTCAACTGCCTCCCGTAGCCCTTGCGGCGGGCGAAAACGACCGAGTCGAGAAGCTTCTGGGTCTGCAACAAAGGTCCGACGTCGATATCGAGATTCATTGCATGCACCGCGAGGCCGTTCGCAGTGTTGCCGAGGCGCTCATGCTCGTTCCACTGGTCGGGGACGCTGCGGCAGAACACCGTCATCTCGCGCACGACCTCGATCTTTCTGATGAAGGCCGTTCGGACGGCGCCGGCGAGTGTGGCGAGTTTGTCCTTGAGCACGACGCCGAACCGCTCGCCCTGCTCGGCCATGATCTCGACGCTGTTGGTGTTCAGCAGCTGATTGTAGCCGAGCGCGGTCGAGATCGCGTGCGCTCCCGGCCGATCATCCTCGAGACCGGCTTGGGTGTCGTATTGGCCGTTGCCGCCGACCTCGAACGCATAGATGCGAACCGCCTGCTCGCGCGTCAGCCCGGCCGCACGTGCGATTTTGGCGTAGGCCTGCTTGAAATCGATGTCGCCTGCGGGCCTGGTCGGCACGAACCGATATTGCTCAAGCGCGTGCCGCAGGAAATCGGCGATGATCGGCAGGGCCGGCGGGCGCGGCAGTCCCTCGCGTACTTCGGGCGGCGGCACCGGTCGCGGTGGCCCGCTGTAGAGCGGAGGTTGCGTCAGCACGTAGTCCTGCGCCGCAATCGTCTCGCCGTTGCGACGTTTGGCGTTGCGCAACCGGCGCTTCTCCCGGACCTCATCCCAATAGGGCGCGGAGAGTTCCTCAAAAGCCTGCCGCGCGGCCTGATAGGCCGCGAGCTTGCGGAGGTAGTCGGATTTCGCGTCGGAGACCGGCTGCGCCGTCGCGTCGTGCGCCGGCTCAATTCCGATTGCCGGCGCCAACCCCGATAAGGCGGCTGCGATAAGTAGTGGCCCCATCGCACCGAAATGCCATGCCATTGAGTTCCCCGCGAATCAGCGCGCCCAGACGCTGAGTGTGCCACAGGCGATACAGGTGAGTGTCGATCGGGCGCGGGCGGTATAGATTTTGAACATGCAGCATGTTCCGGTGATCATTGCGGGTGGCGGCCCGGTCGGCATGACCCTCGCGCGCGACCTGGCGCGGCGCGGGATCCGGACGCTGCTGGTCGAGCGCAATCCCACGACCACGCGCCATCCCAAGATGGACATCACCAACGCGCGCACCATGGAGTTGTTGCGCCGGCTTGGGCTTGCCGATGCGTTGCGTGCGGTGGCGATCCCGGAGTCCAACAATTTCGACGTGTCCTGGATCACCGGTCTGTCCGGCTATGAACTCTATCGCTTCCGCTATCCGAGCGTGACGCAATGGCGTCGACTGATCCGCGACACCAACGACGGCACCATGCCGGGCGAGGCGCCGATGCGCGTCTCCCAGGTTGAAATCGAGCCGGTGCTGGCGCGCGCTATCCGCGCCGAGTCCTTGGTCGATTCCCGGTGGAACGTGGGGTTTGCCGATCTGTCGCAGGATGCCGGCGGGGTGACGGTGACGCTTCTCCCGGCCGACGGCGCCCCGCAGCATGTGCGCTGTGACTACCTGGTCGGCTGCGATGGCGGCACGAGCGACGTGCGTCGTTGCCTTGGTATCGGGCTTGAGGGGCAGGCGTCGGTGCAGCAGCGCTTCATGACGCATTTTCAATCCGACGCCCGCGATGTGCTCGCTCCGTGGGGGATCGCTTGGCATTACCAGTCGCTCAAGGGAACGCTGATCGCGCAGAACGATCGCGATATCTGGACATTGCAAACGCGCTGGCCGGACGATGTCCCCCCGGCGGCGGTTGATCCGGACGCGCTGCTGCGGGCCTTCGCCGGCCGCGATTTCGACTATGAGATCCTTGTTGCAAATCGTTGGGCATCGCATTTGTTGGTGGCGCGGGCTTATCAGGATCGCCGCGTGTTTTTGGCTGGCGACGCCGCTCATCAATACATCCCGACCGGCGGTTACGGGATGAACACCGGCATTGGCGACGCCTGCGATCTCGGCTGGAAGCTCGCTGCCGTTTTGCACGGCTTTGGATCGCCCGATCTGCTCCTCTCCTACGACATCGAGCGTCGCCCGGTGGGGCTGCGGAATTGCGAGGCGTCCGGACGGCATACGAAGGTCCGCGGCGAGATTGCTCAGGTGCTGCGCGATGATCTCACCGCGCTGGGCTCCGCCGGCGACGCGGTGCGGGCGCAGGCCGGCCGCCGCATCGCAGCCCTCGGTAACGCGGAGAATGAGAGTTTCGGGATCGAACTTGGCTACGCATACCCGGATTCGCCAATCGTATGCGGTGAGCCAGGCGCGGACATTCCCGGGACCGCGCTCGACTACCGGCCGTCAACCGTGCCGGGCGTGCGCCTGCCGAGTGTCGTTCTTGGGGACGGCACACCGATCTACGATCGGCTCGGGCCGTGGTTCACGCTGATCAGCTGCAGGGTTCCGCCGAGCGCTGAGCTGTTGGCGGAGGCAGCGCAGCACAAGATGCCGCTGTCGGTGCTGCGTCTCGATCAACCGGAACTTGAGCGGGTTTACGGCCGCGGCCTCGTCCTGGTGCGCCCGGATCAGCACGTTGTCTGGCGTGGACGCTCATGCGACGATACCCAATCGGCGCGCACGATCGTCGAGCGCGCACTCGGGCTGCGGATGTCCTGAGCGGCGTGCCGGTGTTAGGCCGCCGCCTTCCGGTTGGCTGCGAGCCGGGCGTCGACGGTTGCCACCGCCTCATCGACGATCGACGAGCGCAGGCCCTTTTGTGCGCCGATCGTCTGCACCAGACGGTCCGTCCGTTCGATGTTGGGCGCCCCGGCAAAGAGTGCCCGCGCAGCCGACGAGGGGCGCGTGAGGCCTTGCGCGGCGGCCGCATATTTCTCGAACGGCACGAGGTCGTTTGGATCAGCGCCAAGCGCGACCACGAGATCGCGGACCCAGTTGTAGACCGTGCGCGATTTATCGAGATCGGCGTGGACCGCTTCCTTGATGGTGATCGCCTTATCCTTGGTCACGCAGCGATAGTTGCCGGTCAGCAGCATCGCCCACTTGGCGAGCGGCACGAAGATCGAGTCGTGAACCTTGAGCTTGACCGGGATGTCGGTCGGACCATCGCCCGCGTCAAACCGGGCCGCTTCGATGTCCTGCTGCATCTGGCGCAGGATCGCCGTGTACTTGTCCGAATCGAAACGCGCGACCTTGAAATTGGTCGGCAGCGTGACCAACAACACGTTGGTCTTCTCCTCCGGCGGTCGGATCGCCTGCGGGTCCGGGCTGCAGAGCGTCATCAGGCCCGGTTCGAAGCCTTCCCAAACGCTCGGATCGGTGTAGCAGGCACGCAGCGGATCGGTCGCGAGCCCGGGGATGCGCTTGAGATAGGGAAGCGGCGGCATGTTCATGATCGACATGCACGGCACCTTCGCCTTGGCGACGGCCGCCAGCAGATCGCGCACGCCGGGCGCCCGGTATTGGGGCTCCTGCATCGCCAGCGCCACGAGATCGTAGTCCGCCGGATTGACCGCGGTCGGGACGTCGGCCGAGAGCTTGCCAGGGAGCTTGCGAGAGTCGATCTCGACGAGGTCGGACCTGCCTTTGATCGGCAACCGCACGCGGCTGCCTTCCTGGTTGATGACTTCGGCCTCGGCCGGCAAGCACACGAGCTTGACCTTGTGTCCCCCGAACAGGAGCTTTGTCGCCAGCAGCGAGCCGTAGGAGGCACCCATGATCATGACGTTGTAGGTGGACGGCATTCGCAGTCTCCGTGTGCTTGGATTGAGTGCCACAATGCTATGTCGGACTGGGCTTCGCCGCAATGCGCGTCGCGATCGTGCCGCCCGGAAAATCGCTGCACTGCGGCGACCACCGTTGCGATGAATCCCCATGCAGCCATTGCGGGGGCGCCATGATTGGCAGACGCGCAAACGATCCGATAAGTTGCACCCGTTTCTGGCCGGGCTTGCCCCGGCCTTCTTGCGCAGGCGTTGACCTCAGCGCCCCGCGATCGGGGCCGCCGGGAGGACGGGCAGCGGAGAGCCACAGCATGGCCGATATCGTATTCGGATTTGGAACGTCCCATGGACCCTTGCTGGCGACCCCGCCGCACGAGTGGGATCTGCGTGCCAATGTGGACCGCAAAAATAAAGCGCTCGCGTTCGGGGCCGGTACGTTCGACTTTTCTCAACTCTACGCTTTGCGCAAAGACGATCATTTCGAGCGGCAAAACACCCTGGAGGTGCGCAAGCAGCGTCACGACCGTTGCCAGAAGCAGCTCGATGTGATCGCTGAGCGCGTCGCCAAGATCAATCCGGACGTCCTGGTGATTGTCGGCGACGACCATCACGAATGGTTCCTCAACGATATCCAGCCGGCTTTGTCGGTGTTCCACGGCAAGCAGGTCTTCAACCGGGCGCTGACCAAGGCCGAAGAGGACGAGAAGATCGCGAACGGCAACGGCTACGCGATGAAGATCTATTACCCGCAGAAGGACGAGATCTATCCATGTCCGTCGGGACTCGCGGCCCACATGGTGAATCATGCCGTGCAGCACGATTTCGACGTCGCCGCATTGGCGGAACAGCCCAATGACGCCGGAGTTTTGCGCCAGCTCGGCCATTCCTACGGGTTCATCTATCGGCGCATCCTCAATAGCCGGCCGATCCCGCTGATCCCGGTGCTGGTCAACACCTACTATCCGCCCAACCAGCCGACCCCGAAGCGGTGCCTCGAGTTCGGGCGCGCGCTCGGCCGCGCCGTCAAATCGTGGAGCGGTCATGAGCGCGTCGCGGTCGTTGCGTCCGGAGGCGTCAGCCACTTCGTGGTCGACGAGGCATTCGACAAGCGTCTGCTGAACGCCATGAAACAACGGGACTACAAGGTGCTGACCGAGGAGCCAGACATTCATTTCCGATCGGGCACGTCGGAGACCAAAAACTGGCTCGTCGTCGCCGGTATCCTGGCCGAGACAAGCCTCGACATGGAGCTCCTCGATTACGTTCCATGCTATCGCTCGGAAGCCGGCACCGGCAGCGGAATGGCGTTCGCCACGTGGCAATAAGCGCTCGAATTAGATCAAGCTCGCGCCCAGATTGACGGCGAGTGCCAACACCGCAACGCTGAAAAAGAACGAGATGATGCCGTGTGCGGCTACCAGGCGACGCAACGGTGTCGATGTGACCTGCACGTCCGAGACCTGGAACGTCATGCCGATCACAAACGAAAAATAGATGAAGTCCCAGTAGTTGGGCTGCTTCTCTTGGGGGAAGGCCAATCCATCGCAACGCCGTTCGCTCCCGCGATAGCACCGATGCGCGTAATGGAACGCGAAGATCGTGTGGATCAGGGCCCAGGACAGCATCGTCGTGCCGGCGGCGAGCGCAAGCGCGAACGGGTCGCCGGCGTTCGCGCGCGCGGCGCCCAGTTCGACCACGATGGCGACGAGGCTTGCGACCGCAGCCGCCACGGTCAGGACCAGGATCAGTGCACCGCCTTCGTCGTACTGCTCGGCGCGTGGCTGCGCGCGCTTGAGATCGAAGTCCTGCACAAGCAGGAAGGCAGTAACCAGGTAGAAGACCGCGCCGACATCCCATCCGATGAGCATGCGGGTCGACACGCGCAGGGAGTGGGGCAGCACCAGCGCCACGATGACACCAAGAACAACCGCGATGCTGAGCCGCGGATGATACCGAATGACCCGAAGCGGCTTAAAAGAACGATACGTGCGCGTTGCCATGCCGGGCAAGTTTAGTTCAATCAATCGACGTCGTCGCGCTCCCACGTGACAATGATCCGCACGACCTTGCCGAGCAGGTTGGGGTGCGGCATCGGCGGGCCTTCGAGATGGAGGACATCGTCGCCTTCGAAGCGATACTCGCGAATCTGCTCGGTGCCGACCCAGGACTGCTGCCATGCCGCCTCGACCTTGACGATGATGCGGCGGTCGGCGACCCGATAACGGCCCGTGTAGGCGATCATGCTGCGCAACGCCAAGGCGCGCTCGTCGTCGTTTTGCGGAACCTTGCGGCCTTCGGCGGTCACGACCGCGATCCAACGGCCCTGCGGCGTCGCCAGCTGATAGCCCACCGGATGGGCGCCGTACACCGGCGAGCGCTCTTTGGTGGTCTGATCCTCATACACGACGGTACGCAGCTTCCAGGTGCCGATGATCTTTTCGGCCGGTGACAAAGAGGGCGCTTGATCTGGCATTTGGGGCACCGTTTCAGGATCAGCTACCGTACCCAGGTTCGATCGCCGGTGAAATCCATCCTCGTCCCGCATGCCGACGTGTCCGGGTCTGCAACCGAGTGTCCCGATTCCCATGACGCTCCTGTCCATCCGGGTTAGCATCGCTCCGATGGCCATGGTCAGGCGATATCGATTGAGGCATTCCTTTCGCATCGCCATGACGGTCGTCATCCCGATTGTGCTCCTGCCGTTCCTCCTCACGCTGCTCTATGCGGCGGTCAGGCCGGAATCGACCGTCATGCTGTGGCGCTGGGCTCGAGGCGAGCGCGTCGAACGCATCTGGGTTCCTCTCAATCGCGTGCCGCCGTCCCTGATCGCGGCGATCATCGTGGCCGAGGACACGCGCTACTGCCGCCACCATGGAATCGATTTTCGGAGCGTCGCCGAGATCATCGAGACCGAGGATCTACGCGAAGCTCGCGGCGGCTCGAGCATCACCCAGCAGACCGCGAAGAACCTGTTCCTGTGGCCGTCGCGGAGCTTTTTTCGCAAGACCTTGGAATTTCCGCTGGCCTTGTGGCTCGACCTTGTGCTCGGCAAACGGCGCGTGCTCGAAATCTATCTCAACATCGCCGAGTGGGGTCCGACCGGCGAGTTCGGGATTGAAGCCGGCGCGCGCCGCGCGTTCGGCAAGTCTGCCGCCGACCTCGACGCCCACGAAGCGGCGCTGCTTGCCGCCGTGCTGCCCAATCCTCACCGGCGCGACGCTCGCCAGCCGGGGGTCCGACTGGGTCGGCTCGCCGCCGTTTATCGATCGCGCGCGACTGCTTTTCGCGGCGTTGCGTCCTGTGTCGTGCGCTAGGCTTGGGGCTGCGACCTGGCGGGCAAGACCGTCGCAAATTGAGGATTCCAGGTCTTTTGGCGGCACTAGAATTTGCCGCACCTGCTACGGGAACGTCAAATCGGCGGCACTAGCCACACGCACCGGCATCCTCTATAAGCGCCGCTTCCAGTTCAAAGCCATTGGCGCACGACGCCTGACATTCGAGGACCATCATGGCTGTTCCAAAACGAAAAACGTCGCCCGCAAAGCGCGGCATGCGGCGCTCGCACGACGCCTTGAAGAAGCCGACCTACGTCGAGGATAAGGATTCCGGCGAGTTGCGCCGGCCGCACCACATCGACTTGAAGACAGGTATGTATCGCGGCCGCCAGATCCTGAAGGTCAAGACCGAGGCGTGATGGCGCGGGAGCGACGCCATGTTTCTGATCGGCATCCCGCTGCTGGTAATTCCGTTTGCCGTCTACAACATGGTGGAATTTCTAACGCCCGGCGCCACCGCGGGCGCGATGTGGACGCATCAGCTGTTTTCAGTGCAGATGATGTCGGGGGCGACCTGGACCTTGACGATCGGCGAGCTCCTGCTGGCGCTGTCGCTGCTGATCCTGTTCATTGAGCTCGTCAAAGCGAGCCGCATCTCGGCGCGCTCGCTGATCGATCACTTGCTCTCGACGCTGTTGTTTATCGGCATGCTGGTCGAGTTTTTGCTCGTGAAGCAGGCCGCGACCGCCACATTCTTCCTGTTGCTGGTGATTTCGTTCGTCGACGCGATTGGCGGCTACACGATCACGATGCGCGCGGCTACGCGCAATATCCTGGTCGATCAGGTCGAGACCGGGCCCCGCGCGTGATCGGGCTCAGGCCCTGATCGCTTACGGCTTCTTTTCGCCCTCGGTCAGCTGGTCGATGCGCTTCTGCATATCTTCCAGCTTGCGCTTCATCTCGTCGAGTTCGCCGCCGGGCGCTTTGTCCTTGCTCTTGTCGCCCTCGGCTGCCGCCTGGCCTTCCCGGCGGGCGAAGGGGACAAACATTGCGAACGCGCGCTCGAACATCTCCATGTTTCGCCGCACCTGATCTTCCATGGCGCCGAAACCCACGCCGCCAAAGGCTTGCGCCATTTGTTCACGGAACTTGCCCTGCTCGCGCGTGAACGAATCGATCGAGGTCTCCAGGAAGCGCGGCACCAGGGTTTGCATGCTGTCGCCATAGAAGCGGATTAGCTGACGCAGGAACGTGATCGGCAGCAGATTCTGGCCTTCCTTGTTTTCCTGCTCGAAAATGATCTGCGTAAGAACCGTGCGGGTGATGTCCTCGCCGGTCTTGGCGTCGTATACCGCAAAGTCCTCGCCCTTCTTGACCATGGCGGCGAGATCTTCCAGCGTCACGTAGGTGCTGGTACCGGTATTATAGAGCCGGCGGTTGGCGTACTTTTTGATGATGACGGGATTGTCGGGTTTGTTCATCGCGATCGCGTCACAAAGATGCCGGCGGGCCCCGGCGCAATAGGCTAGTCCGACAAAATAAGCGGTTTCCCGGGCAGCGGCCACCTTTTTGTGCAGCGCTTCCGGCCCGGTAGCCGAACTGCGTAGAAGCCCCGATGGACATCGGAGGGGCCGACGCGCTATCGAGACTGCCAGGAATTGCCCGCGCGCATCCGGCCGAACCACGGCCTACATCGCCCAAGCATCATCGCCGGCCAAGGCAGTCGCCGGCCCATACAGGAGTTTTGTCATGGCGGACGACATCGTCATCGTCGGTGCGACACGCACCCCGGTCGGCTCGTTCAACGGGGCGTTTGCGAATTTGCCTGCGCATGAACTTGGCCAGGTGGCGATCAAGGCGGCGCTAGAGCGTGCCGGTGTCGAAGGCAAGCGCGTCTCGGAAGTCATCATGGGGCAGATCCTGTCGGCCGGGGAGGGGCAGAACCCGGCGCGGCAAGCTTCGATCGGCGCCGGCATCCCGGTTGAAAGTCCGGCGTGGGGCGTCAATCAGCTGTGCGGCTCGGGCCTGCGCGCTGTCGCGCTCGGGTACCAGGCGATCCTCAACGGTGACTCCGAAGTGGTCGTCGCCGGCGGGCAGGAGTCCATGAGCATGGCGCCGCATTGCGCACACCTGCGCGGCGGCGTGAAAATGGGCAACTTCGACATGGTCGACACCATGATCAAGGACGGCCTCTGGGACGCCTTTAACGGCTACCACATGGGCAATACGGCGGAGAACGTCGCGCAGCGCTGGCAGATCACGCGGGCACAGCAGGACGAGTTCGCGGTCGGCTCGCAGAACAAGGCCGAGGCGGCCCAAAAGTCCGGCCGGTTCAAGGACGAGATCACGCCGGTCACGGTCAAGACCCGCAAGGGCGATGTCGTGGTGACGGACGACGAATATCCGCGTCACGGCGCGACGCTTGATGCCATGAGCAAACTCAGACCGGCGTTTGCGAAGGATGGCACGGTCACGGCCGGCAATGCGTCCGGCATCAACGATGGCGCGGCTGCCGTGGTGCTGATGAAAGCAAGCGATGCCGCCAAGGAAGGCAAGCGTGTGCTGGCCCGCATCGTCTCCTGGGCCCACGCCGGCGTCGACCCGGCGATCATGGGAACCGGACCGATTCCAGCGTCGCGCGCCGCACTCAAGAAAGCCGGGTGGAAGATCGACGATCTTGATCTGATCGAGGCCAACGAGGCGTTTGCCGCCCAAGCCTGCGCCGTCAACAAGGACCTCGGATGGGATACCGGCAAGGTGAACGTCAACGGCGGCGCGATCGCGCTTGGCCACCCGATCGGGGCTTCGGGAGCCCGCGTCTTCGTGACGCTCCTCTACGAGATGCAAAAGCGCAACGCCAAGAAGGGTCTCGCAACCTTGTGCATCGGCGGCGGCATGGGGATCGCCATGTGCGTGGAACGATAGGCCGTCGCTTCAGTTCGTAACGTCGCGCGGCCGGGTGAATCCGGGCCGGCGACGGAGCGGAACCCGCCGCCGGGCGAGACACACTCGACCGCCGCCGATGGGATAAGCCAGGGAGGAAGCAGGATCATGCCACGCGTTGCGGTGGTGACGGGCGGTACGCGCGGCATTGGCGCGGCAGTTGCCAAAGTTCTCCAAGATGCCGGCTACTTGGTGGCCTCCAATTACGCCGGTAATGACGCGGCGGCGGAGAAATTCAAAGCTGATACCGGCATCCCGGTCTACAAGTGGGACGTCGCGTCATACGAGGCCTGTGCCGAGGGCGTGAAAAAGGTGGTGGCCGACCTTGGTCCGGTCGACATCCTGGTCAACAACGCCGGGATCACCCGGGACAGCACCCTTCACCGCATGAAGCCGGAGCAGTGGACTGCGGTCATCAACACCAATCTGAACTCGCTGTTCAACATGTGCCGTCAGGTGATCGAGGGCATGCGCGAGCGCAAGTTCGGCCGCATCATCAACATTTCATCGATCAACGGGCAAAAGGGACAGATCGGTCAAACCAATTATTCGGCCGCCAAAGCGGGCGAGATCGGCTTCACCAAGGCGCTGGCGCAGGAGAATGCGCGGCTCGGCGTCACCGTCAACGCGATTGCACCCGGCTACATCAATACCGAGATGGTGCAGGCAGTCCCCAAGGATGTGCTGGAAAAGATCATCGCGCAAATACCGGCTGGCCGGTTGGGTGAGCCCGACGACGTGGCGCGCTGCGTGCTGTTTCTCGCAGCCGACAATGCCGATTTCATCACTGGTGCAACGCTCACGGTGAACGGCGCGCAGTATCTGGCTTAGGATCCGCCGCGCTTTTCGGGCGTCCAATCCGGCGGCGCCATCTCGAAGCCGGCCCACTCAAAGCCGGGAGCAACCGTGGCGCCGATGAGCGTCCAATCGCCGAGGCTCTCCGCGGCTTGCCAGGCGTGAAACGGCACGATTGCCTGCGGCCGTTGGCCGGCGGCGAGATCGGGCCCGAGCGTGATCGTCCGGACCGTGTCCCGTTCGACGATCGTGAGCCGCAGCGGCGCCCCTGCGTACCAGTGCCAACCCTCGGCGGCGTCAACCCGATGCCAATGTGAGCGCTCTCCGCGCGCGAGCAGGAAATAGATCGCTGTCGAGGCGGGGCGCTTGTCGTCGATGAGGTGGGTATCGCGAAACGTCTGGCAAAAATGTCCGCCCTCGGGATGCGGCTGCAGTCCGAGCAGTTTGATGATCTCCGCGGCGCTGAGTGTGGGTTTGGGATTCATCAGAACTTGTTCTTGCGCGCGCGCACTTCGGCAAAGACCTCGGCCGGCGAATGTCCCGAGAGGCCGACCGCGGAGGCAACGGCCGCGACGTCCGCGCGCAGAAAAACGTTCTCCTTCTTCTCGGCGCCGAGCAGCGACGGGATCGTGGGCTTGGCTTGCGCGAGCAGCCGCGCGACCTCTTGTTCGCGTGCCGCCAAATCCTTGTTGTTGGGCTCGACCGTCTTGGCGAAGCGGATATTGGCAGCCGTGTATTCGTGGCCACAAAAGACCCGTGTAGCGTCGGGCAGCGCGCGTAGCTTCAACAGCGACGCCCACATCATCTCCGGCGTGCCCTCGATCACGCGCCCGCAGCCTATTGAGAACAAGGTATCACCGACAAATGCGAGATCTTCTTCGGGGAGCCAATAGCTGATGTGGCCGGCGGTGTGGCCGGGGGTTTCCAGTACGCGTGCCTTGAGACGGCCGACCATCACCTCGTCGCCGTCCGCGACTTCGACATCGACGGCCGGGATCCGCTTGGCCTCGCCCTTCGGTGCCGTGACTCGGCAGTGGTGGCGCTCCTTCAACGCAACGATGCCGCCGGTATGATCGGCGTGATGGTGAGTGACCAGGATGTCGCTGAGCCGCCAGCCCGTAGCCTTCAGGGCAGCCTCTACGGGCGCTGCTTCAGGAGCATCGATCGACGCCGTGGCCCCGGTTGCGGGGTCGTGCACCAGCACACCGTAGTTGTCTTGCAGGCAGCGAAACAGGCGTGTTTGAGCGGCCATGATCTACTCCGTCATATCTAGTGTCCCGATTCCGAAGTTCGCCATACCTTGCAGCACGCTCGACGCGAACTTCGGAATCGAAAGGACACTAGCAAATCTATAATTTCCAGTGCCCCTTTGAACCCGAAGCTCGCATTCGGACGCGCGGCATAGATGTGCGAACTTCGAGTTCGGGGCACTGGTGGATGGATTCGAGTTTGCCCGAGTGTAGCGACGCTTGACGCAATGCTCTAGCTTGGCGGCCATGTCGCTTGATGTCGTTGATCTGCGCAATTTCTATGGCGAGAAGCTTGGCGTGGTTGCGCGCCGCTTCGTGGGCCGCGGCATCCGCGCGCTGTGGAACAACACCGCGGGCCAGCGTGTCCTTGGCGTTGGCTATACCACGCCCTACCTCGGGTTGTTTCGCGAGGAAGCCGAGCGCTGCCTTGCGTTCATGCCCGCCAGTCAAGGGGTCGTGAAATGGCCGAGCGCGCGGCCTACCTTGGCAAGCCTCGTCGATCCCTCCGAACTGCCTTTGCCCGATGCGTCGGTCGACCGCATCTTGTTGGTGCACGCGCTCGAAATGTCGGAGGATGCCACCGCGCTATTGCGCGAGATCTGGCGCGTCTTGAACGCAGGCGGGCGGCTGCTGGCGGTCGTGCCCAATCGCCGGGGGTTGTGGGCGCGGATGGATACGACGCCATTCGGACACGGCCGGCCGTATTCGCGCGCGCAGATCGTTGCGTTGCTGCGCGATGCCTGGTTTACGCCGATGAACTGGGGCGAGGCGCTTTATCTACCGCCTGTTTCGCGCGCTTGGTTTCTGCGCTCGGCGGTGGCCTGGGAGCGCGCCGGGGCGACGATCTCAGCGCCGTTCAACGGCGTGCACCTCGTCGAAGCCACCAAGCAGGTTTACCGGGTCTTGCCGGTCAGGCATGCACGCCGGCAACTCGTCCCGGCGCTCAATCCAGCCCTGGTCCCGGCTCCCGGCGGCCGCTAACCGCTATTCGCCCGGGGCCGCATCCTCGCCGCCGTCGTGGCCGCCCATGTCCTGCATACCCTGCACGTCGTTACGCGGGCCGCGATGGCGACGCCGCCTGCGGTGCAGCGGAAAGCGGTCCCCGCCACCCTGTCGGTCCTGGTTGTCGTAGCCTCCGCCATTGCCTTGCTGCGGATGGTTGGAATAGCCCGGCTGACCCTGCTGACCTCCGCCGGTGATGAACGACGGCAAGCGATCGATATTGCCGTCATCCTGACCGGGGCCGTTCTGCTGAGGCGGCCGATGCTGCTGGTCGCGGGACGGATAGAACTGAGCGTCGCGCGGCAGGTAGGGCTGCGGATCGCGTGGGCCATAGGCAGGCTGGTCGTGCATCTGCGGCGCGCCTTCATCCTCGCCATCTTCGAAGGCGTCATCGCTGCGCGCGTCCTGGTTACCGCCCTCGGGCCGGTTGTTTTGATAGTAGGGATTGTTCTGGCGGAACTGTTCCTGAGCGGCCGCGATCAAGCGGAAATAATGCTCCGCATGCTGAAGGTAATTTTCCGCGGCGATCGGATCGCCGGAGGCCTGCGCATCGCGGGCGAGCTGCTGATATTTCTCCGCTACGTGGGAAGCCGTCCCGCGGATCTTCACATCAGGGCCGTTTGACTCGTAAACCCTGGTGAGCGGGTTGTGCCCCTTGTTGCGGCTACGTCCTCGCATGCGTTTGTTTTGACCGTTTCTCATGGCTTCTATTCGCCACTCCCGAGTTGCAGCGACCGTGGTCGCCGATTGATAGAAAAATGCGCACTGAGCGCCACGCGACAACGGCCGCTACGTCCTGCCATTGACGCAAGGAAGGTCACTGCGGCCCTCGATTATCGAGCCCCCAATTCTCGCTGCGCTAATCGCAATAAGCCCACAACCCGCGGTCTTACCGCGTCGTTCCGCCTTTCATCAACGCGCCGCGCCGCGTCCAAAAACGACGGCTGGCACTCCCCGATGAAGTATCTCGACCTGCGTTTAGCGAACCGAGTGCCTTAATGCCTGAGGTGCGGATGTCGTTTCGTCCTCCGCGCCACCTGCCTCGCCGAGCCATGCTCCGGGCTATGTGGGGCGCACCGATCCTCGGTCGATTCCGTGCCTGGAACGTAATGGTTTCGCGCGGATAATCCAAGCGATTTTTTGGATAGCCCATAATGTTCTACCGCATGGGTTGCGCAAGGGCCACAATTGCCCGCGGCGCGCCCGCGAGGTCCAATTTAGGCAGTTGTGGGGCAAGCCCGGCACTCGCCAGCAAGGCGGCGACAGACGTGGCTTGGTTAGCCCCGACCTCGAGCACGATCGCGCCCCCAGGCGCCAGCAGCCGGGGGGCATCGGCGGCGATCGCCCGATAAGCCGACAGACCGTCGATGCCGCCGTCGAGCGCAATGCGGGGCTCGCGCCGTACTTCTGGCGCGAGCAGCTCGAACTCGTGGGTCGCTATGTAGGGCGGGTTCGAAACGATCAGATCGAACCGGCCGGCAAGCGCCTGAGCAAAATTGCCACACGTCAGTCGGGCGCGATGAGCCAATCCCAAGGCATCCATGTTGCGCCGCGCGAGCGCGAGCGCCTCGAGGCTGATGTCGACACCGATGCCTGAGGCGTTCGGAAGCTCCGACAGCAGCGCCGCCAGCAGGCAGCCCGTGCCGGTGCCGAGGTCGGCGATACGAAGCGCGCGCGCGCGTGCGCCGCCGGCGCCGATTGCGTCCAGCGCCGCTTCGACCACCGTTTCCGTGTCCGGCCTTGGCACCAACGTCGCCTCGCTCACCCGCAACGGCAGACCCCAGAACTCCTTGCGGCCAACGATCGCGGCAACGCTTTCATGCGCCAGTCGCCGCTCGCCGACACCCGCAATGCGCAGCGCTTCGCGCTCCGAAAGTTCGCGCTCGGCCGCGGCGGCAAGCGCGGCCTGATCGAGTCCCAACGCATGACCGACCAGGATGCGTGCATCGAGCTCGGGCGAAGCGAGTCCCGCATTCCGAAACGCCGTGGCGAGCGCGCGTCGGGCGCTGTCGATCGATCCGGTCAACGTGGGCGCAGGCGCTGCCATCAATGGCCGCCGTCCTGCGCTGCCAGAAGTGCCGCTTGGTGCTCGGTGATGAGGGCGTCGACGATCTCGTCCAGCGCCTCGCCTTCGATCACCTGGGGCAATTTGTAGAGCGTCAGGTTGATGCGATGGTCGGTGACCCGGCCTTGCGGGAAGTTGTAGGTGCGGATGCGTTCCGAGCGATCGCCCGATCCGACTTGGCCGCGGCGCTCGGCCGCGCGCGCCGCATCCTGGCGCTGGCGCTCGGCGTCGTAGAGCTTGGCACGCAGGTGTGCCATCGCCTTGGCGCGATTGCGGTGCTGCGAACGTTCCTCCTGGACCACCACGACGATCCCACTCGGAATGTGGGTTACCCGAACCGCCGATTCGGTCTTGTTGACGTGCTGGCCGCCGGCGCCGCCGGCCCGCATGGTGTCGATCCGGAGGTCGGCGTCGTTGATGGCGACATCAACCTCCTCGACCTCGGGTAGCACCGCCACGGTTGCGGCCGAGGTGTGAATGCGGCCGGAGCCTTCGGTTTCCGGTACCCGCTGCACGCGATGCACGCCCGATTCAAACTTCAGCTTCGAAAACGCGCCCCGGCCGCGGATCTCCATGACGATTTCCTTAAACCCCCCCATGGCGCCATCGCTCGCTGAAATCACTTCGGTCTTCCAGCCGTGCTGATTGGCGTAACGCTCGTACATCCGGAACAGATCACCTGCGAAGATCGCCGCCTCGTCGCCGCCGGTGCCCGCGCGAATTTCAAGGATCACGTTGCGATCATCCATCGCGTCCTTGGGCAGCAACGCGGTGCGGATTTCCTGTTCGAGCGCGGTGCGCTTGGCTTCAAGCGCGGGCTTCTCGGCGCTGGCGATGGCGCGCATTTCCGGATCGGTGGCGGCGTCGTCGATCAGGCTGTCGAGATCGGTGAGTTCGGCCGCAACCCCACGGTAGGCCTTGACGCGGTCTGCCACCGGACTGAGCTCGGCGAATTCGCGCGAGAGCTTGACATAGGTCTCGGGCGCCAGCGCCCGCGACAACTCGGCCTCGATCGCCGCGTGGCGTGCGAGCAGAGCGTCGAGCTTGGCTTCGGGCAGCATGTATTTGGTCCGCTAGTGTGATTTCGCTCTAGTGTCCCGCTGAGGCGGCGCGCGTTACAGCGTCAAACCTTCGCTTTCCGCAAACTGGGTCAGGCGCTCGCGGATTGAAGCGCCCGGCACCGGCTTCTCGACCAACGGCCGCAGCATGTCGGCCGCCTTGCGGACATTGAGGTCGAGCAGCATCGCCTTGACCGGCCCGACCGCCGACGGCGAGAGCGACAGCGAGCGATAACCGAGCGCAACGAGCGCGAGCGCGCCGATCGGTCTTGAGGCGAGTTCCCCGCACAAAGTCACCGGCTTACCATGCTCGCGGCCTTTGTCGGCGATGTCCTTGAGCACGACGAGCACGGGCCGCGACAGCTGGTCGAACCGGTCGGCGACGCGCGCGTTGCCGCGGTCGGCGGCGTACAGGAACTGGACCAGATCGTTCGACCCGACCGACAGGAAATCGACGCGCTCCAGCAACTCGTCGAGCTGATAGAGCAGCGCCGGTACCTCCACCATGGTCCCGACCTCGACCCGCTCGGGGAGCTTGTGGCCGTGGCGGCGCAGATGCGTGAGTTCGCGTTCGACCAGCGCCTTCGCCTCGTCGAATTCGGCCACCGCCGCCACCATGGGAAACATGATCTTGAGTTCGCGTCCCGCCCCGGCGCGCAGCAGCGCCCGGACCTGGCTGCGCAGCAGGCCCGGCCGGTCGAGGCCCAGCCGGATCGCTCGCCAGCCGAGCGCCGGATTCTCTTCCTCAACATTGCGCATGTAGGGCAGGACTTTATCGCCGCCGATATCGAGCGTGCGGAACACAACCGGCTTGCCGGCGGCCGCATCGAGTACCGAGCGATAGAGCGTCTGCTGCTCGTTAACCCGCGGCATCGAGGCGGCGACCATGAACTGCAGTTCGGTGCGAAACAGCCCGATGCCGGCCGCGCCGGTCTCGGCGATGTGTGGCAGGTCGACCAGAAGCCCGGCGTTGAGCATCAACATCACCGTCTGGCCGTCCTTGCTGACGCATGGCCGCTCGCGCAGGGCGAGGTACTGCTGCTGACGCCGGGCCCGCAGCCGGACCCGTTCCACATAGGCGGCTTCCATGTCGGCGGAGGGACGCAGGTGCGCGTCGCCGGTCGTGCCGTCGACGATGATGGCGTCACCCGGGTCGACCACGCCGGTCGCGTTGTCGATTTCGCCGACCGCAGGGATCCCGAGCGCCCTTGCCACGATCGCGACGTGTGAATTCGGTCCGCCTTCTTCCAACACGAGGCCGCGCAGCTTTTTGCGGTCATAGTCGAGCAGCGCGGCCGGTCCCATGGAGCGAGCAACGATGATGGCGTTATCCGGCAGGCTTTCGCGCGCAGGCGCGTGTTCCTGCCCGGTCAGCTGGCGCATCAGGCGATGGGCGAGGTCTTCGAGGTCGTGCAGGCGCTCGCGCAAATAGGGGTCGGTCTGCCGCAGCATGCGGGCACGGGTATCGGATTGCACCCGTTCGACTGCGGCCTCGGCGGTCAGGCCGGTCAGCACCGCCTCTTCGAGCCGGTGTGTCCAGCCGCGGTCGTAGGCAAACATGCGATACGCTTCGAGCACCTCCCGATGCTCGCCGCCTTCGGCGACCTCGCCGCGCTCTAGCATGGTGTCGAGATCGGCCCGCAGCCTGGTCAGAGCGGCGTCCAGGCGGGCGCGCTCGTTTGGGACATCGTCGGCGATGACGTTCGTGACCACGACCCGGGGCTCATGCAGGACGACGTGGCCGAGCGCGATGCCGTCATTGAGAACGATGCCGGAGAGGTGCAGCGGCCGGCGGGCGGCCGGCTCGGCACCGGGCGGGGCCAGCGCCGAAAGTTCGCCCGAGGCGATCATTTCCGCCAGCACCATGGCGGTGGTTTGGAGCGCTTCGACCTCTTCTTCCGAATAGGTGCGGCGCGCCCGGTTCTGCACCACCAGCACACCGAGCGTATTGCCGGCGCGCAGCACCGGAACGCCCAGGAACGAATGGTAGATTTCTTCGCCGGTCTCCGGCCGGTAGGCGAAAGCCGGATGGGTGTGGGCCTCCGACAGGTTGACCGGGCTCGCTTCGCTCGCCACCAGGCCGACCAGGCCTTCGTCGGTGCGCATCACCGTCTGGTGGACGGCCTCGCGCTTGAGGCCTTCTGTGGCATAGAGCTCGAGCGTTCCGTCGACGCGCAGCACGTAGACGGAGCAGACCTCAGCCACCATGTTGGCGGCGATCAGCACCACCACCTTGTCCAGGCGTTCCTGCGCGCTGACCGGCTCCGCCATCACTTCGCGAAGCCGGCGCAACAATACGCGCGGACCGCCGAGTGCGCCTCGCATCAGGTCCTGCCGAGTCCCCGACCGGGGTTTGCCCCGTTCGGTACGAAAGCTTGAGAAAACGCGCGCGGGAACCCGGCCCGCGGCGGTCATCCCCATTGGCTATAGCGAACCGGGCCTAAGCGCCGCAAGGCACACGCATGCTGCGGCGCGGTGCAGCTTTTTTGCGCAGCACGAACCTCGATTATGCCCACGAGAGGGCGCCGTTCTTGGCGCCGGCCTAAGACTGGTCCAGCCCGTAAAGCGAATGGAGCGTGCGGACCGCAAGCTCGGTGAAGGCCCCGTCAATCAGCAGGGAAAACTTGATCTCCGAGGTCGTGATGGCGCGGATGTTGATCCGCCGGTCGGCCAGGGCTTGAAACGCCTTGGCGGCGACGCCGGCATGGCTGCGCATGCCGATCCCGATCACCGACACCTTGGTGACGTCGGTTGCACCGTCGATGCGCTCGTAGCCGATGTTCGGCCTCGCCTTGGCAAGCGTTTCCTTGGCGCGCTCGAAATCGGCCGCCGGCACCGTGAAGGTAAGATCGGTGGTGGCGCCATCCGACGATACGTTCTGCACGATCATGTCGACATTGATATTCGCGTCGGCGAGCGGCCCGAAGATCGCGGCGGCGACGCCCGGCTTGTCCTCGACCCGGCGAACCGAGATCTGCGCCTCATCCTTGGAGAAAGCGATGCCGGTGACAACCTGTTGCTCCATGATCTCTCCTTCGTCGCAGATCAGCGTCCCCGGCGGGGTTCCGTGCGGGTCGATGTCTTCCGGCTTGTCGAAGCTCGAGCGCACGAAGATGCGCACATTGTGCACCATGCCGAGCTCGACCGAGCGCACCTGCAGCACCTTTGCGCCCTGGGACGCGAGTTCCAGCATTTCTTCGAATGCAATCTTGTCGAGTCGGTGCGCGCGCGGCACGACGCGTGGATCGGAGGTGTAGACTCCGTCCACGTCCGTATAGATGTCGCAGCGCTCGGCGCCGATCGCGGCCGCGACGGCGACCGCCGACGTATCGGAACCGCCCCGGCCGAGCGTCGTAATGCGGCCGCTGTCGCGATGCACGCCCTGGAAGCCGGTAATGACCGCGACTTCCTTGCGGTCCTTGAAGCGCGCGACTAGCTCCGCGCCGTTGACGTCGAGGATGCGCGCGGTCGCGTGCGCATCGGTGGTGTAAATCGGCAGCTGCCAGCCTTGCCAGGAGCGGGCGTTGACACCCATGGACTCAAGCGTGATGGCGAGGAGACCGGCGGTGACCTGCTCGCCCGACGCCACCACCGCGTCGTACTCGCGCGCATCGTGCAGCATTGCGGCGTCCCGGCACCATTCGACCAGCCGGTTGGTGGCCCCCGCCATCGCGGACGCCACCACCGCGACCTCGTGGCCGGCGTCGACCTCACGCTTGACGTGGCGGGCAACGTTGCGGATGTGCTCGATATCGGCGACCGAGGTTCCGCCGAATTTCATCACCAGGCGGGCCATGGCAGGATTGTGACACTCCGGCAAACGGGGGCGTATCCATAGCGGCGGGTCTGGGTGTTCGCAACTCGACAACGCCGCGCCCGATGCCGTTTTTGGAGGAGGTCGGCTAGATTGGGAGCGCCTTGACCGGGCCTCGTGCCCGGTTTCCGAAGTTCGTGATACATGGCGGCATGTTCTGACACGAACTTCGGAAACGAACGGGCACTAGCAAGCATTTGATTGCGCATGATCCGGCAAAGTGGCCTCCGGTTTGCCGAAAAGATCATGCGCCATCTATAGTTAGCGCGCGACCGGAGGCAAAACCGGTGACCACTTTTGCTGGTCGCGCGCGTGCCGCTTCTCGATTTGAAGTTCCCGGACGAGATAGCGGCAGGTGCTGCAGGAACTTCAAATCGGCGGCACTAGCCTGCTCGGCTGGGCGCCGCTCACTCAATTTCGAGGTCGGGAATGCCATCCGCCACAACGGTCGACGACGAGGAGGTCGCGCGCTTTTCGGCGCTGGCGGACGAATGGTGGGACCCACGCGGCAAGATGGCGCCGCTGCACAGGCTCAATCCGGTGCGGATCGGCTACATCCGCAACGCGGTCTGCCGTCATTTTGCGCGCGACGCCAGAACGCTCGATTGCCTGAAGGGGCTGCGCTTGCTGGATATTGGTTGCGGGGCAGGTCTCCTGTCGGAGCCGCTCGCGCGCATCGGCGGCCAAGTCGTGGCGGTCGACCCCTCGAGTGCGAACATCGCTGCCGCCAAGCTGCACGCGCAGGAGAACGATGTTGCGGTCGACTATCGGGTCGGAACCGCCGAAGCATTGGCGGACGCCGGTGAGCGCTTCGACGTCGTGTTGGCGATGGAGGTGGTCGAGCATGTCGCCGACGTGAACCTGTTCGTGCGCCGATGCGCCGAGATGGTGCGGCCGGGGGGATTGATGATTGTCGCTACCATCAACCGAACGCTGAAGAGCTTTGCGCTGGCGATCGTCGGCGCGGAATACATCCTGGGCTGGCTTCCGCGCGGCACGCATCGCTGGGACAAGCTGGTCACGCCGAACGAACTTGAGATTGCATTGGAGCTGGCCGGGATGCACCTGATCGACAGGCGCGGCGTGATCTACGATCTGCTGGGTGACCGCTGGCGTCTGGCCAGTGACACCGACGTGAACTACATGGTGACCGCCAAACGTCCGGAAGCCTGAGACGTTATGTTGGCATTCTCCGGTCTCTGGGCGGTCTTCACCGTGATCGCGGCGGCGGCGCAGACCGTGCGCAACGCCACCCAGCGCGAGCTCGCGCAAAAGCTCGGCACCTTGGGAGCGACCCATGTGCGCTTCCTGTTCGGGTTGCCATTTGCACTGGTTTTTTTCGCCGGGGTCATGATCGCACTCGGACGCGCCCCGCCGCGCCCGGAGCCGGCGTACTGGCTCTGGGTGCTCGACGGCGCGGGGATGCAGTTCGCGGCAACTGCGCTGATGCTGATCGCCATGGGCGAACGCTCGTTCGTGGTCGCCATCGCCTACATCAAGACCGAGCCGATCCCGGTTGCGCTGTTTGGATTGGTTCTGCTCGGCGACCCACTCACCGTGCCGATGGCGATCGCCATCGTGACGGCGACGGCGGGCGTGATCCTGATGTCGGTCAAGCCGGGTGCGATGGCGGGCGGCTTGAAACCAACCTTGATGGGGTTGGGATCGGGCGCTTTGTTTGGTCTCTCGGCGATCGGGTTTCGCGGCGCGATTCTCAGCTTGCGGGACCCGAGCTTTGTGATGGCGGCCACCTTCACGCTGGTGATCGGGCTCGCGCTGCAGACCATCGTGCTGACCGCCTACCTTTACTGGCGCGCCCCCCATGTGCTGTTCGCGATCTTCCGGGTCTGGCAGCCGTCATTGTTTGCCGGCTTCATGGGCGCGCTTGCCTCGCAGTTTTGGTACCTCGCTTTCGCCATCGCCACGGCGGCGAGCGTACGCACACTGGCGCTGGTCGAGGTTCTGTTCGCGCACGCAATCTCGCACTTTGTGTTCAAGCAGCCGACCAGCGCGCGCGAAGGGCTTGGTATTGTGCTGATCGTGGTGGGTGTGGTGCTGCTGATCTGGGCTTACTGAGCCTGCCCGATCTGGCTGGGCGAAGTCTAGTTGCGGTCTTCCGGCAGAACCGGAAGGGGATGAAATTCGATCCCTTCCTCGTGCAGGGCCTCGGCCTCGTCGGGCGAGGCCTCGCCATAGATCGAGCGGTGTTCGATCTCCCCGTAGTGCATCTTGCGTGCCTCTTCGGGAAAGCGCGCGCCGACGTGCTCCGCGTTTTTTGTCAGGTGATCGCGCAGTGCCTTGAGCTTCTGGCGAAGCTCGCGTTCCTGCGGCGAGATCATCGCGACCGGCGCCTTCGGCTCGGGGGCGGCAGGCGGCGGTGCTGGCACCCTCTCCTCGGGCGCAGCTCGGGCCTTGTCGGTACGCGCCAGGCGCGGCGCCATGATCGCCTTCTCGACTTTCGCCGATCCGCAGACCGGGCAGGTCACGAGCTTGCGCTTGACCTGCTTGTCGTAAACGCTCGAGCTCGCAAACCAGCTCTCGAAGTCGTGGCCGTGCTCGCAGCGAAGTGAGTAGTGGATCATGACGATTTAACCACGTGGAGATGCGACGGCTCCGCAATCGGCTCCACCATCTCGAAACGGCGACCATGCTGCAGCGACGGGATGCGCGCCCGCACGATCGCGACTTGCGACGGATCGACGTCAGCGAAGATCACGCCGGGCTCGGTGCCGCCCTCGGCCAGAACCCGGCCCCAGGGGTCGATAGCGATCGAGTGGCCGAACGTGTCCCGACCGTCTTCGTGTCGCCCGCCCTGCGCGGCGGCGAAGACAAACGATCCGGTCTCGATGGCACGGGCCCGGGTCAGCACGTGCCAATGCGCCGCGCCGGTCTGCTGGGTGAACGCCGACGGAATCGTGATAAACGACACGCCGGCCTCGGCCAGCGCGCGGTAGAGCGCCGGAAAGCGCAGATCGTAGCAGATGGTCAGCCCAACCCGGCCCCACGGCAGGTCTACGGCCACGGCCAGTTCGCCGGGCCGGTAGCTGCCGGATTCGCGATAACTCTCGCCGCCCGCGAGGTCGACGTCGAACATGTGAATCTTGTCGTAGCGCGCGGCGATCTCGCCTTTTGGATCGATCAGGAACGAGCGGTTGACGGCTTTTTGCGGCAAGACCTCGATGGCGAGCGAGCCGACGTGAACCCAGATGCCGAGCCGGCGTGCGAGGTCGCGAAACGCGGGGAGCGAGCGATCCTTCTCCTCGGTCGCGATCGCAGCGAACAAGTCCTCCCGCTTGCGCTCGAGGATATTGGTCATCTCCGGCGTCAGCACGTAATCCGCGCCGCCCGACTGAGCTTCCTTGATCAGCTTGGCGGCCGTATCGACGTTCTGCGCGGGTGTGCGCCCCGAGCGCATCTGCACGAGGCCAACGCGGAAACCGGGAGTGGACGCGGTCATCGTGTCACCTGTGCCTCGGCGAGCAGCGGGTCGAGTTTGCCGACCTCGTCGAGACTATAGAGGTCGTCGCAGCCGCCGACATGCGTTTTGCCAATGAAGATCTGCGGCACCGTCCGACTGCCGTGCGCGCGCTCGACCATTTCAGCGCGCCGGGCCGCATTACCCATCACGTTGATCTCCGTAAAGGTAACCCCCTTGCGGCTCAGCAAGTCCTTCGCCGCACTGCAATACGGGCAGAAAGGGGTCGTATAGATCTCGACGGCGGCCATCTGAGTCTGGGATAACGTCCGTTTGGTCAGCCCTACTGCACTATATGGCGCCGCGATGCGCCTGGACAACCCTGGCGAATACCAGGGCGTCAACATTGGCGGCTCCCGCCCTCAGCAAAATTCGCGCGCAGGTGTCGAGGGTTGCGCCGGATGTCAGCACGTCATCGACGAGCACCACGCGCCGGCCGTGGACCTCATGGCGCCGGTCGGCAGGGACCCGAAATGCACCCTGCACGTTGACGGCACGTTCGGCCTGCGTCAGCCCGACCTGCTGGCGTGTCGCACGCACCCTTCGCAGTGCGTGGTAGGCAACCGGGACGCCGCTCACCTGCGAGATCGCCCGGGCCAGCGTTGCCGCCTGATTGAAGCGCCGCGACCAAAGCCGGCGCCAATGCAACGGCACCGGGATCAAGGCGTTGGCCTCGGCAAGCAGTTCGTGACCGGCCTGCGCCATCCAGCGCCCCATCGCCGGGGCGAGATCGAGCCGGTCGCCATATTTGAACGCCTGCACCATGGTGCGCGCAGTGTCGTCGTAGCGGACCGCCGCCCGGGCCCGGTTGTAGGCAGGTGGATCCGCGATCGCTTCCATGGACAGAGTGCCGGGACCGGGGTCGTAGACGAATGGAATCCCAAGGCGCTCGCAATAGGGTCGTGCAATGAAAACCGTTTTGGACCAGCACGGCGCGCATAGACCGCCCTGGTCCGCCACCGGCTCGCGGCAGGTCGGACAGAGCGGCGGCAAGCCAAGATCCAGCAGATGCCGCGCGCTTGCGTGCAGACGTGCGCGCCACCGGGGCGCCGGTGTCCGCCCTGCTACTGTCGCTCCCGTCATCGCGCTACCGTATCGTCCGCCGCGACGAGGCTCAATCTCAGGCGGTGCAAAAGGCTGGTTAGGCCGATGTCAGGCGCTCCGATAATTTTTGACCGCGCGCTCATACGCGCCCGTCAGGACCGCGCGCGCCGGCTCGGCGCGGCGACGTTCCTGCTCGAACGCGTGGCGCAGGAGCTCGCCGACCGGCTCAGCGTCGTCGTTCGGCATTTTGCCCTGGCCGTCGATCTCGGGACGCCGGCCGCCGACGTGCGCCGTGCGCTCGCCAATCATCCCGCCGTCGGGCGGCTCATCGCGGCATCGCCGAGGGTTGAAGGCGCAAGCCTTGCTGTAATCGCCAACGAGGAAGCGCTGCCGTTTGCGCAGTCGAGCCTCGATCTTGTGGTGTCGGCCTTGGCTTTGCAGACCGTCAACGATCTGCCGGGGACCCTGGTGCAGATCCGGCGGGCGCTGAGGCCGGACGGCCTGCTGCTGGCAGCGCTTTTGGGCGGCGATACCCTCGGCGAACTGCGTCAAAGCTTTGCCACCGCCGAAGCCGAGATCGAGGGCGGTGCTTCACCGCGCGTCGCGCCGTTCGCGGACGTGCGCGAGATCGGTGCTCTGCTGCAGCGCGCGGGCTTTGCGCTCCCGGTGACCGACGTGGACCGCGTCACGGTCCGCTATGGCTCGGTGGTCGACCTGATGCGCGACTTGCGCCGCATGGGTGCGACCAGCGCGCTGATCGAACGTCGCCGAGCGCCGCTGCGGCGGGCGACTCTGCTGCGCATGGCAGAGATCTATCAGCGGAACTTTTCCGACCCGGATGGCAAGCTGCGCGCAACCTTCGACATCATCTGGTTGTCGGGCTGGGCGCCGCACGCGAGCCAGCAACAGCCGTTGCGGCCGGGGTCGGCGCGCGCTCGGTTGGCGGACGCGCTCGGCGTGAGCGAACAGCCCGCAGGTGAAAAGGCTGGCCGCTGACGCGCGTCCTAGTGCCGCCGATGTGAAGTTCCTGCACCACTTGCCGCAATCTCGTTCAGGAACTTCAAATCGAGGCGCGGCCCTAGAACCAAAAGTTTGCTAGTGCCCGTTTGTTTCTGAAGTTCGTGTCAGAGCATGCCGCCGTGTATCGCGAACTTCGGAAACCGGGCACTAGTGTTTGCCTACAAGAGCGTCATCAGATGCGAGATCAGCGGCAGGTCGGCGGGCGGCATTGGAAAGTCCTTGAGCTGGTTGGGCTTCACCCATTTCAAGGCCTGGCCTTCCAGCGCGGTTGGCGTCCCTTCCCAGCGTCGGCAAACGAACAGCGGCATCAGCAGATGAAAGTCTGGATACGCGTGACTTGCGAACGTGAGCGGTGCCAGGCACGGCTCGCTGACAATGATGCCGAGCTCTTCCCTGAGTTCGCGGATGAGCGTGTGTTCCGGGCGCTCGCCTGCCTCGATCTTGCCGCCGGGAAATTCCCACAGGCCGGCCATCGAACGCCCGGCCGGCCGCTGCGCGATCAGCACGCGGCCATCCGGGTCGACAAGCGCACAGGCAGCAACCAGAACAAGCGTTGTCGACGGCGGAGGCTTGACCACGCCGGGCTCCGCGTCACTCACGAGCGGTAGTCGCCGTTGATCGCCACATACTCCTTGGTGAGATCGCAGGTCAGCATCCGATCACGCCCCTTGCCAAGCCCGAGCGCGACCCTAAGCGTAATCTCGGGCTTCTTCATTTCGGCCGAGACGGCAGCCTCGTCGTAACCGGGATCGCGCGCGCCCCGGTGGGCCACGCGGATGCCGTTGAACCAGATCGTCAGCTTGTCGCGATCAGCCGGCTCACCGGCCTTGCCAACCGCCATGACGACGCGGCCCCAATTGGCGTCCTCGCCCGCGATTGCGGTTTTCACCAGCGGTGAGTTGGCGATCGCACGCGCGATCTTGCGCGCCGACGGATTCGACACCGCGCCCTCGACAACGACCTCGACCAGCTTGCGCGCGCCTTCCCCATCGCGGGCGATCTGTTCGGAGAGACTTGCCAGCACGCCATGGAAGGCCTTGCTGAAGGCACGCAGCCGGGCATCGCTAGCGCGCGCAATTCGCGGCGCCCCGCGGGCAGCTGCGGTGCCGGTCGCGAATGCGAGCAGCGTGTCGGAGGTCGAGGTGTCTCCGTCGACCGTCACCGCATTGAAGGTATCGTCGACATGCTCTTTGAGCAGGCCGTGCAACGCCGGCGCAGCCAGCGGCGCGTCGGTGAAGACGAACGCCAGCATGGTGGCCATGTCGGGAGCGATCATGCCGGCGCCTTTGGCGATGCCGTTGATGGTCACGGTTGCCTTGCCGAGCCTGGCGCTGGCAGTCGCAACCTTCGGAAACGTGTCGGTGGTCATGATCGCCTTGGCGGCGCTCAGCCAGACGTCGGCGCGGGCGTTGTGCACAAGCTCGTCCATGACGCCGGCGAATTTGCTCGCCTGCAAGGGTTCGCCGATGACTCCGGTGGACGCGAGCAGGATTTCACCGTCACGGGAACCGATTGCTCCGGCGGCGAGCTTGGCGGTAAGTTCCGTGGCAGCGCGGCCGCTCTTGCCGGTAAAAGCGTTGGCGTTGCCGGAATTGACAACGAGGGCGCGAGCCTTGCCCGACTTGAGCTTGGCGCGACACCAGTCGACCGGCGCAGACGGGCACTTCGAACGCGTCAGCACTCCCGCCGCCGTCGTTCCGGGTTCGAGCAGCACCATCAACACATCGGTGCGATTGGCGTATTTGATGCCGGCGGCCGCCGTCGCAAGCTTGACGCCGTCGATCGCCGGAAGGTCGGTGACGCGGGCCGGAGCGAGGGGGGAGATCGAGCCGGTCATGTGAGAGAGCCTTTTCCGCTGTGTTGCCGGACACGTCCCGGCGCTCCGCGCTTCATTGCGGCGGGGACATTAGCGCATGATCTCGCGGCGTGTGAGCGGTTCGCCGAGAAGATCGCGGTGAATATTCGTTCGCGCGATCAAACGCAAAAACCGGTGTCCACGTCGGCTGGTCACACGCCGCTCAGCCGCGCCCGGAGCAAGCCCCGGACGCTTTGCGTACCGCGAGAGCGCGAGGCGTTTACTTCGTGGCGGGCGCGGCTGGAGCCGGAGCGTTCGCCGCCGGCGGGGGAACCGCGAGCGGGGGCGCCGAAGTTGCTCCAGGCTTGGCATCGAGGCGCTCGATCTTCGCTTGACCGCGCAGCTTGTTCACGAGGTCCGCCTGGGATTGCTGGATTACGACAGTCGCGAGTTGGTCCTTGACCTGGTCGTAGCTCGGCAACTGCTTCTTGCGTTTGTCTTCGACCTTGATGATGTGCCAGCCGAACGCGGTCTTCACCGGGTCGGAGACCTTGCCCTTCTCGAGCTTGAACGCCGCATCGGCGAATTCGGGCACCATCTGATCTTTGGTAAAGTAGCCGAGGTCGCCGCCGTCGGCTGCGGCCGGATCCTTCGACTTCTGTTTAGCGAGCTCGGCGAAGTCCGCGCCCTTTTTCAGGTCCGCCTCAATGGCCTTGGCCTGGTCTTCGGTTTCGACCAGGATGTGGCGCGCGCGCACCTCCTGCTCGTCGCCCATCTGTTTGACAGCGTCGTCATAGACCTTGTGCATGGCCTGTTCGCTGACGTCCTTCTGTGCGATCTGCCGCAGCATCAGGCCAGCTAACAGCTTCTGCCGCATGGCGGCGAAACGGCGTTTGAAGTCGTCGCTGCTGCTCAAACCCTGCTCCTCCGCGGCGCGACTGAGCAGGACCATGTCGATCAGATGGGTGACGAGATAGTTTCGCCGCGCATCGGGGGACGCATCCTGTGGCAAGCTCGCACCGATTTCCTCCTCGGCGAGCGCGAGGTCGCTGGCATGGATCTCAACGCCGTCGACCTTGGCGACAACCGGGTCGCTGGCGGGGGCTGGCGCTTGGGCGGCGGCGGCGGACGCGCAGATCGCGAGCGCCGCGGCGAACAGCATGCGCCGCCACGGGCCGGCTGCAAGAATTTGGTTTGACATGATGTGGTCCTCGCGCGTCGCGCGGTTGGGATCGGCGGATTGATCGGCCCGGCAGACACTCGCCCAAACGGGCCGTTTAGGCAACGAGACTGTGGCGCAATAACAGCGTCAAACGAGGGCATGATTGCGGCACGCGCCGATTGACAAGGGTCGGACCCCCCCCTATGTGTCGGCCACATTCGCCGGTCCGCCCCGCCGGACGATCGGTCGCGCCCTGCAGCAGCCCAAAAATGCGCGTTAAGATGGGGGACTGGGGTCGGTCGTTCATCCGTCGGGCGTGCGAGTATCACGCGAGTTGCGAGTTCGTGCAGCCTGCCTGGATTGGGGGGCCGAGTTCGGTGCAATAGGACGGGGCTCAGGCAGGGGCCGAGTTCCGGCGAGAAAGGATCCCGGCATGTTCCGCGCCGCCGTGCGAAAGCTGTTTGGCTCGGCCAACGACCGCCGCGTTCGCAGTTATCAGCCGCGCGTGACCGCGATCAACGCTCTTGAAAAAGAGCTCGAGCAACTGAGCGACGACGAATTGCGGGCCCGCACCGCTGAATTCCGCAAACAAGTCGCGGACGGCACCTCGCTCGACGATCTGCTGGTCCCGGCGTTTGCGACCGTTCGGGAGGCCGGCAAACGCACGCTCGGGCAGCGTCACTTCGACGTGCAGCTGATCGGCGGTATGGTTCTGCATCAGGGCAAAATCGCCGAAATGAGAACCGGTGAAGGCAAGACGCTGGTCGCGACCTTGCCGGTCTACCTCAACGCGCTTACCGGTCGCGGGGTGCACGTCGTCACCGTCAACGATTATTTGGCCAGGCGCGACGCCGAATGGATGGGTCAGATCTACAAGTTCTTGGGTCTGAGCGTAGGCGTCATCGTGCACGGGCTCGACGATGACCAACGCAAGCAGGCGTACGACTGCGACGTCACCTATGGGACCAACAACGAACTCGGCTTCGACTACCTGCGCGACAACATGAAGTATCGGCTGGAGGACATGGTCCAACGCGGCCATGTCTACGCGATCGTGGACGAAGTTGATTCGATCCTCGTCGACGAAGCGCGCACTCCGCTGATCATTTCCGGCCCGCTCGACGACCGTTCGGACTTCTACAACACCATCGATACGTTCATCCCGAAACTCGACAAGACCGATTTCGAGGTCGACGAGAAGCAGCGCACCGTCACGCTGACGGAAGCCGGCATGGAGCGGATGGAAACGCAGTTGCGCGAAGCCGGGTTGCTCAAGGCAGATTCGCTCTACGACGTCGAGAACGTCTCGACCGTTCACCACGTCAACCAGGCCTTGCGTGCGCACAAGCTGTTCCTGCGTGACAAGGATTACATCGTGCGCAACGGCGAGGTCGTCATCATCGACGAGTTTACCGGCCGCATGATGCCGGGACGGCGATATTCGGAAGGCTTGCATCAGGCACTGGAGGCAAAGGAACACCAGGCGGTGCAGCCGGAAAACCAGACGCTCGCCTCGATCACGTTCCAGAACTACTTCCGCATGTACGAAAAGCTATCCGGCATGACCGGCACCGCGATGACGGAAGCCGACGAGTTCATGGATATCTACGGTCTCGAAGTGATCGACGTGCCGACCAACATGCCGATGGTACGGCTTGACGACGATGACGAGGTCTATCGCACCGCTACCGAAAAATATCGCGCGATCCTGACGCTGATCGACGATTGCAAGACCCGCGGACAGCCGGTTCTGGTCGGCACCACGTCGATCGAAAAATCGGAAAGCCTCGCCGAACAGCTGCGCAAGCGTGGCTGGGAACAGCACGACTTCTCCGATCCCAACGCGTTTGCAGCGCTTTACTCAGGCGATGAGGGCGCCGCCAAGGCCAAGGTGTTCGCTATTCTGAACGCGCGCTATCACGAGCAGGAAGCCTATATCGTCGCGCAAGCGGGCGTGCCCGGCGCAATCACCATCGCGACCAACATGGCGGGCCGCGGCACCGATATTCAACTCGGCGGCAACGCCGACATGCGCGTCCGCCAGGAACTGCAGAACCTTCCTGAGGGTCCCGAGCGCGAGCAACGCATCGCCGAAATCAAGGAGCAAGTGGCGCGGCTCAAGCAGACCGCGCTCGCGGCCGGCGGTCTTTATGTTCTTGGGACGGAACGCCACGAGAGCCGGCGCATCGACAACCAGCTGCGCGGCCGTTCCGGCCGCCAGGGCGATCCCGGCCACTCCAAGTTCTTCCTCTCGCTCGAAGACGACCTGATGCGCATCTTCGGATCGGACAAGCTCGACGGCATGCTGCAGCGGCTTGGCCTCAAGGAAGACGAGGCGATCGTCCATTCTTGGATTAACAAGGCGGTGGAGAAGGCGCAGCAGAAGGTCGAGGCGCGCAACTTCGACATCCGCAAGAATCTGCTCAAGTTCGACAATGTGATGAACGATCAGCGCAAGGTCATCTTCGACCAGCGCGTCGAGCTGATGCGGGACGAGACCGTCGCCGAGACCGTCACCGACATGCGCAACGATGTCATCGATGACCTGCTGCGCAAGCACGTCCCCGAGAAGGCCTATCCGGAACAGTGGGACACCGCCGGTCTGAAGGAAGAGCTCAAGCGCGTGCTCGGCCTCGACCTGCCGGTCGACGAATGGGCCAAGGAAGAAGGCATCGCCGACGAGGAAATGATGGCGCGCATCGAGCGCCGCGCCGACGAGCACATGGCGGCCAAGGTGGCGCAATGGGGCAGCGACGTCATCCGCTACGTCGAGAAATCGATCCTGCTGCAATCGCTGGATCATCTCTGGCGCGAACATCTGGTGATGCTCGAACATCTGCGGCAAGTCATCGGATTGCGCGGTTATGGCCAGCGCGATCCGCTCAACGAGTACAAGTCGGAGGCGTTCAACCTGTTCGAGACCATGGTGGCAAACCTGCGCGAGGCCGTGACCTCGCAGCTGATGCGGGTCGAAATCGTGCAGAGCCCGCCGCCGCCGGAAGCAACCGAGCTTCCCTTCATGCAAGCCCATCACATCGATCCCTCTACCGGAGTCGACGAACTGGCGATGGCGGACGCACCGCTGGGACCCGCGATGGCCGGGAATGGAACAAGCCGTGCGGCGCAACGCAATCCGAACGATTCAACGAGCTGGGGCAAGGTCGGGCGCAACGAACCTTGCCCGTGCGGATCAGGCAAAAAATACAAGCATTGTCACGGCAGATACGCCTGAGCTTGGGCGGTTAAATTGAAAAACGCCGGACTTGCCCGGCGTTTTCTGTCCAGCGCGTTGCGTGGGTGCGCTGCGCGCTACCTGCTAAACCCGGAGGTCGACCAGCGGCTGTCGAACGAGTTCGACTGCGCCTGCGCGGGCGCGCTGGCGTTGCCGCTGTCGGACTGTGTGGTCGGGGCTTCCGCGATCTGCTGCGGCTTGCTGTCGGCGGCCACTTGTTGCGGCTTCGGCTTCGCGGCTTGTGCCACCGCCGTTTGCTTTGGCCTTGGCTTGGGCAGAGGCGCTGCTGCAACGTGCGTCTCGGTTTGTGTGGGTTGCGCCGGTTGCGGATTGAAAGCGTGGGAGACCGAAGCGGTGAACCGATCCCAGGCACTTTCGCCGCCGGTGCCTGCGGCGGCACCGGACGTAGCACCGGACTCGCTCATCGGAGAGGCCGCCGCTGTCCGCATCGGAGTAGATCCGCTCTCATCCGTCGGTTCGCGCGGCGGGTTGACGTTGTTGCCCATATCGCCCGGCTGGGCGCCCGCAACCTTGGTGTGGTTGTATGTATCCCACGGATTTCTCTGCCGCAGACGGGCCAGAAACACCGAATGCATGCCGCCGTCCGAACCGGTGCGTACCGCCACGGCCTGGACGCCGTGCTGGACGTGCTCGGCCATTTTGCGCTCGTCCTCCGCCTGCTTCTCCTTCACGGCCGCGGCGATCTCCTTGGGCATCTGATAGGCCGGGCATGCGGCCCGCGGGCTCAAGTTGAGCGGCGCACCGCCGGGCGAGACTGCATTGAACACATAGTGCTTGTCGCAGACGTCGACCTTCGGCTCGTGGTGCGTGACTTCGAAGACGTCGCTGCCCTGCTTGATCATGCGCCAGAACGCCATGCTCGGGTTGTTGCGGTGTTTGGCCATGTTCAGGGGCGTCATGCGGAACGGATAGGCCTGCACCTGGAACGCCTTCTGCCCGCCAAAGAACGAGTCGCGGCCGAGCGCGAAAATCTCGCCGATCTGTTCGTCGGTCATGGCGTAGCAGCCGGCCGAGGAGCAATCGCCGTGCACCATCAGGAATGCGCCGTTGCGGTCGTTCGCTCGGTCGTAGGCATTGGGGAAACCGAGATTGAAGGAGAGGTAGTAGTTCGAATTCGGGTTCATTTGCGCCGGGGTAATCGTGTAGAAGCCCTCGGGCGCTTGGCGGTCTCCCGCCTTCACTTTGGGGCCGAGTTCGCCCGACCAGCGGCAGATCGGATAGGTCTTCAGGTGCGCGTAGTTGCCGTCAGCGTCCTGCTTCCAAACCTCGAGCTCTGATTCCTCCTTGAAGATGCGGATCAGAATCGGCGAGTCCTTCGGCATGTTTTTATGCTCGAGCTCCGCGACCATGTCGGGAGAGAGCGGCCGGACGGCTTTGGCAGAAAGGGTGACGTTGTCGGTGTCGCAGCCAGCCAACGCAACGGCGCTAGCAAGCGCTGCCGACGCGAGCAGAGCGCGTACAATACGACGGTGCACGATATCCCCCACTATCCCCGATCCCCCGATCGGTCCCCGTCAAATCGTTAACCAGAAGATGTGGTCTAACCAAGGCGGACCAGACTGAACTAGACCATCAACACGGCCGTAGTGAACGCACGGTAAAACAGCGCAAATATCTGGATTATATAGTTAATCCGCCAGGCGCCAGAACCGTGAGTGTTGCCCAAAAGTCGCGGTCAACAATCAACCGAGTACGCGCCCGATGCCGAGGAATTTGTCACGCCGATTGCGGCGGATGGTCTCGCGGTCGAGGCCCTTGAGCTCGGCGAATATCCGTTCAATCGCCGTACCGGTTGAGCCAATCGCGGCAGCTGGATCGCGATGGGCGCCTCCCGTCGGCTCGCGCACAATCTCGTCGATGATGCCAAGCCGCATCATGTCGTCCGCCGTGATTTTCATGCTGGTCGCCGCATCCTGCGCCCTCGCAGTGTCGCGCCACAAGATCGATGCGGCGCCCTCAGGCGAGATCACGCTGTAAATCGCGTGTTCGAGCATGAGAACCCGATTGGCAGTGGCGAGCGCGATCGCTCCCCCGGAGCCGCCTTCACCGACGATGACGGCGACGTTCGGCACTCCCAGGTTAAGGCTCGCCTCGGTCGAACGGGCGATCGCCTCGGCTTGGCCGCGCTCTTCCGCCCCTATGCCCGGGTAGGCGCCGGCGGTGTCCACCAGCGCGATGACCGGAATATCGAAGCGGTCCGCCATGTCCATCAGACGTGCCGCCTTGCGATAGCCTTCCGGTCTCGCCATGCCGAAATTGTGCTTGAGGCGGCTTTCGGTATTCGAGCCCTTCTCGTGACCAATGACGCAGACGCTCTCCCCGCGAAAACGGCCAAACCCGCCAACGATCGCCTCGTCGTCCCCAAACTTGCGATCGCCGGAGAACGGCGTGAAGTCGGTGATCAATCCCGCCACGAAGTCGAGGCAGTGCGGGCGTTGCGGATGGCGGGCGACCTGCGTTTTGTCCCAAGGGCTGAGGTTGGCGTAAAGCTCCTCGAGCGCGCCAGCCGCCTTGGCCTCCAGGCGGGAAATCTCGTCCCCGATCGCGACTGTGTTGTCGGCATCGGCGAGGGCGCGCAGTTCCTCGACTTTGGCCTCGAGCTCGGCCACGCCTTTTTCGAAATCGAGATAGGTACGCATCGACCGGACACTAGCAAATTAATGATTCGGGTGCGCTTTTTTGGATTTGATGATCCGGTGATGCGGGCGCGTCCGGCGCGCTTAGGTGTCGCTGGCTCATTGCGGATCGGCGAGCGGGTGCAGGTCGCGTACCAGGCTCTTGAGCCGCTCCTCGAGCACGTGAGTGTAGATCTGGGTGGTCGAAATGTCGGCATGTCCGAGCAGGGTCTGCACGACTCGCAGATCAGCACCGTTTTGCAAAAGATGGCTGGCGAATGCATGACGCAGGACGTGCGGGCTCACCCGCGCCGGCGGCACGCCTGCGTCAACGGCCAGTTCCTTGAGTTCGCGCGCGGCGTGCTGGCGCGTGAGATGGCCACTCTCTCCGAATGATGGAAATAACCATTTCGCGGCTCCGTGCTCATCACCGAGTGCCGCCAAGTAGGTTCGCATCGCCTCGCGCGCGGCGGTGTTGAGCGGCACCAGCCGCTCGCGGTTGCCCTTGCCGCGGATCACCAGCATGCGTCGGTCTTGGCGCGCCGCTGATGCCGGAAGGGCAATAAGCTCCGAAACGCGCAGTCCGCTCGCGTAGAGCACCTCGAGCAGGCAGACGAGGCGCAGCGCGCGCAGACGCCGCAACGGTGCGCCGTCCTCGCGGGCGCGGGCGTGCGCGCATGCGAGGAGCTGGTCGACTTCCGCGAGCGACAGGATTTTCGGCAACCCGCGGCCGCGGCGCGGGCCCTCGATAACGGCGGCTGGATCCTCGCCGCGATGACCTTCCGCGTAGAGAAACCGGTAGAGCTGGCGCAGTGCGGATAGCCGCCGCGCGACCGAGGTAGCCTTCAGGCCGCGCTTCGTCAGCCCTGCGAGATAGGCGCGCAGATCGTCGGTTGTCGCGGTTGCAATCGCGCTCTTGCTGGTGCCAAGGCCTGCCGCGAGGTCGCTGAGGTCATGCGCATAGGCTGCTAGCGTGTTCTTGCCGGCGCCGCGCTCGGCCGCGAGCATGTCGAGGAACAACGCAATCAGGCGTTCGTCCGAGTTGTTGCCTCGCCGCGGCATCGCCTATTGCTGCTTGTAGAACCGATCGGGGGGAACGGTGACCGTGATCTCGCGCGGCTTGGGATTGACGAACGTGGCAAGGGCGAAAATGACGCCATAGCCGAGCCCGCCGATGATGCCGATCACGAGGAGAAATCGGAAGAGGCTGGGCATGCGACGACTCAGGTCCTCCGCAAGCATCCGGCGGTCGGTGGGGCCACCTTCCCGGCGGGAACATGCTTAAAATCAAGTGCTTAGAAGCGCGGCCTCGGGGCACCCCGGGGGCCGTAGCAGGGGAATAGGCCCACGTTCGTGCCGGCCTGGCAAGAGGGTCGAAAGGGCGTTGTACCGCCAACCGCTTTGTGTGACGTTGCCGCCATGTCTGAAGCCGCCGTCAAGAGCGCCTCGGCCTCCAACGCCGCTGCGGTCCTTAGCAAATTGGGTCAACGTTCCATCGTTCTGGTCGGCATGATGGGCGCCGGCAAGTCCTCGGTCGGGCGCAGGCTGGCGGCCGAGTTGGGCCTTCCGTTCGTCGACGCCGACACGGAGATCGAGGCCGCCGCTGGCATGACCATCCCTGAGATCTTCGATACTCACGGCGAGCCCTATTTTCGCTCCGGGGAAGCCCGGGTTATCGCCAGGCTGCTCGACGGTGGACCACAAGTGCTGGCGAGCGGCGGTGGCGCGTTCATCAATCTGCAAACCCGTGCGCTGATCCGCCAGCGCGGTGTGTCCGTGTGGCTCAAAGCCGACGTCGAGGTGCTGTTGCGGCGGATCCGGCGCCGCTCGGATCGCCCCTTGCTCAAGACCGAAGATCCGGAGCAGGCGTTACGCCGGCTCATCGCCGAGCGCTCTCCTGTTTATGCCGAGGCCGACCTGACCGTTCATTCCCAAGACGTCGCACATGAAGCGATTGTTGCCGATATCCTGGCAGCGCTTGTGCATCATCTGCAAAGCACGTAGGGCGCGGCGTCGCGAGCGATGGTTGGGTCCGAGAGGACATCATGACTGCCCCCGTGCGTACAGCCGAAACCGTGGTCAAGGTGGAGCTTGGCGATCGTAGCTATGACATCGCCATTGGCCGCGGGCTGCTCGCTTCGCTGGGCGCTCGGATCGCTGCCCTCAAGCCCGGCGCCAAGGCTGCGATCGTCACTGACGAGACCGTCGCCAAGCATTACCTGGCCCCGGCCACCGCGGCGCTGGCCGCGTCGCACATTGTTGCCACCCCGATCGTGGTAGCGCCGGGCGAGGCTTCAAAATGTTTTGCGACGCTCGAACGCGTGTGCGACGCGCTGCTTGCCGCCAGGGTCGAACGCGGCGACGTTGTGATCGCCCTCGGCGGTGGGGTCGTCGGCGACCTCGCGGGCTTTGCGGCTGCGGTGGTACGTCGCGGCATCGATTATGTGCAGGTGCCCACAACGTTATTGGCGCAGGTCGATTCATCGGTCGGCGGCAAGACCGCAATCGATTCCCGCCTCGGCAAGAACCTGATCGGCGCCTTTTATCAGCCGATTCTGGTCGTCGCCGACACGGCGCTGCTCGACACGCTGAGCGTGCGCGAATTCCGTGCCGGGTACGCAGAAGTCGCGAAATACGGATTGCTTGGCGATGCAGGTTTCTTCGCTTGGCTCGAGGCCAATTGGAACGATGTATTTGCGGGTGGCACGGCGCGCGAGCACGCCATTGCAACGAGCTGTCGCATGAAAGCGGAGATCGTTGGACGCGACGAGCGCGAAAGCGGCGAACGCGCGCTGCTCAACCTAGGTCACACCTTCGGCCATGCGTTCGAGGCGGGGGCCAGCTTTTCCGACCGGCTGTTGCACGGCGAAGCGATCGCAATCGGCATGTCAATGGCGTTTGCGTTTTCGGCTCGCCTGCGGCTGGTTTCGCCGGCGGATGCGGACCGCGCGCGGCGTCACCTCAGCGGCGTCGGGCTGCCGACGCGGGCGTCGGACGTGCCTGGCGGCGTTCCCGACCTCGACAGCCTCATGGATCTGATCGCCCAGGACAAGAAGGTCAAACGCGGCAGGCTGACTTTCATCCTGGCGCGCGCCGTCGGCCAGGCGTTCGTGGCAAACGACGTCGACGCCGGCGAGGCCCGCGCGTTTCTTGCCGAGCAGCTCGCGTAGAGCGCGTTCGATGACCACTATCGACCTGATCGTCGCCCTCACGGTTATCCTGTGTCTGCTGATCTCCTTTCTGTTTTCCGGAAGCGAGACGGCACTCACCGCGTCCTCACACGCGGCCATGCTCCGGCTCGAAAAGCAAGGCAACGCGGATGCCGTGCTCGTCAACCGTCTGCTTGACGAACGCGAACAGATGATCGGTGCGCTGCTGATCGGCACCAACGTTGCCAACATCGCTGGCTCGACACTTGCAACCGGGTTGTTCCTCGAATGGTTCGGCGACCTCGGTGTAGTCTACGCCACCATCGTCATGACGGTGTTGGTCGTGGTGTTCTGCGAAATCTTGCCCAAGACCGTGGCGATCAACGCGCCCGATCGCATTTCGCTGCTGGTGGCGCGCCCGATGCTGAGCGTCGTCAAACTGCTCGGCCCAATTCTGCACGCCGTCGGCCGCCTCGTGCGCTGGATGCTGGCGCGGGCGGGGTTCGTGCTTGGGGAGACCGCGCCGCTGTTGCCGGCGCACGAGGAACTGCGCGGCACGGTCGACCTGCTGCATCGCGAAGGCGGCGTTGAAAAGCACGACCGTGACATGCTCGGCGGTCTGCTCGACCTGCGGGAGCTTACGGTCGGCGATGTCATGATTCATCGCACGGAGATGATCACCTTCAACGTGGAAGATCCGCCGCAGGAAATCATCGACACGGTGATTGAAAAAGTTTCACGGATCCCGCTTTGGCGTGACAGCCCGGAGAACATCATCGGCGTTGTGCACGCGCGCGATATACTGCGCGCCTTACAGGCAGCTGAGGGCGATGCCTCCAAGATCGACCTCGCGGCCATCGCGCGTCCCCCTTGGTTCGTCCCCGATCTGCGGCCGTTGTCGGAGCAGTTGGCGGCTTTCCGCCGCCGCAAGAGTCCGTTTGCACTGGTGGTCGACGAGTACGGCGAGGTGATGGGGCTCGTGACCCTCGAGGACATCCTGGAGGAAATCGTTGGAGACATATCCGACGAGCACGAGGTGGTGCTGTCCGGCGTGCGGCCGCAACCCGATGGTTCGGTGAATGTCGATGGCGCTGTTCCGATCCGGGATCTCAACCGTGCCATGGATTGGCACTTGCCCGATGACCAGGCCACGACAATTGCCGGATTGGTGATCCACGAGGCACGCTCGATCCCCGAGCCCGGTCAGAATTTCACGTTTCACGGATTTCGGTTCAACGTGCTGCGTAAGAGCCGTAATCGGATCACGGCCTTGCGAATCACGCCCCTCGCGCGCAAGTCAGGTCACAAGGTCCTGTAAGCCAAGTGTCACGTTTACGTGAGCCCACCCGGAAAACGGGCTTGGTGGGCTAGTCGAGCACAACGGCATAATGAAATATAATAAAGTATAACGCGATCGCGTCACACCGGGATACGCGTACGAGGAGCCTTGGCAACGGAAAGCCAGTCCATGCAGCGACGGCCCCCGATCAACAATGTTCCCATTGAACTACTTCGCGCGATCGTTGCGATCGTAGACCTTGGCAGCTTCACCAAGGCGGCCCAAGCACTCAAGCTCACCCAGCCGGCGATCAGTGCCCAGATGAAGCGGCTTCAGCAGCTTGTCGGGGCCGAGGTGTTCAGCAAGTCGGGCTCCGGCCTGGTCCTGACGGCACGCGGCACGCTGGTGGTAAAATATGCCCGCCGCATCCTTGCGATGAATGACCAGATCTTGTCGCTGGGCGGCGGCCAAGTCACCCAATCGCTGCGCGTCGGGCTTCCGTTGCTGTTTGCGCGCGCGGTGCTGGGCAACGTTTTGAAAATCAGTTCGCTCCCTGAAGGCGAAGCGGAGCTTCAAGTATTTTCCGAAAGCTCCGAGGAACTGCGCAAGCGCCTCGCGGCCGGATATCTGGATGTTGCATTCATTATCAACCCGCAAGAGCCGCCGCCACAGGTGGTGACGGAATGGACGGAGCCCTGGGTCTGGGCGTGCGCATCTGACTTCGTGCTTAAGCAGGGCGCCAAGATCCCGTTGATCGTGACTCCGACCGATCGCTACACGATCGAGGTGGTGGAACGCATCGGACGGCCCTACGTGGTCCGGTTCACGGCGCCGTCGCTCGGCGCGCGGATGGAGGCGATGCGCGCCGGTCTCGGCTTCATGAGCATCGCCGAACGGCTGGTGACTGAGGACATGAAAATCGTGGGAAGCAACGTTCTCCCGCCGTTCCCCGAAACGCTGGCCGGGGTCTATCTGCGGGAAGGTCTTGAGCTTGGAAATCTCGCCAAGTTTATCGACGCCTTTGTCGCGGTCTGCAAGCCGGCAAGCCTCGAGCGTCCTTCGTTTGGATGGCGCGTACGGACCGGGTCTGTCGCGCAAGGCATTTAGCGCACGTCTCGGGCGCGCTGCGTCCGTCGCTCAAGGCTTTTAGCACTAGTCTTGGGCGTCCGGCTCGCGCGGCGCCATCGCGTGAATTGCCAGCGCGTGCACGCGACCCTTGAGCTCGTCGGCGAGCGTCTGATTGATCAGGCGGTGACGTTCAAGCCGGGACTTTCCCTCGAAGACCTGCGCCACGATATAAATGCGGAAATGCGTCTCGCCGCCGGGCCGATGGCCGGCATGCCCCCGATGCTGCTCGGATTCGTCGACAACCCTCAGGCTTTCGGGTGCGAACGCGCGGTTTAGTTTGTCCGTGATCGTGTCGACGACGCGCATCGCGTGGCCTTAGCCGTTTCGATCCTGGATCGTCAACGCGCGGCCCGAAGGAATCCGGCGTCACCAGGCCGATTCAAACAAATGCGACTTTGTCAATCTTGCAGGGATGCCGCCGAACTCCGCATAATGGCCGGTCATGAAATTCAATTCGCCCATTTACGATCGCATCCGCGTCAAGCCGGATCAGGACCGGCGGCGGCGGGCTACATCGCCCACGTGCGAATGGTCCGGCTGCGGCAACGCGGCTACCCATCGGGCGCCGAAGGGGCGCGGGCATGAGCACGAGTATTGGCGTTTCTGCCTCGAACACGTGCGCGAGTACAATCATTCGTACAATTTCTTCGCCGGGATGAGCGAGGAAGCGGTTGCCCGGTATCAAAAGGATGCGGTCACCGGTCATCGCCCGACCTGGAAAATGGGGACCGGTGGGAGGCGCTCCCGCGCCGACCAGATGCCGGGCTTCGAGGCGGGCGACCCGTTCGGCATGTTCCAGGAATTCGGCGGGGGGCCGCGCGGCCGTGCCGAGCAGCCGCGGGTCGAGACGCGCTCCGTCCACAATGCGGCGCGCAAGGCGTTGCACGCCCTCAATCTCGAAGAAGATGCAACGCGCGCCCAAATCAAAGCCCGCTTTAAGCTGCTGGTGAAGCGACACCACCCCGATGCCAACGGCGGGAGCACCGCCTCCGAGGACAAGCTGCGTGAGATCATCGCGGCGTACAATTATTTGAAGTCAGCCGGGTTTTGCTGACCCATCGGCGCGCGACCAGCGGTCTCAGGCCGTTATCTTGACCAGGGCGCGGATCAAGGCCACTTCAGGGATCGAGGCCAGCGGCGGCCCGTGCGCATAGGCGGCGGCCTGCGGGCGCTGCAAAGCTGGGTTGCCACCGGCTCCCGTACAGCCGCAACCGATTGAGAATGACGGACTTTTTCAGGCCTTTGGGCCTGCTTTCGCGGCGCCGCGTGGTTCTGCTAAGTTGGCGGTGAGCTCCGATCGCTCCGGTAACCCGATTCGCGCCTCGGATAGTCCCGAGGTTGTGGAGGCTTTATGACGACTGCAACTGAGGCCGTCGCTGGCGTGCCCGACATGAAGGTGTCGATCCGACAGGTTTTTGGCATCGATAGCGACATGGAGGTGCCGGCTTATTCGGAGGCCGACGAGCATGTGCCCGATGTCGATCCCGACTACCGCTTTGACCGGGCGACGACGCTCGCCATCTTGGCTGGCTTCGCCCGCAACCGGCGCGTCATCGTCACCGGATACCACGGCACCGGCAAATCCACGCATATCGAACAGGTGGCGGCGCGGCTGAACTGGCCCTGCGTGCGGGTCAATCTCGACAGTCACATCAGCCGCATCGACCTGATCGGCAAGGACGCGATCGTGATCCGCGATAACCAGCAGGTCACCGAGTTTCGCGAGGGAATCTTGCCGTGGGCCCTGCAACACAATATCGCGATCTGTTTCGACGAATACGACGCCGGGCGGCCCGACGTCATGTTTGTCATTCAGCGCGTGTTGGAAGCCTCCGGCAAGCTGACGTTGCTCGACCAGAACAAAGTGATCCGACCGCATCCGGCGTTTCGGCTGTTCGCCACGGCCAACACGGTTGGACTTGGCGACACGACCGGGCTCTACCACGGGACGCAGCAGATCAATCAAGGTCAGATGGACCGATGGTCGATCGTCACCACTCTCAACTACCTGCCGCACGACAATGAAGTGGAGATCGTGCTGGCCAAGGCCAAGCATTACCGCACCGATCCGGGACGCGACATCGTCAACAAGATGGTGCGGGTCGCCGACCTCACCCGCAATGCTTTCATGAACGGCGATCTGTCGACCGTCATGAGCCCGCGCACCGTGATCACGTGGGCGGAAAACGCCGAAATCTTCAAAGATCTCGGCTTTGCGTTCCGGGTCACTTTCGTCAACAAGTGCGATGAGCTCGAGCGGCCGATCGTCGCCGAGTTCTACCAACGCTGCTTCGGTCAGGAATTGCCGGAGAGCTCGGTCAACGTGGCACTCAGCTGACCGTCTCCTCCCGGCAGGGACTGGCGGCTACCCGATTTGCTGTATGTCGTCCAACATCAAACCTAAGGCCCCGGCCAAGGAAGCGCCGACCGAGCCGTTCAAACGCGCGGTCACCGGCTGCCTGCGCGCGATCGCGCGACATCCTGAAATCGATGTCGGCTTTGCGGCCGAGCGGCCCGGGCTGGTCGGCGGCAAGGCGCGGTTGCCTGAACCGCCGCGCCGGCTGTCGCCCGAGGATGCGGCCATAGTGCGAGGCCATGCCGATTCGATCGCGTTGCGGCTCGCCTGTCACGATGCGGCCGTGCACCGCAAGCTGATGCCGGGCGGCCAACAGGCGCGCGCGGTGTTCGAGGCGGTCGAGCAGGCCCGCGTCGAAGCCATTGGCGCGCGCCGCATGCATGGGGTGTCGCAAAATCTCGCCGCCATGCTCGATGACAAGTTCCATCGCGGCAAATTCGACGAGATCACCGACCGGGCCGATGCGCCGCTGGAGGAGGCGATCGCCCTGATGGTGCGCGAACGCCTCACCGGCGTCGCGCCGCCTCCCGCCGCCAAGCGGCTGGTTGATCTCTGGCGCCCGTTCATCGAGGAACGCGCCGGCCGCGATCTCGATCGGCTGGAGCGTTTGGTTGAGAACCAACGGCGGTTCGGCGACGTCGTCCACGATTTGCTGGACTCGCTCGACATGGGCGATGAGCGCTCGCGTGAAGACGACAGCGAGGAGGACGAAGGCGAGAACGGCGCCGAGGATGAGCAGGGCCAGGACGGTGACGCGGCAGAATCGGAGGACTCCGAACGCATGAGCGTCGAAGACGCCAAGGCGTCGGCGGAGGACCGGCCGGACAGCGCCGAGGATGCGGCCGACGCGCCGGCGACTGATATGCCCGACGACGCCGAAATGGGCGAGGACGAGAACTCGGCGGAGCCGTGGCGCCCACGCCATCACGGCATCAATGAGCCGCGCGGACCCGACTACAAACCTTTCACCTCGCGCTTTGATGAGACCATCGGCGCCGAAGAACTGTGCGACCCGGAAGAGCTCGATCGCCTGCGTGGTTACCTCGACAAGCAGCTGGCGCATCTCCAAGGGGTGGTCTCGCGGCTTGCCAATCGGTTGCAGCGCCGCTTGATGGCTCAGCAGAATCGTTCGTGGGAGTTTGACCTCGAGGAGGGCATCCTTGATCCGGCGCGATTGTCGCGGGTGATCGTGGACCCGCTGCACCCGCTCTCTTTCAAATGGGAGAAAGACGCCAACTTCCGCGACACCGTGGTGACACTCCTGCTCGACAATTCCGGCTCCATGCGGGGCCGACCGATCACGGTTGCGGCCACCTGTGCCGATATTCTGGCGCGCACGCTCGAACGCTGCGGCGTCAAGGTCGAGATTCTGGGATTCACCACACGCGCCTGGAAGGGCGGCCAGTCACGCGAGGCTTGGCTCGCGGCCGGCAAACCTCCCAATCCCGGGCGCCTGAACGATCTGCGCCATATCGTCTACAAGTCGGCCGATGCACCTTGGCGCCGCGCGCGCAAAAACCTTGGATTGATGATGCGCGAGGGGCTGCTCAAGGAGAACATCGATGGTGAGGCGCTCGACTGGGCCCACAAGCGCCTGCTGGTGCGCTCAGAGCAGCGCAAGATTCTGATGATGATCTCGGACGGCGCGCCGGTCGACGACTCGACGCTGTCGGTCAATCCGGGCAACTATCTCGAGCGGCATCTGCGCTGGGTGATCGAGGAGATCGAGCAGCGCTCGCCGGTCGAATTGATCGCCATTGGCATCGGTCACGATGTTACCCGATATTATCGCCGCGCCGTCACCATCGTCGATGCCGAGGAACTTGGCGGCGCGATGACCGAGAAGCTCGCCGAACTGTTTGACGAAAAGGCGCCAGTGCCGCGCCGGATGCCGACGCGCAGGTTGCACGCGTGAACGCGGGTTGGCGCGGCGTGCTATCGGCGGCAATTGTTCTGTTCGTCGGCCTCCTCGTGTCGTCGGCGGCGCCGCAGCCTGTACCGCGCGCGCCCGATGGTCCTCTCCAAATCACGATCAATGCGGTGCCGATCGAGTCCTTTGAGCCGGGCAATGCGGGTCGCGTCCGCTTCGGACCGCTGGAATTCCGCGGAGGCCTGGAGCTTTCCTCATCCTACCGGGAGTTCGGCGGGGTATCGGCGATTCGTCTGTTTCCTGACGGCGAGCACTTCATTTCGCTGACCGACAAGGGCCGCTGGCTGCGCGGGCGCATCGCCTATCAGCGGGGGCGCCCGACGGCGATTGAAGACGCCGAGATGGCACCAATACTAGGACCGGACGGCCGGCCGCTGGCTGCGCGCGGGTGGTACGACACTGAGTCAATCGCGATGGACGGCGGCACGCTCTACGTCGGAATCGAACGGGTCAACCGCATCGTGGGTTTCGACTACGGACGGCAAGGATTGCTCGCGCGCGGGCAACCGATCCCGCTTCCCGCCGGCATTGCGAGCCTTCCCAACAACAAGGGACTTGAGTGCCTGGAGTTCGTTCCCACGCCGATGCCCGGCGCCGGCACGCTGATCGCTATCTCGGAGCGCGGCCTCGACAGCGCTGGGAATATTCGAGGGTTCCTGATCGGCGGACCAACGCCCGGCGAGTTCAGCGTCGCACGTCACGACGACTTCGACGTTAGCGATTGCGCGATCCTCCCCGATGCCAGCCTTGCACTATTGGAGCGCCGCTTCACCTGGACCACCGGCGTTGCGGCCCGGCTCCGGCGGCTGCCGCTCACGGCGTTTGCGCCAGGCGCGCTGGTCGACGGCGGCCCAATTCTGTCGGCCGACATGGGATATCAGATTGATAATCTGGAAGGGCTGAGCGTCAATCGCACTCCCCGTGGCGACGTGATGCTCACGATGGTGTCGGATGACAACTTTTCGCGTCTGCAGCGCACCATTCTTCTGCAGTTTACGCTGATCGGCGAATAGCGCCGCTGGACTGGCCGCGACGGGTTCTACTGCGCGGCAGCTGTCCGCTTCTTGAGAACCTGACGCTTGAGGTCGAGCGCCTTGCGCGAAAGCTCGTCGTCCTTTGCCTTGAGCAAATATGCGTCGAGACCGCCGCGATGATCCACCGACTTGATGGCGTTGGCCGAGACTCGCAGCTTCACCGAACGCCCGAGCGCGTCGGATATCATCGTGACGTTGAACAAATTGGGCAAAAATCGCCGCTTGGTTTTGATGTTGGAGTGACTGACGCGGTGGCCCACAAGCGCACCCTTGCCGGTCAATTCGCACCGCCGCGACATTGGCAAACCTCTTTCAAATATCCTCGCCCGCACTGACCGGGTTCACGAGATTATCGGGATTTCTTGGACGGCGGACGTATAGTGGCCGGGGGCGCCAGCGTCAAGGATCACACATCGGCCACTGTCGCGAATGTGAGCCGGTGCCGCCGATTTGAAGTTCCTACAGCGGTTGCGGCAAGCTCGTGCAGGAACTTCAAATCGAAAAGCGGCACTAAAATCATATGTTTGCTAGTGCCCCTTTTGCTTCCGAAGTTCGTGTCAGAGTGTGCCGCCATGTAGCACGAACTTCGGAAGCGGGGCACTAGTTCCGGCGGTGGGAGGGGCCCCAAAAAACCGGCGCGCCATCGAGCCCGTAAGGCATAAGGGGTTCATTCAACATCACAGATTCGACTTAATCGCCACCGACAGAGGCCGCATGGCGTCCAATCGCATTGCGATCGTGCTTGCGGCGCTTGCGCTCGTGCCAGGCAGTGCCGGCGCCCAGGCGAGACTCGACGCGCGTTATGTTGTCACGCTCGCGGGTGTGACCATCGGCAAGGGCGCCTGGATCATCGACATCGCCGAGGATCAATACAGCGCGGCTGCGAGCGGTGCGACCACCGGGCTTCTGCGCGTGTTCGCGTCCGGCGAGGGCACCGGCGCGGTTCGCGGCGGCGTCGTCGGCGGGCGCTTCGTGCCCGGCATCTACGTCGCGAACCTCACGCAGGACAAGGAGTCCGAGGAGATACGCATCTCGATCGCAGGCGGCAATGTCAGGAATTTCTCGATCGTTCCAGCGCCGCCCCCGCCGTCTCCACAGCGAATCCCAGTCGCCGAAGCGCACCTGCGCGGCGTCACCGATCCGATGACGGCATCGCTTGTCCGAATTCCAGGCAACGGCGATCCGGTGAATCCGGCCGCCTGCCATCGCACCACGACAATCTTTGATGGTCGCATGCGATACGAGCTGACATTGGCCTACAAGCGCATGGAGCGGGTGAAGCTCGATCAGAGCTACGAGGGTCCCGTCGTTGTCTGTGCGATCTATTTCAAGCCGATCGCCGGCTACCTGCCCGAACGCGTGGCCATCAAATATCTGGCCGCCCAACGCGACATGGAAGTCTGGCTGGGTCCCATTGCCGGAACACGCGTCCTGGTGCCCTATCGGTTCAGCATTCCGACCCCGTTCGGCACAGGCGTCCTGCAGGCGACCCAGTTCAATGCGACCCAGCAGCCGCGGCTGACGCCTACCAAGCTGGGTCAGTAAGGGAGGACTGGGCGGCGATGCCGCCTTGCAGCACGCGCCCGATAAGAATTCCGAATGTCACCCTTGACTCTCGCAGACGTTGGTGGATTCGAGACGATTGTCGATTGTAGTCCAGCCAACGGCTCGTCAGGATCGTCTGCATACTGTATCTGGTGGCGAGGCATCATGGCTGCACGACATCTCGCAGTGAACGAACGGCGACGGTTGCGAGTCAGCGATTCGGGCGCGATTCGTTCGAGACTCGTTCCGGCACTCTGCCCCGCGGATCGAATCGAGCGCTCTACGCGTGCCGGTTTGTGGCTGCCGCGTAATATGATTGCTCCATCTTGGCAAAGGGATACGACGCCAACGGGGATGACGGCCGCGCGACGCGAGAGCTCCGTCGCATGCTGCGGAAGGTCCTGGTCTTGCGGGCCGCTTCGGGCTAACGACGTTTGGGCATCGTCCGGGCAAGTTCGTTGCCAAGCTCTCATGGTCGCCACCCTCGCATGGCTGCGACCCATATTAAGGATTGATCATGCCGCCAGGGCTCGCACCGCAGAGTAGTCACCCCATTTTGTGGCTGGCATTGCGCAAGGCGCAACCTGTCGCCGTGAACGAAGCCGGACGGCCGGCGCGTCCGCGATTCGGCCGCGATTCGTTCAAGACTCGTTCGGAGGGTTAATCGCGCCTGGTGTCGGCTGCCCGAGGCTGCGACATCACGAGCTACGACAGCGCCGCAAGCCAGGATTAAGCCTGTAGCGCCAGGGACCTTGATGACAATTTCCTTCTCTACCCAGGCCAGGGACGCGCGCGCTCGCGGCGCCGGCGTCACCGCGGTGCTGGGACCTACCAATACCGGCAAGACCCATCTCGCGATCGAACGCATGTTGGCGCACAGCTCAGGCCTCATCGGTCTGCCGCTGCGCCTGCTAGCGCGCGAGGTCTACAACAAGTGCGTCGAGCGGGTCGGCAGCGACGCCGTCGCGCTCGTGACCGGCGAAGAAAAGATCAAACCGGCCAATCCGCGCTTCTGGGTCGCAACCGTCGAGGCAATGCCGCGAGACCTCGATGTCGCGTTTCTGGCTGTGGACGAGATCCAGCTCGCGGCTGATCTCGAGCGCGGCCACGTGTTCACCGATCGCATTTTGAACCGGCGGGGCCGCGAAGAGACCTTGATCCTGGGGGCCGCGACGATGCGGCCGATGGTCGACAAGCTGCTGCCCGGTGCCAACGTCTTGAGCCGCCCCCGGCTCTCGACCCTGAGCTTCGCAGGCGACAAAAAGATTACCCGCCTGCCGCGCCGCGCTGCGATCGTCGCGTTTTCCACCGAGGAGGTCTACGCCATTGCGGAACTCATCCGGCGCCAGCGCGGCGGAGCCGCAGTGGTGCTCGGAGCACTGTCGCCGCGCACGCGCAACGCGCAGGTTGCGCTCTATCAGTCGGGCGACGTCGATTATCTGGTCGCCACCGACGCGATCGGCATGGGCCTCAACCTTGACGTCGATCACGTGGCGTTTGCATCCGATCGAAAATTTGACGGCTATCAGTACCGCAAGCTCAACCCGATCGAGTTTGCGCAGATCGCCGGGCGAGCCGGCCGCGCGACGCGCGATGGCACCTTCGGCAGCACCGGGCGCTGTCCGCCGTTCGAACAGGATCTGGTGCAGGCGCTCGAGGCACACGCATTCGATCCGGTGCGCGTCCTGCAATGGCGCAGCAGCGAGCTCGACTTTTCGTCACTGGGCGCGTTGTCGGCCTCGCTGACCACGAACCCGACGCAGGCCGGACTGACGCGGGCGCCGGTCGCCGAAGATATCCTCGTCCTCGAGCACGCTGCTCGCGACGAAGAGGTGCGGGCCTTCGCGACGACGCGCGCGGCGATCGAACGTCTGTGGGACGTTTGTCAGGTTCCCGACTACCGCAAGATCTCGCCGGCGGCACACGCCGAACTTGTCACCACCCTCTATGGTTTTCTGATGCGGGACGGTAGCATTCCCGACGACTGGTTTTCTCAGCAGATCGCGCAAGCCGACCGGACCGATGGGGGCATCGATACGCTGTCGACACGCATTGCGCACATCAGGACTTGGACGTTTGCGGCGAATCGCCCCGATTGGCTTAAGGATCCGGAGCACTGGCAGGATGTTGCCCGCGCGGTGGAAGATAAGCTATCCGACGCCCTGCATGACCGCTTGGCGGAACGGTTCGTCGATCGTCGCACCAGCGTGCTGATGCGGCGACTCAAAGAGAACACGATGCTCGAAACCGAGATCAGCAAGACCGGCGACGTCATCGTCGAAGGACATACCATCGGGCGGCTGGAAGGGTTTCGCTTTGCGTCCGATGCAGCGGCGGGCGGATCGGAGGCAAAGGCATTGTCCGGCGCCGCCCAGAAGGCATTGGCCGGAGAAATTGAGGCGCGGGCCACCCGGTTGTCGCACGCGCCGGACTCGCAGTTCGTGCTCGCGTCCGATGGAACGATCCGCTGGGTCGGCGATGCCGTGGCCAAGCTGACCGCGGGCGATAACGCCTTGCGACCACGGGTGCGCATCCTGGCCGACGAGCACCTGACCGGCGCGCCATTGGAGGCGGTGCAAACGCGGCTCGATCTTTGGGCGCACACGCATATCGAGAGGGTGCTGGCGCCGCTGTTCGTGCTCGGCGCGGCGGAGGACATCACCGGCCTGGCGCGCGGCATCGCTTATCAGATCGTCGAGGCACTCGGGGTGCTCGAGCGCAGCAAGGTCGCCGAGGACGTAAAGGGGCTCGATCAGGAATCGCGCGCGACACTGCGCAAGCACGGTGTGCGGTTTGGGGCCTACCATATCTACGTGCCGGGACTGCTCAAGCCGGGGCCGCGATCGCTTGCGGCGCAACTATGGGCGCTCAAGTACGGGGGCCCCGACGTCAAGGGACTCGATGAGCTGCAACGGCTGGCGGCGAGCGGCCGCACGTCGTTCCCCGCCGACAAGGACACCAACAAGCAGCTCTACCGCACCATCGGGTATCGGGTGTGTGGCGAGCGCGCGGTTCGTGTCGATATCCTGGAGCGGCTTGCGGACTTGATTCGTCCGGCACTGGCCTGGCGCGACGGTGTCGGCCAAAAGCCGCCAGGCGCCTTCGACGGACGCGGCTTTGTCGTCACGCAAGCGATGACTTCGCTCACGGGCTCCTCGGGCGAGGATTTCGCTTCGGTCCTGCGCGCCCTCGGGTATCGGCTTGATCGCCGGCCAAAGCCGGTCGAGGCCGCAAGTGAGACGACGGCGGGTCCTGAACCAGACAAGCCCGCCGACGCGACTGAGACGATCGGGGCGACAGAACTCGGGGCGACCGAGCAAAGTCCGCCGGGTGAGGCCGCCTCAAGCCTGCCAGCGACAACGCAAGACCCGACGGATGCCTCGGTGGATCAGCAGCCGGGTCCCGCTGACGTGGCATTGGCGCCGGCGGCGCCGGCCGAAGCCGAGCCACCGTCCCTACGATCGCAGACCGAAATCGCGCCGCACGGGTCCGAGACGGGGGCGGCGGCCGCGAGTGCGGATGCGTCCGCGTCCGCGGTGACTGCGAATGACCCCGCCGTGCCCAGCACCGCAGCGGCCGCATCGTCGAGCGCCGAGGCGCCAAGCGAGCAGCAGTTCATCGACGTGTGGCGTCCCGGCCGTTCCGACGAGCGCCGACCGCGCCGGCATCATCGGCCGGCCCGCGACAAAAAACCCTCGGACGCGCCCGCGGCGGCGGCAGCAGCCGAGCAAGCTGCGCCGGCGCCCGATCCGGGCACTCCGGTCCGGCGGGAGGAACCACGCCGTCATCGCGATGATCGGCGCAAGGAGCGAGAGGCATCGGACCGTCCGGGCGGTCATGACGGCAGACGTCCCGAGCGCCGGGAACGGGCCGATCGTCACGATCGGCCGGACCGGCAAGAACGCCGCCGCGATCGACGCGACGACAACCGTCCACCGCGGACCTGGGAAGCAGGCCGGGAACGGCGCGGCAAAGAGCCCGATCCGGATTCCCCCTTCGCCAAGCTTGCCGCCCTGAAGGCTCAACTCGAAGCGGACGCAAAGGATCGGCGTTGATCCGAAATACCACTGACGAGCTGCGATCCGAGGGCCGGTTGTCCGACGATCATCAGCGTATCGACAAGTGGTTGTGGCACGCGCGGGTGGTGCGGACACGTACGGATGCGGCCGCGCTGGCGGCCTCGGGACGGGTTCGGCTCAACGGCGTCCGGGTCGATGCGGCGAGCCGGGCGGTGAAGCCCGGCGATGTGCTGACGATCGCGCTCGATCGGGGCGTTCGCCTGCTGCGGGTCGTGCGATTTGCGCAACGCCGTGGCGGTGCCGAAGCCGGGCGCATGCTTTATGAAGATCTGGGCTCAGGTTCCCCGACGCGGCCGCCGGCGCCGTCGCTGCCGCAATGACAAGCAGGCCCGAGGGGCGCTGACGCCGCAGGTCGGCCACTTCCCTTGCACGGGGTGCGCCCATACGTTAGAGCGAAGCCCGTTTGAACGAAGCTTGCATCCGCCCACAAATGGCTTGATTTTGCGAGCGTTCCGGGCCGCGCCTGTGGGCCGCGACCCCGGCACGCATGATTGGCAACCCGAAATGGTCGTATTGCGACGGCCGGAGCCCTCTAATGACTTACGTCGTCAATGAAAGCTGCATCAAGTGCAAGTACATGGACTGTGTCGAGGTCTGCCCGGTCGATTGCTTCTACGAGGGTGAGAACATGCTCGTCATCCATCCTGACGAGTGCATCGATTGCGGGGTTTGCGAGCCCGAATGCCCGGTGGAAGCGATCAAACCCGACACTGAACCAGGCCTTGAGCAGTGGTTAGAGATCAACGCGGAATACGCGAAGACTTGGCCCAACATTACCGTCAAAAAAGACCCTCCGGCGGACGCCAAAGAATTCGAAGGGGTCGCCGACAAGTTCAAGAAATTTTTTTCCTCGCAGCCGGGCGGCGGCGACTGAAAATGTCGAACGTTAACTAATTGTCACATTTGCCCTGCCTGAATTTGTTGTTCGAGGCCGATTCTCGCGTCGCAACACATTGAAATCGGCCGAAAATGTGCTATATTGGTGACATATGAACGAAAATCACAGACACTCCGAAGCGCTCCCGTCCGGGAGCATATTTTTTTACGGGGTTGGTGGGAAACCGTCTAACTAGGGGCGTGCATGTTGCACGCGAGTAACAGTGGCAGGCAAGACGCGTCATAGTTCCAAGAAGACAAGCAAGACCAGCAAACTGTCCTCGGCATCGCGCCGGAGGGCTTCGAATGCCCCCCGCGGCGCCAGTCGGCGAGGGGGTTCCGTGGCAAAGCCGATCGGCCGAAGGCCGGTGGGCCAAGGAGTTGCGCAGGGAATGACCGCCAAAAAGACGACCCAGCGGCAGGGGTTCAAGACCAACGAATTCATCGTTTATCCGGCTCACGGGGTCGGCCAGATCATGGCCATCGAGGAGCAGGAGGTCGCGGGGCTCAAGCTTGAGTTGTTCGTGATCAATTTCGTCAAGGATAAGATGACGTTGCGGGTACCGACGACGAAAGTCGCGGTGGTCGGCATGCGCAAACTCGCCGAGGAGCCGATGGTCAGGCGCGCGCTTGAAACCCTGAAGGGCCGTGCACGGATCAAGCGGACCATGTGGTCGCGCCGGGCTCAGGAGTACGAGGCCAAGATCAATTCGGGCAATATCGTTGCGATTTCCGAGGTCGTCCGTGACTTGTACCGCTCGGAGACGCAGCCTGAGCAGTCCTACAGCGAGCGCCAGCTGTATGAAGCGGCGCTGGACCGGCTGTCGCGCGAGATTTCGGCCGTTCAGCGGATTACCGAGACCGAGGCGATCAAGGAAATCGAGGCGGCACTTGCCAAAGGTCCGCGCCGCGGGGGACCGAAGGCGGACGAAATGGTCGAGGAAGAAGCAGCCTGACCAGGTTGGGGTGAATCGAGATTCAAAGGCCCGGCACACGCCGGGCCTTTTGTTTTCCCACGTCTGCTAGTCACTCGACCACGACTTTGACCTGCTCGCCCGGCTTCAACGCGTCCGACGGGCCAAGTCCGTTGATCATCCGAAAGCGCTCGACGGCGTGGTCGAGACGCGCCATCCGGTTGTGCCCGACGGATTCGACGGTTTCACCGGGCTTGGCCGCAAGCACCTTGATCCGCAACGGCTTGGCCGCCTCAACTTCAGACAGGCTGAGACGTCGGAACGAATCGACCGAGGCGCGAAAGGACTGGTCCACCGTCGGCGTCATGGTCTTGGCCGCGTAAATGAAGCGATAGACCTCGTTGCCGATGCGCAGTGCATAGAGGCGGAAAGACCATTCCTCGTTTTTGGCAGTCGCGGTGGTGGCCGGAAAGCCCGCAATGGTCAGATCCTGCACCGAGGCGGAATCGACGTTGTCCATCCAGCCAGACGTCAGGTAGGCGCCCAGCGTCTGTTCCGCCGGCACACCGACGAGGTCGAAGCGCATCGCCTGCGTGCCGCCTTCCTTGACCCCGACAACCGCCTGCGCGGTGTTGTCGATCGTGAAGTCCTCCGGCACCAGGAACGTGAAGCCGAACCGCGGATGTGTGAACCGTCGCCCACGCGCAAACCCGTCCGCCGGGTCGTCGCCATAGACGAGGCCGTCAACGGCGGCGAGGTAGGCGGCCTTGTCGCGCTCGCCCGCGCCGGGCGCCGAGTACTGCCGGGCGTTGATCTGGGCATTCTTGATGCGCTCGGGCGTTGCCGGATGGGTCGACATCAAATCGACGGACTTCGCATCCGAAGTGCTGGCGCCGGCCTTGAGCTCGGCGTTCCGGCCCATGGCGGTCAGGAAGCGTGCGGCACCATAGGGGTCAAAGCCCGCACGCGCTGCAATGCCGACACCAATGCCGTCGGCCTCAAGTTCCTGGGCCCGCGAAAAGCTCGCGAGCGCAACCTTGGATTTGGCGAGCGCGAGCGCCCCGACCGACGGATCGCTGAGCACGTCGCTCACTACGCGGCTCGCGATCAACGCCTGCTGTGCCTGATCCTGGCGCATCGACGCGTGATCCGCGATAACATGCGCCATTTCATGCGACATCACCGAGGCGATCTCCGACGTATCGCTCGCGAGCGCGATCAGGCCGCGGGTGATGTAAAGCTGTCCGGTCGGCAGCGCGAACGCGTTGATCGCAGGCGAATTGAGCACTGTGACCTTGTATTTCAGATCCGGCCGTTCTGATGCAGCAACCAACCGATCGACCGTTTTGTTCAAGAGCGCGGTCAGTCGCGCATCGTTGTAAGCGCCCCCATACGCGGCCAAAATGCGCTGATGTCCGCGATCGGCGGGACTGTCGCTTCCCTGCCGGCCTGTGTCCGGCAGAACGATCGCATGTTCGGTTTGCACAAGACTGGAACAAGCCCCGAGCGCCAGCGCGACGGCAACGACGCCGAGTCCCCGCAACCTGCGCTTGCTGTGCACCGCGTTCATTGCGCGTCAACGGTCCGCAATTTCGATTTGCCCGGGCGCAACGGCCTCGATCCAGGGGCCGCCGCGCTCTTCGATCACGCCTCGTACTCTCACGCGCCGGCCCGCGAGCGCTTTCGGAACAACTCCGTGCTCGGCAAAGGAACGCTCATTGCGTTTCGATATGGTAACGGTGAAGTCCTCGCTCCACCGGCGACCGAAGTTGACATAGATGGTGCCGCCGCTCTCGCGCACGGACACGACCCAGCCTTCGACGATTGCAAAACGTCCCAGGGCAGCCAGCACTTCGGCCGGGTTGTCGGCTTCTCTGGCTGAATAATCGGGATCGCCCCATAGTCCTACCTTGCCTACGCGGGCCCGTCGCTCGGCTGCGATCAGGTCGCTGGCACAGTTTTGGTTGTCCGCATATGGCGAAACAAAGGCCTGACCGGCGGCGACCAGATCGATTTCGACCGGGTGCCAGGTGCCGTTCCGCGTCACATAGGCCCGCGCCAGCACCCGGCCGTGCCGGTCGGTGCCCGCAGCGGCGAGTGCGACGGTGTTTCCGGTCACCAGCCCGGCAAGCGCCGCGCTGCTGGCACGAGCTGCGCCCGCCTGCGGTTCGGTTGCCGACACGCTCGGCGGGGGCATCGCCGGCACCTCGATCGACGCCAGACGGACGGTGCGACCGTCGGCGAGGACAAGGGTGCGGCCATCGCTCACTTGCACCACCGGAGCGGCTGCCGCCGGCTCCACGCGGCAGTCCGCCGCCAGCGCAGAAGGGCCCGCCAGCGCCAAGGCGGCACCGTACGAAACTACGCGTATCGCGCGTGCGAACCCTGTCATCTAGTGTCCCGCTTTCGAAGTTCGCCACACGGTGCAGCACGCTCGACGCGAACTGCGGAATCGAAAGGACACTAGCAAATCTATGATTCTAGTGCCCCTTTGAACCCGAAGTTCGCATTCGGACCCGCGTCACATTGTGTGCGAAGTTCGGGTTCGGGGCACTAGCCCGAAATTACGTTTGCCGGTTTGGCCGTGCCGCATTATCACGGCAGAACGAAACGACTGGGAGGATACCATGCGCATATGCGGCGCATCGATGATCGCGGCTATGGTTTTTTGCAGTGCCGCGGCGCACGCGGAAATTGCCAATGACAAGGTCAAGCTCGGCGTACTCACCGACCTGTCGGGCATCTACGAGGCGGGTACCGGAAACGGGTCTGTCGAGGCGGTGAAAATGGCCGTCGAGGAGTTCGGGGGCAAGGTCAACGGCAAACCGATCGAGGTCCTGGCCGGCGACCATCAGAACAAGCCCGATCTCGGCGCATCGATTGCCAACCGCTGGTACGACGTCGACAAGGTCGATGCGATCGTGGATCTGGTCAATTCGGCGGTGGCTTTCGCGGTGCTCGATATCGCCAAGCAGAAGAACAAGGCGATTTTGCTGGCCGGCGCGGGGTCCGCTGATTTCACCGGCAAGGCCTGTGCGCCCGATAACAGCGTGCACTGGGTCTACGATTCCTACGAGCTTGGCGCGGCGATCGGCGCCGCAGTGTCCCAACTCGGCAAGAAGTGGTTCCTGTTCAACGCTGATTACGCCTTCGGGGCGGCGATGGAGCAAGGCGTCCGGCGAGCGCTGGAGGCGCAGGGCGCAACCGTCGTTGGCAGCGTGAAGCACCCGCTCGGGACCACGGATTTTTCGTCCTACGTTCTGCAGGCCAAGGCGGCCAATCCCGAGGTCATCGCCCTCAACAGCGGCGGCGACGACACCAACAACGCGATCAAGGCGGCGCGCGAATTCGGGGTCAATGCCAAGCTGGTCGGGTTCGGCGTCGATCTGCCGTCCGGCATCAAGGCGATGGGGCTCGATACCGCGCAGGGTGTTTGGTACGTCACGCCGTGGGTCCAGCGCAGCGACGCCGACACCAAGGCCTGGGTCGACAAGTTCATGGCGCGCCGAAAGGTCCCACCCGGGTCGTTCCAGGTTGGCGCGTATTCGGCGGCGAAGGCCTATCTCAAGGCGATCGAAGCCAGCAATTCGACCGATCCGAAAGTCGTGATCGCCAAGATGCGCGAAACCCCGGTGCGCGACGTGTTCACGCAGGACGGATACCTGCGTCCTGATGGCCGCATGGTGCATAGCGTCGCACTCATGCAGATCAAGACGCCGGCCGAATCCAAAGGCGAATGGGACCTGACCAAGGTCATCGGCACGCTCCCCGGCGACAAAGTTTTCCGCCCGCTCGCGGACGGAGGCTGTCCGGCGCTGGCCGCGAAGTAAGTTAAGGCTTCGCCATGCCAGCGACCGCGCCGCGCGCCGATTCGCACGACGTGACGCTGCGTATGGAGAACCTGACCAAGGAGTTCCGCGGTTTTACGGCGGTGCGCAACCTCAGCCTCGACGTTCACCGCGGAACCATCCATGCCCTGATCGGTCCGAACGGAGCCGGCAAGACCACGGTCTTCAACCTGGCGACCAAGTTCCTCAATCCCACCAGCGGCCGCGTTTTCTTCAAGGGAACGGACATCACGCGCATGGCGCCGGCCGACGTGGCGCGCCTCGGAATGGTGCGCTCGTTCCAGATCTCCGCGGTGTTCGCCAACCTCACGGTGCTCGAAAATGTACGCGTTGCCCTGCAGCGCTTCCGCAACGACGGCTTCTTCTTCTGGCGGTCCGAGCGCGCACTCAACGAATTGAACGAGCGGGCGCGCGCGCTCCTCAACGAGGTCGGGCTCGACGCGTTCGTCGACCGCAGAGCGATCGAACTCCCGTACGGCCGCCGGCGAGCGCTGGAGATCGCCACCACGCTCGCACTCGACCCGGAATTGCTGTTGCTCGACGAACCGATGTCAGGGCTGGGACAAGAGGACATCAGCCGCATCGCCGAACTGATCAGGAAAAGCGCAGCGGCCCGCACCGTGCTGATGGTCGAGCACAATTTGTCGGTTGTGGCGGACCTGTCGGATCGGATCACCGTCCTGGCGCGTGGCGAGGTTCTGGCTGACGGACCTTACGCCGAGGTCTCGCGCGATCCGGCCGTGGTCGAGGCCTACCTGGGATCGGACCATGACTGACCACGCAAGCCGCGAGCAATCGTGCCTCGCAATCGAGGCTCTGCATGCACTCTACGGCGATTCCCACGTGCTCCAGGGCGTCTCGCTCGAGGTGGCGCGCGGCGAGGTGGTCACCATCATCGGCCGCAATGGCGCCGGCAAGACCACGACCCTGCGCGCCATCATGGGCCTGCTCGACAAACGGTCGGGCTCGATCAACGTTTGGGGGCGGCAGGTGATCGCGGAGCCGCCGGAACGCATCGCCAAGCTGGGCGTGGCCTACGTGCCGGAAGAGCGCGGCATCTATGCAACGCTGGACGTGACCGAGAACCTGCTGCTGCCACCCGCCGTCGGACCGGGCGGAATGCCGCTCGATGAGATCTTTCGGCTGTTTCCCAATCTGCGCGAGCGCAGGCGCAGCCAGGGGACGCGACTTTCGGGGGGTGAGCAGCAAATGCTGGCGATTGCGCGCGTGCTGCGCACCGGCGCGCGTTTGTTTCTGCTCGACGAGCCGACCGAAGGTCTCGCGCCGGTCATTGTGCAACAGATCCGCAATGCGATTGATCTGATGCGCAAGGAAGGTCACACGATCCTGTTGGTCGAGCAGAACTTCCGGTTCGCGCAGCGCCTCGCGGACCGCCATTACGTCATGGAGCGCGGCCGCATTGTCGACATGATCGCGCGCGCCGACGTCGCGAGCCAGGCCGCGCGTATTCAAGCCTATCTCGGAATCTGATCATGTCGCTGCAGATCTTGAGTGGACAGTTGCTGGTCGGGCTTATCAACGGCTCGTTCTATGCGCTGCTCAGCCTCGGCTTTGCGGTGATCTTTGGTCTCCTGGGCATCATCAACGTTGCGCAGGGCACCTTCTACATGCTGGGTGCGTTCGGCTCCTGGATGCTGCTCAATTACTCGGGTATCGGCTACTGGCCCGCGTTGATTTTGTCGCCGCTGATCGCCGGCGTCGTCGGCATGGCGCTTGAGAAGACGCTGATCGCGCGCGTCTACAAGCTCGATCACATTTACGGGCTTTTGCTGACCTACGGCGTGATGATGTTCATCCAGGGCATGTTCGTGTACTGGTTCGCGACCGCGGGCCGGCCCTATCCGGTGCCCTTCGACCTGCGCGGCGGGTTTGACCTTGGCTTTCTGTTCTTGCCGAAATACCGCGCCTGGGTAGTGCTCGCATCGTTGATATTCTGCTTCGGAACCTGGTTCGCGATCGAGAAGACCTCGCTCGGGCGCACCCTGCGCGCCGCCACCGAAAATCCCCAGCTCACGCGCGCGTTCGGCATCAACGTGCCGGCCTTGCTGACGTTCGGCTTCGGCGCCGGCGTCGCGCTTGCGGGCTTTGCCGGCGTGCTGGCGGCGCCGATCTATTCGGTCAGCCCGCTGATGGGAGGCGAGCTCGTCATCACGGTGTTCGCGGTCGTCGTGGTCGGCGGCATGGGCTCGATTCTGGGCGCGATCGTCACCGGCCTGGGGCTTGGGGTGGTCGAGGGCCTCACCAAAGTCTTTTATCCGCCCGGCGCAAACATGGTGATCTTTGTCATCATGTTCATCGTTTTGCTGATCAAGCCGGCCGGGCTGTTCGGGCGCGAGAGGTAGTCATGGCCACGACCTCCGCAGGCCCGGTGCAGTCGCAGACCCGCTTTTCCGCGCTGTTTGCCGGCAAGCTGCGCGTGCCGTCGATCGCAATCTACGCGGCTGGGCTCGCCGTGCTCGCGGTTGCGCCCTTCCTGGCCTATCCGCTGTTTCTCGCAAAGATCCTCTGCTTCTGTCTGTTTGCGTGCGCGTTCAACCTGCTCGGAGCGGTCGGGCTTCTCTCCTTCGGCCATGCGGCGTTTTTCGGCGCCAGCGCTTACGTGGCGGGCCATGCCCTCAAGGTGTGGGGGCTTCCGTTCGAGCTTGCCGCACTGATCGGCACGGCCGCCGCAACCGTGCTCGGCGTGGTGTTCGGGTTCGTGGCCATCCGCCGGCAGGGTCTCTATTTCGCGATGATCACGCTGGCGCTGGCCCAGATGATCTACTTTCTGGCGCTGCAGGTCCCCTTCACCCATGCCGAGGACGGCCTCACCGGCGTTCCGCGCGGATATATCCTTGGACTGTTCAACCTCAACAACCTCTATGTGCTCTACTACACCACCGCCGTCATCTTCCTGGTCGGCTATCTCCTGATCTATCGCATCACGCATTCCACCTTCGGACAGATCCTCAAGGCGATCCGCGAGAAAGAGCCGCGCGCGATCTCGCTTGGCTATCGGGTCAATGATTACAAACTGCTGGTGTTCGTGCTCTCGGCCGCGCTCGCCGGCCTGGCCGGCGCGACCAAGACCATGGTGGTGCAGCTCGCGTCGCTCACCGATGTGCACTGGAGCACGTCCGGCGACGTCATTTTGATGACGCTGTTAGGCGGATCCGGCACCATGTTCGGTCCGGTGGTGGGCGCGGTACTGGTCGAGATGCTGCAGTTCTACCTGGCCGACTCCGGCCTGCCGATCCAGGCGGTGATCGGCGCGATCTTCATCGTCTGCATCCTGTTGTTCCGGCGCGGGATCGTCGGCGAGATCGCACATGTGCTCGCGTCGAAGCGCGGCGAATCTGCTGCCTAAACCTGCAAAGGTCAGCCCTAGTGCCCCGTTTCCGAAGTGCGTGATACATTGCAGCACCCTCGGACACGCACTTCGGAAACAAAGGGGCACTAGCAACTATATGACTCTAGTGCCGCTTTTCGATTTGAAGTTCCTGAACGAGATCGCGGCAAATGGTGCAGGAACTTCAAATCGGCGGTACTAGGGCCGGCGTTACCCGGATATTGCTTTGTCGGCAGGCCCGATCAGAAAGAAAGTGCGGGTTGCGCCAATGCCCTTGATGTCGGTGGTCCCGCGTTCCTCGAACAGGAAGAAGTCTTGGGTAAGATCTCGGAACGCTCCGCTGACCTGGATGCGCCGCGGCAAGCCGTGCGATTCCATGCGCGAGGCCGTGTTGACCGCGTCGCCCCACACATCGAACGTAAAGCGTGTGTCGCCGATCACGCCCGCCGTGGCCGCGCCGCAATGAATGCCGATGCGCAGCGCAAGCCGTTGCCCGTCCAATTGCGCGAGCTCGGTGGTTTCCATCATGGCGAGGGCGAACCTACCTAGGGCGCGTGCGCCGCCGCGCGCGTCGCCTTCGCGGCCGGCAATCGCCATATAGCAATCGCCGATTGTCTTGATCTTCTCGACGCCGTGCTGCTCGCACAAGGTGTCGAACGCTCGCACGAGCTCGTCGAGATAGGCGACAACCCGCTCGGGCGGTAGCGCGTGCGCGGCGGCCGTGAACCCGACCAAGTCGGCGAACAGGATGCTCAGGTTGCCGATCCGGTCGGCGATCCGCTGCTCGGCGCCGGACTTGAGCCGCTCGGCGACCGACGATGGCATCACCGCCGAAAGCAAGGCTTCGGAGAGCGCATACTGATTTTCGAGCTCGGCCTCGGCGCGATGCAGCGCGGTGAGCGCGTAGAACACCATCAAGGCGTTGATCACGATCGTGTTGATCATCGCCTGGCTGAACAGCATCGCCCGCAGGTCACGGTCGTCGGGCATGATCAGCCCGTCGGTGGGAGCGAAGTTGAGCGTGATCACCAGCGCGGCGGCCACGGCGGCGAAGAATGCTAGAAACAGCTTCCAATGCTCAACGCCGAAGAACAGCAATATCGCCCCTGCGAGAGTGAAGTAGATTTCCAGGCCGCTTGCTGTGCCGAACATCCAAACCACGAAGGTATTGCCGACGACGATCAGAATGACCAGCACCATCGCCGCCGCGTTCTGGCCGAAGCGGTGCAGCAGTGGGGTCAATAACGCGGCGACGGTCATCGCTGCGTTGTAGGCGTGGATGACCAGGAGACCGTCGAAGTTATGGTAAGAATTGATGATCAGGTGGGAGATCGCGTTCCCGGCGGTTGCGAACGCCGCGACGTTGGTGATCCGCTGGCGCCGCGCGATCCGCGGATCCTGGGTGACGATGCCGATCGACGCCACCCGCTCCAGCCATCCGGGCAAGCGGATGCTCGGCTTGCGTTCGCGGACCAGATCGCGCAATCGCGTCATGCGGCCCAACGTCTCGTGGAGGATCCCGAAAAAAGCCCGTCTTCAAAGCGCGCGTTGCCCGCCACCTGCGCCCCGCGCAAATTGCTACGGTCGGAGGTACACGTACCCTTGCGCCTGCAGTTCGGCAATACGCACGACGCCGCCGCGATCAGCCGCGACGAAGCCCGGCAGCAGATCTTTGAGGGTGACGTCCTGCGCCCGCATCGTGTTGCCGCACGCGTTGAGCTGCAGCCCGGCTTTGACGAATTGCTTGGTGCGCTGCTCGACGTCGGCGCTCGCCGAGATCACGTGAAACGCCTTGAGGGCGGGGCCGTGCACCACCAGCGCGATGGTTACGTGATCGGGGCCGCCCATCCCGTCGAAGTGGTTCTTGATGTTGCCGAGGACGAAGCCGACCTTGTCGAAATCGCACAGGTGGTAGACCACCTTCGCCTTGTCGGGTGCCTCCGGATTGGCGTTGGCGGGCTTCGCGGCGACAAACATCGCCCCGGCCGCCGCGAACGCCGCGGTGAGAATGTTGCGTCGGTGCATAGCTATCCCTCCGAAGATCTATTGAAGTCGGAGTGTGGCCAATTCCTCGCGATCGGTCACCAGTGACTTGCAACCCTCGAGGCGCGTGCGGTCAAGCCGAAACAAGCGATCGTCGGCACCGCCGAGCAGGGATTGCGAGGAGGCGTCGTCGCCGGGCGCGTTGGCGCGCCAGGTCCGGATTCGCTCGACCTTGACCAGGGCAGATTTGTTGTCTTTCGCTAGCGCGACCTCAATCCCGCCGCCGTCGCAATCGACCCCACAGCCGAACCGCCCGCTATCGGCCGTCTCCGCGCGGCCGCATTCACCAGTGGACTCGAACTCGCCGCGCCGGTTGCGATATCGGAGTCTCAGCTTGAACGAGTAAACCAGCGCCTTGCTCTCCGGTTCCGGCTCCGCGGTCACCAGCAGCTTCATTACGCTGACCTTCTGGAGCGGATGATGGGCCAGATGACTGGCGTCGTAAGCGCGCTCGAAACAAGCAGAAGACCTCTCCGGGCCCGCCGGCTTGCCGAACAGGCGCTTGACGAAGGCCTCATCCGCGTCTGCGCCGGCAGCGCATGCCACAAAGCTCCCGCCCGCAATTGAGGCTGTGACAAGCGCCGTAAACGCCAAAACCGACAATCGTAGGCTCATCCGATGCGCTCCGTCTGGCCGTTGCGCGGTCCGCGGGAGGATCCTCGGGACCCATCGTTAGTCGCCGGGGAGCCGGTTGACGTTCAATCGATCAGCAGGATACCAGTCGTTCGGCTTTATTTCGTTTGTGGGGAACTCATGAAGTTCAATCCGCCCCGCCCGCGTGGCCCAGCGCGCGGAGGGCTGAGATGCTGATGGTCGCCCCGGACGTAAGAGCGCGCTTCGTGCGCCTGCAGACCCGCTGGCGCGATCCGCTGCTCACCACCCTGACGGTCTTGCTGGCGATCCCGCTGTTCGTGTTGGCGCCCCTGCATGCGGCCGGAACGATCAAATCGGAGAATTTCGGGCTCGCTTTGATCCTGGTCTGCACGGCCGCGCTGTTCGTTGTATCCGGCAACCCGCTGACCATTGTGGCGGTTCTGGTCGCGATCGGCTTTGCCGCCGTCGCTGCTGCGTTGCGCTTCCGTCATTCGACTCTCGACCTCTATTTCGACGCCACCTCTTGGTTAATTCTGGGCGTGTCGGTTGGATGGGTCGTCACCCGCGCGGTCTTTGGCCCCGGTGAGGTCAACTATCACCGCATCATGGGTGCCATTTTGCTTTATCTCATCATCGGGGCAACGTTCGTTGCTCTCTATACTTTCCTGGGACTGAGTATTCCCAACGCGTTCTCAGGCGTGCCGATGGATGACAGCCCGGCGCTTCCGAGCAACTTTATCTACTTCAGTTTCGTCACTCTCACCTCGACCGGCTATGGCGAAATCGTACCCGTGCATCCGTTCGCGCGCAGCCTTTGCAACGTCGAAGGCATCATTGGACAGCTCTATCCGGCGACCCTATTGGCGCGGCTGGTCTCGCTCGAGATCGCGCGTCGGAGCGCTTAGAGCCGTGGTGCGCAGTTCTTTTCTTGTGTTGATGGTCTTGCTGGTCGGCTCGATAAGCGTTTGGTGCGAGGCGGCGCGGGCGCAAACGGCAACACCGGCTGGGCTTGAGACCGAGATTCCGGGCGTCTCCGCGTTCGCCCGTCCGCCGGCGAGCTTTAATCCCTTGACCGCAACCGACGCGGAGCTCGATCGCTACGGCTTTCCGCCGCGCCCGCGCCGGGAGCTCGGAGCGGACGTCCTGGCGCGCTGGGAACGGCGCGTCATGAGCCAGACGCGTATCGTTCCGCAGCTTCAGCAAACCAGCACGTTTCATGCGCCGGCGCGCAGCATCAAACAGATCAAGACGACCCGAGGCACGGTCGAGGCGAACAGCGAAAACTGGAGCGGCTACGCAATCGTCGATCCGAGCAACCCGTTCGCTAAACCTGGGTCGCAGATCGAAGCGCAGTACGTCGTGCCGAAGCCGGCTTCCGGTTGCGAGTCTGGAACGGAAAAATACAGCTCCGCGAATTGGGTCGGAATTGACGGGGCGTTCTCGAACGACGTGTTGCAGGCCGGAACGGAAACTGATTTGGACTGTGCCGCCGGCGCCAGCTACTACGCGTGGATCGAGTGGTTTCCGAACTCCGAGATCCGGGTGACCAACCTCGTGGTCTCGCCAGGCGACTTGATATCAGTTTCCGTTTTTATCGCTGCGGACGCGAGCAAACATCTCTCGATCGAGAATCTGACGACGCGGAAATCAGTCTCGCTCGCGATGACGCCCCCGCACGGAACCGAACTGGTCGGCAACTCGATTGAATGGATTTTGGAGCGGCCGATCATCAACAACGCGGCGCTGTCCAAACTGACGAACTATTTGCTCAACCCTTGGACCGACATCGGCGGCGTCACCTTGCCCCGGCGGCCGGGGGGGCCGGTCGCCTATCTGCCGACCGCGGCGCCGGCGTTGGCAACCATCTATCGGCTTTGGATGAGCGACGGAACAAACCAGCTCAGCGGCGTGCAGCTCTTCAATGTCGATGGCGCGGTGACAAACGCAGCGCCCTCGCTGTGGTTCTTCGCCACGACCCCCTACTGACGTTCGCGGATCGTCGCGGCGACCGCCATGCGGGTCGCCTAAACGAGAACGGGCCGCCGTGGGCGGCCCGCTTCGGCAACTTGAGAAGGGGACCCCGACGCCAGTTGGGTGGGGTGGGGGGGCTGGCGTCGGGGCCGGGGCGGGTCACCCCGCATTACGCGAGGTAGCCCGTGGGGTCTCAGGCAAGTCGAGTCTGGCGAACCTGCTGGGTTGCTGGTTTTGCAGGTTCCAATTTGCGCACTGGCGTAATGGGGCGGATATCGAGGCGGTCACCCTTGAGGGCCCGCGCCGGCGGCGTCACGACCATCTCCGCGCCAGGCGCGAACGAGATGGCGACAATCTCGGCAGAAAGAACCACAGCCGCTATCGCGATGATGACCTTCAACATGGGAAACGCCTCGCAACACCCCTTCTTGCTTAATCGGAGGTTAAATTGAGCGAGCCTCAGAGCCCAGTTGTACATGGGTGGTTAACGCGACCACGTTGGAATGAGGCGTGTTCCCCCTACGGTTAGGTGACCCTGTGCTTAGGTATAGCTTTGGCGATATTGCGCTGCGGAATCGGCGTCAATGACGGCCCGTTTGTAGCCCGGCACGCCGCCGCTCGCGAAATAGCGGTGAATGCACTCAGCCAGCGAGCCACCTTAACGACGGGTGGACCGCCTTGAAATCAACCGGCGTTAGATGTCCCCGGTCGTCATGATGGTGAATCCGGGTGCGGAATACGTATTGGAATCGACCGGCTTGTCGGTGATCACCAAGGTGGTTCCGGGCCGCAGCAGCGCTGCCAGGCGGTGCGCTGTTGCCTCCGGGACGTCGATGCGTCGCATGGTTGCCGCAAACAGCAGTGCCGAGGCTTGCGCCGCGCCTGCATCGTTCTGACCGAGGTCGTTGACGGCGTCGGCGCTGAGATCGACTGCCATCCATTTGAGTTTCGTGGGATCGTCGGACGGCCCGGTCAAGTTGAAGACGTGCGTGCCGAACGGCAGGTCAGGCTGCTGCAGCGTCACCTTGTCTTCAAACGCCGGCACGCCGTTGACGAACACGACGATGCGCTTCTCCCGGGTGGAAATGATCGCCGACACGGTCTTCGCGTCCGTGCCCGTCGCCTGGGTCTGAGCATTGGCTTTGGCCTGCTGGACGGCTTGCTTCGCCATGTCCTCGGTATGTTGCGAGATCAGCAGCCCGGAGTGCAGGACGTCGGCTGGAACCGAGTTGCGATCACCGATGATGACGGTGGTCCCGAGGTGAGTAACTCCATAGAGCTCTTGTGCAAAAGCGCGCGGGAGCCGCACGCACCCGTGCGAGGCCGGATATCCGGGCAGGTTGCCAGCGTGCAGCGCGACGCCGCCCCAGGTCACCCGTTCCATGTAGGGCATGGGCGCATCGTTATAGAGCGAGGAATGATGGTCCACGTCCTTCTGGAGGATGACAAATGTTCCGGTCGGGGTTGTGTGCCCCGGTCGCCCGGTCGAACAGGTCGACACCGCGATTCGGATGCCGTTGCGATAGATCGTTACGAGCTGATCCGGCAGTGACACGACGATAACGACCGGACCATCCGGAGAGCGCTCGGGGTGCCAGAAAAACTGACCCGGCTTGAGCTTCTTCGGGTCGGGGTCGTCTTGGGGGACTGCCAGCGCCGGTACGAGCGCGGCCAGCGGTGCGACACCGGCAGCAAACATGAAAAGGCGCCGGCTGAGGACGTCAGATCCGGCGCGCAACGGCCAACCATTTTGAAGGCGCATAAACCCCCGCAAATCACCCGTGTGGACTGAGTCTTTTGGCTCATCGGCCCCAGGCAGGCAAGCGCCCCAAAGGGACGGGAAGGAAGCCAATTACCGCTATCAATTGTCGGATAAATCAACTAGATCAGCGCTCTCATCATGGCTGGGGGAAAATCTATGCCGAAATCGCGTCTCGTATTCGCGGCCTTTCTCCTAACGACTGGCTTTGTGGCATCGGCGATTGCCCAAGTGCCTGCGCCGCCACCCCCGTCGGCCAAGGTCGGCATGCTGACCTGCAACATGAGCGCCGGTGTCGGGTTGATCGTGGGCGGGCGCCAGAATCTCGCCTGTCAATTCATCCCGAGCAGCCCGAAGTACGCGCCTGATTCCTACGTTGGCGAAATCACGACGGTCGGTCTCGACATCGGGGCAACCAGCGGCGGGAAAATGTCGTGGGCCGTGTTGATGCCCACGGAAGGTCCGCAGCGTGGTGCGCTCGCCGGCGAGTACGTCGGGGCGAGCGGACAGGTGAGCGTCGGCGTCGGGGTCGGCGGCAACGTTCTGGTCGGCGGATCGAATCGCTCGGTAACGTTGCAACCGTTCTCGGTCGAAGGCGACACCGGCATCAACCTCGCGGTCGGCGCGTCCGGGATGGTGCTGCGACCGGCGCAATAGGCGCGTCCGCAACGAGCTGCCTCGCGCGGGGCGCGACGGGAGCCGGTCAATCCGCCGAAGCTTGGGCCTTTAGCCGGGCGAGCGCGGTTTTGGCTTCCTCGTGAGCCGGGTTGAACTCGAGCACGCGCTGGAAATCCAGAATCGCGGGCTCGCGGCGCCCGAGGGTTTCCTGCAGGTGGCCACGCTCGAGCAGCAGCGCAACGGTGTGTTGCTGATCGAGCTGAAGGGCGAAGGACAGGTCGGTGACCGCTGCGTCCGGGGACCCTCGGTGCATTTGCGCGTGCGCGCGCAGCCGATAGATCGATCCGATCAGACTCGCCGCCCCGGCCTCGCGATAGCTTGTGCGCAGCGCCTCGGCTAGCAGCGGGTCCTTCCAATAGGCGTCGATCATCGAAGTCAAATCGTAGATCTCGCGATCATATTGCTTTGTCTTGTCGGATAACGCCGCGCGGTTGCGATGTGCGTAGAAGAGATCAAGCGGCGGCATGCGTGCGGGGTCGGCCTCAGCGAGTTGAATCGCTTTGGTGAGGTCGGCGAGCGCTGCGTCCTCATCCCCCCTGTAGAGTTGCGCCATGCCGCGCGCCCGGATGGCTACGGCGTTGCGCGCATCGAGCCGGATGGCTTCGTCGAGGTCGGCGACCGCGCGTTCGGTCTCCCCCAGCTGGAACAAGGCTTGCCCGCGGATGACATAGGCTTCGGCGTAGAGCGGGTCGGCGCGGATCGCCGCCGCAAGATCGCGCACGGCATGATCGAGATTGCCGTTCTTGATCGATTGTTTGGCACTCTCGGTCAGGCCGCGCGCGTTGTTGCCCGCCGCGGCGCCGCCGCCCGTAGTCGCCTCCGCGGGGACCTTGGCCTGGCCGAAACCCATCGCGCGCTGCGCGGCGTTGAAGGCCCGGTAGACGGACAGCCACGGCGGAAGCGCCGGACGACGGTCGGAGTTTGCCTCGATATGCTTGCGATCGGCGCTCGCGCAGGCGGCAAGATCGGTGGCGGCCAACAGCGGATCGCATCCGGGCGGCCGAGCGGTGGAAGGTCGTGGGTTGCCGGCTGTCTCGCTCCGGGCGACTGGGGCGGTGTCAATGGACGGCACCCCGGGGGCGTTTGCGGCCGACACGTCTGCCGTCGCAAGCGGCGCTCGTGGGTGCGAGAGGCTGCCGAGCCGATTGCTGGCGAGCCAATACGTCGTTAGGGCCCCGGCCGCGATAATTGCGAGCCCGGCGGGCACCAAGACCCGAATGAGCCGGCTGGGCGGATGGCGATTCGCGCTTGCCCCGTCGGCATCCGGATAGTGCCTTATTGCGGCCCGTGCCCGCACTTCCGCCGCCTTTGCCTCAGCTTCGACCCGCTGAATGGCCGCTTTGAGCGCGTGCTGTTCTAGCCGGATCTGTTTGCGCGACAGTTTGGGCCGTGACCCTCGAAGTTTGCCGAGCAATACTTGGCTGGCGTGCTTGTAAACCCGCCGGCGGTCTTGCGCGGAACTTTGGCTCAATCCGGCGATCGCGCCAACGACGATCGGATAATAATCCGTCGTGCCAGCCGCCACGCGCGTGGCGGGCGTAGCCGCGTTCGATACCGACGCACGCTCGGCCATTGCCGGTTACAGCCCCCCTCTGGAACCGCCTAATTTATCTAGAAATTCGACGTCCGTAGGGCAGCCGCGAGGCTAACTTGCCGGCGCTACCCGGGAGGCGCGCGCCTGCAGCGCCCGAATCCGCTCTACCAGGTTGCCGCCGCGCTCGCCCTGGTCCGGAGCGGAGCTTGGGCCGGGACGGCGCGCGTCGGACGCTGCCGCGTGCATCGGGTCAACCTGCCCCGCCAGGATGGTCTCGATCGGCGAGCCGGGGCCTTCCAACACCATGGTCAGATGTGCGACCTCGGTGGCGATGTCGTTGATGCGCTCGCGCAACAGCGCATTCTCCACCCGCTCGGTCGCCCAGGTCGCTTCGGCTTCCCGCTTCATGGAGGCGATTTCTTGATGCAATTTGGCGCGCTCGTCGCGCGCCCGCACCAGCTCGCCCTCAAGCAGCGCCTTCTCGCCCCGCAGGCCGCTCGCGGCTTCGGCATGACGACGTTCCAATGCGCCGATCTCCGCACGCCAATCGTTTTCGGCCCTGCGGGCGGTCTCGAGCTCGCGGTGCAGCTGGCTGATCTCGTAGTCTCGTTCGACCAGCAGCCGGCCCTGCTCAGCCAGTCGCGTCTCAACCTCTTGTAGCCGCCGCTGGACCGCCTCGGCCTCCGCCGTCTGCGCGAACAGCGCACGCTCGAGTTCCGTTGCGTGCGCGCTCAGCGTTTCGCCCTTGCCGCGCTCGGTGTCGAGCTGCTGCGCGGCGGCAACCACTTCGGCACGCTCGTGCTCCAATCGATCCGAAGTTTCGTTGAGTTCCCGTTCGAAGCGCTCGACCTGGGATTTGAGCGTGTCGACTTGGGTGCGCAGCGAGACAATCTCCACGCGCTGACCATCGGACAAAAACGTCCGCTCACCGAGTTCGGAGGTCAGCTTGACCAGCGCCGCTTCCTTGTCGGACAGCGTGCGCGAGGCGTCGTGCAGAGCCTGGGCCCTGGCGCCGACTTCTTCTTCGGTCGTGCGGGCGAGATCGCGCAGCGATTTCTCGCGCGCCTCGAGCGCAAAGATCGCGCTGGCCTTGTCGGCGAGCTCGCTCTTGAGCCGGTTGATCGCTTCGGTCTTCTTGCCGAGTTCCGCGAGTTGGCTCGTGGTGCGTGCCTTGAGCTGCTCGACGCTGATCTCGAGCCGCCGCGTCGACATGGCGAATTCGGCCCGCAATTGATCCTTATCGGCCTGGATCTCCGCCATGGACAGCGGCGTGGCAGCTTCGAGGCGACGGATGGTGAGGCGGACGGCGCGATTATGAACGAGCGGGATGAGGACAAGCCCGACCAAGCCTGCGAACAGGAATCCGATCGCAAAATACATGATCGGTTCGACCATCATCACCCTCCGGTACCGGCTGCAAGACAATGCCACGACCACCAGCGGATCGCCAGTGTTCCCTCGCGGCCAACGCGGACAGTACGACGGCGCAGCGCCCAAAAAAGGCCGCTCAACGGCCGCCTGGTGTCCGTCCTTGCCGTGGCGCGGCAGGCCGCAGCCTAGAATGGGTTCCAGGTCGGCTGTGGCGTAAACTTGAGGTAGCCGATATTGGCCCCGAGCCGCAGGCCTAGACCGGAGCGGATTGGCACCACCACAATATCGTTGGCGGTGAGCGCGGTCATGCCTAGCCCGCCGATGAAGTAGGCGGAGCCGTCAATGCCGGCGAAGCGCTGATAGATCGCTCGGGTCGCCGGCAGCTTGTAGATGAGCATCATGGTGCGGGCGCCTTCGCCGCCGAAATCCCAGCCGACCGATGGGCCTTGCCAGAACACCTTCAAGTCGCCGGCATTTTTGGTGTAAAGCATGCCCTCGCCGTAGCGCAGACCGCCGAAAAACGCGCCGCCGCCTTCTTCGCCGAGCACGTAGCCGTTGGGCAGTCCCCACTGGCTGACCGCTTTCTCCACGATGGTGGCAAGGCCGCGCGACACGCCGCCGAAAAAGCGGTGCCCGGCGTCGATGATTTCGTTCGGGGAAAACTCCTGCCCCTGCGCTTGGCCGGGCGGCGGCGCGGGCGCGTAGGGTTGCGCCGGCTGCGCTGCGGGCGGGTAGGGCTGTGCCGGCTGTGCGCCGGGCGGTGGCAACGGCTGCGGTGCGGTCTGGGTCCATGCCGGCGCGGATGTGGCCAGCGCCAGTGCGCAGAGTGTTGAAGCGATAGCGATTGTGCGCGTCGACGCGCGAAGAAAGGCCCCTAACCTCATGGGTTCATAAGCCCCTGTTAACCATGGTTGGCTGCGACTATGACGCGTTTCGGTTAACCGGGTGTTGCGGCGCCCGACCGTGTCGCGACCAGCATTCCGGGCAACTGTGGCCGCTGCGGGGCGAGATACGGTGCAACGTCGCTTTGACGCGCATTCCGTCGGCGAAATGGTAGCCAGTTGGTATAGAAGCGGTATAAGGCGGTCGACAATGCAGCGGATTTGACCTCCCGACCGGCGTTGCGGCAAGTCTTTCGCAGAAACCTGCCCTCGATTCCCTGGAGACTGTCTGAATGGCAACCACGCTTGCGGGTCTCGACCTTGCTGCGCTGCTGTGTTCCCGCGTCTGCCACGACCTCATCAGCCCCACCGGCGCCATCGTCAACGGCCTGGAGGTGCTGGAAGAGTCAAAAGACGAGGAGACCCGTGAGTTCGCGCTGGCCCTCATCAAGAAGAGCGCGACCCAAGCCACGGCCCGGCTGCAGTTCTGCCGGCTGGCGTTCGGGGCGGCCGGCTCGGCCGGCGCCGAGATCAATCTGGGTGACGCCGAAACCGTGGCGCGCGGCTTCATCGAGGATGACAAGATTAAGCTGACGTGGAACCTGCCGCGCGCGCTCGCCCCGAAAAATCAGGTCAAGCTGCTGCTCAACCTGCTGATCGTGGCGACCCAGGCTATCCCGCGTGGCGGAATGCTTGCCGTCGACGGCGATGCGGCCCGCGGCTTCCGGGTTATCGCCAGTGGAATGAACGCCCGCGTGCCGCAGCCTGCCGAGCGACTGTTGGCCGGTGATGGCGCCGACTCAATCGATGCCCACGCGATCCAGCCCTACTACACGGCGCTGCTCGCCAAGGATTGCGGATTGGCAGTCACGATCGCTAGCGAAGGCGAGGCGATTGTCGTTTCGGCGCAGTGAGGCGTGCCGGCATCGTTCCAGCAATAAAAAAGCCCCCGCCCGAAGGGGCGGGGGATCAAGGATGCTGGAGGCTGGAGAAACGGAATTTCGGTCGTCGCGCTCAGGCTGAGATGCGCGATTCGTCCTCGAACGGCTCGCGCAGCACATAGCCGCGGCCCCAGACAGTTTCGACGAAATTCTTGCCGTTGGACGCGTTGGCGAGCTTCTTGCGCAGCTTGCAGATGAATACGTCGATGATCTTGAGCTCGGGCTCGTCCATGCCGCCGTAGAGATGATTGAGGAACATTTCCTTGGTCAGCGTCGTGCCTTTGCGCAGGCTCAGGAGCTCGAGCATCTGATATTCCTTGCCGGTCAGATGCACTCGAGCGCCGCTCACTTCGACCGTCTTGGTGTCGAGATTCACCACCAGTTCGCCGGTCTGAATGACCGATTGGGCGTGGCCCTTGGAGCGGCGGACGATCGCGTGAATGCGCGCGACGAGCTCGTCCTTGTGGAAGGGCTTGGTGAGGTAGTCGTCAGCGCCGATACCGAGGCCCTTGACCTTGTCCTCAGTGCCGGCGAGGCCGGACAGGATCAGGATCGGCGTCTTCACCTTGGCGACGCGCAGCGAGCGCAGCACCGCGAAGCCGGACATATCGGGCAGGTTGAGATCAAGCAGAATGATGTCGTGATCGTAGAGCTTTCCGAGATCAACACCTTCCTCGCCGAGGTCAGTCGTATAGACGTTGAAGCTTTCCGACTTCAACATCAATTCGATCGACCGCGCCGTTGAGGGGTCGTCCTCAATCAACAAAACGCGCATGCCAAACCCCCTTGTCCCCGCATCGGGCCAGGTCGGCGGACCGTGATGGCCGCCTTGGAATACGCCTCAGGACAAACTGATTCGGAACGCTACCGATGATGGTTAACAAAACCGGATTCCCGTGCGCAAGATGACGAGGATCTCCGCGCGGGCTTCCAAAAGCCGCCCAACATCGCGTTGATCATCGACTTGCGCTCGTACATCACTTTAAGAGACGAGAATAAGCGATCCCCACCAACAGCTGCGCATCCGCTTCAGTTTCGTCCGTCAGACACAGTGTTTTCGCTGGTCCTGAGGGCGATGCGCTCATGATTAACGATAGGAGTAAACACCGAGTTAAACGGTGAAGAGTTGGTTGCCATTAACGACTTCGAAAATGATGCATGCGAGCAACACTTGGTAAAAATCGTCACGCAGCGGGTGATTGTGCGGGCGGGAGCGCGGATCGGCGCCGGCCTGGAAACTGAAAACTAACAGTGTGACGGCAGAATTGCGTCCAAACACGGTCATCATCTGAATCATGCACGCGATCGGCGGCGGTCTGCTGGTTAGCAGCTAGAGTACCGGGGTGCGGGGAGTACGAGTGATGAAGTCGCATGAGGCCCTCATACGCCTGAAGACGTTTCAGGTTGATGATAAACGGCGCAAGGTCCTGCAAATCGAGGCCATGATCGCCGAGTTCGAGCGCATGGCCAACGACCTTGATCGCGAAATCCGTGTCGAGCAGGATCGCAGCGGCATCCATGATCCGGCCCATTACGCCTATCCGACCTACGCTAAAGCGGCGATCGCGCGACGCGACAATCTCAAGCATTCCGCCGACGAACTGCGCGCCCAGCTGGTGGACGCGCAGAACGCGTTGCAGGAGGCTTGCGACGAACGCCGGAAGGTGGAACTCCTCGGCGAGCGCGAGCGCGCCGCACAAGACGCCCGCGGCCAAACCGACGTCGACACATTGGGAATCTTGAACTCGCGCGCCGCGCTGGCTTGAGCGATTTCAACTCGTCGTCGGGCCGAGTGGCGGGGGCGGGTTGACCGGAGGCCGGTGCAGGAACGTCATTGTGGCGTAGGCGCCGATCCACGACCCGGCGGCAGCGAACAGCACATATAGCCAGTTGTTGGTGTAGCTGATCACGGCGAAGGACGAGAGCAGGTACCAGATGCTGCTCCAGGTCGCCGCCGGTAAGCGCCGGCGGGCCACCACCGCCGATGTGAACATCACGTAGACGGCGTCCGTCATGGCGGTGGCGAGCACGACGCCGGCCGCGACCAACGGGTCGATCTGAACGGGCCACATGCAAATGCGATCCTTGGATGAGGTGGGCGCGGAGTGCGCCGCGCCCGCAGGGTAGCGCACGCAGGCACCACGTAATACGCTGCGATTGATCAATGATCGGGTAGCGCGCAGCAAGACGCGTCCGGAACATCGCGGGAGGAACGTGATGCGCATCGCCCGGCGTGCCGCTGGTGCCATCGCCTTGATCGCGCTGCTGTTGGGGCTCCCCGCCGCAGCTCAAGTGTATCCAACCCGGCAGATCACCCTGATCGCCCCTTGGCCGCCCGGCGGCGCCATCGATGCATTGTGCCGTGCGCTGGCGCCGGGCGTGGGGGATCGCCTGGGCAAACCGGTCGTGGTGGAGAACCGGCCGGGAGCGGGCTCGGTGATTGGAACGGCGGCGGGCGCCAAGGCCGAGCCCGACGGGTACACCCTGGTGATGGCCGGCAGCGGCTCGCTCGCCATCAGTGCCACCCTCTACAAGAAACTGCCCTACGATCCGGCGCATGACTTCGCCCCGATCGCGCTGATCGCAAGAATTCCATTCGTGCTGGTTGTTAATCCCTCCTTGCCGGTGCGCTCGGTGGGTGAGCTCATCGCATACGGCAAAGCCAATCCCGGCAAGCTGTCATATGGCTCCGGCGGCCCCGGCTCGCCGCACCATCTTTACGCCGAGATGCTCAAGAGCATGACCGGACTGGAGATGGCACATGTTCCCTACAAGGGCAGCGCGCCGGCGCTGACCGATGTCGTCGCGGGACACATCCCGCTGATGTTCTCCGACACGGTGCCCGCGCTGCCGCTGATCCGCGACGGCAAGGTGCGGGCGCTCGGCGTGTCGTCGGCGGCGCGGCTACCCTCGGCGCCCGACATCCCGCCGATCGCCGAAGCCGGTATCCCGGGTTTCGACGCGGCCGGCTGGGGCATGATCGTGGCGGCGGCGGGCACGCCCGACAACGTCGTGCGCCGGCTCAACGCCGACCTGATCGGCGTGCTCGCGGCATCCGAGACTCAACAGCAAATCATCCGGCTCGGCATGGTCCCGGCGTCACCCGCGCCGCCATCGGGATTGCAGGCCTATATCGACGGCGAGATGGTCCGCTGGGGCAAGGTCGTGGCACAGGCCGGGCTTGCGGGAACCGAGTAAGCGCGCGGAATCCGGTCAAAAAAAGCGGGCTGACTCCGACCCGGGAGCCAGCCCGCGGCATTGTGCGGAACACGTTAGTAGCAAGCGCGCCGCGTCGTGTAGATCACCTGTCCGCTCGGGGTGAGGGTCCGTTCACGGATCACGCTGCAATCCCCCGCATAGCCGTAGCGGTCGCCACGCCAATAAGGGTCGAAAGCCGGTCCAACGCCGACACCCACGGGGCCGAGCTGAACGCCCGCACCGCCGGGGCCGATACCCGCGTAAAACTGTGCGGAGGCCGGGACCGCTGCAGCGATCAAGGTAACAGCTGCCGCGGCGGCGAGAAGCAGTCGTTTCATGATACTCTCCTTCTGCTCTTCTCCTGCAACGGGCTAACGTGTCACCGCGGCTGCCGTTCGACCCCGGTCATATTAATTAAGTTATTGGAATCAATTCACAATTCGACACAGGCGCGCGCCATTGCCCGCCCACAACCCAAGCGCGGGCGCGCACCTTTCAGCGATCGCACGTGGAGACGGCCGATAGTCTACGCGACGCCCTCGACAATGCGGATGTCGCGCTCCGCGGCGTTGCCAAGCGCCTTGAGGGCGGCCTTGTAGCCCTCGCTGTCGTGGGCGGCTGTGGCGCGCGCCACGCTGTCGAACTCGATGATGACGGTCCGCTGACTGAGCCCGGCCTCGTACACCTTGGAGGGCATGCCGCGCACGAGGAAGCGCCCGCCGCCGGCCTGAATGGCGGGCGCCGCGAGCTTGGCATATTCGGCCAAAGCATCCGGATTTGAGATGTTGCGATAAGTCGTGATCCAGTAGGCCTTGGCCATTGGTTCCTCCCGTTGATCTGGGGATGCGTCATGTGGGGGTTGCGACCTTAACCCAAGCCCGGGCGCGACGCGACGCCGGCGCGGCAGGTCAGCATCCCGGCGCGTGCAAAGGGCCCACGTGCCCATACCGATGGGCTCACTCGACGCGCGGGCTCTGGCCGGACCATAATCGGCACGGGTGTGGCGCGCGCATCGGCGGGGCCGGATCTCCATGCTGACGGCGGCGGAACTGGTGGGGTTGCTGAGGGCGGTCGCCGCCGGCGATCAGGCCGCATTCGAGCGCTTGTACGCAGCGACCCGGGCGAAACTCTACGGCGTGGTGCTGCGTATCTTGCGCAGGGCTGATCTCGCGGATGAGGTGATGCAGGAGGCCTATCTCAAGATCTGGAACAGCGCCGGACAATTCGACCCGGCCGTGGCGAGCCCAATCACCTGGATGGTGGCAATTGCCCGCAATCGCGCGATCGACTTGGCGCGCAAGAAGCGTGACATCTCGGTCGAGGAAGCCCCGGAGGCACTTGAGTTCGCGGCCGAGTTCGCGGACCCGTTGGCGGGGCGCGAGCGGAGCGAAGAGCTGCGTCGCCTACTGGACTGCCTAGGTCGGCTCGATCCCGAGCAGCGCCAACTGATGCTGCTCGCTTATTACGACGGCCTTTCCCGCGAGCAGCTGGCGTCGCGCTTGGGCCGTCCGGTCAACACCATCAAGACCTGGCTGCGGCGCAGCATCCTCGCAGTCCGGGAGTGCCTTGGCTCATGACCAGCGACGACGATCGCGACGTGCTCGCCGCCGAATATGTGCTCGGCACGCTCGACGCCGCCGAGGGTGCGCGGGCGGAGGCGCTGGTGCGTTCCGATGCCGGCTTTGCCACGCTGGTGCGGGACTGGGAGCGCCGGCTCGGTGAACTGCATGCCGGGATTGAGCCGGTCGAGCCGCCGCCCCAGGTTTTCGAGCGTATCAGACAACGGCTGTCCGGCGCGGAGCCTAGCGCAGCCCAGGTCGTCGAACTCGCCGAGATGCGTCGCCGGGTCCAGCGCTGGCGCAATTTCGGAACCGCCATGGCGGCACTGGCGGCGGGGCTGGTCGCGCTGCTGGTCACCTCGGTGCTGCGTCCCGATCTGATGCCGGCGCGGGTCCAGCCTGAAGGGCCTGCCGCCGGCCGGTTGGTCGCGGTTCTGCAGCAGGATGCAGCTTCGCCCGCGTTCATCCTTACGGTCGATATTGATCAGCGCGTGATGACGGTACGCCGCGTCGCGGCGCAACAGCCGAGCGGCAAGAGCTACGAATTATGGCTGGTCTCCAAGCAGTTTCCCAAGCCGCGTTCGCTCGGGCTCGTCGGAGCGCAGGAGTTCACAACCGGCACCGCGCTCGCGGCCTACCAGCCGGAAACGATCAGTGACGCGACCTACGCTATTTCGCTTGAACCGGAGGGGGGCTCGCCGACCGGGGAGCCAACCGGGGCGGTGCTGTGGGGCGGCAAGTTGATCGAGACGCTGCCTGCGGCGCGGCCGTAAGGCCCGACGTCAGCGGATCGTCGTCGTTCCCGTGTGGCTGTAGGCGACCGGCTTGCCGGCCTTGACCACCGGAATGGTCGTCTGCGTCTGTACCCGCGCCGGCGTGCCTTCATCCGGCACGGCGCGCGCGGTTATGCCGACAACCATTACACCAACGGACGCAATCAACGACAGCACCACGATCTTGAGGTGAGTCATCTGGTCGGCAGTTCTTAACGATGCATTGCTCATGGTACTCTCCGTCCCACTTAGACGGCGGTCGCAAGATGGTGGTTCACGTTGCGCCAATGAAATCGTGGGCTAGCCGGACGACGCGCGACAACAACATCCAACCGCCCGGCCGCACCCTACCAATCTAGAAGTTTGAAATTGGTTTCCCAGTGGGATTCACGGACGGTTGAAAATGTGTGATGCGCGCCGCAATCGGGACAAAAGTGTAAACAGGGTTAATGGCTGGTAAACGCCGGCGTCGCGAATTCGATCAAACAATACGCGCGCCGGCATCAACAACAACTAGGTTTGGTGTTTAACTATTTGTTGACCTTAATTGCAAACATCGCGCGTTCAAACGACCGACGTAAAACAATGCATGTCCGGAGCCCTAGGGTCATGACCCATAAACTGAACGAAAAAACTCGGATGACGACTTCGAGCCCAGGACGGACCCCATCAGCCGGTCGGCGGCTTGCCGGTGTTAACAGCCAATTGAGCGGCGAAAGCCCGTTTGTAGGCAGGTCGCGTTTCAGCGCGGGCGAGATAGGCTGCTAGGTTTGGGTATTCGTCCAGAATGCCCGATGATTTCAGCCTGAGCAGCACCGACACCATCATCAGATCGCCCGCACTGAACGCACCATCGAGCCAGTTTGCATCGCCCAGGCGGGCGGAAAGTTGTTTCAGCCGGTTGCGAACGCGATCCTCGACCAGAGGCAAGCGCTCGTCATGCCAGGGCTTGTCACCTTCCAGGAGCCTGGCGGTTCCAAGTTCAAGGATCGGCGGCTCCACCGTGTTGACCGCGGCAAACATCCAAGTGATCGCGCGCGCCCGGGCATTGGCGCCATCCGGCAGAAGGCCCGCATGGTGCTCGGCGATATGGAAGACGATTGCCCCCGTCTCGAACAGGGCAAGATCGCCTTCCTCATAAGTCGGAATCTGGCCGAAGGGATGAAGAGCCAGATGCGCGGGTTCCTTCATCGCGCGAAACGAAATAAGGCGAACCTCGTAGGGTTGGCCCACTTCTTCAAGCGCCCAGCGAACGCGCGTATCACGCGCCAGTCCCCTGCCGCCGTCGGGTGACCGTTCAAAGGCGGTAATGGTGATGGTTATCGTGAGGCTCCTCTCGCAAACGGAGTCGCGGCAGAGGTATGCGAACTTCGGCTTCGGGGCACTAGCGCGGCGGCGCTTCAACTGATCCGCAGTTCGCCGGGATCGCGCTGGTTGGGATCGATGCCCATCGCGTTGGCGAACTCGTTCCACACTTCGCTCGGCTGCCCGGCCTGCCATGGGAAGCGCTTGGACCGCCGGCCGTAATAGGGGTCCTTCTGCCACTGCTCGCGCGGGAGCGAATCGGTGAACGTCCTCGGCGTCGCGACCGGCAGCTTCACCTGCCTGGCGACTTCGGGATCGCGGATGAGGCCCTTGGGATCGCGTCCTTGCACCACCGCTTCCATGTCCTGGAAAAAGCGATTGCGGATCATCGCGACGCCGCGATCGCTCGAGCCGAGCAGCTCCTTGCTGCGATCCGCGATCGTACCCTGGCCGACCCAGGCGATGACGTCCTGGTTGATGATGTGGCTTGAGATCCAGCGGCCGTTGGCGTTCTTGATCGGCCCGTACCATGTCGGGATCCGGTTCTGCACGTAAGGTTCGCTCTCGGTCGGCACACGGGTGAAGAACCAACAAATATTGAGCGTATTCTCGTCGTCGACCGGAATCCGCCATTCGAAATGTGAGCCGAGATAGAATCCGTTCGGCCACAGTGTGACGCGCCCGACGGTCCAGAGCGGATCCTGCTCGGTTGCGCCCTCGCGGATGCGCCGGTACTGAAACCCGTACTCGAACTCGTCGAAGCCGAGCTTGAGATGGCGCGCCGCGTAAGGGCCGGTCTCGCCGCGCTGGCGCAGGCTCCAGTTGTCGTGCATCCATTCGAAGTGCACCGGGTCGATCGAATTTTCCTGGCACTGGAACCAATTGCACGGCACCTCGCAGCACACGATTTCCTTGAACCCGTTGCTCCAGGTGAACGGGTCCCAGACCGGCAGCTCCGGCGCCGGATCGGGACCCATGTAGGTCCACAGCAGCCCGGCAAGCTCGCGCACCGGATAGGCCGGGCTGGTGCACTTCTTGCGCAGCGGCGAGGCTGGATTGAACGTGTCCTCGAACGGTTGTTCGACGCAGCCACCGTGCTCATCCAGCAGCCAGCCGTGATAATTGCATCGGATGCCGGCCTTTTCGACGAACCCGTACGACAGGTCGGCGCGGCGGTGCGGACAATGCCGGTCGAGCAGCCCGTAGTGGCCGCTCAAATCCTGGTAGAGCACGAGGTCTTCGCCCATCAGCCGGACCGGCTTGATCGGGTTGTCGGCGAGCTCGCTCGCGCCGGCGATCGGGTGCCAGTAGCGGCGCAGCAATTCCCCCATTGGCGTGCCGCGCCCGACCCGCGTGAGCATCTCGTTTCGGGCCTTGTCCATCAGGCAACCTCCCAGCTGTTGCGATCGCTGCCGACCACTGCGCGGTGTTGTCGCATGCGCTCAATTATCCAAACCCACCGACCGGCGGCAAGGGCGCACACCGTCCGCTATGCACTACAAGCAGTTCGGCATTTCGGCGTGCCGAAGAATTGCATGCTGCAACGCAATCTTACGGGAGCTTAATGGTTACGCAAATTTAAGTTGCCGGTGCGCCGTTGCGGATTTGTAGTGCGATCTACAACTTTCATGTCGAGATGAGAGGGGACCGCTCCATGTGGAAGAAGCTGTTGGTACTTTCGACGACCGCCGTGCTGGTCGGCTCCGCCGCGCTCGCCGAGCAACGAACTGACGGCCGCGGCGGCGATCAATCGTACCGTTTCCAAAGGCCCAGCCTGGAAGATCTTGGCGCGTTTACCGACGCGCGCATCGCCGCACTCAGGGCCGGACTTCGGCTGACGCCCGATCAAGAAAAGAATTGGCCGGCGTTCGAGCAGTCCTACCGTAGCCTTGCCAAGCTGCGCAGCGATAGGATCGCCGGGGCGGCCGGCCAGACGCCGGGCGCGGACGATCAGAGCATGATCGATCGCTTGCAACGCCGCGCCGAGCGGATCAGTCAATACGGTGCCGCGCTGCAGGATCTGGCGAAGGCCGCAAAACCGCTTTATGCGAGCCTCGATGACGCGCAAAAGCGTCGGTTTGTCACACTCTCCCGCTTCATGGCGCCGCATCGACATTTCGCGATGGGTCCGCATGGAATGGGGATGATGATGGGTCCGCACGGCATGGGAATGATGGGTCCGCATGGCATGGGTGAGCGCGGTGGACCCGGCTTCCAGCGCGGCGGAGACGGCGACGCAGACGAGTAGTACGGCGCCCGCGATCACCTCCACGCCCCCCACCCCCCGTGATCGCAGCGCCGTCGTGAGCCGCCGGGCCAGTCGCCCGGCGGTTTGCGTTGTTCAGCGGGTGCAGAGATTTCCGCCGCCACAGGCTCCGACCTCATCCCGAGGAGCGAGCGTCGCGAAGGATTGCCGCGACGCTGTTCTCCTTGGCCGTCCTTCGAGACGCGCGGTCTGGCGACCGCGCTCCTCAGGACGAGGCCCGAGGGGTCGTGATTCCGAAGGATGGACAGCCCGGCGCCGCTTTGGTAAACGACCCCGCCTCGGTGGTCCCCGCGACAACAGTGCGGGCGCATAGCTCAGTTGGTAGAGCAGCTGACTCTTAATCAGCGGGTCCAAGGTTCGAGTCCTTGTGCGCCCACCATTCAAATCAATCAGTTAGCTGATGATGACGGCCCGCGGGCAGGCCGCAGTTTACAGGTCAGTTTACAGTTTTGTTCTGGTTTCGAGCTTCATGACGGCGATCTCGGCGAGCTGCACGTCGCGGCCGAGATAGTGGGCGTCCAGGATGGCCTCGACGTCACGCAGGCTGT
>JBPYFJ010000111.1:0-42420 GCA_051985675.1 Xanthobacteraceae bacterium | reverse complement strand
CGACAATCCGGATCAACGCATCGCCGACGATATCCAGCTGTTCGTCGAGCGCACTCTCAATCTCAGCATTCAGTTCCTGAGCTCGATTGTGACGCTGGCGTCCTTCGTCGTCATACTTTGGCAGCTGTCCGAGCAGGCGCCGCTGCACCTGTTCGGCTCGCAGTGGCAAATGACCGGCTATCTGGTTTGGGCGGCCGTCATCTACGCGGCGATCGGGACGTGGCTCACGCATCTGGTCGGGCGTGCATTGATCTGGCTCAATTTCTACCAGCAGCGCTACGAAGCCGATTTTCGCTTCAATCTCGTACGCGTGCGCGAAAACGCGGAGCAGATTGCCCTGTTGTCCGGCGAGCCCGAGGAGCGGCGCCGTCTGCTCGGCCGGTTCGCGTTCGTGGTCAGCAACTGGCGCGCGATTATGACCCGAACGAAATGGCTCACTGGCTTTACGTCGGGCTACAGCCAATTCTCGAACGTATTCCCGTTCGTGGTGGTCAGCCCGGCCTATTTCGCCAAGGCGATTCCGTTCGGCACCTTGATCCAGACCGCATCGGCGTTCGGCAGCGTGCAGGGCGCCTTGTCGGTAATCGTCACGCAATACCGATCGATCGCGGAATGGCGCGCGGTTATCGAGCGTCTGGCCGGCTTTTCGACGGCGATTGAAGCTGGTCGCAGCCTTGCGACAGCGCCACCCGTAGTCGAACGCGAGGCGCGGGCGCAGGCCCGCCGGGTCGAGATCCGCGGACTCGAACTGCGGCTGCCGAGCGGTCAGCCGTTGATTGCCGTTGATGGACTGAACTTCGGGCCCGGCGATCGCGTCCTCGTCACCGGGCCGACCGGGTCCGGCAAGTCGACCCTCTTCCGCGCGATCGCCGGCATCTGGCCGTTTGGATCGGGGGCAATCACACTCCCGACCGGGGTGCGGCTTATGGTCCTGCCGCAGCGGCCCTACCTTCCGGTTGACACCCTGCGGGCTGCCACGACCTATCCGTCTGCAGCGGAGCGGTTCACAACCGAGGCGATCCGCGATGCGCTAGAAGTCGTTGGACTGGCAAAGCTGATCGAGCGACTTGATGAGATGGGACACTGGAATCGCATGCTGTCGTTGGGAGAGCAGCAGCGGCTCGCCATCGCACGTGCGCTGCTCCACGCACCGGACTATCTCCTGCTCGATGAGGCGACCGCTTCGCTCGACGAAGCTTCCGAAGCCGCGCTTTACCGGTTGATTCAAGAACGCCTGCCCAATGCGAGCATCATGTCGATCGGCCACCGCTCGACCCTTGACGCGTTTCACCGGCGCAGCGTGGTCGTGACCGGCGACGGCGAAAGGTTTCGTGCCCGGGAAGCGACGCTCGTCGCCGCCGGATGAACGCGCGTGGCGTTCACCACCAGTGCTTCGGCCACGAGCCGCGCCGGACGGCGTTGTGCCAGGCGAAGGCGAAGGCGACGAGCAGGCAAACGCCAATCGCTACCGGGGCAACCAGGAAACTCCACGGCATGTCGTTAACGACAACGACCAGCGGATCGATGCCGGCCGGCGGGTGGAATGTTCGGGTCAGGTGCATGACGACGATCGCGAGCCCGACTGCGGCAGCCGCCGCCCAGGGCCCTGCCCCGGTCGTATGGAGCACCAGGAGCCCAATCGCCGTCGAGAGAAGGTGACCACCCACGAGGGCGCGCGGCTGGGCCGGCGCGGCCTCCGGCGACCCCATCACAAGGACGATCGAGGTCGCAAACGGAACGAACAGCAACGGAAAGGTCGTGCGCTCCGCCAGGAGCTCCATCACGCCAATCGCCACGGCGCCGCCAGCAGCCCCGGCGATGAAGCCGAGCACCAGCCCTGAGCGCGTGGTGAACGAAAGAAGCTGCACGATCGGCGGTCTCTGCGGGAGCCTATCGCCCCGTTGTTCCCTCTCAGGCCCAAAAGCAAACGGGCGGCACGCTCTCGGAGCGGCCGCCCGTCGGAAGGGCTGGGAAGCTCAGCTTACTTCAGGCTGTCCAAGGTCATGTCGAAGGCAAGCTTCGCCACCACCGTCGAGCCGCACCAGTTGGACACCAGGCCGGCGGGATTGCCTGTGGAAATCGCCGCAGTGCTGACCCCGGCCGTTTGCGAGCTGGTGTAGACCGCGCATTGGCTGGGGGTGAGGCTGGTGTCGTAATAGCGCACGTCGAGCGTGAAAACCTTCCAGGTCAACCCCACACCGACGTTCCAGGTCGCGTAGTCCGCATAGCGAACACCGTTCGCGAACGGATTGCCGAAGATGCCGGTGCCGTAGAATGCGTCGCTGGTGCCAAGGAACTGCTCGCCGGCTTCAGCGGATACGTACCAACCGACCGCATTCCAAAGCTTCCAAGCGTCCGGGGCGGTGAACTTCACCGTGCCCGACACGTAGTTGCCCGGCGACCCAGTATTCAGGATGTTCGGCGTGCCGTAGTAGTTCGCGCCGACGGCCCATTGCGGGTTGATGGTCCACAGCCCCTTGGCATAGAGCTCGTAGAAGCTCCAATCCCGCTTCGCTACCGCGCCGTTTGGAAGGGCGCCGTTGTTGCAGGTGAAGATGTTGGTCGAGTTGGTGAGCAGAACGGCGCCCACCGGCGGGTTATTGTTCTGGAAGCACGATCCACCCGGATAGCTGTAGTACCAGTAGCCGAAGTCCAAGGCGACCGGTCCGAAGGTCGGGCGGACACCGCCGTAGTAGTCGACTTCCGCCGCCGCGCGGTTCGGGAACTGGATGCTCTCGGCCGAGATGCCGCCGTAGAACTGCCAGGTCGAGCTGAGGTTGTAGCGCAGCTCGGTATAGGCCGCGACCGACGGATTGTGGCCCGACTGCGTGATACCGCGCCAGATGTAATCGCTCATGATAGCGCCGCCGAAAGCGACGTCCCATGGGCTCGGCGCAGGAGGCGGCGGAGGCGGAGCCTTCGCGAGCTTCAAATCCGCGCCAAAAGCCGCGGAGGCCGAAAGCGCCACCGCCGCTACCGTCATAAGAACCTTTTTCATAACCAGCCCCTGTCGTTGTTTGCCTGCCCAGCCGTCGTTGGCATTTTGGGAAGGCCCCCGCTTTGTCGCCCCTGTGGACAAAGCCCCACTTGACAGGAGGATTAACGACGATGACGCCATATCGGGCAAGGGCAATCCGGTAGCATTTGCTGCATTTTTGGGCGAATCAGGTCCTAACTGATTGAATTGCCTGAAGCTGTTGTAACAGGGCAACAAATCTGAGCCCCGCACGCGTGCCTGAAAGGACACGGCGCGGCGCAACAAGTTCTCACTCAAGTCGCTCGTAAAAAAAGCCCCGCGCGGAGCGCGGGGCATGACTTGCCGCAGTGAAGAATGGTCAGGCGCTCACGTGCCGCCATGTCCGCCGCCAGAACCGCCGCTGCCGCCGCTGCCCCCGCCCCCAGAGGAATGCCCGCCAAAGGGCGATGGCGATGGCGACGGAGTCGATGGCGTTGCTGACGGTGGCCGCTGCGGCGGCGCCGGGGCCGGCCGCGGCGGGGTAGGAGCCGCCGGGGCCGCAGTCGGCGGGATCGCCGGCCGCGGAGGCGGAGCCATTGCAGGGCGCGGAGGCGGTGGCGGCGGCGGTGGCGCTGCCGGTCGCGCCATAGGAGGCGGCGCCGCAGGGCGCGGCGGCATCGGCGGCGCAGCGGGCCTCGCCACGGCGGCGGCCTTTGGAGCCGCAACCGCTACTGGCTTCGCGGCGGGCTTTGCAGCAGTGGTCTTCTTGCGAGCCTTTACGGCCGGCTTGCGCTTGGCGGCGGACTTGCGGGCCGACGACGTCTTGCGGGCCGCTGTTTTGCGCGCCGGCTTCCGCTTTGCCATTTTCTTCCGGGCGGAAGCCTTGGCTGCCTTCGGTTTGCGGGATGCCGCTGCGCGCTTCGTTTTCCTGGGCTTTTTGGACTTGGTTGCTTTCGCCATGATCGACCTCCCGGTCCTTTTGGCAACTCTCTCAAGCGTATCGGTATTCCCAGCACGACTCCGACATTTATTTCTGATTCGGTCGGAGCCGCTAAGGCACGGCAACTACCACATAAAACATACCAACCTATTTTTCTACGTCATTGCGGCACTCGCAAGCGGCGTAATCACTGAAAAGTCGCGATCGGCCAAGCCAACTGGCGCAGGTCCGCCGGTCGCCCAGTCGGCGAGCTCGACTGGATGCAGAACGGGAACCGCGATACCGGCCGCGATCTGGGTGATGCATCCAATGTTGCCGGCCGCAACGACGTCAGGTTTCAATCGCTCGATATTGGCGACCTTGCGCGCGCGCAGCCGCAGCGCCAAGGCTGGCTGCAGCATGTTGTAAGTGCCAGCAGAACCACAACAAAGGTGGCCTTCGGGGATCTCGTCGAGGCGGAAACCCAGGTCGGACAACAGCTTCCTGGGTTCGCGCGTGATGTTTTGCCCATGCTGGAGCGAGCACGCCCCATGATAGGCAACGACCAACGGACGCAGCTTGGTTGGCCGCAGCGCCAGGGTCGCAAGGTACTCCGAGATGTCGCGGACAAGCCCTGAGATTTTCGCGGCCTTGCGGGCGTAGTCGGGATCATTACGGAACAGGAAGCGGTAGTCCTTGAGCATCGTGCCGCAGCCGGAGGCCGTGGTGAGGATCGCTTCAAGCCCGCCGGCTTCGATCTGCCGGGTCCACGCGTCGATGTTGGCGCGCGCCTGGGCCCGCGCCTGCTCCTCGCGGCCCAGGTGATGCACCAGCGCGCCGCAACACCCCTCGCCCTCGACTGTCACCACGTCGATGCCCTGGCGGATCAGCACCCGTGCCGCCGCGGCGTTGATGTGGGGCGACAGTACGCTCGCAACACAACCCGACAGCAGCGCGACCCGGCGCCGCGGGGCGCGGCCGTCGCGTTGTGATCCATGAGTCGCCGCGCCGGCCGTAAGCGCATCTTCGGTCTCCTTGCGCGGACGCGCTGGCGTGCGCGCCGGGGCGAGCCGCAGCATGGCGGCCAACGACGTGAAGCCGACATGCTCGAACAGCGGGGCAAGCATCTTCGCGGGGCGCGCGGCAATCACCGCCAATCGAAACAGGTGCGGATCGGGCAAGACGCGGGCGAGCAGCGCGCGCAGCATCCGCTCGCGCAGCGGCCGCCTGAAGGTGCGCTCGATATGGGCGCGCGCATGATCGACGAGGTGCATGTAGTGCACCCCCGACGGACAGGTTGTCATGCACGCCAGGCACGACAAGCAACGGTCGATATGTGTGACGACTTCCTCGGATGCAGGCCGGTCGTGCTCCAGCATCTCCTTGATCAGGTAGATACGGCCGCGCGGGGAGTCGAGTTCGTCGCCGAGCAGAACATAGGTCGGGCAAGTCGCGGTGCAGAACCCGCAATGCACGCAGGTACGCAGGATCTTGTTTGCTTCCGCAGTCTGCGGGTCAGCGAGTTGCGCCAGGCTGAAGTTGGTCTGCACCGAACGTCTCGATCAAAGTCTACGTGCCGGCCCACATTCGGCCAGGGTTGAGCACGCCACGAGGATCAAAGCTCTCCTTGACGCGCGCCGTCAACGCGGCGAGCGGCCCGCGCTGGGGCTCGAACACCGGGACTAATGCGCGCACTGCGGCAGGCGCGCGCACCAGCGTGGCATGACCACCGCTCTCGGCGACGGCCGCACGTACGAGTGCCGCGCCTGCGTCCTCGGACGGCGCGATCGCCGCCCAGATCAGCCCACCGGCCCAGTCGTACGCGACTTCGACGTCTGCTGCGGCGGCCAGCCGCCGGCCAAACTCCGCGCCCTGCGCCGGGGCTGTCGAGATGCGCCACACGCAACGCTCCCCCGCCGGGCCGGACGCCGCAAATGCGCGCGCGTCCCGGATCGCCTTCCAGACCGTTTGGGACCGGCCTTGCTCGAGCACGGTCACCTCGCCCGAAGAGCGCATCAGCTCCTGAAGCGATCGGCTGCGATGTGCGACTGATGCCGCAACACCCTCCAGGCGCAGCACGGTTGTAGTTTTGCCGATGTCAGTCTCAGCGGCCGTCCGCGCCGCAACGGCAGCGGGGAGATAGGCCGCGGCAGACACATCGCAAGGCGAGCGCAGCGCGGTCGCCATCGCCTCGATCGCGCCGCGGTCGTCGAGGCCAGCGACCAGCAGCGTCGCCTCGGTCTCGGCCCTTGGCAGCGTCTTGAGGGTAACGTCGGTCATGACAGCGAGCGTGCCGAAGGAGCCTGCAAGCAGCTTGCACAGGTCGTAACCGGTCACGTTCTTGACCACCCGCCCGCCTGACTTGAACCTCTCGCCACGTCCCGAAACCGCCGCGACTCCCAGGAAGTGATCGCGGGCGGCGCCTGCCTTGAGCCGCCGTGAGCCAGACAAGTTGGCCGCGAGCGTGCCGCCGATCGTACCGCGTCCGAGCGCCACGTCGAGCAGGGAGCCATAGTCCATCGGCTCGAACGCAAGCTCCTGGCCGTGGTTTGCGGTAAGCTCTTCGATCTCGGCGACCGGCGTGCCCGCCTTCGCCGAGAGCACCAATTCCTCGGGTTCGTAGAGCGTCACCCCGGCAAGCTCGGAGAGATCGAGCGTGGCGTCGGTCTGCGCCGGCCGTCCCAAGGCACGCTTGCTCCCCTGCCCGACGACTTCCAGGGTCTTGCCTTGCGCCAGCGCCCATTGCACGGCCGCCTCGACGTCCTCGGCATTGTGCGGCTTGATCGGATCGCCCAACGCGGCAGCCCTTACTTGGCGGCCGGCGGTGGCTTGGCGGCCGCCTGCAGTTGGTCGACGCGGGTCCGCAGCGCTTCAATAGCACCCTTCAGATTGCTGATCTCGGTTGCGGCCGCTGCGAGCTTTTGCTGCGCGTCGGAGAGCTTTTGTTGCGCGTCTGCGGACTGCCTGGTCATCTGCTTCTGCAGAAACTCGACGTTACTTTGCAGGCAACTGGTCCGCCGGTTGAGGTCGCGTTCGACCGTGCAGATCTCAATGCCCGGCACGTCCTGCGCGAGCGCGGACCCGCACATCAACGACACCACAGCGATGATCGCGAAGCGACCAATCATCTTCCGATCCTTCAGACCCAAACTACTCGGCCGCAGGTGACGTATGGGCGGGCGCCGAAGCCTTAGACGTCGGCCCGCCGCCCCAGCCTTTGATGCTCTCCCGTAGCCATTGAAAGATCACATACAGCACCGGAATGAAGAAGATGCCTATGATCGATGCCGCCAGCATGCCGCCGAATACCGCGGTCCCGACGCCGCGACGGCTGAGCATGCCGGCGCCGCTCGCGACGACCAGCGGAATGAGGCCCGCGATGAACGCAAAGCTCGTCATCATGACGGCACGGAAGCGCTCACGTGCGCCGCGTACCGCCGCTTCGGCGATCGGCATGCCCTGCTCGCGCCGGATCTTGGCGAACTCGACGATCAGAATGCCGTTCTTGGCCGCGAGCGCGATCAGCACGACCAGTCCGATCTGGGCGTAAAGATTGTTGTCGAGACCCGAGATGAGCAGTGCCAGCATGGCGCCGACAACGCCGACCGACACCGACAGCAGCACCGGCACCGGGATCGTCCAACTCTCGTAAAGGCCAACCAGGAACAGAAAGGCGAACACAACCGCCAGCGCCAGGATCATCGTGGTCTGGCCCGCGGCCGCCTTTTCCTGCAGTGCGGTGCCGGTCCACTCGAAGCTGAACCCGCCCGGAAGCGTCGTTGCCGAAACCTTCTCCATGGCCGCCAACGCAGTACCCGAACTGACGCCCGCGGCCGGTCCGCCCACGATGGTGACGCTGCGGAAGTTGTTGTAGCGGATCACCGACTGCGGTCCGAGCGTCACACGTGCGTCCACAAAGGCGCGCAGCGGCACCATCTCGCCGCGCTGGTTGCGCACGTTGATGCGATAAATGTCGTCGATCTTGCTGCGGTCCGAAGCCTCGCCCTGCACGTTGACTTGCCAGGTGCGACCAAACAGGTTGAAGTCGTTGACATAGGCGCTGCCCAACACCGCCTGCAGCGCGTTGAACACATCCGAAACGGCGACGCCGAGCGTCTGCACCTTCTCACGGTCGATATCGAGATAAAGTTGCGGCGTGTTGGCCGCGTAGGTGGTGAACACCGCTTCCAGCGCCGGATTCTGGTTGGCGGTAAAGATGAGTCCACGGGCCGCGGCCGCAAGATCGGCGGGGCTCGCGCCTCCGAGGCTCTCGAGCTGATACTCAAAGCCGCTTCCGGTCCCGAGCCCGATGATCGGCGGGAGATTGTAGGCGATCACGTTCGCTTCCTGGATTGCGTCAAACTGGCCGCGCAGGTGGTCGATGATGCCGTCAACCGACAACGCCGGCCCTTGACGGTGATCGAACGGCTCCAAGGTCATGATCAGCATGGCGCTGTTCGACTTCACCTGGCCGTCGAGCAGACTGTAGCCGACCACCTCGGTGACACCGGCCACACCCCTGGTGTTTCGGATGATTTCCTCTACCCGCTTGGCGACGGCATCCGTGCGGTTGACCGATGCCCCTTCGGGCAACACGATCTCGCCGAAGATCGCCCCCTGGTCCTCGGCGGGCAGAAAACCGGTCGGCGTGACCTTGAACAGCCAGCCGGCGCCGACGAGCACGACCGCGAGTGCGATCAGTCCGAGCCCCGCCCGTCGCACCAGCCGATCCACCACTGAGGCGTAGCCGTCGCGGGCGCGATCAATCCCCGCCAGGATGTATCGGATCGGACCCCGCTTCGGACCGTGGTGCGCGCGCAGAAACACCGCGCACAACGCCGGCGACAGGGTGAGCGCGTTGACCGCGGAAATCAGCATCGAGACCGACACCGCGACCGCGAACTGACGGAACAGCTCGCCGGAGATGCCCTGAATGAAGGCAACCGGTACGAATACCGAGAGCAGCACCAAGGTGATGGCGATGATCGGTGCGGTGATTTCGCCCATGGCGCGCCGCGCCGCATCGGCCGGCGCAAGCTGCGGATTTAGTTCAAGTTGATGCTCAACCGCCTCGACCACCACGATCGCGTCATCGACCACGATGCCGATCGCCAACACCAGTGCCAGCAGCGAGACGGTGTTGGCCGAGTAGCCCATTGCCAGCATGAACGCAAATGTGCCGATCAGCGAAACGGGCACCGCGATCAACGGAATGAGGGTGGCGCGAAAGTTGCCGAGGAACAGGTAGACAACGATGACGACGAGAACGAACGCCTCGAACAGCGTCTTCACCACTTCGTGGATGCTTTCGTTCACGAACACCGTCGTGTCGTACGTGATCGCGTAATCGATGCCCTCCGGAAACGACGCCTTCATCCGTTCGAGCATCTTGCGAACTTCGCCGGCGCTGGCGAGCGCGTTGCCCCCGGGCGACTGATAGGTTGCGATCACGGCCGACGGCTTGCCGTCCTGCCGCCCGATCTGCTCGAGCGACTTGGCCCCGAGCTCGACCCGCGCCACGTCCCTGATGCGCACGAACGAGCCGTCCGGGTTGGCGCGCAGAACGATGTTTTCGAATTCCGGAATGCTGCCCAACCGTCCCTTGGTCTGGATGCTGAGTTGGAATTGCTGATCGGGCAATGTCGGCGAGGCGCCGATGCGGCCCGCCGCCGCCTGGACGTTCTGCGCCTTAAGGGCGGCGACGACATCGTTTGGCGTGAGCCCGAAGCTTGTCATCCGATTGGTGTCGAGCCACACCCGCATGCTGTAGTCGGTCGGCGTCAACAGCGACACCTCGCCGATGCCGTTGATGCGCTTGAGCGAATCGATGATGTTGATGGTGGCGTAATTGCTCAGAAACAGTTGATCATAGCGTCCGTCTTTCGACGTCAGCGCGATGACCTGGAGGATCGCCGACGATTTCTTCTCGACCTTCACGCCTTGCGCGCGAACCTCGGGCGGCAGCTGCGCCTCCGCGAGCCGAACGCGGTTCTGCACCAGCACGTTGTCGATATCGGGATCGGTGCCGACTGCGAACGTGACGCTGAGATTGTAGCTCCCATCGTTGCCGCTGGTCGACTTCATGTAGAGCATTTTGGAGACGCCGACCACGCGCGTCTCGATCGGCTGCGCCACCACCGCTTCCACGATTTCGGCGCTCGCACCCGGATACGTCGCGCTGACTTCGACCTGCGGCGGAACGATGTCGGGAAACTGCGCGATCGGGATCGCCGTGAGCGCGATCAGGCCGGCCAGGGTAATGACGACCGAAATGACGACCGCAAGGCGCGGCCGATCGATGAACACGCTCGAGAGCATGCCTCAAGCTCCCGGCTTGACTTCGGTGGCCTGCACAACCTGGCCGGGGCGGACCTTCTGGACGCCGTCAGTGATTACCTTCTCGCCAGCGGTGAGGCCTTTGACGACGATCATCTGCGATCCCGGCCCCTGTTCGACCTCGACGCGTCGCACCTCGACTTTGCTGGCGTTGTCCACAACCAGCACGAACGCGCCCGATTGATCGATCTGAATCGCACGCTGCGGTATCAACAACGCGGATTGCGCAATGCCTTCCTCGGCCACGACCGTGACCAGCTGCCCGTCCACCAGAATGCGGTCCGGATTGGGGAATTGGGCGCGCACCTGCACGGTGTCGGTTCCCGGGTTCACGGTCACGTCTACGAAATTGACCTTCCCGGGCTGCGCGTAGCGGCTGCCGTCCGCGAGCCGAACATAGATCGTCGGGTCCTCGCCCGCCTTCTCGTCCTTGCGGACCTCGAGCATCTCGCGCTGGGTCACCGGGAAACTGACGTAGATCGGATCCTGGCGCACGATAGTCGCGAGCGGCCCGGTTGACGGACCAACGAAGTTCCCGACCGAGACCGTGGCGCGCCCGATCCGTCCCGCGATCGGCGCGCGGATCTCGGTGTAGCTCAGCTGCAGTTCCGCCTTTTCCAGCGCCGCCTGCTGGCGCGCGAGCTCGCCGCGCGCATCCGCTTGTTTGGCATTGGCCTCGTCGAGCCGTTGTTGGGTTCCGGTCTGACGTTCTACCAGTTGCGAGGCGCGCTCGACCTCGATGCTGGCAAGGGTCAGAGCCGCTTCCGCCTTCTGGATGCTTGCTTTGATCTCGTCGACCGAGGCCTTGTAGGCGTCCTGTTCGATGACGAACAGTAGATCGCCTTCCTTGACGTCCTGGCCCTCCTCGAACAGCCGCTTCTGCAGGAAGCCCTCGACGCGAGCGCGCAGTTCGACCTTGTCGCGCGCCTGGACGCGGCCCGTAAAGGTAACGGTAGGCTTGATGTCTTCCTTGGCGACCGCCACAACGGTGACGGCGGGCGGCGGGGGCGGCGCTTCGGCCTGTTGGTCCTGGCGGCCGCATGCGGATACGCACGCCACCGCCATGGCGGTGGTTGCGACACGCCACAGGGCCAACACGCGCATGATGCTCCCCCCGCTCAGCCCGTCCCAACGGACAGACTAACCGTTTGCGGGGATCCGATCCACCGAGGGATTGTGGTTGCGGCCCTGGAACTTAAGGCGAGCTGCATGGTGCAATGCGTCACCGCCATTGCACCATGCAGGGATTGACCAACGGCTTACGTCTGTATGAGCCGTGCGGCTCGCCGGAATTGAGCGCTAGCCGTTGTTGGCGCGACGCCTTGCGGTCGCGTGGCTTCCGCTCGCCTTCTTCGTGCTGGTCGCCGTCGTGGTGGCGCTGTAGCGCGGCGCTGCATTATTGCCGTCCTGAATGTGCTGCACGTTCTTGTTCGCCACCGCCGGAACCGGCGCGTAGCGCGGGGCTCCGTTGTTGCCGTCCTGGATGTGCTGCACGTTCTTGTTCGCCACGGGCGCCGTGACGCCGTAGTTCGGTGCCGGGTTGTTGTGGTCCTCCTGTGCCAACGCGACGCCGCTGGCGGTTACGATGACGGCGGCCGTAACCGTCGCCAACAGCCTTTTCGTCATTGCGCGAACTCCCTTGCTGAGGTTCGCCCCCGACGAACGGTACATCCGCCGCCAACACTCGAAACATTGCAATTTGGTAAGGTTTGACGCGGCGAGGCTTGCGATCATATCGCCGGCCGCGCGAAATCGCGGCAAAACAGCGATTTCCATCAGAATCGCGGCAGATCACTGAAGCGCGCATGCCCGCCATGCACGTGCACGCGGCCGAGTTCCGCACAACGGTGCAGGACCGGAAATACCTTTCCGGGATTGAGCAAGCCGCGTTCGTCAAACGCGCACTTGAGTCGCTGCTGCTGTTGCAGGTCCGCCTCGGAGAACATCGACGGCATCAGGTCGCGCTTCTCCACCCCGACTCCGTGTTCCCCGGTCAAGACGCCGCCGACCTCGACGCACAGCCTGAGGATTTCCGCGCCAAATTCTTCGGCGCGTTCCAGTTCCCCCGGCTGATTGGCGTCATAAAGAATCAACGGATGCAGGTTGCCATCACCGGCATGAAACACATTGGCGACGCGCAGCCGATATTTGTCGGAGAGTTCACGCATGCGGGCGAGGACCAGCGGCAAGCGCGCGCGCGGAATGGTGCCGTCCATGCAGTAATAATCGGGCGATATCCGCCCAACCGCCGGGAACGCCGCCTTCCGGCCGGCCCAGAACAGCAGCCGCTCCTCCTCCGAGGCCGACGCTTTGGCAGAGCTGGCGCGACACTCCCGCGCAATCTTCTCGACCCGGCCGGTGAGCTCGTCCACTTCGGCCTGCGGACCGTCGAGCTCGACAATCAGCAACGCCTCGACGTCAAGTGGGTAACCCGCGTGAACGAACTCCTCGGCCGCGCGGATCGCCGGCCGGTCCATCATCTCCATGCCGCCCGGGATGATCCCGGCACCAATGATCCGCCCGACGCAGGCGCCGGCGTCTTCCGACGAGGCGAAGCCGACCAGCAAGGCGCGCGCGGTTTCCGGTTTCCTCAGGATGCGGACGGTGATCTCGGTGACTACGCCGAGGAGACCCTCCGAACCGGTGACGATGCCAAGCAGATCATAACCCCCGGCATCGAGATGCTTGCCGCCGAGCCTGATGACCTCGCCGGTCATCAGAACCATCTCGCAGCCGAGCACGTTGTTAGTGGTCAGGCCGTACTTGAGGCAGTGAACCCCGCCGGAATTCTCGGCAACATTGCCCCCGATGGTGCAGGCGATCTGCGATGACGGATCGGGGGCGTAGTAGAACCCGGCATGCTCGACCGCCAGCGTGACCGCCAAGTTGGTGACGCCGGGCTCGACCACCGCGACCCGGTTTTCAAAATCGACCTCGCGGATGCGGTTGAATTTTCCCATGCCGAGCAGGACACCGTCGCCGAGCGGCAACGCACCACCGGAGAGCGAGGTACCGGCGCCCCGCGGGACCACCTTGATCCCGTGCTCGTGGCAGTAGCGCAGCACGCGGGCGACCTGCTCGGTCGATTCGGGCAGAACCACCACCATGGGAAGCTGGCGATATGCGGTGAGCCCGTCGGTTTCGTAGGGTCGCATCGCGCGTTCCGACGCAATGACCCCCTCGCCCGGGACAATGGCTCGCAGCGCGGTGACGACCTCGTCACGGCGGGCGAGGACCTGCGAATCGAGTTCCGGCATCGTCAGCGTCATGTGACCTTCTTGCCACGCGTTGCCGGATTATAAGCTCCCAAAAAAAAATTGCGCACGTTGCCCGCCATCGGAAACTTGATTGCGCGAATGTTCAGCGGCGACGCAACCGAATGTCTCGCGCCGTCCAATGCATTGCGAGATCAAGAATTTGCCGCAGAGGCGAACGGTCGCAGGAATTCAGTCCCGCCGTACGGGGGTAATCTCATAGCCGCATTTGCGCGCGCGCGACGCGCGCGTGCCCCTCGTTCTTCGCGCGAGGCGTGGGAACTCTTTTTCGAGCCTCGAATTATTCATCGCACTCGGAGGCGAGGCGCGGCATGAGCGAGCGCGTGGGCGATCAGCAAACGGGCACGGCGCGGTCTCCAGCCGGGGCGGCGGATGTCGCGCGTTTGCCGTTCGGCACGGGAATCGAAACCCGTTCGATGAGCGAGGTCCTGACGGCCATCCGCGATCGGGCAGAGGATGCGGCCGCGCGCACCGTACGATTGCGCGGATCCGACAGTTTTTCGTTCGGGATCGAAGAGGAATATTTCGTCGTCGACGCCAAGACCAAAGGCATCGTGCTGACGCGGCCCGCGCAATTTCTGGCCGACGCCAAGCGCATCCTCGGCGATCAGGTGGCGGTCGAAATGCTGCAGTCGCAGATCGAAGTCGCGACTCTGCCCCATGTCGACATGGCAACCGCACGCGCCGAGCTCAAATACCTGCGGCAAAGTCTGGCGCGGATCGCCGCGCAGCATGGTTTGGCGATCGTTGCGTCCGGGACCTACCCAACCGCGGACTGGTGGCAAGCGCAACCGTCGGCCGGCAAGCGCTACGACGCCATCATGCATGACCTCGGCGCGGTCGGGAAACGCGACATGCTGTGCGGGCTGCACGTGCACGTCGAGCTGCCCAACGGCGAGGATCGGGTCGAGGTCATGAGCCGGACGCTGCCGTATCTGCCGTTGTTCATCGCGCTTTCGACCTCGTCGCCGTTCTGGCAATCGCAGCCGACGGGCCTGATGGGGTATAGGCTTGCCGCATATGACGAGCTTCCCCGCACCGGCATCCCGGAACTGCTGCGCTCGCGCGAAGAGTTCGACGCCTATGTGGAGGCGCTGACCCGCGGCGGCGTCATTGACGACGCGAGCTATGTCTGGTGGGCGATCAGGCCCTCCCTGCACCACCCGACGCTCGAGCTGCGCGCCCCCGACAGCTGCACGTTCGTCGACGATTCGATTGCGATCGCGGCGCTCTATCGGTCGCTGGCCCGCATGCTCGTGCGCGACCCGTTGCGCAACGCCGATCTCACCGCTGTCGAGCGCGCGATCATCGTCGAGAACAAGTGGCGCGCGCAGCGCTATGGCATCCACGGCACCCTTGTCGACGAACGCAGCGGGTGTGCCCAGCGGGTGCCCGACGTCCTCGACGATCTCCTGGAGGACGTCCTTGCCGACGCGGAGGCGCTCGGCTGCGCGCCCGAAGTGTTGCGCTGCCGAGCGATCGTCAACGGCGGTACCTCGGCGGATGCCCAGCTTGCGGTATTCGACGCCGAGACAAAGAGCGCGGGGCGCGACGTGGCACTCGCTGCCGTCGCCGACTGGCTTGTCGCGGCGACATCGCAGTAGATTACGATCGTTGGGTGACGATCATTCGTCCGCCGGCCACGCGGTCTGGACAACGAGGCCGCGCGCGCGGGCATCGCTCACCCCGAGGGCGCGCAGAGCGAACAGTGCCAGTTCCCGGACCGCATCGCGTTCCGATGCGCCCAGCGTGCGCGGGGCCAGGGGACCGAGCAGCCCCTCGATCAGCAGGCCGACTACCGCGGCAGCGGCGCGCGCCGGCTCCTGTTCGGGCAGATGTCCCCCCGCGCTTGCTGCGCGGATCCGGGGCTCGAATTCGGCCACCAGCGCCCGCCGATACCGCAGGCCCGGCGGATCGCCGTGCGGCTCGAGCGGCTCGGCCAACACCGCCAAGGCGAGACGGCGCGAGCGTACGGCCCGCGCCGAAAACACAATGATTGCAGCTGCCAACGCCGACAGAGGTCCGGGCGCCGCAGCGGCTGCCTGCCGAATGGCCGCCACCTCCCGTTCAGCTATGCCCGCGACCAGCGCAGCAACCAGATCGGTCTTCGACGGGAAGTACCGGTACACGGTGCCGGCCGCGATACCGGCCCGCGCTGCGACCGGCACGATCTGCACGGCATCCATTCCGGATTCCGCCGCGAGCTCGCCTGCGGCAGCAATGATCGCGGCGTGACGGACAGCCAGCCGGTGCAGGACCCGTTCGGTGCGGCGGTAGGCCATTGATGCGCCCGCGAGCGAGGCGATGAACACCAATAATAGTAACTGAGCGCGACAATCTTCGCTTTTCAAATCGTTGCTTAGTCACTCCTTCCGCTCAGCCAGGGCCTGTTCGCGCAGCTTGGTGAGCGTGGTTGCCGGCGAAATCGCGTCGGGATCGACCTTAATGTGCAGGATCGCAGGCTTGCCGGACGCGAGCGCGGCTTTGAACGCCGGTGCGAAGTCCGCGGTCTTCTCGACGGTCGCGCCAAATCCGCCGAAGGCACGCGCGTAGGCCGCGAAGTCCGGGTTCTTCAGCACCGTCGCCGATACGCGCCCGGGATATTCACGTTCCTGGTGCATTCGGATGGTGCCATAGAGCGAATTGTCGAAGATGAGCACCGTGATCGGCAGGTCGAACTGCATGGCGGTTGCAAATTCCTGACCGTTCATCAGGAAATCGCCGTCACCCGAGATCGCCAGCACGGTGCGGTCGGGGTAAAGCCGCTTCATGCCGATCGCGGCCGGCACCCCGTATCCCATCGAGCCCGATGTCGGACCAAGCTGGCTTGCGAACTTGCGCACGCGATAGAAGCGATGCAGCCAAGTGTTGAAATTGCCTGCCCCGTTGCAGAGGATCGCGTCGGGAGGAAGGTTCTCGCGCAACCAGATCATGATCTCGCCGGGGTTGACGGCGCCCGGCACGGTCGTCGCCTTGTCGGTCCAGGCGAGATAGTCGGCGTGCGCGGCCTTGGTCTCGACGCTCCACTTGATATCGCCGGGCGGCTGCAGCGCCTCGAGCGCCGCCGCAAACGCGGTCGGAGCTGCGTTGATCGCAAGCTGCGGGCGAAACACCCGGCCCAGCTCTTCGGCGCCGGGATGCACATGCACCAGCGTCTGCCGCGGTCCCGGAATCTCGAACAGCGAATAGCCCTGCGAGGGCACCTCGCCCAGACGAGTGCCGATCGCCAGCACGACGTCCGCGGCTTTGATGCGCGCCAACAGCTTCGGGTTGACGCCGAGCCCGAGGTCGCCCGCGTAGCATGGATGCAGCGCATCGAAGAGGTGCGCGCGACGGAACGTGGTCGCAACCGGCAGCGCAAAACGTTGCGCAAATCGCGCCAAGGCCGCGCATGCCGGCTCCGACCAGCGGCTGCCGCCGGCAATCACGATCGGGCGCTGCGCACCCCAGAGGAGCTTCTGCAGCTTCACCATGTCGGTTGCGCCTGGCCAAGTCTCGAGCGGATCGAACGGCGGCGCATCGGCGACCGCAATTCGCTCGCGCTGCATGTCCTCTGGGAGTGCGATCACCACCGGCCCCGGGCGCCCGCTGCTCGCGGTGTAGAACGCGCGCGACACAATCTCCGGAATGCGCGCCGGATCGTCGATCTCCGTCACCCACTTGGCAATCGAACCGAAGGTCGCGCGATAGTCGAGTTCCTGGAGCGCCTCGCGCTCGCGCACCTCGCGTGGAACCTGCCCGACGAACAGGATCATCGGGGTTGAGTCCTGCTGCGCGATGTGAAGTGCGGGCGAGGCGTTGGTTGCTCCGGGCCCACGGGTAACGAAGCAGATTCCGGGCCGCCCCGTCGCTTTGCCGGCCGCCTCCGCCATCATCGCAGCGCCGCCTTCCTGCCGGCACACCGTGAGCGCGAGGTCGCAATCGTGAAATGCGTCGAGCACGGCAAGGTAGCTCTCGCCCGGCACGCAGAACACATGTGTCACGCCGTGGATGCGGAGCTGGTCGACCAGAACCGTTGCGGCGGTTCGCATGTTGTCATTGGCACGCACGACGATCCCCCGCCTTGCTGAAAGCCACCCCACTATATAACAAACCTTGTGCGAGAGGCCGCAGCATGAGTGACGATACCCAGGAGGCGGTCTTCGCCTTCCTCGCCAATCCTGCGACCCACGGCGGCTCCGCTGTCAAGCGCGTCGACACCCACGCGGCCGCGGTGTTTCTGGCCGGCGAGGCTGCTTATAAGGTCAAGCGCGCAGTCAAGTTCCCGTTCCTCGACTTCTCGACTCTCGACAAGCGCAAGGCAGCGCTTAAGGCCGAGATTGCGGCCAACCACCCATTCGCGCCTGACCTCTATTGCGAGGTGATCCCGATCGTGCGCCGCAACCGCGCACTGGCCCTTGGCGGGGACGGCGAGGTCGTCGAATGGGTGCTCAAGATGCACCGCTTCGACGAGGAAGCGACGCTCGACCACCTGGCCGAGCGCGGGCGCATCGATGCGACTCTGATCGAAGCGCTGGCGCACGCGGTCGCCGCGGCTCATGCGCGCTCCCCCGTGGTCGAGGCGCCACCCTGGATCACGGCACTTGGCGACTATATCGAGCAGAACGAGCGCGCGTTGCGCGAACGCGCCGATCTCTTTGACCCAGACGCAATCGCGGCGCTCACGGCGAAAAGCCGCGCGGCGCTCGCGCGCGTTCGTCCCCTGCTGAGCCTACGCGGCGCCGAAGGACTCGTTCGCCGCGGCCACGGCGACCTGCATCTCGGCAACATTGCATTGATCGACGGCCGCCCGGTTCCATTCGACGCGCTGGAGTTTGATCCGCTCGTGGCGTCCGGCGATGTGCTCTATGACCTCGGCTTCCTGCTGATGGATCTCGTCGAGCGCAAGCTCCCGGATGCCGCGAACCACGTTCTCAACGTCTATCTCTCGGCAACGCGTCATCCCACCGATCTCGACGCGCTGGCGGCGCTGCCGCTGTTCATGTCGTTGCGGGCCGCGATCCGCGCCAAGGTTACGGCGGCGCGGCTCGCGAACGCAGCCTCCGATCAGCGCCGGGCGATTGCAACGCAAGCCAAGGCGTATTTCGCATTGGCGTGCGATCTCATCGCGCCGCCGGCGCCCCGTCTCGTGGCGATCGGCGGCTTGTCCGGCACCGGTAAGTCCGTCCTGGCGCGCGCGCTCGCCCCCGATGTAGCGCCGGCGCCCGGTGCCGTGCTGCTGCGCTCCGACGTCGAACGCAAGGCGATGTTCGGGGTCGCGGAGAACGAAAAGCTGCCGCCGGAGGCCTATACGGCGGAGATTGGGGAGCGGATCTACGCAGCGCTCACCGACAAAGCGCACAGGGTGCTTGCAGCTGGCCATTCGGCGATCGTCGACGCGGTGTTCGCGCGTGACAGCGAACGATCAGCGATTGCCGATGCGGCCAACAAGACCAAGGTCGCCTTCAAAGGGCTGTTCCTGACCGCGGATCTCGCGATCCGGATCGCGCGCGTCGGCAATCGGGTTCACGACGCATCCGACGCGGATGCCGCGGTCGCGCGGACGCAGGAGAGTTACGCGCTCGGTGCAATCGATTGGGCCGAGATCGATGCGTCGGGAACCTCTGGTGAGACCCTGGCTCGGGCAAAAGCCGCACTTAACGTCGGCTGATGGCGTCAGTCTGGCGTTTCCCGGTAGATTCCCCAAACCGCGATCAACGCACTCAGCGATGCGAGCAGGAAGAGCACAGAAAGAAAGCCCTCCTGCACGTTCGCGCTCGCGACGCGTGCGACGTCATAAAAGACATAAACAGCGAATGTGAATGCAAAGCCATAGAGATAAGGCTTGCGTTTGCGCGCCGCCATGAAGGCCAGAACCGCGACCGCACCTTCCAAAATGATCGATAGAATGAGCATGAGGACCTCCGCAACAAGACGACGTGGCCATAACAAGGAAATGGCCGGGACAGACCCGGCCATCACGAACTCATCGCGTCAAGCAGTGTAGCGCTTACGCCTGCGGCTGCGGCTCAAGCCCGCCCGGCTCCGGCCGCGGGCGCGGACGGCCGGCGGGTGGAACCGCCGAACCGCGTGGCGTTGTCGGCTCGATCACCGACTCGCGCGACGGACGACGGCCCGCGAGCAGGTCCTTGATCTCGTCGCCGGTCAGGGTCTCGAACTCCAGCAGGCCCTTGGCGAGGGTCTCGAGATCCGCGCGCTTTTCGGTCAGAACGCGCTGCGCCTCGCCATAGCCCGCCTCAACCAGCTTCCTAATCTCGGCGTCGATCTTCTGCGCGGTAGCCTCGGAGATGTTCTGCTGGCGTGCGACCGAATAGCCGAGGAAGACCTCTTCCTGGTTCTCCCCGTAGGCGACGGCGCCGAGCTCGGAGGACAGTCCCCAGCGCGTGACCATCATGCGGGCAAGCTTGGTTGCCTGCTCGATGTCGGAGGCAGCACCGGATGTAACCTTGTCCTCGCCAAAGACCAGTTCCTCGGCGACGCGTCCACCCATCATGATCGCAAGACGCGACGTCATCTGCTCGCGGCTCATGGAGAGCTTGTCGCGCTCCGGCAGCTGCATCACCATACCGAGCGCACGGCCGCGCGGAATAATCGTCGCCTTGTGCACCGGATCGGTCGCCTTGACGTTGAGCGCGACGATGGCGTGCCCCCCCTCGTGATAGGCGGTGAGGAGCTTTTCCTCCTCGGTCATGACCAGCGACTTGCGCTCTGCGCCCATCATGACCTTGTCCTTGGCGTCTTCGAACTCCTGCTGCGTGACCATGCGCTTGTTGCGGCGCGCAGCCATCAGGGCTGCCTCGTTGACGAGGTTGGCAAGGTCTGCGCCGGAGAAGCCGGGCGTGCCGCGCGCGGTGGTCTTGAGGTTCACGTCGGGCGCCAGCGGCACCTTGCGCACGTGCACTTTGAGGATCTGCTCACGGCCGACCACGTCCGGGTTGGGCACGACCACCTGGCGATCGAACCGGCCCGGCCGCAACAGCGCCGGATCCAGCACGTCGGGGCGGTTGGTGGCAGCAATCAGAATGATGCCTTCGTTGGCCTCGAAGCCGTCCATCTCGACCAGCAACTGGTTGAGCGTCTGCTCGCGCTCGTCGTTGCCGCCCCCGAGTCCGGCGCCGCGATGACGGCCGACCGCGTCGATTTCGTCGATGAAGATGATGCAGGGCGCATTCTTCTTCGCCTGCTCGAACATGTCGCGCACGCGGCTCGCGCCGACGCCGACGAACATCTCAACGAAGTCAGAACCCGAAATGGTGAAAAACGGCACGTTGGCTTCGCCGGCGATCGCGCGCGCCAGCAGGGTCTTGCCGGTGCCGGGCGGGCCGACCAGGAGCACGCCGCGCGGAATGCGTCCGCCTAGCCGCTGGAACTTTCCGGGATCGCGCAGGAACTCGACGATCTCCTGCAGGTCGAGCTTAGCCTCGTCGACGCCGGCGACATCCTCGAAGGTAACGCGGCCGTGCGCCTCGGTCAGAAGCTTGGCGCGGCTCTTGCCGAACCCGAGCGCCTTGCCGCCGGCGCCCTGCATCTGGCGCGACAGGAAGATCCACACACCGATGAGCGCAATGAACGGCAGCCATGACACCAGGAGCTGCACGAACCACGGCACGTTGTCCTGCTGCGGACGCGCCGTGATGGTCACGCCCTTGCCATAGAGACGCTGGACCAGGGTCGGGTCGTTGGGAGCATAAGTGTTAAACGAGCGCCCGTCGGAAAATGTGCCGTGGATTTCCGGGCCCTGGATGACCACGTCGCGAACGCGGCCCTGATCGACCTCAGTGAGCAACTGCGAGAACGAAATGTCCGAGGAGACCGAGCGCTGGCCCGGATTCTGGAACACGGTAAACAGCGCCAACAGCAGCAGGACGATGATCACCCACAAAGCGAAATTGCGCAGATTGGCGTTCATCTCTGTCTCTCAGGCGTCCGGCTCATGGGCCGGGCTGCGTGCGTTGCGCGATCAACAGGCGGTGTCGTCTGGTCTATGTAGGTACCACGCCGCACTATGCCAAGCGAAAGCGTAAAATTGTAAAGGATTTGCGCCCATTTGGTGAATGGCACGACCACATGGCAGGCATCTTCCCGGCCATTTGAGGCGGATTTCGGGGTTTGTTACCGCTTTTTGCGGGCTGGAGCACGCTCGACCACGAGTTGATCGCGCGCCAGCGTGACCATGGCCCCGGCCAACGTGCGTCGAAAGCGCCCATCACCGCTCTCGGCCAGCGCCGCCATGAATGCCTCGAGTTTACCCAGTTCCACCGGCCCCTCGTCCCCGACACGCGCAATGGCACGACCCAAGAGGCGCAGCGCGACCTCGGCTGGCAGAGCGCTGAACTTCGGCGCGTCGATCACAATGCCCGCGCGGGGTCCCACCGGGCGCGCGGCAAACCGCGCGGCGGCATCGACCACGGCTTCGATCGCAGCGTCGGCGCGGCGCATGCGCAAGGCAAGCAGCGAGAGCCGCTGCGTGTCGAGGCCTTCCTGCGCCAACCGCTCGATCAGCGGCCGCAGGCGCGAGCGTGCGAATCGCGGATCTCGATTCGACGGATCATCGATGAACGGCAGCGACTTCGCGGCCAGGGTTGCCAATAGGCGTGCCTTGGGGACACGCAAGAACGGTCGAACCAGGATCATGTCGTCGACCTGCGTGGTTGCCCGCGTCATGCCGGCTAGACCGCTGATCCCGCTGCCACGCGCCATTCGGAACAGGATGGTCTCGGCCTGATCATCGAGGGTGTGGGCCGTCAACACATGGCGGGCGCCGTGGCGGCGCGCCTCGCGGCGCAGCAGATCATAACGTGCTTCGCGCGCCTTTTCCTGAATGCCGGTACGCGGCCCCGAATGGACCCAGCGTAGTGTTCGGTGCGGCACGCCAAGACCTTGCGCCAGGCGCTTGACCGCGGCTGCCTCGCGCCGGGCCTCCGGACGCAACCCGTGATCGATGGTGACGGCGATCAGCTCCGGCCCGCGCCGCAGCCGTTTACGCCAGCGCGCGGCAAGCGCCAGCAATGCCGTGGAGTCGGGCCCCCCAGAAACCGCGAGCAACAGTGCGCGCGCATCGGCAAGATCGGCAAAGAGGACGTCGGCTTCTGCGTCAGATAGCGGGTATTCAGCAGCCGGCACGCTTTTGTTCTCGTTCGGTGGCCTGCTTCACGCTGTTCGACGCGCGCGGATATTTTCTGGTGACTTCGCTTAGCGTCGCGCAGGCAAGGTCGCGCTCGTGCAGGGCCGCGAGCGACTGACCGAGGCGCAGCAGCGCATCGGGAGCTTTCGGGTGGGTTTCGTATTTCTTCGACATGTCGAGAAACGCGGTCGCGGCGTCGCGATAATTCTGACGCTGGAACATGCTTTCGCCAAGCCAGAACTGCGCGTCCGCCGCCATCCGGTCCTTGGGGTACCGCTGGAGGAACTCGCGCAGCGTATCCTCAGCGAGCGCATAGTCCTTGTGCAGGAGATAGCCATAGCCGAGATCGTAGACGCCGCGCGGCGTCTGCGCCGGGGGCTGGGTTTCGGGCGCACCGGTCGTGCCGGGATTGCGCTGCGACGGAGGCGGCAGCGCGCCCATCGCGGGCCCGGGCGGCGCCAGCGTCGGATCGCGCGCCGCCGCACCCGACATGGTCGAAAGATCAAGCGGCGCCCCGGCCTGGCGGCCGCCGGGAACGCCGACGTCCTCGTTGGCCATGATGGACGGCTGACTGCCGGGCGGCGGCAGCGGCCCGCGCGCGGGATAGCTCGCGTCTCCAGTCGCGCCGAGCGCGCGGGGGGCTCCCGGTGCACCGGGATTCTGGCTCGGATCGAACGCATCCCCGCGTCCGCCTCCCCCAGCCCCGCCGGGTGGCGGGAGCGCACCGGGAGATCGCGGCGGCGGCGCCATTGCCTGCTGACGCGCTCCGCCATCGTCCTGCAACCGCCGCAACTGATTTTCGAGTTGCTGATTCCGATACTGCAGCTGCTCGATCTGGCCGGTCAGCGCTCGAATCTGCCCTTCAAGCTGATCCAGACGAACGTAAACATCGGAACCCGAGGACTGCGCGGCTGCTGGTTGCGCAAACGCGCCGCAGAGAGCGATCAGTCCTAAAAGGCGGAGCATATGCATCATTGAGTGTTGCCCGGTCATGCCATGTTGAAATTAGGGGCGCGAGCCGCCGAAATTGTGACTGGTCACGCCGGCGGCAGCCGCAAGCTACGTTCAATCGCGCGCGCCGACGCCGAGGTCAAACGTCGCAACGCCGGATATGTCGGTCGGGCGCTGTAGCGCCTCGGGGTGCCGCAACGAGCGGACTGTATCGTTATAGCCGGCCTGCCAGTGATCGCGCATGCTGAGCGCGGAAAACTCGTAGTCCTTCGACTGCTTTTCGTAGTTCTTGGACCGGTAGATGAGATGAACGACGCTGTAGACCTTGCGATCGCCGAATGAGCGAAGGAGTTTCCCGGCCTCATTGTCGAGCCACTCGGGTGGCACCTTCTCCAGCGCCTCCGCCAAGGTGCGACGCACCGTCTGCAGCCGCCTGAAATTGTCGGTATTGTAGCGGGTGCGGCTCGAGTACTGGATTTCCTTCTCCCGCATCATCACTTCAGCCAGGTCAGCCGGCGCTTCGCCGCGCGAGCTCCACAGGTCGACCTGGAATGCGAGTGTGTCTTGCCGCGCGCCCGTTTCGCCGCCGCTCGTGACCCATTGCAGCGGCGTGTTGGAGATCAGGCCGCCATCCCAATAGAGCTCACCGTCCACCTCGACGGCGGGAAAGCCCGGCGGCAGCGCGCCGCTCGCCATCACGTGCTCGACCTTGATGGTGCGGGTGGTGGTGTCGAAATAGACAAAGTTGCCGCTGCGCACATTCACGGCGCCGACGCTGAAGCGCATTTTGCCGGCGTTGAGGTAATCGAAATCAACGAGCGCCTCCAGCGTGCCGCGCAGCTGGCCGGTGTCATAGTAACTCGTCGCCTCGATCGTGCCGGCCGGATAGAAGTACGGCGGCGGGACGCGCGCCGTGAAGAAGCCGGGCGCGCCCTGGATCAGCGCCCCGCTGGCCTTGAGCTGGTTGAAGAAACTGCGGGCTTGATCGCCGCGCCAATATTGCTGCATCAGATCGAACACACCGATCCCGTTTGGCGCGGTGACGCCTTCCCAAAACGCCCGCAGCTTGTCGACACGAGCTTCCGGCGGGTTGCCGGCGATCAAGGCCGCATTGATCGCGCCGATCGAAATGCCGGCGATCCAGTCGGGCTCGAGCTTGGCTTCGGCCAAAGCCTCATAAACTCCGGCCTGATAGGCTCCGAGCGCGCCGCCGCCCTGCAGCACCAAGGCAACGCACTCGAACGGCGGGCGTGGCAACCCCACGTGCGACTTCGACATCCGAGGTTGCTCATTCATGCGCAACTCCGTCGCTTGAGCGATCTAAGATTCCTACGCGGACGCGGCCGTCGCCTCGGGTCTCCTAGGCGTCTTCGCCGCACTCCGAGCCATCCGCCACTCCTCGAACCGGCGCACCACCACATAGAACGATGGCACGAACAGCACCGCAAGGCAGGTCGACGCCAGCATGCCGCTGAACACCGCGATACCGATCGACCGGCGTGCGTTGGCACCCGCACCGGTCGCGATCACGAGCGGTACCACGCCCAGAATGAATGCAAATGACGTCATCAGGATCGGCCGGAACCGCAAGCGCGCCGCCTCAACTGCCGCGTCAACGATCTCCATTCCTTCAGCGCGTTTCTCGCGCGCGTATTCGACGATCAGGATCGCGTTCTTGCTTGCAAGTGCAATCAGCAGGATGAGACCGATCTGGGTGTAGAGGTTGTTGGCGATCCCGAGTCCGGTCAAGGCGCCGACCGTGCCGAGCAGTGCCAGCGGGACCGCGAGGATCACGGAGACCGGCTGGAACCAGCTTTCGTACTGGCCCGACAGCACGAAATACACCAACAAGACCGCGAGCGCGAACACGTAGTAGATCTGGTTACCGACGATCTTCTCCTGATACGACATGGCGGTCCACTCGTAGCCCATGCCGGGCGGCAGAGTGTGGCCGGAAATCTGTTCCATCAAATCCATGACCTGCCCGGAGCTGAACGCTTGTGTCTGCTGACCCGAGATTGTCGCGGCAGGGTAGAGATTGTAGAGGCCGATAAGCGAGGGGCCCTGCCTCCTTTCGATCTCCAGCAACGTTCCCAGCGGGACCATTTGCCCCTGAGGTGTTCTGATTTTGAGGTTCAGAAGATCGTTGGGCTGAGTCCGGAAGCGCGACTCGGCCTGCACGTAGACCTGAAACACCTGTCCGAACTTGTTGAACTGCGCCACGTAGCTCGATCCGATATAGTCCTCGAGCGCGCTGAACACCTGCCCGACGGTGACCCCGAGCTTCTCGGCCTTGTAGCGATCGACGTTGAGATAGATTTGCGGCGACGTCGCGCGGAACGAGGTGAATATCCGTTGCACCATCGACTGCGACGCCGCGTCGGCGATGATGGTATTAGTGACGTTGGCGAGCTTGTTGAAGTCGACGCTGCCGTCCTTGACCTGGATTATCAGGGTGAAGCCGCCCGCATTGCCGATGCCCTGGATCGGCGGCGGCGGAATGACGGTGGTCGCCGCCTCCAGCACCTGCGCGTCGAACTTGGCGGTCAAGCTCTTGAACAGCGAGATCAGATCCTGACCTTGCGCCTTCTCGCGTATGGACCAGTCGGCCAGCACCACATAGGCAACGCCGGCGCTGGGCAGCGACGCGTTGTTGTCGAGGACCGAGATGCCGCTGATCGTAATGACGTTCACGACGCCGGGCGTTGCCCGGGCAATGTCCGAGACCTGCGCCAGCGCCCGATCGGTGCGTTCGAGCGATGCGCCATCGGGCAGCTGCACGTTGACCATCAGGTAACCCTGGTCCTCGTTGGGAATGAACGCGGTTGGAACCCGGGTCATGCCCCAGAATGCGACACCGATCAGCGCGAGAGCCACCGCCACCATGAGCGGACTTACGTTCACCATCCGGCGAATGAGCGCCGCGTACCAGTGTTCGGCCTTGTCATAGACCCTGTTGAAACCACGATAGAAGAAGTTGCGCTGCTCGGGCGGCGCCGGTGGGCGCAGCCACAGCGCACATTGCGTCGGCTTCAGGGTGGCGGCGTTGATGGCACTGATCAGCGCAGTGGCGGCTATGACCAGCGCGAACTGCTGATACATCTGCCCGGTCAGGCCCGGCATGAACGCCGCCGGCAAGAACACCGACATCAGCACCAGGGTGATGCCGACGACGGGACCGAACAGCTCGCTCATCGCCTTGACGGCGGCCTCCCGTCCGGACAGCCCAGTCTCCATGTGACGGGCGACGCCTTCGACAATCACGATCGCATCGTCGACCACGATGCCGATCGCGAGCACGATGGCGAATAGAGTCGAGAGGTTGACCGTGAAGCCGAGCGCCGCCATGGCGGCAAACGAGCCGATGATGGTGACCGGCACCGTGGTTGCCGGCACCAGCATCGCCTTCCAGTCCTGCAGGAACACCAAGATGACGATAAGAACCAGGATGCCGGCCTCGAACAACGTCACCCAGACCTCGTTGATCGATGCCCGGACGAAGATCGTGGTGTCGTAGGGAACGGTGTAGGTCAGGCCGGCCGGGAAGGCCTTCTTGAGCTCCTCCATCTTGCCCTGGACGAGGCCGGCGACCTTGATGGCATTGGCATCCGGCAACAGAAAGATTCCGATTCCGGCGGCGGGCGCATTGTTGAGGTTGAACGTCTGGCTGTATGTCTGGGCCCCGACCTCAACCCGGCCGACGTCTTTGATGCGTGTCAGCGCACCGGTCTGACTGTCGATCTTCACCACGATGTTCTCGAAGTCATCCGGATCGTTGAACCGACCCGTGACGTCGATGGTGTATTGGAAATTCTGCCCCTTCGGTTGCGGAGGCATGCCGATCACGCCGGCGGACACTTCCTGGCTTTGATTCTTGATGGCGTTGATCACGTCGGTCGGCGTCAGCTCGCGCGACTGCAGTTGATTTGCATCCATCCAAACGCGCATGGCGTAGGAGCCGGCGCCGAAGATCGTGACGTTGCCGACGCCCGGCAAACGGGCGAGCTCGTTTTCGATGTTAATGACGCCATAATTGGTCAGAAACAGACTGTCGAAGCGCTTATCCGGCGACGTCAGCGTGACGAATTGCAGCACCGACGTCCCTTTCATCTGGGTGATGACGCCTTGCGCGCTGACGGCCTGCGGCAGCTGCGCGAGGGCCCAGGCGACCCTGTTCTGCACCAGGACCTGGGCCATGTTCGGATCGGTGCCGATCGCGAAGGTCACGATGAGCTGGTAGGTGCCGTCGCTGGCGCTGGTCGACTGCATGTACAGCATGCCGGCGACGCCGTTGACCTGCTGCTCGATCGGAAGCGCGACAGTGTCCATCACCGTTTTGGCGCTCGCTCCCGGATATTTGGTCGTCACCGAGATCGTCGGCGGCACCACGTTGGGATACTGCGAGATCGGCAGCCGAATCAGGGAGACGAGGCCGATGAGGACAAATACCAAGGCCAAGACGTTGGAAAGAACCGGCCGCTCGATGAAAAAACGCGAGAACATGAGGTTACCGTCGGTCCGTTTCGCGAAGCGAAAGTTCGATTATGAGAGCGTGATCCTTTCCCGTTACGGGATCAGGCTCCAGCCCGTGCCCGGTTAGCCTCCAGCGGCGGAAACCGTGATCTTCTGCTTGTCGGGTTCGACTTTGTTTCCCGGAATCGCCCGTTGGATGCCGTCGATAACGACGAGGTCGTCAGGCTTGAGGCCTGATTCAATCACTCTAAGCTGATTGTCGACCTGCCCGATCGTCACGGTGCGCTGCTCGACGACATTGTCCTTGTTGACGACGAGCAGGTAGCGGCCGAGCTGGCTGGTGCCGAGCGCCGTGTCGGGCACGAGCAGCACGGGCTGTGGACGTCGGATCGGGACCCGCACTCGCGCGAACATGCCGGGCAGCAATCCGGAGTCTTTGTTTTCGAAAACACCGCGCACCTGCAAGGTGCCGGTCGAGGCGTCGATCTGCGGCGCGATGTAGTCGATGACGCCTTTGTGCGGGTAGCCCTGCTCGATCTGGAGGCCGATCTCGACCGGGACGTCGCCCACGTCGCGCAGCGTCTTGCCCTGGCGCGCCAGTGCCTCCTTGACCCGCTGTACCACCGTCTCGGCGACCTCGAAGTAAACGTAGATCGGATCGATCTGTACGACGCTCGCGAGCTCGGTCGGCCCGGCCACGCCGACAAGCGCGCCGACGCTAACAAGGTGGCGTGTCGCAACGCCGTCAAACGGCGCCGTTACCTCGGTGTAGCCGAGGTTGATGGTGGCGACCTCGAGATTGGCTTGCGAGCCGAGAACCGCGGCGCTGGTTTGCGCGAGCTTGGTCCGGGCATCGTCGACGCGGGACTGGGACGCAAACTGCTGCTGGCCTAGGGTCGACTGGCGCGTATATTCGACCTGGGCGTTAGCCTGCGCCGCCTTGTCGGCCTCCAGTGACGCCTTCGCCTGGTCGAGCTGCGCCTGATAGGTGTTCTGCTGGATGACGAACAGCAGATCGCCTTTTTTAACGTTGGCGCCGTCGACGTATTTCTGCTGCTCCAAGAAGCCTTGCACGCGGGCTTCGAGCTTCACCTCGTTGAAGGCCTTCAGGTTGCCGGTGAGCTCGACGTACAGCGGCATCTGTTGCTGCAGCGGCTGAGCGACCACCACCTTGGGTGGGGGCGGCGGTACGTAGGCGTTGTCTCGACCGCACGCCGTCAACGCCAGCAGTGCAGTAGCGCAAGATCCGAGAACGCGACAGACGCGCAGCGCGCGCCGCCCAACGCAAAAACCGCCGTGCCCGACTGACAACGACAGGTCAATCATACTCCGTTCCCCGCGGGCCCGTTTTCGCGGTGATACCATTTCAGAAATGAGAACGGAACCACTTCGTACGCGCGCAATTTTCTGTCGGCCGCGCGCGGCGTTGATCCGACGCCGCGGCGACGCGCACGCGCAAAAGACAACCGGCGCCCCGAAGGGCGCCGGCCTGCCGTCCCCACCCCAACCGTGAATTACGAACTTGCGTTGAGCACCGTGACCGCGCGCCGGTTCTGCGACCAGCACGAGATGTCATCGCACACGGCGACCGGACGCTCCTTGCCGTAGGAAATGGTACGCATGCGCGAGGATTCGATGCCGCGCGAGGCGAGATATTCACGCACATTCTGGGCGCGCTTGGCGCCGAGCGCGATGTTGTATTCGCGGGTGCCACGCTCGTCCGCGTGGCCTTCGATCGTGAACGTGTAACGATTGTATTGCGCGAGCCATTGCGCCTGTTTGTCGAGGGTTGCGCGCGCCTGCGGCGTCAGATCGGTTTGATCGGTCTCGAAGAAAACGCGGTCGCCGACGTTGACGACAAAATCCTGTTGGCTGCCCGGTATTGCCGCGCCCGCAAGGCCTACCTGATTGGCCGTGTTGGCGCAGGCCGACATCGCCAGCATCGCCACGAGGGCGGCGACAAATCGCGTTGCCCGGATGAGAGGCATCGGCATTTCCAGCGACTCCTATTGGATTTTTCGATCGGAGGTCGCCCCGATCGCTCGCTGCCTAAGGTCTACCAGGGCGGTGGTTAAGCGAAGGTTCCGTCAACCATGATCCTGCGGCGATGCCCCCCTTCTGATCCCCAGATCCGACGGAAAGTATGAACAATGGTTAATGCCTTGTGAAGGCGGCAACATCGCGGCAGCGCATCGACTCCTGCCCAACCCCAAAATGTTACCGGAACCCAACGTGTTAACTGCTGCGCGTGTGGCCTGTGAGTTGCTGTGATTAAGACAGGAGCGGCGACCAGGCCGGATCGGACGCATAGCCGGGGGTCTGGACCCGCAGCTCGTTGCGGCCGGTGAGATCGACCGTGAACAGCGACGGGCCGGCACTGCCGCCCGGATCGCGGAAGAACATCAGCACGCGCCCATTCGGCGCCCACGTCGGCCCCTCGTTGTGAAAGCCTTCGGTTAGGATGCGCTCGCCGGAACCGTCGGGATTGATGACGCCGATCGCGAAGCGGCCCTGGAACTGCTTGGTGAACGCGATCGTGTCGCCGCGTGGCGACCAGACTGGTGTCGAGTAGGCCCCGTCGCCGAAGCTGATGCGCTGGGCCGGTCCGCCCTCCGCGGCCATGACATAGATCTGTTGCTTGCCGCCGCGATCCGATTCAAAACAGATGCGCGTGCCATCGGGCGCATAGGACGGCGCAGTGTCGATTGCGGGCGCGTCGGTGAGCCGGGTCGTGCTCTTGGAACGCAGATCCATGACGAAAATGTTGGAGTTGCCGCCCTGCTGGAGGCTCATGATCACGCGCTGGCCATCGGGCGAGAAGCGCGGCGAGAACGTCATGCCGGGAAAATTGCCGACGATCTCGCGCTGTCCGGTTTCGATGTTGAGCAGATAGACGCGCGGATCACCCTGCCCAAACGACATGTAGGTGATTTCCTGGGTGGTCGGCGAAAAACGTGGTGTCAGCACGAGGTCCTGCCCGCGAGTCAGGTAACGCACATTCGCGCCGTCCTGATCCATGATGGCGAGACGCTTGATGCGTTGCTCCTTGGTGCCGGTCTCGTCGACGAAGACGATGCGGGTGTCAAAGTAGCCCTTGTCGCCGGTCAACCGTTCGTAAATCATGTCCGAGATGATATGGCCGATGCGGCGCCAGTTGTCGCCGGGCGTGGCAAATTGCGACCCCACGAGCTGAGTTCCGCCGTAGACGTCCCACAGCCGGAACTTGACGTTGATGCTCCCGTTGGGCTGGCGCATGACGTTACCGACCAGCAGAGCCTGGGCGTTGATCGTGCGCCAGTCCGGAAAGCGCGGAATGGCGTCGATGGTGCTGATCTTTTCGATGTAGGCCGCCTGATCGATCGGCGCGAACAGGCCGCTACGCTTGAGATTGTTGGTGATGATCTGGGTGATCGATCGCGGCGTATCGCCCTCGGCCGCGCTGCCCGGAATGAAATCCGGGATGGCAATCGGCATCGGCTGGACGTTGCCTTGGGTCACGTCCAACCGCACAACGGCATTGGCACGGCGCGGGGCTAGCCCCGCGAGCGCGCCCGCGGCGGCACCCGTCTGCAGGAGCAGGCGCCTTGTCAGCCCGGAGCCGACCGGCGAACGTTGATTCATCTCAACACAGTCCTCAGAATTTCGGCGCAGATGCAGCGGCGCTGCGGAACATGTCCTGCGGCCTGAAATCGAGCTCGACGTCGTTCCACGTGTCGTATTGCGAGGCGGGCAGGAAGCTATACGGCGCGCCGCGGTGCAGCGCGCGCAGCGACGCTTCCGCCGCGACCCGGAATGCCGGATTCGGATTGTTGTTGAGCACGATCGGTTCGCCCCTGAGAGAGCCGTCGCGATTGAAGCGGACGCGGACCTGGACGACCATGTCGGCCACGTCAAGTGAACCCGCCGGGATATCCCAGAACGACTCGACGCGGGCCCGCAACGCGCCCATCCAACTCTGCATCAAGAACTGCGAATTGGCATTCGGCGCCCCGAGCGACGCCGGGCTGACCATCGTGTTGGTGACGGTCTGGCGCTGCGACTCGCGCTTGTCGAGCAAGGCGAGCTTGCTCTCGATCTTGGCCTCGAGGTTGGGATCGGGCTTCTTGGGCTGCGGCTGCGGCTTCGGCGGCGCCGGCTTCTTCTCGGCCTTCTTGAGAGCCTCGGCGATCTCGTCGGTCTTCGGCTCCGGCTTTTTGGCCTCGGCCGCCTTTGGCTTGGGCGGCTCGGGCGGCGGCGTCGCCTCTTTCGAGGCGGAGCGCACTTCCGGTTTGTTGTCGACGACCTTAGCCGCCTGATCCTGCGCCTGCTTGGCGTCGCCGACTTTGTCCGCCATCGGCTTGGGCGTGTCGGCTTTCGCCGCGGTCTTAATTCCCGCCGTGAGCTTCGAGAGCTGCGTGTCCGAGATAATGTCGACCGGGATCGAATCCTCTTCGCTGATCTTGAGCGGCGCGGCGGAGGAAAACCACAGCAAGGTCGAGCCCAGAATCAGCGCATGTGCGATCGCCGACACGACGACGTCCGGCCGCATCCGGCTGCGGATCATCCGCCATATGGTGGCGACCGCATGCATGCGGCTACGAGCCCTGCTCCACTTCCGTCACCAGTGCGACCCGATGAAAGCCGGCGTTCTGCAGCCGCCCCATCACCCGCGCGACCGTGCCGTAGGTCACCTTGAGGTCGGCGCGTACGAAGATGCGCTCGTCGGTGCCCCCGCGTGCCTGCGTAACGGCCTGCAGCTTATCGACCAGGCCCTCGACTTCGATCTCACTGTTCTGCAGGTAGACCTTGCCCTTGTCGTTGACCGAGATGGTGATCGGCTCCTTGTCGAGATCGAGGCTCTTGGCCTTGGTCTGCGGCAAGTCGACCTGCACTCCCACCGTGAGCAAAGGCGCCGACACCATGAAGATGATCAGCAGCACCAACATCACGTCGACCATGGGCGTGACGTTGATCTCGCTCATCATTGAGTGACGCCGGCGTCCGCCCCCTCCGGCGGACAACCCCTTCATCATTGCCATCTTGCGCTACCCCGTGTCCCTGCCGGACGGCACCCCCCGCCGGCTTCCCCAAGTCAACTCCACCCGACTTCAGTCACCCTATCCGCGCTCGTCGATTTGGCGCGACAGAATTGCCGCGAACTCGTCGGCAAAGCCTTCGAGTCGCTGCGCCTGCTTGTTCACCTCTGAGGAGAACTTGTTATAGAAAATGGTCGCCGGTATGGCCGCCGCGAGGCCGATTGCGGTCGCGAACAAGGCCTCCGCAATGCCCGGCGCGACCACCGCCAACGAGGTGTTCTTGGAGGCCGCAATCGACTGGAAGCTGGTCATGATGCCCCACACCGTGCCGAACAGCCCGATGAACGGTCCAGCCGATCCAACCGTTGCGAGTACCAAGAGCCGTTTCTCCAGCCGCTCGATTTCCCGCGCAATCGACACGCTCATGACCTTCTCGACCCGCATCTGCAGGCCGGCGAACGACTTGGCGTGGCCTTCGAAGCTGCGCTTCCACTCGCGCATGGCCGCGACAAACAGCGCGCCCATCGAGTAGGTCGGCTTCGCCGACAGCGTGCGGTAGAGCTCCTCCAGGGACTGGCCGGACCAGAACGCGTTTTCGAAGCTGTCCATAGCCTGACGGGTGCGGCGGTACAGGATCGTCTTGTCCACCACGATCGCCCATACCCAGATCGACGCGGCCAACAGCCCGATCATCACCAGCTTGACGATCCAATGCGCCTGCCAGAACAGCGTGAAAATCGACAGGTCCGAGGACGTCAGCGGCAATACCGACTGGGCAACCTCGGCTGGATTCATGTGGTTTCCCCTCGGCTCTCCGGCATCGCCGGCGTCGCGCCGTCACAAAAGTGGCTCCAAGTCGCATAGCCAGCGGCCAGTGAACCCGTAAACCCCGTGGAAGCCAGACCGCCCCCATCGCGGCCACCTTCGGCTTCCCCGGCAAACGTGACCAAACTAGGGCAGCGCTTGCGCCCGATCCCTCGTCCGGCATATCGCCGCAGCCGCGGTTAAAGTGCCGTTACCGGAGTCCCATCGGCCGCGCAGAAAAGCGTCGGGCCGCCCGCCTCTCGGGAGGCGGACGGCCCGATTGATCGCAACGCTGGACCGGCGATCAGACTTGCGAGGGCTGAGCCTCAGGCGCCGGGCGGTTGCGGCGCTCGGCCATGAACTGATCAAACTCGGCGCGATCGCGCGCAAAGCGCAGCCGCTCAAGGAACTCGCGGAATTCGCGCTGTTCCTCTTCGAGACGCCGCAGCGTCTCGGCCCGATACTCGTCGAACGCGTGGTTGCCGCTCGAAGGAGGTTGTCCCCACCAGCCGCCGCCACTGCCGAAGCGGTCCATCTTATCGCGCACCTGATCCATCTTGTCCTGCAGGCGCGCCATCTTGTGCTCCCAGTGAGAGCCGTTTCGTCCACAGGCCATACGTCCGCTCCCGATTAAAAATGCCAGGACCGCGAGACCCAACGGCCACCACACCATGAAGCCGAGGATGAGCAACACGACCCAGGCCGGACGGCCCAACTCATCGAGCTTTGCTGCGATAGGCATCGGAGACCTCGCGTGTGAATGTTAATAACATTAACATAGGCGGACCGCCTTCCGCTGTCAAGTAGGGTCAGGTGGCCCGGCCGCTAGTGCCCGTCAGGCCGAGGCCGCGCAAATAAACGAGCGTACCGGCCTCCAGCAGTTCTTCGGCTGACATCGGCAGCGTACGGCGTGCCGCATCCCCGCGGCCGAACAGCGACGCAATGCCATGCGAGAGGGCCCACACGTGTAGCGCGACCATCAGAGCCGGGGGTCGGCCGGCGCTCGGCAGCGTAGCGATCAACGCTTCGGCGGCGGTGCGCAGCACCGCGAACGCGCGATCGCCGGCTTGGCGGAGTTCGGGATTGGTATCGAGCGGCACGCCGGCCTCGAACATGGCGGAATAATACGCCGGCTCAGCGCGGGCGAACGCCAAGTACGCCCTCCCCAGACGCTCGAAAGCCGTGAATGGATTCGGACGCCCGTCATTCCAGGCCTCGGTGAGCGCCGCTCCGAATTGCGTGAAGCCGCGCAGCGCTACGTTCGCCAGAAGCTCGTCGCGATCGCGAAAATGCCGGTAAGGAGCCGCGGGACTGACGCCAGCGGAACGTGCCGCTTCAGCAAATGTGAACCCGGAGGGGCCCTTCTCGGCGATCAGGTTGAGCGCCGCCTGCATCAGGGCTTCCTTGAGGTTGCCGTGGTGATAGCCGCGCGGTCCCGCTTTCCAGCTCATGTAAATAGCTTTTACATGAGCTGCCGGTCCGCGTCATCCCCGGCTCGCGCGCGGCCCGCGCGAAGGCGATTTTGCCGGGGCCGCCCGACCGCAGATCAAATCCACGGCGCTGTCGGCAAATTGCTCCAGATCCGGACGCGCCGCACCGGCGCGCGATCGGATCGCGAGGCTGTGCAGGATTGCGCCCGCGAACTTCGCAAGCATGGCCGGATCGGCGCCTGGCGCCAGTTCTCCACCGTTAACCGCAAGCCGCAGGCCCGCCTCGAAGGCGGTGTCGATGTCGCGAAACGCAACCGCGAGAAAAGCCCGTACGTCCGGGTCGTGCATCGCTTCGGTGGTTCCGGTTCCGATCAGGAAACATCCGCGCGGGCTGCCGGCAGGGGGAAAATAGATATCCAGCGCCTCGGCATAAACCGCGCGTAGGGCAGCGTGAATCGGGCGATCGGGCGCCAGCGCCCTGGCCATGGCATCGCGCCCCGCTGCCCAATAATGCTCAAGCGCCTTCAGGTAGATCGCATGCTTGTCACCAAATGCGCCGTAGAGGCTGGGGCGGTTCATGCCGGTGGCTGCGGCAAGGTCATCGAGCGACGTGCCGGAAAAGCCGGCCGGCCAGAACGCCTTGATGGCCTGCGACAAAGCAACGTCCGGCACATAGGCGGGCGGGCGACCACGCCGTTTTGGCTCTTTTTGTACCATCTTGCAAAAAATCCGTTGACCCGATCATATTTATGCGGAATAGTACAAAAATCAACCCAAAAGGAGATCGCCATGGACCTGTATTTCGCTCCCCTCGCCTGCTCGATGGCCACGCGGATTGCGATCTACGAAGCTGGGGCGGACGCTCGCTTCATCGAAGTCGACACCAAGGCGAAGCGGATCCTCGACGGGGGCGACTATCGCGCCGTCAACCCGCTCGGTTACGTTCCGGCACTGCGCACCGATGACGGCGAGGTACTGACCGAGAACGCCGCCATCCTGCAGTATGTCGCGAACCGTTTTCCGGCTGCGGACTTGGCGCCGGGCGACGGGATTGAGCGGGCGCGGCTGCAGAGTTGGCTAAGCTTCATCGGCACCGAGTTGCACAAGGGCCTGTTCATTCCCTTGCTCGATCGCAAGGCCCCCGAAGAAGCCAAGATCTACGCGCGGGAAAAATATCGGCCGCGTCTCGACTATCTCAACGACTACCTCACCGGCCGCGAATTTCTGCTCGACCGATTCAGCGTTGCCGACGCTTATCTGACCGTGGTGCTCAACTGGTCGCGCGCAACCTCCATCGACTTCGAGGAATGGCCGGCGCTGAAGAACTATTTCAGCCACATGCGGCGGCGGCCGAGCATCGCGCGCGCGCTCGCTGAGGAAGGCGCGCTCTTTGTCAAGGAGCAGGAGCGCAGCAAGGCGGCCTAAGCGCCAATTCGATTAACGCAAGAACGGTGGCGGCGCCGTCAGGCGCCGCCATTCTCCGCGCGCGCATGGTCGGCCCGCATGGCGATGCGCAGCGGCTTTGGGATCGGCTTGGCGCGGCCGCCCGACACGAAAGCGACGCGCACGTGCGCCTCGACCAGCAATTCATCGCCCCGCATCGCCCGCTGGTTGAGAGTGATCGAGGCGCCTTTCACTTCTTCCGGCCGTGTGATGATCTCGAGCACATCGTCCATGCGGGCGGGCTTGAGAAAGTCGATGCGCATCGAGCGCACGACGAACGAGAAGCTCGGCGCCTCCTGCTCGGCGGCCTCGAACAGCACACGGTGATCGGCGCCCAGGAGACGCAGGTAGTTGGTGCGCCCGCGCTCCATAAATCGAAGGTAGTTGGCGTGATAGACGATGCCGGTGAAATCGGTGTCTTCGTAATAGACGCGCACGCGCTGAACGTGGCGCCCATCGACAATCGCGCCGTCGAGACCGCTCATCGCCATGGAACACGCTGCCCGATCGCAGCTTCCCAGTTCCTCCCATCAAACAGCTTCGGCGACAGCGCAGCGAGGTCGATGTCGTCGATGCAGCGGACGTTGACGTCAATCTTGTCGGGATCTGAGCGCGGCACATAGAACGGGTGTATTCCGCAGACCTTGCAGAAGGTGTGCCTGGCGGTCCCAGTGTTGAAGCGATAGGTCGCAAGATCATCGGCACCGCTCAAGAGCTCGAACCGCTCGGGCGGCACGATCAGATGCAGAATGCCCTTCTTGGTGCAGATCGAGCAGTTGCAATAGGTCGTCTCGGCGAGATCCCCGGTGACGCGAAAACGCACGCGCCCGCAATGACACCCGCCTTCCATAGTCCGCAGCATCACAACTACTCTTCACTCTCGCCAAACAACCCGAACTGCGCCGGATCGCGCGCCGGCTCGGCCAGCCCGAGGTGGCGGAACGCGTGGCCGGTGAGCAGACGCCCGCGCGGCGTGCGCTGAACAAAGCCGCGCTGGATCAGGAACGGCTCGATAATCTCCTCAATTGCATCGCGCGGCTCGGACAGCGCCGCCGCTATGGTCTCGATCCCGACCGGCCCGCCGCCGTAGTTCAGGGCGACGGTCGTCAGATAACGCCGATCCATGGCGTCGAGCCCGGCGGCGTCGACCTCAAGTGCAACCAGCGCGCGGTCGGCGACGGCGCGGTCGATGGCGGTAGCCCCGTCGACGTTGGCGAAATCGCGCACCCGGCGCAGCAAGCGTCCGGCGATGCGGGGCGTCCCGCGCGCGCGCCGTGCGATCTCGTTGGCGCCGTCCTTGCTCATCCCGATGCCGAGCACGCGGGCGCCGCGGGTGACGATCTCCTCAAGCTCGGCTTCGGTATAAAAGTTGAGCCGGATCGGAATGCCGAAGCGGTCGCGCAACGGGTTAGTGAGCAGGCCCGCGCGGGTGGTGGCCCCGACCAGCGTGAACTTGGCGAGGTCGATCTTGACCGAGCGCGCCGCCGGCCCCTCGCCGATGATGAGATCGAGCTGGAAGTCCTCCATCGCCGGATAGAGGATTTCCTCGACCGCCGGGTTGAGCCGGTGGATCTCGTCGATAAACAGCACGTCGCGCTCTTCCAGGTTGGTAAGCAGCGCCGCAAGGTCGCCAGCCTTGGCAATCACCGGACCGGAGGTCGCCCGGAAATTGACGCCGAGCTCGCGCGCGACGATCTGGGCGAGCGTGGTCTTGCCAAGTCCCGGGGGGCCCACGAACAGCACGTGGTCGAGCGGCTCATGCCGTGCGCGCGCCGCCTCGATGAACACCGCGAGATTCTTGCGCGCCTGTTCCTGCCCGATGAACTCGACAAGCTTTTGCGGGCGCAGCGAGGTCTCCGCGATGTCTTCATCGCGGCGCTCGGAGGCGACGAGGCGGGGAGAGGTGGTCACGGCGTAGTCTCCCGTGCCGACAGATCGTCGCATGCTACTGCGCGTTTGTCGGTCACTTTCCAAGCTCCTTCAGCCCGAGTCTGATCAGCTGGCGCGCATCGGCGCCCTCGCCGGCCGCCCGGGTCGCCGCCGCGACCGCCGCCGCGGCCTGCGGCTGACCATAGCCGAGATTGACCAGCGCCGAGACCGCGTCTGCGACCGGCGCCGGCGCGCGCCTCTCGTCGACTGCGCCGGAGAGCCGAACCACCGCGGGATCGAGCGCCGTGTAGGCGGGGGCCTTGTCCTTGAGCTCGGTCACGATGCGTTCGGCGACCTTGGGGCCGACGCCGGGCGTGCGCGTGATCATCGCCTTGTCCCGCATCGCGATCGCGGAGGCGAGGTCGGCAGGCTTGAGCGTCGACAAGATCGCGAGCGCCACCTTGGTGCCGACGCCCTGCACGGTCTGCAGCAGCCGGAACCACTCGCGCTCGACATCGGCCTGGAAGCCGAACAGACGAATCTGATCTTCGCGGACATGGGTCTCGATCGCGAGTGTGACTGTTTCGCCCGGCGCCGGCAGCGACTGCAGGGTGCGGGCAGAGCAGTGCACCACGTAGCCAACCCCGTTGACGTCGACGACGACGAAATCTTCGCCGTAGCTGTCGAGAACGCCGCGCAGCTTGCCGATCATCGTGCCGCCGCCCTTAGAACAGCGCTCTGGCGGTGGTGCGCGTGCGTGACTGCGATCGCGAGCGCATCGGCGGCATCCTCCGATTGCGGCGCGGCCTTCGGCAGCAGCACCGAGATCATCATGCGGATCTGCGCCTTCTCGCCATGGCCGGCGCCGACGATGGTTTTCTTGACAAGATTCGGCGCGTACTCGGCTACGCTGACGCCGGCCTGCGCGGGCGCCAGCAGGGCGACGCCGCGGGCCTGTCCGAGCTTCAGGGTTGCGGCGGCGTTCTTATTGACGAACGTCGCTTCGACCGCGGCTTCCTGCGGGCGGTGCTCGCTGAGCACGCGTGCGAGCCCCCGGTGGATCGCAACCAGGCGCGCCGCCACGTCGTCGCGCTCGTTGGTCTCGACCGAACCGCAGGCCACGAACATCAGCCGGTTGCCCGCGACGTCGACCACGCCCCAGCCGGTGCGGCGGAGCCCCGGATCGATCCCCAGGATGCGAATCAGCGGCGCGCTCATGGCGCCTTCTTACTCCGCCGCCGGGCCCCCGTCAGGCGGCGCGCGACGGCTCCCCCGGCGCCGTTCCACAGATAATCGAGTTACGCGCTCATTCGGGCGACGAGCGCGTCCGAGACCTCGAAGTTGGCGTAGACGTTTTGCACGTCGTCGTGGTCGTTGAGTGTCTCGATCAGGCGCAGCACCTTCTCGCCCTGCTCGTCATCGACCGCGACGGTGTTCTGCGGCTTCCAGACGAGGCCGGCCTTGCGTGGCTCGCCGAACTTCTGTTCGAGCACTTTGGCGACCTCGCGGTAGCTTTCCGGCGCGGCATAGATTTCGTGGCCGCCCTCTCCCGAGACGGCGTCGTCAGCCCCAGCCTCGATCGCGGCTTCTAGCATGGCGTCGGCGGACGCGACCTTACCATCATATTCGATCACCCCGACGTGGGCGAACATGAACGAGACCGCCCCGGTCTCGGCGAGATTGCCCCCACTCTTGGTGAAGCTCGCGCGCACCTCGGAGGCCGCGCGGTTGCGATTGTCGGTCAGCACCTCGACGATGACGGCGACGCCGCCGGGGCCGAAGCCCTCGTAGCGAATTTCCTCGTAGTTCTCGGCTTCGCCGCCAAGCGCTTTCTTGACGGCGCGCTCGATGTTGTCTTTCGGCATGTTTTCGGCGCGCGCAGCCAACATCGCAGCGCGCAGGCGCGGGTTCATCGTCGGATCGGGAACGCCAAGCTTCGCCGAGACGGTGATTTCGCGTGCGAGCTTGCCGAACAGCTTCGATTTGACCGCATCCTGGCGGCCCTTGCGGTGCATGATGTTTTTGAATTGGGAGTGTCCTGCCATGGTCTTTGTCCTGGCGCGGTATTGAAATGGCCGTATGGAATTAAATAGGCCGTTCCACGCGCGCGGCGCAACCCTCTGCCAACCGCAGAGTCAGGCGTGACCGTCCCAGAATTGGGGCCGCGCTTCCTCAAGGTGGGGGCCGATCCGCACCGCGCTCACACGCCGCGCCAACCCGGTCGCGTCGTCCGTTTCAATCGCAAACCCGCACAACGTCGCCGGCCCGTCGGCCACTTCGAAACGGCTGCTCGAGATCCGGCGCAAGAAGCGGCTGAGCGGCTCGTCCTTCGCCATGCCGATCACGGAGTCGTAGTCGCCGGACATTCCGACATCGGATATATAGGCGGTACCAGCCGCGAGAATGCGGTGGTCGGCGGTCGGCGCATGCGTATGGGTTCCAACCAGGGCGGTCGCCCGGCCGTCTATGAAATACCCCATCGCCTGCTTCTCGCTCGTGGCCTCGGCATGCATGTCGACAACGATCGCATCGGCGGCGCTCTTGAGCGGGCAGGCCGCCAGCTCGCGCGCGATCGCGGCAAACGGGTCGTCGAGCGGATCCATGAAGATGCGACCCATGGCGTTGACGACGAGTACCTTGCCGCCGTTGCGCGCATCGATCAGCGCAGTGCCGCGCCCCGGCGTCCCGTCGGGATAATTCAACGGCCGGATCAGCTTGGGGGCGCGCTCGATGAAGACCAACGCTTCCTTCTGATCCCACGCATGATTGCCGAGCGTGATCGCGTCGGCGCCGGCGTCGACGAGCTCCTGATAGATCGCCTCAGTGATTCCAAAACCGCCCGCCGCGTTCTCACCGTTGACGACCACGAAGTCGAGCTTCCAGTCGCGTACCAGGGCGGGCAGGCGCTCATTGACAACGCTGCGGCCGCTGCGGCCCACGACATCGCCGATGAAAAGAATTCGCACCCGTCAATCTCTCAAATCGATGACTTCGCGTTCCGTTAACACGAGATCGAGTCGCGCGTCGCGGGGAGTTTTGGGAACGTCGGGAATTTCCTGGGCCGCGAACGCGATTCCGATCGCGGTGATCGGTTTCATCGCGCGCAGGCGCGTGATCGTCATGTCGTAGTAGCCGGCGCCGTAACCGAGGCGATAGCCGGCGCGATCGAATGCAAGCAACGGCACGATCAGAATATCAGGAAATACTTCGGGTGCTTCCGGCTTCGGCTCGCGGATGCCCCAGACGCCGGATCCAAGCGTCTCCCCGAACGACCAGGCGCGCATGATCAGCGGCGTGCCGCGCCCTTGGATCACTGGCAGCGCGAGCTGCGCGCCGAGATCGGCTGCGCGCCGCATGAGCGGCAACGGACTGATCTCGAATTTGAGCGGCGAATACCCGGAAACGATGGCGCCCGCCGGCACCGGGACAAGCAATCCGCGCGCGGCAACGGTCTGCGCGGCCGCGCTCTGCTCGACGACCGGCACCGCGTCGCGGCGTGCGCGGCATTGCTTGCGCAGCTCGGCTTTGCGTTCGGCAATGGGATCAGGAGCGGACATCGCGAGCCTGAGTGCGGGTGGAAGCCGCGCCCGCGCTCATCGCGGCGCGTTCGCCGGTTGAAGGAAAGTGCGGGCCGCGATGGCCGTCGGAGCGGCGATCCCGGGTTCCCTACGAAAGTAGGTGGGCGCCATATGTCCGAGCCCACGAGCCCGGTCAGGGACAGCTCCCTTCAGGATCGATAAGGCCCCGGGGATATGGCTCCTGACGCGCCTCGCAGCACCGCCCTTTCAATCTAGTGCCCGGTTTCCGAAATTCGCAAGCCCCAAG
>JBPYFJ010000110.1:0-33483 GCA_051985675.1 Xanthobacteraceae bacterium | reverse complement strand
ATCGAGGCGGAGGTCAACGGCCAGCCGCGCAGCTTGAGGCTTGCGTTCCTCAACGCCTGGACAAAAACGCCGAAGGGCTGGAAGTTCATCGCGTGGCATTCGACGCTGCAGCCCACCACATAGCGTGCCGTATCACGCTGCTCGCGCTCGCCGACGAGGTGATCGAATAACGGAGTTCTTTTCCGCAGCGCAGAATGTCTGCTTTTGGCACTTAGCGGACATTACTGTCGCGTCCGCGAATGTCCGCTTTTGAGGGAAAAGCAGACATTCTGAAAGCTGAAAAGAATGGCCCTTGGCAAAGCTGACACGATTGCGGAATGCTCTGAGCTGCGGGTAGCCTATCGGTATGGATCCGAACCGCCGGGCACAGGAACACGTGCCCAGTGGCGCCAAACAACAATAAAGTATTCTCGAAATGTAGGCGCCTTCTCTGTCATCTCGCCTGCGAGCTGAGGGGGAGCGGTTCCAAGGAGGACGACATGTATCAGGGGATGGTGAGACGGACGCTCAGAGCCAATGACGCCTTTTGCGACATGGGTTGGGTAACTCTATGAACGAAGGAGATGTCACGGAATTAGTCGATATTTGTTTCTCATGGTTTGCAAATCTCGCGCCTCAAAAATCGATCGAAATCTTTACTGCGCTTTCCGGTTTCCCGGCTTCCCGCGCGATCTCCCGGCGCGCCCTGGCTATCACTTCGTCGAGTCTGGAAATGCGCGGCGCGACCGGAGTCTGATCGAGCCTGATTTCCCCCAGGCAGTATTCCGACCACCGACGGGCAAATCCGTTGTAAAGGAAACTACCGTCGCCATCGAAGCGAAGTACTCGTGATAGCCCCCGCGTTGCAGCTTCCCGCATTTCTCTCATCAACATGACGCCGCTCACGAAGGCGCGGAAGCTCAAGGTCGGGTTGCGCTTGTGGATGGTGCGCAACGCGTCCAGCACTTGCGCGTCGGGCATCACGCACGTCGCGTGGAGAATTCGCGCGACTGCCTGCGCGTCATCGGAAAAGCGATAAACGCGCGTCATAGCGGCACCCAATCGAGGCCGCAGCGACGCCCGGTTTCCAGCCCGCGTCTATCTTGACGACGCCGCCGTTTCCGGGCGATAGAGGGATCGCTCAAGATCACACCTATCGAAATGCGAGCCGTCCCAGTTGGCCCTGGGACGGCTCTGGTTTTTTGTGGATGATCCGCTGCGCACGGCGATGATGGTGAACGCGTTCATCATCTGGTCGCCCCGCTCGCGAGCGAAACGCACAGCCAAACGACCATGATGCTGACCGGCGTGAAGACGGCGATGACCCACGCGACGGCGAGAACGCGGAGCAACACTCCAAGAACACGAAGCAACACCCCGGGAATTTCCCCGGGACTTTTTGCCGAGTTTTCCCGGGATTTGCCGTTATTTGCTCTGGATTCGTTCGCGATGCCGTCGAGAGCGACAGCACAGAAGCTCAATAAAATCGGGGATTTGTTTGGTCGGAGTGGCAGGATTTGAACCTGCGACCCCCACGTCCCGAACGTGGTGCGCTACCAGACTGCGCTACACTCCGACTGGAGGGCGCTATATAGCGGTGGCGGCGCTCGCAAGCAAGCGCGCGGGCCCGGCCGCGGTGCCGGTGCACCGGGCGCTATCGTACGGGTAAAATCTGCAGTTTTCGGCCATTTCTGGAGGTGTCATGAGCTACAGCTTCACGCTGACCGATATCATTCCCGCCCCGCCGGCGGCCGTCTACGACGCGTGGCTCCACAGCCGCGGTCACACCGAAATGACCGGCAGCAAAGCGACCCAATCGCCGCGCATCGGTGCCAGGGTCGGCGCCTGGGGCGGCTATATCAGCGGCAAAAATCTCGAACTCGTGCCGGGTCGGCGGATCGTGCAGTCGTGGCGCACGACCCAATTCACCGACGCGGATCCGGACTCGAAAATCAGCGTCACGTTGCGCGCGGTTCCGGGCGGCACGCGCATCACGCTGCGGCACAGCCGCGTGCCGGACGGGCAGACGAGTTACGAAAAGGGCGGCTGGCAGGACCATTATTTCAAGCCGATGAAGGCCTATTTTGCAAAACAGGCCGGTCGGCTCGAGCGCAAATATGCGGGAACGAAAAAGCCGCGCGCCAAAGTCGGGGCGGCCGCCCGCGCCAAAGCCGTCACCGGACGGGCAAAAGCCGCAAACCGAGCGAAAGCCGCGAGACGCGCGAGGGCCAGCGGCCGCAAGCCGGCCCGCAGCCTGAGCCCGCGGCCGCGCAGGACCAGGCGGCCGGCGCGGCGGCGGTAACTGCAAGCGGCCATCCTCGGATCAGGTCGGGGGGGAGGCCCTTCGAAACGCGCGTTGCTGCGCGCGTGCTCCTCACCCCAAATTCAACTCCTTGAAGAAGTCGTTGCCCTTGTCGTCGATGACGATGAAGGCCGGGAAGTCTTCGACCTGGATGCGCCAGATCGCCTCCATTCCAAGCTCCGGATACTCGACCACCTCCACCTTCTTGATGCAGTGCTCGGCGAGATTGGCCGCGGCGCCGCCGACCGAGGCGAGGTAGAAGCCGCCATGCTTCTTGCAAGCCTCGCGCACCGCGCTCGAGCGATTGCCCTTGGCAACCGAGATGAGCGATCCGCCGGCGGCCTGGAAATCGTCGACGAAGGAATCCATGCGGCCGGCGGTGGTCGGCCCGAACGCGCCCGAGGCGTAGCCCTGCGGGGTCTTGGCCGGGCCCGCATAGTAGATCGGGTGGTTCTTGAAATAGTCGGGCAGCCCCTGCCCTTGCTCAAGCCGCGCGCGCAACTTGGCATGCGCGAGATCGCGCGCGACGATCATCGGTCCTGACAGCGACAGCCTGGTCTTGATCGGATACCTGGAGAGCGTCGCCAGAATATCGCGCATCGGCCGGTTGAGGTCGACGTTGACGACGTCGCCGCCAAGCGTGCGCGCGTCCACATCCGGCAGGTACTGCGCGGGATTATGCTCGAGCTCCTCCAGAAACACGCCGTCGCGGGTGATCTTGCCGAGCGCCTGACGGTCGGCCGAACAGGAAACGCCGAGCCCGATCGGCAGCGATGCACCGTGGCGCGGCAGCCTGATCACGCGCACGTCGTGACAAAAATATTTGCCGCCGAACTGCGCGCCGACCCCGAGCGACTGGGTCATCTTGTGGATCTCCTGCTCCATCGCAAGGTCTCGGAAGGCGTGACCGTCCTCGGAACCCTGCGTCGGAAGGCTGTCGAGATAGCGGCAGGAGGCAAGCTTGACGGTCTTCATGGTGAGCTCGACCGAGGTTCCGCCGATCACGATCGCCAGGTGATAAGGCGGACAGGCGGCGGTGCCGAGCGTGAGCACCTTTTCCTTCAGAAACGCGGTCAGACGATCGTGTGTGAGGATCGACGGGGTGGCCTGGAACAGAAACGACTTGTTGGCCGAGCCGCCGCCCTTGGCGATGAACATGAGCTTGTAGGCGTCGTCGCCCTCGGCGTAGATCTCGACCTGCGCCGGCATGTTGCTCTTGGTGTTCTTCTCCTCGAACATCGAGATCGGCGCGAGCTGCGAATAGCGCAGGTTGCGCTTGAGATAGGCATCGCGCGCCCCCTCAGCGAGCGCGGCTTCGTCGTCGCCGTCGGTCCACACCAGCCGGCCCTTCTTGCCCATGATGATCGCGGTGCCGGTGTCCTGGCACATGGGAAGCACGCCGCCGGCCGCGATATTGGCGTTCTTGAGGAAGTCGTAGGCGACGAACCTGTCGTTGTCGGAGGCGTCGGGGTCGTCGAGAATCGCACGCAGCTGCTTGAGGTGGCCGGGCCGCAGCAGATGGTTGATGTCGGTGAACGCCGCCTCTGCAAGCGCGCGCAGCGCCTCGCGCGCAACGACCACGACCTCCTGGCCCAGCACCTTCTCGACCCGCACGCCCTCGGAAAAAAGCTTGCGATAGGGCGCCGTATCCTTGCCGAGCGGAAACAGCGGCGTGTGCCGGTAGGGCGGAACGATCTGGGCGGGGGCGTTCATGTCGAACTCCATTCGGGTCGGCTGGTTTGTACGTCAAGGCCATGATGATCGCCAGTATCCGGATAGCGATCCGTGCAAGCGCGTTGCGCACCCGCTGGCTTTCGGAGAGTATCTTACGGGGGGAATCCCGGGAGGACCCAATGTCGAGAGCTTCGCTTGCGGTGGCGGCGGCTGCCCTGTTTTGCGTCACGTTTCCCGCGTACGCGCAGCAGCCGGGGGCAGATTTTCCGGAGGGACCCGGCAAGCAGACGGTCGTGAATACCTGCGGCGCCTGCCATGACATCAACCGGCTGAAGATCGGCTATACGCCCGAGGGCTGGCACACCGTCATGCGCATGATGGCGAACATGGAGGTGCCGATCCCGAAGGATCAGGTCGACACCGTCACCGACTATTTGATCAAGAGTTTTCCGGAGCGGCCGCGGCCCGCCGCCAACATCATCAGCGGCCCGGTCGAGGTATCGATCAAGCAATGGCCGGTGGCGACGCCGGGCTCGCGCCCGCACGACCCGCGCGCCTCGGCCGACGGCTCGATCTGGTACACCGGACAATTGGCGAGCGTGCTCGGCCGGCTTGATCCCGACACCGGCCAGATCAAGGAATTCCCGCTCAAGACGCCGCACACCGGACCGCACGGCCTCGCCGAGGACAAGGACGGCAACATCTGGTTCACCGGCAACAACATCGCCATCATCGGCAAGCTCGATCCGAAGACCGGCGCCGTCACCGAATATCCGCTGCCGGATCCCGACGCCAAAGACCCGCACACGCTCAACTTCGATCAGAGCGGCATCCTGTGGTTCACGGTGCAGGCCGGCAATCGCGTCGGTCGGCTCGACCCCAAGACCGGCGAGATCAAGCTGTTCGCGCCGCCGACCCCGAAGGCGCGGCCCTATGGACTCGTAATCAATTCGAAGGGCACGCCGGTGTTTGTCGAGTTCGGCACCAATCAGGTCGCGACCATCGATCCGAAGACGTTCGAGATCAAGGAATACAAGCTGCCCGATCCGGCCGCGCGCCCGCGCCGGCTCGCGCTCACACCCGACGACGTGGTCTGGTATTCGGATTTTGCGCGCGGCTATCTGGGGCGGCTTGATCTTGCGACCGGTCAGGTCAAGGAATGGCTCTCGCCCAGCGGCCCGAAATCGGAGCCCTACGGCATCGTCTTTACCAAGGGGGCGCTCTGGTACAACGAGTCCGGCGCGAAGCCGAACACGATCGTGCGCTTCGATCCGAAGACGGAGAAATTCCAGAGCTGGGCGATCCCCGGCGGCGGCGACATCGTGCGTAACATGGACGTGACCTCCGACGGCAACCCGGTCACCGCGAACAGCCTGGTCAATCAGGTGGGGCTGGTGGAGGTGAAGTAGGCGCTCCTAAAGCGACAATCCGGCGTCCACAACGACGGTCTGGCCGGTGACCATCTCGTTGCCGAACGCAAGGAACAGCACCACATCGCCCAGATCCTCCGGCGCGCTGATTTTCTTCAGGAGCGAATGTTCGACCTGATGCGCTCGTTGCTCCGGCGTCCATTCAATCCAGGGACTGTGGACTGCGCCGGGGGCGATCGCGTTGACGCGGACCCGGGGCGCCAATGCGCGCGCGAGACTCATCGTGAGGTTGACGATGCCGGCCTTAGTCGCCGAGTACGCCATGCTGCTGCCGGTGCCGTGAAAAGCCGCGATCGATGCCGTGTTCACGATCGATCCACCGGCGGCCGACAGGGCCGGTGCGGCGGCTTTGGCGCAGCGAAAGACGCCCATCAGGTTGGTCTCGATCACCGCATTCCATAACTCGTCGGTGATGCGATCGATCTCGCCGATCGGCACGGTTTTGCTCACCCCGGGCGTACCGGCATTATTGAACAGGAGGTCGAGGCGGCCAAGCCTGGCGATTGCGTCCGCAACCATCGTCTCAGTTTCGCCGGCCTTGCCTACCCGACCGGGCGCCCCGATCACCTCGCAGCCCTGCGCCTTAAGCTTCGCGATTGCGTCGGAGCCGCGCGGATCGTCAGGCAAATAATTGATCGCGACCTTGGCTCCGGCCTTCGCCAGCATGGTCGCGGTGCCAAGGCCGATACCGGAGGCGCCGCCGGTCACCAATGCGGCGCATCCCGTAAGGTCATAGCGTGTGTATTTCGATGGCATCACGGCTCCCAGCTTGTTTCATCGCAAAGTCGCGACGGCTAGCTCGCACTCTGCGGCCGGTGCCGCTTCACGGCTTCCGGGTTGGTCGAGTCTACGCCCATGTAGACGCCGCGCTCCCATGAGCGCTTGAGCGGGTCCTTCACCTTGAGCGCCATGCGGCCGATGTTCTGGATCTCGATCTCGATGCTCTCGCCGTCCTGCAGCGCGCCAAGGCCTTCGTGATTGGTCCCGCACATGATCAGATCGCCGGAGTTCATGGTCATCACCGTGGTGGCGAACTCGACGAGCTCGGGCACCCGGTGCTCCATGTCGTCGGTGTTGTAGTTGTGGCGCAGCTGCCCGTCGTTCCAGAACCGCACGACCACGTCGTTCGGGTCGGCGATTTCGTCGGCGGTGGCGATGCAGGGCCCCATCGGGGCAAACGTATCGAATGACTTGCCGAGCCAGCTGGTGAGCGGTGTCGCCGGCCAGGTGCGCCGCCCGTGCTCGCGCGCGGAGACGTCGATCATCGCGGTGTAGCCGAACACGGCTTTTTTCCAGTCCTTGGCCTTCACCATCTTGGCCGGGCCCTTCATGACCAGCGCGAGCTCGGCTTCGTGCATGAACATCCAGGGCACCGTGAACTCGGGCAGCATGATGGTGTCGCCCGGGCCGATCACAGCGTCGGGATTCTTCATGAACATGTTGAGCGGCCGCGGCTCGCGCTGGGCGTGCTCCCAGTAGTTGGCGATGCACGCGAGGATTTTGCCCGGCCGCGGCAGCGGCGCGTGCAGGCGGACTTTCTCGAGCGGCGCCGCGTCCGCGTCGCGGGTGAGCTTCTCGAGCGCCGGCCGCAGGCGGTCGAAATCATCGATCACGCCCTGCATGGTGAGCTGCGCGGTGTAGCTCGGCTTCACCGCGCCCGCGATGTCGACGACGCCGCGGTCGGTGAGAACGCCTGGACCCGCGGATCGGCCGGCGGTTTCGAAGGTCACGAGTTTCACTATTTGCCTCCCTTGAAGTCTTGTGAGTTCTTCGGCGGTGACGGCTCCGGTGGCCTGAGCCGGCAGGGCGAGCGAAGTGGGCGGAGCCAATCAATATCCCGACGTGGTCGGCATCACCACCAGGTCGCGGATGCAGATCGACTGCGGCAGCTTGTAGCAAAACAGAATGATCTCGGCGATCCGCTCGGGCGCGATGAAGTCCGGATTGCCGAGCATCTTGCAATATTCCTCGAACGAGATCCCCATGGTCTGGTGGATGTTGGTCTTCACCAGGCCGGGCGCGATATTGATGATGCGGATGTTGTTCTTGGCCTCAGCTTGCTGCAGCGATTCCGCGAGTGAGCGCACCGCCGCCTTGGAGGCGTGATAGGTCTCCCCGCTCGGTCCCGGCCGGCGGTCGCCGATCGATGAGACATTGACGATGGTGCCGCGCTTGCGCTCGATCATGCCCGGCAACACCGCGCGGCAGCCGTGCACGACGCCCTTGAACAGCACGTCGATTTCGTAGTCGAGATCGTCGATTGCGCGCTTGGCAAAATCGCCGATGTGGATGAATCCGGCGTCGTTGACGAGACAATCGGTCGGCCCGAACTCCTGTTCCGCGTCAGCGATCTCGGCCGCCAGGCGGGCGTAGTCGGTGACGTCGGCCTGCGCAAAGCGGTGCGGGTGGTTGGCGAGTTCCTCAATCGTCTCGGCGCGACGCGCGATCAGCAGCAGCGGATGGCCGTCGCGCGCGAACGCGATCGCCAGCGCGCGGCCGATGCCGTGGGTCGCGCCGGTGATGACGATCAGCGGTGCGGCCACGGCCCTCTCCCAAGTCACAACGGCAGATTATCGTGCTTGCGCCCCGGCATCTCGACCCGCTTCTCGCGCAGCATCGCGAGCGCGCGGCACAGCCGGCGCCGGGTCGCGTGCGGCATGATCACCTCGTCGATGTAGCCGCGCTCGGCGGCGACGAACGGCGAGAGAAACCGGTCCTCATATTCCTTGGTGCGGGCCGCAATCTTCTCGGCGTCGCCGATATCGGCGCGGAAGATGATCTCGACCGCGCCCTTGGCGCCCATCACCGCGATCTGCGCGCTCGGCCAGGCATAATTCACGTCGGCGCCGATGTGCTTTGAGGCCATCACGTCATAGGCGCCGCCGAACGCCTTGCGGGTGATAACGGTGACGAGCGGCACGGTCGCCTGCGAGTAGGCGAACAGGAGCTTGGCGCCGTGCTTGATCAAGCCGCCGTATTCCTGATCGGTGCCCGGCAGAAAGCCCGGCACATCGACGAAGGTGACGATCGGAATATCGAACGCGTCGCAGAAGCGCACAAAGCGCGCGGCTTTGCGCGAGGCATCGCTGTCGAGCACGCCCGCGAGCACCATCGGCTGGTTGGCGACAAAGCCGACCGTGCGTCCCGCCATGCGGCCGAAACCGACCACGATATTGCGCGCGAAGGCCGCGGAGAGCTCGAAGAAGTCGCCTTCGTCCGCGACTTTCAAGATCAGTTCGCGGATGTCGTAGGGCTTGTTGGGATTGTCCGGGATGAGCGTGTCGAGCGAGTGCTCCTCACGTTCGATATCGTCGTAGGTCGGCCACTCCGGCACGCCAGCCGCGCTGTTCGAGGGCAGAAAATCTATCAGCCGGCGCATCTGCAGCAGCGCCTCGAGATCGTTCTCGAACGCGCCGTCGGCAATCGAGGACTTGGTCGTGTGCACGGAGGCGCCCCCAAGCTCCTCCGCGGTCACCACCTCGTTGGTTACGGTCTTCACCACGTCGGGCCCGGTGACGAACATGTAGCTTGTGCCCTTCACCATGAAGATGAAGTCGGTCATCGCCGGCGAGTAGACGTCGCCGCCGGCGCACGGGCCCATGATGACCGAGATCTGCGGGATCACCCCGGAGGCGAGCACGTTGCGCTTGAACACCTCACCGTAGCCGCCGAGCGCCGCCACGCCCTCCTGGATGCGGGCGCCGCCGGCGTCGAACAAGCCGATGATCGGCGCGCGCGCCTTCATGGCCATGTCCTGGATCTTCACAATCTTCTGCGCGTGCGTCTCCGACAGCGAGCCGCCGAACACCGTGAAGTCCTTGGCGAACACGAACAGCGTACGGCCGTTGACCGTGCCCCAGCCGGTGACAACGCCGTCGCCGGGGACCTTGGGCTGTTTGTCCATGCCGAACTCGGTCGCCCGGTGCTCGACGAACATGTCGAACTCCTCGAACGAATCCTTGTCCATGAGAAGGTCGATGCGCTCGCGCGCGGTGAGCTTGCCGCGCTTGTGCTGCGCCTCGATGCGCGCGAGCCCGCCCCCGAGGCGGGCGTTGGCGCGGCGGGTTTCAAGCTTCTCAAGGATGTCTTTCATGGCCCCTGCCGTGACCACAGAGCCGGCCGACTTGCTTAGCACGGACGGCACTCCTCCGGAACTGCCGGCGGGCACAGCGATTCTTAGCGTACCCCGGACCGGGTGTTGTCATCACGCCAACTTCAGCACCGTCGCCCCTGCCCGCATCTCGGCAAATCGAAACGCGCGCCGCTCAAGCGCGATCTCGTCGCGGCCCCACAGTTCCATGTTCCAATCCTCATCGACGTGCGCGGCGGCCCAGGCCGCGTCGACCTCGATTGCGCAATGCGCGAGCGCGAGTGCGATCAGCGCCGAGCCGGTCAGCGTCGTGACCGCATGCACGGCGCCGAGCCGCCAGGGATCGCGCGGGATCGCCTGCGCGGCGTTGCGCAGCGACTCCGCGGGCTGGGCGATGTGGATGACACCCTCAACAAGCTCGAACCGCGCGGAGAGCGCGGTGCGGGCCCACGCCAGGACGGGATCCCAGAGCGCGTGCTGACGCGCGATGAGCCGCGGCGGACCTTCGGCGCGATAGAACAAGAGATCGGTCGCGAGGTACTTCTCGATTTCGGCCGTGATCGCATCGGCCGATCGCGCAACGCCGTCGATGATGGTGTTGGCGAGACGGGTGAGCGGCATCTGCCCGGGATCGATCACGTCGTCCTGGCGCTGCCACTCCGCGGCCAGCGCCTCCGCGAGCGCCGCGTTTGGAGCCGCCAGGGCATGGCGCGCGGGCGTGCGCACGATCCTACCGTCCAGGACGACCGCATATCCGCCGCCCTCGGGCGCAATCGTTGCTGCGGCATAAAAGCGCCGGCGCAAGTTGGGGCGCATGCCGCGGCGCGCTGCTTCCATCGGATCGAGCGGCTGATTGGCGAACAACTCTTCAAAAATGTCGCGCATGTCCGGATCCGGTTTAACGCGGCGCGATAACGCCGGAAACGCGCCGCAAACATCGGCCGATCGGTTTACTGCGGGCGCTTCGAGCGCAAAATCGCGCGGTTTTTGCCGCACCGCAACAGCCTCTTGACCCAGGATAGATGGGGTTATGCGCTTGAAGAGGTGGCATTAATGGGCAGCGTCCACTATAAATTTGCGCGGATTCGGCGCGATAAGCCGAACGGGGACGGGTTCGCTACGGGTCGCTGACGGGCTGGCCGAGCCAGACCGCAGCCTGGGCGCCGGCACGAGGAGTAAATGCAATCCACTGACATTGCGGCGCCGGACTACTTCCACAAGGTCGTTGACTGCCAATGGGCATGCCCGGCGCACACGCCCGTGCCCGAGTACATCCGGTTGATCGCGGCCGGTCGCTACAGCGACGCCTACATGATCAATTGGAAGTCGAACGTGTTTCCCGGCATCCTCGGGCGCACCTGCGATCGGCCGTGCGAGCCGGCGTGCCGCCGCGGGCGCGTTGAGAAGGACCCGGTCGCGATCTGCCGGCTCAAGCGGGTCGCCGCCGACTACAAGGACGACATCCGCGCGCGCCTGCCCAAGCCGGCGGCCCGCCGCAACGGCAAGCGGATCGCGCTCGTCGGCGGCGGACCGGCTTCGCTCACGGTTGCCCGCGACCTCGCGCCGCTCGGCTATCACTGCGTCGTGTTCGATCAGGACCCCAAAGCCGGCGGGATGATGCGCACACAGATCCCGAAATTCCGGCTGCCCGACGCGGTCATCGACGAGGAGTGCGACTACATCCTCAACCTCGGCATCGAGTTCGTCGGCGGCCGCCGCATCGACAGCATGAGGGCGCTGCTCGCCGAGAATTTCGATGCGATCTTCGTCGGCTCGGGCGCACCGCGCGGGCGCGAGCTCGACATTCCGGGCCGCCGCGAAGCCGCCAAGAACATCCATATCGGGATCGACTGGCTGTCCTCGGTCTCCTTCGGCCACGTCGACAAGATCGGCAAGCGGGTGATCGTGCTCGGCGGCGGCAATACCGCGATGGACTGCTGCCGGTCCTCGCGCCGGCTCGGCGGCGAGGACGTCAAGGTGATCGTGCGCTCCGGCTTCGAGGAGATGAAGGCGTCTCCCTGGGAGAAGGAAGACGCGATGCACGAGGGCATCCCGATCTTCAACTATCTGGTTCCGAAGGAATTCACCCACGACAACGGCCGCTTGACCGGCGTGCGCTTCGAGAAGGTCAAGGCCGAGTACGACGAGAACGGCCGCCGCCGGCTGGTCAACGCCGGCGAGCCCGACCAGCATTTCGAATGCGACGACGTGCTGGTGGCGGTCGGCCAGGAGAACGCGTTCCCCTGGATCGAGCGCGACGTCGGCATCGCGTTCGACAAGTGGGACATGCCCAAGGTCGATCCCAAGACCATGGCATCGGGCAATCCGAAGGTGTTTTTCGGCGGCGACGCGGCGTTCGGACCCAAGAACATCATCTGGGCGGTCGCGCACGGCCACGACGCCGCGCTGTCGATCGACAAGTTCTGCTCGGGCGAGGACGTCAACGAGCGACCGCTGCCGGCGGTCGAAGTCTTCAGCCAGAAGATGGGCATCCACGAGTGGAGCTACGACAACGACATCTCGCCCGACAAGCGCTACCGCGTGCCGCTGCGCGACAAGGTCGTGGCGCTGCGCGACATCAAGGCCGAAGTCGAGCTCGGATACGACCTCGAGCTCGCGCTCAAGGAGGCCGAGCGCTGCCTCAATTGCGACGTGCAGACCGTGTTCACCGCCTCGCTCTGCATCGAGTGCGATGCCTGCGTCGACATCTGCCCGATGGACTGCATCACGTTCACGCCAAACGGCGACGAAGCCGAGCTGCGCACGCGGCTCAAGGCGCCGTCGAAGAATCTCACCCAGGATCTCTACGTTGCCGACGGGCTCAAGACCGGCCGCGTGATGGTCAAGGACGAGGACGTCTGCCTGCACTGCGGGCTGTGCGCCGAGCGCTGCCCGACCGGCGCCTGGGACATGCAGAAATACCTGATTGACATGACACACGCGGAAGACCGATGCCGAGCGCCAGCCCGATCAGCAGCGTGAACGACTTCGTCGTTCGGTTCGCCAACGTCAACGGATCCGGCTCGGCGAGCGCGAACGAGCTGTTCGCCAGGGCGATCCTGCGCATGGGGGTTCCGGTCAGCCCGCGCAACATCTTCCCGTCCAACATTCAGGGCTTGCCGACCTGGTACGAGGTGCGGGTGACCGAGGCCGGGTACCTCGGCGCGCGCGGCGGCATCGACCTGATGGTGGCGATGAACCCGCAGACCTTCGACAAAGACGTGGCGGCGATCGAGCCGGGCGGCTACCTGCTCTACGACTCGACCAAGCCGATCCCAATGGCGCGCTTTCGCGACGACATTACCGTGATCGGGGTGCCGCTCACCGCGATCTGCAACAAGACCTACAGCGATCCGCGCCAGCGCCAGCTGTTCAAGAACATCATCTATATCGGGGCGCTCTCGGCGCTGCTCGACATGGACGTGCCGGCGATCGAGAAGCTCCTGGGCGAGCAGTACAAGGGCAAGGAAAAGCTCCTGCAGCCGAATATCCACGCGCTCCATCTCGGACGCGACTGGGCGCTGGAAAACCTGCAATGCCCGATCGGACTGCGGGTAAAGCCAGCCAATGGGGTGGGCAACCGCATTTTTGTCGAGGGCAACGCGGCGGCGGCGCTGGGCGCGGTCTATGGCGGCGCCACGGTCTGCGCCTGGTACCCGATTACGCCGTCGTCCTCGCTGGCGGAGGCGTTCACGCGCTACTGCTCGCGGCTGCGCATCGACCCCGACGGCAACAAGCACAAGTTCGCAATCGTGCAGGCCGAGGACGAACTCGCCTCCATCGGACTCGTGATCGGCGCGGCCTGGAACGGCGCGCGCGCTTTCACGGCCACCTCAGGCCCCGGCATTTCGCTGATGCAGGAGTTCGTCGGGCTCGCCTATTTCGCGGAAATCCCCGCGGTGATCTTCGACGTGCAGCGCGCCGGCCCCTCGACCGGGATGCCGACCCGCACCCAGCAGGGTGATCTCCTGAGCTGCGCCTACGCCTCGCACGGCGACACCAAGCACGTGCTGCTGTTTCCGGAAGATCCGACCGAGACCTTCGAATTCGCCGCCGACGCGTTCGACCTCGCGGACCGGCTGCAGACCCCGGTGTTCGTGCTGCTCGATCTCGACATCGGCATGAACCATCGCCTGTGCCGGCCGTTCGCCTGGGACGACACGCGCAAATACGACCGCGGCAAGGTGATGCATGAGGTCGAGCTCGATGCCGGCCGCGATTTTGGCCGCTATCTCGACGTTGACGGCGACGGCATCCCGTTCCGCACCTATCCGGGCACCCACCCGAGCAAGGGCTCGTTCTTTACCCGCGGCACCTCGCGCGACCGCTACGCGCGCTACACGGAGGAAGGCGGCGCGTACGCCGACAACATGCAGCGCCTGCTGCGCAAGTTCGACACCGCCAAGGATTTGGTGCCGCGCCCGCTGCAGGCCAACGCCGAGAAAGCGACCAAGTTCGGCGTGATCTATTACGGCTCGACCTCGCCCGCCATGGACGAGGCGATCCATCTGCTTTCGGCCAACGGCCACACGCTCGATCGCATGCGGGTGCGCGCGTTCCCGTTCCATTCGAGCGTGACGAGCTTCCTCGCCGACCATGACTTCGTGTTCGTGGTCGAGCAGAACCGCGACGCGCAACTGCGCACCCTGATCGTGAACGAATGCGGCGTCGATCCGGTCCGGCTGGTGCCGGTCCTGCACTATGACGGCACGCCGATCACGGCGCGGTTCATCGCGCAAACGATCGGCGAACACCTCGCCGCGCTCAAAGTCACGCCGCTGCGCAAGGTGGTGTCATGACCTACATCGCAAAACCGAAATTCCACCACCCCGGCCTTCCGAAGAACGAGCTCGGCTACACCCACCGCGACTACGAGGGCAAGATCTCGACACTGTGCGCCGGGTGTGGGCACGATTCGATCACCGCCTCGATCATCGAGGCCTGCTTCGAACTCTCGATCGCGCCGCACCGGGTGGCCAAGATCTCCGGCATCGGCTGCTCCTCGAAGACGCCTGACTATTTCCTCGGCAATTCGCACGGGTTCAACTCCGTGCACGGCCGCATGCCATCGGTGCTCACCGGCGCCAACCTCGCCAACCGCGACCTGATCTATCTCGGCGTCTCCGGCGACGGCGATTCCGCCTCGATTGGGTTCGGCCAGTTCGCGCATGCGATCCGGCGCGGCGTCAACATGGTCTACATCGTCGAGAACAACGGCGTTTACGGCCTCACTAAGGGCCAGTTCTCGGCGACCGCCGACCGCGGCTCGAAGTCGAAGCGCGGCCTCGTCAACAACGACTCTTCGATCGATCTCGTGGCGATCGCGCTGCAGCTCGGCGCCACCTTCGTGGCGCGCAGCTTCTCGGGCGACAAGCATCAGCTCGTCCCCCTGATCAAGGCGGCGATCGAGCACCAGGGTGCCGCGTTCATCGACGTGATCTCGCCCTGCGTCGCGTTCAACAATCACGTCGGTTCGACCAAGAGCTTCGACTACGTGCGCGAGCACAACGAGGCGGTGAACCGGCTCGACGTGATCACCGGCCGCGCCCCCATCAAGGTCGACTACGAGCCCGGCAAGGTCGAGGTGGTCGAGCAGCACGACGGCTCAAAACTCGCGCTGCGCAAGCTCAACCACGACTACGACCCGCACGATCGGCTGGCGGCGATGAGCTTCCTGCAGCAGCACGCCGCCAAGGGACTCGTGGTCACCGGCCTCCTGTTCGTCGACAGCGATCCGGAGGATCTGCACCAGCACCTCAACACGGTCGCGGCGCCGCTCAACACGCTGACCGAACCGGAGCTCTGCCCGGGCTCCTCGGTGCTGGAAAAGATCAACGCCGGCCTGCGCTAAGTTCGAACTCGTCTGCCTGACGGAATAATCCTTGATCCCGTCATAGTCCCGACGATCGAACGCTGGTACCCTGTGCCGTTATGGCACGGAGAAAAACTTGGCAAGCGAGCGGCCCGAACGCCGACTAGCAGCGATCTTCGCCGGCGACATCGCCGGCTACAGCCGCCTGATGGGTGCCGACGAGGAAGGCACGTTGGCGCAACTCAATGCTCATCGCCGCGAGTTTCTGGAACCAAAGATCGCCGATCATCGCGGCCGTATCGTCAAGCGGACCGGCGATGGCATCCTGATTGAGTTCGCCAGCGCCGTGGACGCCGCGCGCTGTGCGGTTGAGATTCAGTGCGGCATGGCCGAGCGTAATGCGCCTCTACCACCCGACAAGCGTATCGAATTCCGGGTCGGCATTCACGTTGGTGACGTAATCTTCGAGGACGGCGACATATTCGGGGACGGCGTGAATATTGCTGCGCGGCTCGAAAATATCGCCCAACCCGGCGGTATCAGCATCTCTGACGACGCTTACCGACAGGTCCGCGGCAAGCTCGAAATGGACTTCCAGGACACGGGCGAACATGAGCTGAAGAACATCGCGCGGCCGGTTCGGGTCTACCGGCTGCAACCGTCCAGTGGCCGCGCGATGGAAACCCCGGGGCTCGCGCTGCCCAATAAGCCGTCGATCGCCGTGCTCCCGTTTCAGAACATGAGCGGCGATCCGGAGCAGGATTATTTCTGCGACGGCATGGTTGAGGACATCATCACCGGCCTATCACGCATCAAATGGTTGTTCGTCATCGCGCGGAACTCGAGCTTCGTCTACAAGGGTCGAGTGATCGATATAAAGCAGGTCGGCCGCGAACTCGGCGTCCGTTACGTGTTGGAAGGCAGCGTTCGTAAAAGCGCCAACCGAGTGCGCATCACCGGTCAGCTCATCGAGGCGGAAACCGGTGCCCATCTCTGGGCCGAACGATACGATCGCCCGCTTGACGATATCTTCGCCCTCCAGGACGAGATCACGCTCGCAGTCGTTGGTGCCATGGAGCCGAGCCTGCGTACCGCAGAAATCGAGCGCGTCAAACGTAAGCGGCCGGAGAATCTTGACGCCTACGATCTGTTGTTGCGTGCGATCGCCTGCGATATGGCCATGCCGCAAGGTGTAGCGCAGGCGTTGCCGTTTCTGGAGCGCACGCTCGCGATCGAGCCGAGCTATGCGAGGGCCCATGGCCATTTAGCCATGTGCCACCATGTGCTTTACCTGCGCGGCGGACTACGCGAAGAGAACCGGCTGGCGGCGATCCACCACGCACACGCCGCGATCGCGTATGGCCAGGATGACAGCACGGCGCTCTCACTCGCGGGATTTGTTATCGGCATGGATGAGCACGACCGCGTCGCTGCTAATGAGGCCTTCGAGGTGGCGCTTGCGCTCAGTCCCTCCTCTGCTTTCGCTTATCTCGTAGGCAGTGCCGTCCTGGGTTGGGGCGGTGACGCGCAACGCGCCATTGAATGGGCCGAGCGTGCGCTACGTCTGAGCCCGTTTGATCCTTGGAACTGGTTTCCCTGCCACGGGCTCGCGCTCGGGCATTTTGCGCTCGGGCACTATCGTGAGGCGGCCGGAGCTGCGCGCAAGGCGATTCACTTCAATCCGGGATTCAGCATGTCTCACATGCTGCTCGCGGCTTCTTTGGCGAAGCTGGGACAGCTGGGTGAGGCGAAGGGTGCGGCCGCCCGCGTTATCGAGCTGCAACCCTCCTATCGATTCGGCAAGCACTTTGCTGGCGTGGATTGCGCGCCGCCGCTTGCCGCCTCGCTGTCGGAGGCTTTGCGCGTTGCGGGGCTCCAAGAATAAGCGATCGGCGCGGAAGGATACGCCTAAGACACGCTGTCGCGCGCCCAAAGCACGACCATGGATGCCCGCATGGATGCCCAAATTCGACGATTCCGGGCATCCATGACAATGCGCTGACGAAGCTTGGTTTTTTCCGCTGTTTCGACCATGGATGCCCAACTCGGAGTGAGAGGCATCCATGCGCATGCCGAGCGCGAGAATCCGCTTGCGCCAAAATAGATAAAATGTATGTCAGTTTGCTAATGCGCGGGCCCTCCTGAGCGGGGCCATCGCACTTCCCCCACATTATCGATCGGATTGGCCATGGACGAGGACTACTTCGCCCGCCAGAGGCGGCTGCGTGACATCGCGGCGCAAGAAAGCATGGAGCGGTTCAGGCGCGAACGCGCCGCTGCTGCGATGGGCGGCCTGCCCCGCCGGGACGATGCCCCGCGCTACGCGCGCCCCGCGGTCGCAGCCCCCGAACCCTTATCTCCTCCGCGCGCGCCCCGACACGTGCATTGGAGCCGGGCGCCCGATCACACGCGCGGCGGCAATGTCCGTCGGCTGATCATGCAGGAGGCCCACACGCTCGTGCCCGAGCCGGTGCAATGGCTGTGGCGCGGGCGGCTCGCCGCCGGCAAGCTGGCGCTGATCGGCGGCGCGGCCGGCAGCAGCAAGTCCACCTTGGTGGCCGACCTGGTCGGCACCGTCACGAGCGGCGGTCTGTGGCCGTGCGGCGAAGGGCGCGCGCCGCGCGGTCGTGCGATCGTTCTCTCCGCCGAGGACGGCGAACGCGAAACCCTGCTGCCGCGCCTTAAGGCCGCGAACGCGGATCTCGGCCGGGTGTCGATCATGTCCAGCGTCGGCATCGGGGCGACCCGCCGCGCCTTCAGCCTGCGGGCCGATCTCGATCTGCTGGAAGATGCGATCCGCGCCTCGCCTGAGCTCCGCCTGATCACCATCGATCCGATCAGCTCCTATTTCGGAGGCGCTGGCGGATCTGGCAACGATCGCGTGCGCGAGTTGCTCGACCCGCTGACGATGATGGCGGCGCACCACCGGGTCGCGGTGGTGGCGGTAACGCATCCGCCCAAGGGCAAAGGGAACTCGCTCGACCCGGGCGAACATTTCATCGGCTCGATCGCCTTCAACGCCGCCGCGCGCGCGTCATTCCTGCTTCGCCCCGACCCGGATGACTCAAGCCGGCAGCTGTTTCTGCAGGTGAAGAACAACCTCGGTCCGGACCCCGGCACGCTCGCGTTCCGGATCGGGGAATGCGAGGTCGCGCCGGGGATTGCGACCTCGGCGATTGTTTGGGAACAACGGCGCCTCGCCGTAACCGTGCGCGACCTCATCGCCCGACGGTCCGGCCACAGCTTGGCGCAAATCGAAGCCGAACACTTTCTGCGTGAGCTTCTGGCCGGCGGCACCGCGCCGGTCGCGGATATCGAGCATGCGGCGCGCGCCGCCGGATTGCTGCGGGCGGGTCAGCCGATCAGCCAGTGCAAGGCGGTGCGCGAGGCGCGCGCATCACTGGGCCCTGTGGTCAAGCGCAGCGGATTTGGAACCGGCGCGCGTTACACGTGGGCGCTGCCCCGAGGGCGCTAGAGCGGGATGATTTTTCTTCGAATCATCATCCCACTCCAGCCTTTTGTTGGAGCATGATCTTTTCCGACCTGCCTACGCCCGCCGAAGCGTTACGCGTCAGGGCAATCCTCTCGCCAGGGGGCTTCGCGCAGGCGGGAAACCGGTACCCACTTTTCGGGATCATGCTCTAAGCGATCGCGGACGATCGGCTGCGCTCCATGTTCACTTCGGCCTCAAGATTTGCGAGATCGCGGAATATCGAAGCAACCGCGAGCACCTTTTGCTTGCGTTTGTATTGCAGCAAGCAATCCTTCCGCTTGATATCGCCGTCGACCGCGATCTCGTCCCATTGCTCGGCATGGCCGACATAGTTGATCGGCACGTCGTAGTGCTGACTCCAGAAGAACGGGACCGCCTCAAATTTCTCGCGCAGCCCAAGCATGTTGAGTGCCGCGGTTTGTCCCTGGCGTTCCGCGACAACCCAGTGTTCAACGCGGATATTCCCGCCGGAATGCGGATCGGGCCAGCGTGCGATATCGCCCACCGCGTATATGCCGGCAACGCTCGTCTCCAGGAAAGCGTTCACCAGAACACCGCGGTCGAGCGCCAGGCCGGCCTGTTCGGCCAGCGCCAACCGTGGCCGCACCCCGACGCCAACGATCACGAGATCCGCTTCAAGCACGCCACCGCTCTTGAGCGTCGCGCGGGCGCCATCGATCGCGACCACGGTATCCTCGAGATGAAAGTTGACCCCGTGCTCTTCGTGCAGTGCACGGACGAAATCGCCCATTTGGGGTCCGAGGATGCGCTCCATCGGCCGCTTTTCCGGCGCCACGACATGGACCTCGATTTTACGGCTGCGCAACGCCGCCGCCACCTCGAGCCCAATAAAGCTCGCACCGATAACCAGCGTACGGCGCGCCCCCTTGGTCGCATCGATGATGGCACGGCAATCGGCGAGCGAACGCAGCGTATGGACCTGCGGCTGCTCGGCGCCGGGGATCGGCAAGCGTACAGGCTCGGCGCCGGTCGCCAGCAAAAGCCGATCGTAAGCCACCTTGTCGCCGGCGGCGGTGACGACATGCCGGGCATTGGTGTCAATGCCGACGACGTCGGTATTGAGACGTAAATCGATGCCGGCCTCGTCGTAGAAGCCCTCAGGACGCAGCGGCAGCCAGTCCTCCGGCGCACTGCCGGCGAGATAGTCCTTGGACAGGTTCGGCCGATCGACCGGAGCCGCCGCGTCACCACTCAGCATGACGATGCTGCCGCGAAAGTCCCGCCGCCGCAGCATGTCCGCGGCCGCGAACCCCGCGGCGCCGCCACCGACGATGACGATTTTTTCCGGCGCCGCAGCCGGTGCCCTGCGACGCGACGTCGGCCGGTCAAGCTTCTCACGAACGAAGACTCGGCCGTCGCGTTGCTCGACCCTCCAACAGGCCAGGGAGGTCAGGGCCGGTGCGCGCACCGCCTCGCCGCTGCGCAGATCAAAACACGCGTGATGCCAGGGACATCGGATGCTCTCCCCGACGGCAAGTCCTTCACTCAGGGGGCCGTGGTAGTGGCTGCAATGCGCGTCGACGGCAAAGATCTCGGTCCCGGCCCGAACCAGCAAGATTTCCTGGTCGCCAACGTGACCCGCGAGCTTCCCATCGACAAAATCGGCGAGCGCCACGCCCTTGGTGAGATCGGGGCCGCTCGGCGGAGACTGCTCTTGCGCCATGTCTAGTCCTCCAAGAGGCCGCGCATCCCGTTATCAGCGCGGCTCCGGCGCCCTACAGATGCCGCGTCAACCACTCGATGCCGCGACGGCCATAGCAGCCAAAAAATGTCAACGCGAGTTTTCGAGCTCGGTTCCGAGCGGGCCCAAAGCGGACATCAGGCGCGTAGGCGCATTTCGACGCAATAAACGGGTGACATGTACCGCACAACACCCAAGGCCGATGCCGATCATTTGAAAAAATTGTTGGATTGAGTTTCCCCGCCGCCGTTCAATCTGAAAAAATGGCGCTCAAGCGCAGCGCGGGAGCCTGGGAGGCACCGATGATCGATCGCACCGACGATCCCGCCTTCCTGTATTTTCCCGACCACTATCGCTGGTCGATGGGACTGCTGATTTGTCTGGGCGGGGCGCCCTGGGGCGGCGCGGAGATCGACGAGGTCAACCGGGTCGGCCGCGCCTTGCGCGAGAAGGTCGGCGACGATGCCGCGTGGTTTGCGGAGTGGACCCGCATGGGCGAGGCGGTCGAAGCCCGCGGGCGCGCGGCGCAGAAGGCCGGCCATGCCCTCACGGCCGCCGCCTGCTTGCTGCGGGCAACGCGCTACTACCAGACCGGCGAGCGCTTCCTGCAGCCGAAGTCGCAGCTCGGCCTGGAGATCTATGCGAAATCGGTCAAGGCGTTTCGCGACGCGGCGTCGCTCATGCGCCGTCCACGCATCGAGTATGTGGAGATTCCCTACGAGGGGACAGCGCTCCCGGCGCTGCTGGTGCTTCCGGATGCCGACGCCGCGGGTTCCGGCGGCGCGCCCGCAATGGTGTTCTTCGACGGCTTCGATGTCACCAAGGAAATCCAGTACGGCTACGCGGTTTCCGATCTTGCGGCGCGTGGCATCGGGTGCCTGATTGTCGACGGCCCCGGTAACGGAGAAAGCGTGCGCTTTCGCAATCTCCCGCTGATCGCGGAAACCGAGCGCTACGCGACGCCGGCTTATGAATATCTCGCCGCCCGCCCCGAATTTGATCCGGCACGCATCGGCGTGATGGCGCTCAGCCTCGGCGGCTACTACGCGCCACGGGCGGCCGCGCTCGAGTCGCGGTTTGCCTGCTGCATCGCCTGGGGCGCGCAATGGGACTATCACGCGATCTGGCAGAAACGTCTCGAAGACCTGGCGGCGGGCAAAGTGCTGTCGCTCTCCGTGCCGCCCGAGCATCTGCAGTGGGTGCTGGGCGTCGAGAGCCAATCGGCCGCGCTCAAGAAACTGGAAGATTTCCGGCTCGACGGCATCGTCCAGAAAATGACGTGTCCATTCCTGCTCCTGCATGGCGAAGGCGATAAGCAGATCTCGTTGGCGTTGGCGCAGACATGCTTTGACGCAGTCGGCTCGAAGCAGAAGACGTTGAAGATTTTCACTCGCCAGCAGGGCGGCTTCCACCATTGCCAAGTCGACAACATCACCATCGGGGTCCACACTATGTGGGATTGGCTCGAAGACGTGCTCAGGCCGGGCGGCTGATGATCGGATGAAAAGCGAAACGCGCGACGGAATGCGCATCGACTGGGACGTGCCGATCGCGACGGACGATGGCATTGTGCTGCGCGCCGACGTCTTCCGCCCGTTCGGCGATGCTCGCTGTCCGGTGATCCTCAGCTACGGACCCTACGCAAAGGGGCTTGCCTTTCAGGACGGGTACAAAGGCAACTGGGCGCGCCTGATCAAGGCGGCGCCTGAGGTTCTCACCGGATCGAGCAACAAATATCAGGTGTGGGAGCTGGTCGATCCAGAGAAATGGGTGCCGGACGGCTATGCCTGCGTGCGTGTCGATTCGCGCGGCGCCGGGCGCTCGCCCGGCCATATCGATATCTGGTCGCCGCGCGAAGCGCAGGATCTGTACCAGTGCGTAGAGTGGGCGGGCACGCAGCCGTGGAGCAATGGCAAGGTCGGCATGAACGGCATCTCCTACTTCGCCACCAACCAGTGGCAAGTGGCAGCGTTGCGGCCGCCGCATCTCGCCGCGCTGTGCATCTGGGAAGGCTTTGCCGACTATTATCGCGAGCTTGCCCGCCACGGCGGAATTTTGAGCGACTTCATCGACCGCTGGTACGATCGTCAGGTGCTGTGCGTGCAGCACGGTGTCGGCGATCGAGGCGCGCATAGCAAGGTCACCGGGGAGCCGGTGGCGGGACCGGAGACGCTGGCGCCGCAAGAGCTCGCCAAGAACCGCGCAGATCCCGGCGGCGAGGCGGCGCGACGACACCTGGTCGACGATTATTATCGCGCGCGCATGGTTGACTTCGAGAAGATCGAGGTGCCGCTGCTGTCGGCCGCCAATTGGGGCGGCCAGGGCCTGCACCCGCGCGGCAATTTCGAGGGGTATCTACGCGCGGGCACCGGGCAGAAGTGGCTCGAGGTGCACGGCGACACTCACTTCACGCATTTCTACAGCAATTATGGCATCGGACTGCAGAAGCGCTTCTTTGGGCACTTCCTCAAGGGCGAGAATACCGGCTGGGAGCGCCAGCCGCCTGTTGCCTTGAACATCCGTCGGCCCGGCGAAAAATTCGCGCCACGCGCCGAAAACGAGTGGCCGCTCGCGCGCACCCGATGGACCAAATATTACCTCGACCCGGCCGGGCGCGCGCTTGCGACGGCTGCGCCAACGGCCGGGGCGACGGTCACTTACGAAGCGACGGGGGACGGCCTCACCTTCCTTACGCCGCCGTTGACCGAAGAGTTGGAGATCACAGGCCCGGTTGCCGCGAAAATCTGGCTCTCGTCAGAGACCGCTGACGCGGACGTATTCCTCGTGCTTCGCGTGTTCGATCCGGCCAGTGATGAGGTCGTGTTCATCGGGTCGAATGACCCGCGCACGCCTGTCGGGCTCGGGTGGCTGCGCGCCTCGCACCGCAAGCTCGATCCGCATAAAACGCTCTCCTGGCGGCCCTACCACACCCATGATGAACGCTGGCCGCTCGTGCCAGGAGAGCCGGTTGAGCTCGACATCGAAATCTGGCCGACTTCGATCGTCTTGCCGCCCGGATACCGGCTGGGCTTAAGCGTGCGCGGCAAGGACTATGAATATGACGGCACCGACGCCGGCCTTGCCGATGCGCCCTATCCGATGAAGGGCGTGGGCCCGTTTACCCACGCCAATCCGAACGATCGACCGCCCGCGATTTTTGCGAACAGGAATACCCTGCACTTCGCAACCGGCAGAATGCCTTATCTGCTGCTGCCGATCATTCCATCGGGGAGAACGTAAGCCAAACCGAGAGGGGCATGTCATGAGACAGCCGATGCGTCTTCTTCTCGTCGCGGTGTTTGCTGTTTGCGCCTGGGCCGCTTGCGCGCAGGATTACCCGAGCCGTCTGGTCACGATCATCGTCCCATATCCGGCCGGCGGACCCACGGATCAAATCGCGCGCGAGCTCGCGGCGCGACTTTCCGAGAAGCTCAAGCAGAATTTCGTGGTCGAGAACGTGAGCGGCGGCGGCACCACCATCGCTACCGGCCGGGTCGCGCGCGCGACGCCGGACGGCTACACGTTGCTCCTGCACAATCTGCAGATCTCCGCCAACGTCGCGCTCTATCCAAATCTCGCGTTCGATACCGAGAAGGACCTGGCGCCGGTCGGCTTCATCAACCAGAACCCGCTGGTGCTGACGGGACGAAAATCGCTCGCACCGAACACGCTCGACGAGCTCATCGCCCTGATGAAGCGCGAGCCGCTGAAGATGGCGCATCCGGGAACCGGCAGCACCGGCCACCTGGCAACGTCGCTGTTCACCAAGGAGGCCAAGGTGGAGGCCATCCAAGTACCCTATCGAGGCGCGGCCCCGGCACTTCAGGATATTGCGGGCGACCATGTCGATCTGTTCTTCGCAACGCCGCAGTCGGTGGTGGAACAGGTCGCTGCCGGCCAGATCAAGGCTTATGGCATTACCGCGGACCAGGAGTCTCCCCTGTTTCCGAAGGTAGCAAGCTTCGTCGCGAAAATGGGACCTAAGCTCGAGATTCTCTATTGGCACGCACTGTTCGTACCGGCCGGCACACCGGCGCCGGTGATCGACAGGCTCAACGCCGTGTTGCAAGAGGTCGAGGACGACCCCGGGGTCGTCAAAGCCTGGGCGGACACCGGTGTTGTGCCCTACCCGAAGGATCGGCGCTCGCCGCAGGCCGCGCAGGCCCTCTTGCATTCCGAGATCGCGCGCTGGGCTCAGGTCGTGCGCGAGAACAACATTCAGCCCCCAGGGCAATGAGCCGATGCATCACGTAGCCCGGACATCGGCAACGCGCCGGTGACGTCACCGCTGCGGCACCTCTATGGCGCCTTACGCGTGCTGGCGAAAATATTCAGCATCGTCCGGTGTCTGTTTCCATTCCGCGTTACCGCGCCAATCGAGAAACCGCGTGCTCATGTCGTCGCCGTAGCGCACCCGAAACAGAATCGTGCGCCGCGGGCCATTTTCATATTCGTGCAGCTCGCCGGGCGGGTGCACCACGAATGATCCCGGCGTCACTGCGACCGTCCGATCGGGAGTGCGCATCATGCCGCCACCCTCGAAGCAGAAATAGATTTCGGTCGCATGTGGGTGGCAGTGGTTGGGGCTGATCTGGCTCGGCTCCCAGCACGCCACAGTGACATCACCGTCGGCGACCCGTCCTACGATCTTTTCGACGTGCCGTCTTGGGTTGAAAACCTGCTCATCAACAACGCTGAACACCAGCATTTACAGATACCCCTGTCCGAGTGCGCCAGGATATCATCGTCGTGGCTAGTGCGCGATGTCTCCTGTTGGCATTTAGCGAAGGCCGCCGTGTCATTTTAACCCGATGTTTGCCACGTCCAGAAACTTGGTGGTTGCAACATCACGGGCTACCGCTCGCTATTGATAGCGAAGCGCCATGATCGCGACGTTCCGACAGCACTTGGGCCGCCATGCCGACGTTAACGGACGAGTACCGCGCCAAAGCATCTGAATGCGCCGAATTGGCAGCAAAGACGAAGGACCCGCAAAGCAAGCGCGTGCTTGAAAAGACGGCTGAGCGGTGGAATGCACTCGCTGACGATGTTGAGAAGCGGCCGGGCTGCGTTCGAGTTGTCCACTGCTGACACCGCGCTGACGTGGCGGGGCAGCGGTCAAGCACCAGCTTTGGCCCCGCCAAACGCGGTGGGGCTATTTCTTTTTGGGCATCTCGGATGGAGCAGAGCCCAGCGTCGCGAGTGCACGTTCCATGTAGCACCTTCCATGGCGTTCGGAAGCAGCGACGCCACCATCCGACCTTGGGCAGCTGATAGCCAGATCGGTTCTTTACCGCGTTGCTCGAACGCGGCGGCCTCCCGGAGTGTCCGCAAGCGCCGGCCATCCGGTCAGCAACGCTCGGGCTAGTGGCCGATCCCAATCACCGCCCTTCACCACCATAGGAGTACTCTGTCGGGCGCTTGTCTCTACCGGCCGAATGGCAAGCTGCTTTGCCTGGAACGAGACGATCTCGCCTGATAACGGCGAGCAGACCACTGCATCTTCTTCGTCTTCTGGGTTAGCTGTTGTCGTTGAACGACGGCCGTGGAGGCGACGGCATACTGGGCCAGGTCGAGGGCTAACATACGCATTGCTTTTGCAATGTCGGATTGAGTGCAATTTTGCGCCATTTGCAAGAGACGCACGGCTTGGCGGCGACAACGGTCTTGTGAGTTCACAGTTAGTAAGCTTTGAGAATGAGATCGATTTCGGTTTTGATTTGCCCAGCGAGGGGCCCTCTCCACCTGCGCGCAGCCCACCTGAATTGCGCAAGCACCTTCACATCTGCTTCCACATTACGGCAAGCGCCAACCTCATCTAGCAGTTCCATTGACGCAAGGAATCGCTCGGCTTCAGGGTAGATTGAATGCCAGTCTGAGCGAACGTCCTTGGCGATTTCCTTCGGGGGCCTATGCATCGTGGCCATCCATCAGAACGCCGGCGACGCACCGAGCATTGCCGACTGTTGCACCGTGTACGAATTAGTCATTCGCGTTTCGTACATCAGTGGCGTTGCGAACGCTTGCAAGAGCCAACGGTGACTGGGGTGGGGGGCCTCATCGGTCCCCTTCGTAAATCCCGGCAAGAACCACTAACCCAAAGGTTGACACGACAAACCGAGGGCATGCTGTGATGGAAAACACAAATGCTTCATCAGAATCGTCCATTTTGGACAGCTCAACTCAGGGTAGCTGCGGTGCCGAAGACGGTCATTGCCCGCGCCGACGGGGTGATCGAATAGCGTGCTTTTTGGCGACGTGCCGAAGTCCGGTTTTGGCACTTAGCCGACATGACGAAGGTTTTCGGTGATGCCCGCTTTTCGGGGGTAAAGCGGACATTCACATCTCGATTGCGGCGTCAGTGAAACAGCGTCTGCGATATATTATCACTTGAAGAATTGGTCATCGGACGAGAATATATCGCAGAGTTCCAATCCGCGCGTCGAATGAGCGATTTACGCAATTGGCTGGAAAGTATCGGCCTTGGCCAATACGCGGATTTGTTTGCTCAAAATGACATTGACCGAGATGTTTTAGCCGATCTCGGCGAGCGGGAGCTCGAAAATCTCGGCGTTTCGCTTGGGCACCGAAAAAAGCTCCTAAAAGCGCTTGCGCAGCATGACCGCTCCCCGTCCACGCGCGTGGACCGGGCTGGCGAACTCCAGCGTCTCGCGGCTTCAGCAACAGTTAGGCCTGAACGGCGTCACCTGACTGTTATGTTTTGCGACCTAGTCGGCTCGACGGCGCTGTCCGCTCAACTCGATCCCGAGGATCTACGCGAAATTCTTCATGCCTTTCAACGCTGCTGTAGCGATTCGATCCGAGAGTACGGCGGCCACATTGCTCGATTCTTGGGAGACGGCGTGCTCGCGTACTTCGGCTTTCCGCAAGCGCGGGAAGGGGATGCAGAGGGCGCTGTCAACGCTGGCCTGAAGGTAGTCGAATCGGTAGCCCTTATCCGATCAGATCAACAACTTCAGGTTCGGATTGGAATTGCTACTGGCCTAGTCGTAGCCGGCGACCTCGTCGGTGAGGGGTCGGCGGCCGAATTCGCGCTGGTCGGCGACGCGCCGAATTTGGCAGCGCGATTGCAAACGCTCGCGGAGCCCAACCAGATCTTGGTGGCCGCGAGCACGCGTCGGCTTCTCGGCAGACTATTCGAACTGGCCGACCTTGGCGACTATGACATTCGGGGGTTCGACAAACCTGTTCGTGTGTGGCGAGTGCTCGGCCCCGGCGCCGTCGTGAGCCGGTTTGAGGCTCGCCAGATGTCCAATCTGAGCTCGCTGATTGGCCGTAGCGAGGAGCTCTTGCTGCTGGAAGAGAAGTACCGCGAGGCAAGTCGCGGGCACGGACAACTCGTCTTGCTTTCCGGGGAGCCCGGGATAGGGAAGTCTCGACTTGTCATGGCGCTGCGGGAAAAATTAGCGGTCGATTCATATCGCTTCATTTCCCTGCAGTGCTCGTCTTATCATACGAAGAGCGCATTGTATCCGTTTGTGCGGTATCTGGAGCGCGCCGCAGCGATCACGCCGGATTTTGAGCAGTCGGTGAAGCTCGACAAATTGCGAGCGTTTGTTGATCAATCACCGGGGCAATCCGTCGAGACTGTCCCGCTGCTTGCCGCATTGCTTTCAATTCCAACCGCTGATCGTTACCCAGCGCTCGCACTCACGCCGGTGCAGCAGAAGCGGCGAACATTCAATGCTTTACTAGCCCTGCTTGAGAATCAAACCAAACAGACGTCCGGTCTTCTGATTTTCGAAGACGTGCACTGGATCGACCCGACCTCCTGGGAGCTGTTGGAGTTGATCCGAGATCGTGTCGCGCACTGGCGCATGCTCGCTATTTTGCTGATTCGCCCGGAGCTGAACCCGCCCTGGCCGCGGCGGCCGCACATCACTAATCTCGCGATCAATCGCCTGGAGCCGGTGCAAGTCGTTTCATTGATCCAATCTGTTGCCGCTGAGGTTGTGTTGCCAGATCAGATCTTGAACGAAATCGTGGTTAAGAGCGACGGCGTTCCACTGTTTGTCGAAGAAATGACTAAGGCCGTACTTGAGTACAAGGCGACCAGGGAAGCCCAGCTATTGGCTAACTTTCGGTCAAGCATCACAGTGCCGGATACATTGCATGAATCACTAATGGCGCGGCTGGATCAGGTTGCATCGATGAAAACCGTCGCACAGATCGCCGCTGTCCTCGGCCGTGAATTTTCGTTTGAGCTATTGCGAGCGGTTGCGCGCTTGTCTGACGATGACGTTCATGCGGCAATCAACCAGCTGCTCGCAGCCGGTTTGTTGTATCGCATCGGGCTTGCGGGAGAGCAGACCTTTGCATTCAAGCATGCACTCGTTCAGGACGAGGCATACGCGAGCCTGCTGCGGGACGAGCGCCGCGAGATGCATAGGCGCACCGCCGATGCGCTATGCGACGAAGTCAACAGGACTGGTGGTGGCGCACCGGAAGTTGTTGCCCACCATTTTACGCAAGCTGGCGAACTGCGTCTCGCAATCGACTATTGGGTAAAGGCGGGACGCCAGGCTGGGGAAAGGTTTGCGTTCGTCGAGGCCAGTAGCCATCTGCGAACCGCGCTCGACCAGTTGGCGCAGTTGCCGCCGAGCCTGCAGCGCGACGAGCGGGAATTGCAACTTCAATTTTCTCTGGGTAACGCGCTGTTTGCATCGAAAGGTATCGCTGCTGCCGAAACCGGTCAAACGTTCCGTCGCGCTTTGGAATTGTGTCACAAATTTGAGGGCACTCCGCAAACCACGATGGTACTCAACGGAATTGTAGGCTTTCACGTCAATCGAGATGAATTTGAGCAAGCCCGACAGATCGGTGAAGAGCTCTTGCTGCGAGGAAATCGCGAGAGAGATATAACGCAGCAGCTGATTGGTCATCGTGCGCTCGGCATGGCGCTGTTCCTAATCGGCGAGCTTGACGCCGCTCGTGGCCACCACCGCGATGTGCTCGACCTACATGAGGCGGGCGATCACAGTTCGGCCGCAACAGTGTTCGTGCCGGATATAAAAGCGAGCTCGCAATCTTTCCTCTCGCTCGCATCTGTATTGATTGGAGATATCAGCGGTGGCTTGGCTTTCGGGCGTGGTGCGGTTGCGGAGGCCGAGAGTTTGAAACATCCGCACAGCATTTGCTATGCGCTAGACTTCCTTGCCGGCGCATACGTGTTGTGCCGCGAGCCCGAAGCCGCATCCCCAATAGCGGAGCGCGCAATCAGGTTGGCCGGCGAGCATGGATTTCCGGTATGGTCTGCAGGTGGACATATGCTGCGGGGCTGGGCCCAGGTCGAACTGGGAGACACGGAGGCTGGGCTCACGGAAATTCGCCAAAGCGTCGACGCGCTGGAAAGAACCGGAGCGCTGACCTGGGTCCGTTTCGCGCGATATCTCCTTGCACAATCGTTGGCGAAGCTCGGAGAGCGTGAGGAAGCGCTGAAATTGATTGACCACACATTAGCGGCGATCGAGGGGACGAGTGGGCGATGGTATGAAGCAGAGCTCTCTCGGCTGAGGGGCGATTTGCTACTTAGGGGCGACGGACCAAAAGCTGCCGCCGAAGCGTGCTATGAAAGGGCTATCGCCGTCGCCAAACGGCAAGGCGCGCGCCTCTGGGAGCTGCGTGCAACAAACTCACTCGCACAGCTATATTGCGCTCAAGACAGGCTCGCGGAAGCCTATAGCCGCCTCATACCGCTTTATTCCGGCTTTGGCTCAGAAGTGGCGTGCGCCGACTTGCGGGAGGCTGAGACTTTATTGCTGAAAATAGCACCGCGCGAACCCGCGGGGCCGCATGCGGTCTGACTTGCTGATCCGATGGGCAGTGAGTTGGCGTATCAACAAACATGTGACTGCTAATGCCATCCAATAGAATTTCGCAGTGAATTGGGTAGAGAGATTGAACTAGCACGAGACCGCGACTTTGTCCGATCGCCCAGATGTGCGGACCCAAGTGCTACCTATGTCTGCTTGTGGCACTAAGCGGACATTACTGTCGCGCCCGCGGCGGTAATGTCCGCTGATGTCCGGTTACGACGCTTGACGCCCGTGTTCGCTTAATGTCCGCTTCTGGCACTTAGCCGACCTCACAACGCGTCTGCTGTTACGTCCCCTAATGGGTGAAAAGCGGACATGCAATGCTCGGGGCGAGGTTTTCCGCTTTTGACCCAAAGCGGACATCCTGGAGCGTGTTGGCGGTCGCGATCAGCGCTTTCTAAAAGTCATCGCGAGCCCTACTCCGGGCCCCTTATCTAAGGTATCATTTTGCAACCGCGTGGCGCGGTCCCGAGCTCGGGCGAGGGCCTCCATGAAGCGTCGCGAGTTCATCAAACTGATCGCAGGTGCCGCCTTTGCCGAACCAGTTATGGCGCGGGCGCAGCGGGCTACTATGCCGGTGGTCGGCTTTCTGCATTCCGCTCCCCCAGAACCGACTGTCAACTTTGTGAAGGCATTCCGCAGAGGCCTTTTTGACGGAGGTTTTGTAGAGAACCAAAACGTCGCGATTGAATTTCGATGGGCGGGGGGATTGCTCGATCAACTGCCTGAACTGGCAGCCGATCTTGTGCATCTGAAGGTGGCTGTGATCGCGACCCCGGGCAGTACGCCCGCAGCACTCGCAGCCAAGGCCGCGACCACGACCATTCCAATCGTTTTCGCCGTCGGCTCCGATCCCGTTGACGTTGGGCTCGTGGCCAGCCTCAACCGGCCGGGTGGCAATGTTACAGGGATAGCGTTTGAGTCGGTCGAGATAGCGGGAAAATCGCTCGGCCTTATGCGCGAGCTGCTGCCCCAGGAAACGCGGATAGCAGTGCTTGTTAATCCCAACTCCGTATTCAGCGCAGCTGTTGTCAAGAGCATGCAGTCTGGGGCTGCGATTCTCGGACTCCAGCTTGAGCTATTGCACGCCAGCACGGATGGTGAAATCGAGAGCGCATTCGCCGATCTCGCAAAGCGGCCCGGGATTCCAATGCTACTCGGGCCCGACGCATTTTATACCAGCCATCGTGCTGAAATCGTGTCGTTGGCGGCACGCCACGCGGTCCCCACAATGTATGTTCTGCGCGAATTCGCGGAGGCCGGTGGGCTGATAAGCTACGGACCTGACCTCACCAATGCCTATCGAGAGGCAGGAACCTATACGAGCCGCATTCTAAAAGGCGGAAAGCCCGCTGAGCTGCCAGTCGTGCTGCCCACAAAATTCGATATGGTGATTAACCTCAAGACCGCTAGGACCCTAGGCATTACAATCTCGGACAGGTTGCTCGCACTTGCCGACGCGGTCATCCAGTGAAACGGCGCGAATTCATCGCAGTCCTAGGCGGCGCGGCGGCGTCGCCGCTGGTGGCGCTCGGGCAGCAGCCTGCTCTCCCCGTAATTGCTTGGCTTGAAATTGGTGGAGAATACCGGGACCCGGACCTGCGAGCCTCACGATATGGTGCATTCGCTCGCGGCCTCAGCGAAGTTGGAGTCTTGGAAGGGCGCGATGTCGCCATCGACCACGTTCCGGTTAGCAATCTCCGCGACCTTCCGGGGGCAGTAAAGCGGCAAGTGCAGCGGAAGGTAGCCGTCATTTATGGAATCCTTCTCATCGCCGTCGCGGCAAAAGAGGCGACACACGACATTCCTATCGTATTTGCTACGACCGATGATCCCCTACCGACGGGCGTCATAGACAGTTACGCCAGACCGAGTGGCAATGTGACTGGCATTCGGATGCGCGCTGGTGACGAAACTAGTAAATTGTTTGAGCTGCTACACGAGCTTATTCCGGGCGTGATGACGGTCGGCGTACTCGTATATCACCCTTCGACGGGGGCTGATGTCGATATTGCCTCCGTCACGGCGGCGGCGCGTTCGCTGAGTGTCAGTATTATCGTCACCGACGTTTCGAGTGAGAACGAATTTGAGGCCGCTTTCGCTGGCTTCGAGCGCGCCAGAGTTGACGCCGTATTTCTTGTTTCCAGCCGCTACTTTGACGCTCGCCGCACCCAACTCGTAGCCTTGGCAAGCCATGGCAGACTTCCGTTGTTCTCGCTTTCACGAGACGTTGCCGTGTCTGGTGGCCTTGCGAGCTATGGCGCTGATATCGCCGACGGCTCGCGGCAAGCAGGTGCATACGTGGGGCGAGTCTTGAAGGGTGAAAAACCAGGCGACATGCCCATACTCCAACCCACCAAGTTCACCTTCGTCGTCAACCTCAAAACAGCCAGAAAGCTCGGGATCACGGTCCACGAGTCATTACTGCTCCGCGCCGACGAGGTGATCGAATAACTGCTTGGTTTGCTGCTAGTTGCGCTCCGCAATGTCCGCTTTTGACCCAAAGCGGACCTCGCTCGTGGGTATCGGCCGGCGGCTGCGATGACCGGGCGCGGCAACGACGCAGGAGGCACCTTGAGCTCCCGCCGCTAAGTGACTGTCGTCAGCGGTGACCACGATAGTAATGATGGGACCTGCATCCGTAACAGCCGCCATGATGGTGCTCACCATAATAACCACCACCATGATGACCGCCGTGGGCAAACGCAGGTGGTGAAGCTGCGAAGCACGCGGCGACCACGCAAACAACAAAAAATGCAATCGAGGTGAAACGGAGCATGGGCGCTTCCTCCACAGCAGTCTTAAGGACTACTTTTGGAAAGACCGCTCAACGCGCCTTCTATTCCCATGTCAAGAATGACAATTTTTCCAAGCAGTAGATTGGAACCATTCTTCTTACTTAACTACCAACCTGAAGCCCATTCATGGTGGTAGTGTTAGGGTATTCCGTGAAAGCTGTGACTTAGCAGCTAAAAGAAAAGCCCAGCCGCGAAGCTGGGCAGAGTGGGAGGAAAACGGCCCGAGGGCGCTCGGATCATGCCCAAGGACCAAGGGTAGGTTACGCGCCTGCTTCTGTCGGCGGCGTGACGCAGGTCACTTATTGTCGGATATCCAACCTACTCACGGTTTTGTAGGCGGGCTGCCAAATTGAGCGGTGGACGGCTA
>JBPYFJ010000109.1:0-4563 GCA_051985675.1 Xanthobacteraceae bacterium | reverse complement strand
TTAACCGGATTAATCTGAGCGGCTACCTGTGGCCGTATTTCCGGGGACAAATTCCTTAGATCAGATAAATACGACGGAATGCGTCCACTCTTACCGAGAAGTTTCATCCGAGCTTCACTGAGTTCTTCGATGCTCGGAATTTGCATTATGTACGTTTGAATCGCCGTATTGGCTGTGGACGCTGTCCAATTACCGAAGGCATTGGGGTCGCGCTTTAATTGCTCGTATTCTCCATCGAGCTCAGCCAAGAGCTTTGACAGTGCAATTTCTTTCTCGGACAAGGCCATAGTTCGTTTCTCTGATTTTAGCTGCGCCAGCGCAGGGTCTTGGCTTCCAGAGGATTGACGAAGGGGCGGCCCTGCGCCTGCGCCGCGATCCATTCGTCTTTGACACGCATCCACCAGCGCGCCTGCGTATCTGCGTCGTTGATGAGCATCAAGCGGGGCTGGTGCACGAGGCCTTCGCGCTGGCGCACCACCACGCCCCGGTCCTGGCCCAGGAAGGTATGCATGAACGGCTTGATCAGCGGCGCCAGCGGCTTAACCCAACCAGGCGATGCCCAGAAGATCTGGTGCACCTCGGTCGCCTCGTCGGTGATCGGCGTGATCGCGGTGAGGCCGACGACGGCGTGACGGTCGCCGTGCACCTCCTCGATGCGCAACCCCGGAAGCTCGTAGGAAATTTCGGTTTCGACGTGGCGGCCGAGCAGCTTGTAGACCAGGTTCTGCGGCGGCAGGGCATGCCGCACCATGCGAAAGCCGAGATTGATCGGCTCGAAGCGCTTTTCCTTCGGGCGCAGCTTGGTCGGCTGGTGCTTGAACCACCACGACGTATGCACGAAGCCGGCATGGGTCGGATCCATGAGGCCGAACGCGGCATGGTCGGTCGAGCAGGGAAACGGCTGCATGATCGCGACCGCGGGCTGCGCGTCGTCGGGGAAGACCGGCATGCGCGGGGGCTGTGCGGGTTCGGTCGCGGCCTTGTCGGGCTGCGCGAAATAGATCCACACCAGGCCCTGCCGTTCGACACAGGGGTAGGCGCCGCAGCGGATCTTGGCGAGATCAAGCTCCTGTCCCTCGCGTAGCGAGGGGATCTCCACACAGGTGCCGCGCACGTCGAAGCGCCAGCCGTGGTAGCAGCAGGCGATGACCTCGCCGTCGAAGCGGCCGTAGTGCAGGGGAATGCCGCGGTGCGGGCAGATGTCGCGCAGCGCGAAGACCGCGCCGTCGCGTGCGCGGCCGATCAGGACGGGCTCGCCGAGCAGTGTCTTGTGCACCATCCGTCCCGCGCGCAGGTCGGCGCCTACGAGCGCGACGTACCACAACCCGCGCACCAGTTCGGCTTTGAGATCCTGCATTGCGTTGTCCCCGGGTGCCCGCCCGGTCGTTACGTCGGCATGATGAACAAGTCGGTATCGCCGGGCTTGCCTCCCGCCTGCGTCAGCATGCAATGCACCTGGCCGCGATGATGGGTCTGGTGATTGAACATGTGCGTGAGCAGAAGCCATCTCGGCCTGCTGACCTCGGCCTTGACTGCGTTGGAGAACCAGGTGAGGTCGCCGGCGACTGCGTCGTCGTCGAGCCGCTCCGCCCAGTGGACGATGACGCCATCGAAAGCGGCGCGCTCGCGTTTCAACTCGTCCCAGTCGCCGTAGAGCGACACCGATTCGGGAATGCCGCCTTCCGGGCGGGGTGTGTCGGCGAACCGGCTCATCCAGATGCGATCGGCCCACAGCAGGTGGCTGAGGGTGCCGTGGATCGAGCCGAAGAACGCGCCGCGCTCGCGCCGCCGGTCGGCATCGGAGAGGGTGTCTGCGACGCCATAGAGGTTCTCGTTCTGCCAGCGGTTATAGCGCGCCAGCCGTTGCACGTAGCCGGAGTCGATCATCGCACGCTCACGCTGCGATCGCGGCCTTGGCCTTCTCGACGATTGCCGCAAATGCCGCGGGCTCGCGGATCGCCAGGTCCGACAGCACCTTGCGGTCCACCAGCAGCCCGGCTTTGCCGAGACCGTCGATGAACCGGCTGTAGGTGAGGCCGAATGGACGCACCGCCGCATTGAGCCGCTGGATCCAGAGCGCGCGGAAGGTGCGCTTGCGGCGCTTGCGGTCGCGGTAGGCGTACTGGTTTGCCTTCTCCACCGCCTGCTTGGCGATGCGAATGGTGTTCTTGCGCCGGCCGTAATAGCCCTTGGCGGCTTTGAGGACTTTCTTGTGCTTGGCGTGTCCGGTGACGCCGCGTTTGACGCGTGCCATGGCTGATCTCCTGAATGACGTGCAACGTGGATGCTGACGGCCGTCGCCCGATGGGCGGTCAATCGTTCGGCAAAAAATACTTCTTGATCTTGTCGCCGTCGGTCTTGAACAGCACCGCGGTGCCGCGCAGTTGGCGGATCTGCTTCTTGGTGCGCTTGATCATGCCGTGACGCTTGCGGGACTGCTGGTAGAGCACCTTCCCGCCCGCGGTCACCTTGAAGCGCTTCTTGGCGCCGGACTTGGTCTTGAGCTTGGGCATTTGGCTCTCCTTTGCGGCAGCAGTCGCGGGCGCGGGCCCGGCTGGCCGGATTTTGCTCGTTGGAGCGTGCTGATTGAGCACTTCGCCGTCGCCACGGCAGCCCTTTCGGCCGGGCGGCGGAAGGGCGGCGTTATGGCAGAGGCGGGCGCCAAATACAACCGAAACCCGAATTCATCGGGCGAATGAGGCTTTCCGGCGGGTGGCGGCGGGGCCCTGGGGCGCCGAGACCGCCGCCTGGCCTCATCTGGGTGCCAGCACCATGACCACCTGGCGGCCCTCGAAGCGCGGCTCCTGCTCGACCTTGGCGAGTTTGGATGTGTCGTCCTTGACGCGATTGAGCAGCTGATAGCCCAGCTCCTGGTGCGCCATCTCGCGGCCGCGGAAGCGCAGCGTGACCTTGACCTTGTCGCCTTCCTCGAAGAAGCGCTGCATCGAGCGCATCTTCACGTCGTAATCGTGGTCGTCGATCATCGGCCGGAGCTTGATCTCCTTGACCTCGACCACCTTCTGTTTCTTGCGGGCTTCCGCCGCCTTCTTCTGCGCCTGGTATTTGTATTTGCCGTAATCGAGAATCTTGCAGACGGGCGGGGATGAATTGGGGGCAATCTCGACGAGATCGAGCCCGGCTTCCTGGGCCTTGTCCAAGGCGATCTGAATTTCGACGGGCCCGTGATTGTGGCCGGTCTGATCGATCAATTGGACTTCGCGAACACGGATCTCCTCGTTGATGCGCGGGCCGTCCTTCGGGGCGGGCTGCGCGGGTCTCATTGGGCGACGAATGGCTCGGCTCTCCTCATGCTGTTGCAACGGACCTGCCACCGGCAGGCCCTCAAAAGATCAGTACAAACCGGGCATAAGTCAACGGCAAATCGGTGCGTTCGCCGGCAGGGCGGTGTTCCTCAATCGTCGCGCTGCAGGAGCGAGTTGTAGACGTCGAGCGTGGCCGCCGCCACGCCTTCGGGTGAAAACATGTACTGCGCGAATTGACGCGCCCGCGCCGCCATCGTGCGGTAGGCGGCATCGTCGAGCGCGAACGCCGTGGCGAGCGCGCTGGCGAACTCCTTCGCGTCGCCCGCCTTTGCCACCCAGCCGGTGCGCACGTCCTCCGGCATGTCCGGGGGCGTCACCACTTGTTCCGGCAACAGGCCGACATTGGACGTGACCACCGGCCGTCCCATGGCTTGCGCTTGCGCCAGCACGCGGCCGAGCACGGGCGGCTCGACCGCGGGCACGACCACGGTGTCGGCGGCGGCGAACGCGGCCGGCATGTCGCGGCAGTGGCCGGTGAAGCGTATCAAGCCTTGCACCCCCTTGGCCTTGGCTTCATCGGCGACGGAGCGCGCATATTTGGCAAAGCTGCGATGCTCGCCGGCGAGCACGAAAACGAAGCCGTGCACTTGGGCGTCGAGCAGCGCGCGTGCGACCTCGGGCAGAATAAGCTGGCCGTTGAAGGGAGCGACCCGTCCGGGCACGAGCAGGATGCGAGCGTCGCGCGGAATCCGCCAGGCCTTGCGCAGCGCCTCGATCCGTTCGGAAGCGACGGCAGCCGGATCGAACACGGTGGTGTCGAGGCTGCGCGGAACGACCGCGATGCGCTCGCGTGGAAGCCCGTAGCGGGCGGCGACGGGCGCAGCGGCGTAATTCGAAGGCGCGATCACCCGGTCGCCGCGCGCGAGCGCGCCCGCCCAATAGGCGCGCAGCCCCGGCGTTGCCGGCATATCGGGCAGCGTGGTGACGAGCCAGACCGCTACCTTCGCCGCCGCCAGGCTGGCGATCCACGCCCCGCCGATGCTTTGTGCGTGCACGATGTCGATGTGCTCGGACGCGATCAGCCCTTCGAGCTGGCGTGCGCTACGCCTGAGCTTGAGCGGGTTGGCGGTGGCGCTCACCAGCGGAATGAATTCGCCGCCGAAGGCCTGGAGCTCCGCCGCCAGCGGCCCGTCCTCGGCCGCCACCAGCGCCCGCGTCCCCGCTTGCAGCAGCCCAGCCGCCACGATGAGCGCCGTTCGGGCCACCGGTTCCTCGCGCAGCGCCGGCACGATCTGCAGAA
>JBPYFJ010000108.1:0-2240 GCA_051985675.1 Xanthobacteraceae bacterium | reverse complement strand
CTGTCGCGCGCCTCACGCTGCGGCCGGCCCACGGGCTGCCGATGCGACTCGAGCGACGCAGCTAAGATCCGGTTTACTTCTTGCGGAAGCGATCGAGGCGTACGACCCCCGCGCCGCCATCGCCCTTTGCCGGGGCGCTGTCTTCCGGCGCCGGCTCGGCCGACTTCGCGGCCGCGGCGGGCGGACTGGCTGGTGCGGGCGCAGCCGGCCTTGCGGCGGGCGCCGGTTTTGCCGGGGAGGCGGCCGCTTGGGTGGACGTGGGCGCGGTTTCCTCGGGGCCCACTTCGTCCGCGGTCCCGACGGTCTCGAACTGCAATCCGAACTGCACCGATGGATCGAAGAACCGTTTGATGGCGCTGAACGGCACCACCAAGTGCTCGCTCACGCCGCTGAACGACAGCCCGACCTCAAAGCCCTCCTCGTTGACCGAAAGGTCGCGGTACTGGTGCTGGAGGACGATGGTCATCTCATCCGGGTATTGGGCGCGCAGGCGTTTCGACAGGCGCACACCCGGGGCCGTCGTATTGAAGGAAACGTAGAAATGATGGTCGCCCGGCAGGCCGTTCTTGGCCGCGTCCTGCAGTACCCGGCGCAAAACCGAGCGCAGCGCTTCCTGAGTCAAAAGATCGTAGCGAATGTGATCAACCGACATGGTGCGGCTGCCATCCAAGAATCATGCAGAATCTAGCGCTTGGCGCGAGGAACGCCAGCCCAGGTTTGGGGCCCTGCTGGATTAAAGTGGGGGCTTCTGTTGCCAGGTGCCCCCGAACCCCGCCTGACGCTGCTAAGACGTCAGGGCTTCAGTCGGTCTTTCAAACCGCGTTACGCGGCCTGAGCAACCGGAGCATAGTTGTCGTTGGCAACTATGAGTTTGGCCCGATAACGTCGGAACCATCCCGGGCAAAAGCACGCCCTTTACGCCCTCGTCGATCCTATTTCGCCCCCGCCGAAACCCGGCCCTGGTCCGGGCTTGGGTGGAGGCGCCGGGTACTGCCCCCGGGTCCGAAGGGTTTATTGCGACGGCCATTTATCGCCATAGCCGGCTCGCGCCGGCATCCCCAATATATGCTTGGAAGGTTGACGAAAAAAGAGCGCGGCGCGGCCCGCCGGGGGTAGTCTGGCGGCGGCGAGCGGGGCGATTCTCGGGCGCGGACGGCGAGACGATGCGGCAATACCTGGACCTGATGCAGCGTGTTCTTGACGGCGGCGCCAGGAAGCCTGACCGCACCGGCACCGGCACGCTCTCGGTCTTCGGTCACCAGATGCGGTTCGACCTGAACCAGGGCTTCCCCCTCGTCACCACCAAGAAGCTCCACGTCAAGTCGATCATCCACGAGCTGCTGTGGTTCCTGCGCGGCGACACGAACATCAAGTACCTCAACGATCACGGCGTCTCGATCTGGGATGAATGGGCCGACGACCGCGGCGACCTCGGCCCGGTCTATGGGCAGCAGTGGCGCTCGTGGCCCGCCTCCGACGGCGAGACCATCGACCAGATGGCCCGCGTGATCGCGGACATCCGGCGCAATCCGGATTCCCGCCGCCTCATCGTCAGCGCGTGGAATCCGGCCGAGGTCGACAAGATGGCGCTGCCGCCGTGCCACTGCCTGTTCCAGTTTTACGTCGTGGACGGGCGGCTCTCGTGCCAGATGTACCAGCGCTCGGCCGACGTGTTTCTCGGTGTGCCGTTCAACATCGCTTCCTATGCGCTGCTCACCTTGATGGTCGCGCAGGTGACGGACCTCGAGCCGGGTGACTTCGTCCACACGCTCGGCGATGCGCATCTTTATTTGAACCATCTGGAGCAGGCGCGCATTCAGCTCGCGCGCACGCCGCGTCCGTTGCCGACGATGCATATCAATTCCGCGGTGAAGGACCTGTTGGATTTCCGCTACGAGGACTTCGCGCTCGAGGGATACGAGCCGCATCCGCACATCAAGGCGCAGGTGGCCGTGTGAGTAGCGAGCCGCTTGGCGGCGCGAGAGCGCGTTCGATCCCGATCGTGCTGGTCGCCGCCGTCGCGGAAAACGGCGTGATCGGTCGCGATAACGGAATGCCGTGGCGGCTCAGGTCGGACCTGCGCCGCTTCCGCGTGCGCACCTGGGGCGAGCCGGTCGTGATGGGACGCAAGACGTTCCTGTCGCTCGGCAAACCGCTTCCCGGCCGCACCAACATTGTGGTGAGCCGCGACCTGAATTTTTCCGCGCCTGGCGCGGTCGTGGCGCCCGATCTGCACGCGG
>JBPYFJ010000107.1:0-10379 GCA_051985675.1 Xanthobacteraceae bacterium | reverse complement strand
TACGACGCCGCGTAGTTGAACATCTCGCGCGCGCGCTGCGGATCGCTTTTGACCTCGGTCTTCGGGATGCCCTCGAGGTAATAGTGTCCGAGCGCCACGAACGCATTGGCGACAAAGCGCGCCTGCGGCGTGTCCGGATTGTCATCGGCGTGGCTGTCGGCGATGCGGCGGAAATATTCGAACGCCTTGAGATCGTTCTGCGCGACGCCGTCGCCTTCGGCATACATGCGGCCGAGCTTCCACTGCGCGAGCGCGTGGCCCTTCTCGGCGGCGTATTCGAGCGAGTTCACCGCCTTGACGGTTTCACCGGCCTTGAGCCAGTTCGCGCCCGAACGGAAAGCCTCCATTGGCGACATCGGCGGCGGACCGACACTCGGATCGGTCTTGCTGCCGTCGAGGGCGTGTGCGGGCGCCGCGGCCAGAAGGCCGCCGATCAGCAGCGCGCGCAACGTGCCCTCAAATGTCCGCATAGCACTCTTTCTCGGCGGCCCCGCCCGGATGCGTCACCGCGCCGTTGACGGCGGGACCCACCTGCTGGGCGTATTTCCACAGATAGCCGGAGCTGTAATCGTTCTCGCGCGGCTTCCATTGCGTCTTACGCTTGGCGAGTTCCTCGGCGGACAGTTTCACGTCCAGCGTACCCTTCACCGCGTCGATCTCGATGATATCGCCGTCGCGGATCAGGCCGATCGGGCCGCCGATCGCCGCCTCCGGCCCCACATGGCCGACGCAGAACCCGCGCGTGGCGCCTGAGAACCGTCCATCGGTGATCAGCGCGACCTTTTCGCCGGCACCCTGGCCATAAAGGGCGGCTGTGGTCGACAGCATCTCGCGCATGCCCGGGCCGCCGCGCGGGCCTTCGTAGCGGATCACCAGAACATCGCCTTCCTTGTATTTGCGGTTCTTCACCGCGTCGAAGCAGGCTTCCTCGCCGTCAAAGCAACGCGCCGGGCCGCTGAACTTGAGCGTCTTCATGCCGGCGATCTTCACGATCGCCCCTTCGGGCGCGAGATTGCCTTTAAGCCCGACCACGCCACCGGTCGGCATCAACGGCTTGTCGGCCGGATACACGACGTCCTGGTCGGGATTCCATTTCACGTTCTTGAGATTTTCGGCGATGGTCCGCCCCGTTACCGTCAGGCAATCGCCGTGCAGGTAGCCGTGATCCAGCAGCGTTTTCATCAAGAGGGGCACGCCGCCAGCCTCGAACATATCCTTGGCGACATAACGGCCGCCCGGTTTCAAATCTGCGACATAAGGAGTCTTTTTGAAGACTTCGGCGACGTCGAACAGTGTGAACTCGATTCCGCATTCGTTGGCGATCGCAGGGAGGTGCAATGCAGCATTGGTCGAGCCGCCGCTTGCGGCGACAACCGCCGCGGCATTTTCCAGCGCCTTGCGGGTCACGATGTCGCGCGGGCGGATGTTCTTGACGATCAGGTCCATGATCATCTCGCCGGCGAGCATGCAGAACTTGTCGCGGATCTCGTACGGCGCCGGCGCGCCCGCCGAATAAGGCAGCGCAAGCCCGATGGCTTCCGATACCGTCGCCATGGTGTTCGCGGTGAATTGCGCGCCGCAGGCACCGGCGGACGGACAGGCGTTCTGCTCGAGGATGTCGAGTTCCTCGTCGGACATCTGGCCAACGGAATGTTTGCCGACCGCCTCGTACACGTCCTGAATAGTGACGGGCTTGCCTTTGAACGTGCCGGGCAGGATCGAGCCGCCATAGATGTAGATTGCCGGCACGTTGAGACGGCACATCGCCATCATCATGGCTGGCTGTGATTTGTCGCAACCGGCCAAACCGATCAGCGCGTCGTAGGCGTGGCCGCGCACCGTCAGTTCGACACTGTCCGCGATCACCTCACGCGAGGGCAGCGACGCCTTCATGCCGGCGTGGCCCATCGCAATGCCGTCCGTCACTGTGATCGTGCAGAATTCGCGCGGCGTTGCGCCGACCGCGGCGACGCCCTTTTTCACGACCTGCGCCTGACGCATCAGCGCGATGTTGCAAGGCGCTGCTTCGTTCCAGCAGGTCGCTACGCCAACGAAAGGTTGGTGGATTTGCTCGGTGGTCAGCCCCATCGCGTAATAGAAAGCGCGATGTGGTGCGCGATCCGGCCCCTCGGTGGCGTGCCGGCTCGGAAGTTTCGACTTCAAACTAGATTTGGCGTCCATCGGTCCTGTCGCCCAGCCCCGGTTATCGCTGCCGGGTCGACCCAACCGGCGGTACAAAGGCGGCCGGTTTGGCGGGCATCGATGTGGTTGAATGGTATGGCCGAATCGCGGCGCGGCTTGGGCTAACCTCCTCTCTAGGTTAAATGTTCTGAGACTGTTGCAAAGTCGTCACAGGTGTAGGTAAGCGGCAACACTTCTATGTCGCTGTGAGCCAAGTGTTATCGCCCATGCTGTTTGTCGAGGCCCTGGGCAGGCCTGTCGCCGTTTTCCACAATTTCCCCCGCGCGCAAGGCGAGGGAGATGGCGCGCCAGGTGGCGCAACCATTGTTCGTTCGTGCCGCGCTCCCTCTCGAGAGACGCGGGCGCCTCATGGCGCGCCATCGCGGCGTCTTCCTTACTGCGCCGGGCCGCGCTTTGCAGGGACCGTCCGTTTCTCCCGTCGGGCTTCGCATTTTGGGCGAAGCGCACAACGGGCGAGCGGGCCCCGAGAGCCATGCTCCTGGCGGACGGCTCGTAGTGGCCGCCGGGCGGAGCTCCCGGCGCCGCCCGGGTGCGGGAGAAGCGTCCTCTCCCGGCCGCGGGCGCCGCATCCGATCCCACCCGCATGACGCCTCATGAGAGCGCCCTCTGGCGAACCGGACATTGTTAGGAATATGATCACATAGGATTAAAGTCAAGATACGCATCCGTCATTCCGGGACGGCGCGTCAGCGCCGGACCCGGAATCCAGATGCGGGCACGATGCGTGTTTCTGGATTCCGGGTTCGCGCTTTCAGCGCGCCCCGGAATGACGTCGAGTGAAATGCCCACATCTCCACCGTCATGCCCGCGCTCGTCGCGGGCATCCACGTCTCACGGCTTGGCAGCGAGAAAGACGTGGATGGCCGGGACATAGGCGTGCGAAAGCACGCCGTCCTTCGGACGGCTATGCCCGGCCATGATGATTGAGAGGCTTGCGCGCCGCCGGAATGACAATCCACGCGGAATGTGTAGCTTGCGGCGATGCCTCCCCCTCGCCTTCGCCGTTCCTTTTTCGATCGCCCGGTGCTCGAGGTCGCGCCTGACTTGATCGGCGCGACGCTGTTGGTCGACGGGGTCGGCGGCGTGATCGTCGAACTCGAGGCCTATCACCACACCGACCCCGCCGCGCATTCCTTCAACGGACGCACCGAGCGCAATGCAGTGATGTTCGGTCCCGCCGGCTTTCTCTACGTCTACCGATCCTACGGCATCCACTGGTGCCTGAATTTCGTGTGCGAAGAGGAAGGCAGCGCAAGCGCCGTTTTGATCCGCGCGCTCGAACCAACGCACGGCATTCCGGCAATGCAACGCCGTCGCGGCCTGCGCGAGGAACGTGCGCTGTGTTCGGGTCCGGGTAAATTATGCGAGGCGCTCGCCATCACGCACAAGCACAACGGCCTCGCGCTCGATCGCGCGCCTTTTGAATTGCGCGCGCGCACAGCCAAGCCGGCGATCGCCAGGGGCGTGCGCATTGGCATCACCAAGGCAGCGGAGAAGCCCTGGCGCTACGGATTGAAGGGATCGCCGTTCCTGAGCAAGCCGTTCAGGTAAGTAGCGGTTCAAGATGCGTTGCCATCCGTCATTCCGGGACGGCGCGGCAGCGCCGAACCCGGAATCCAGACGCAAAGTCGGTGCCTGTTTCTGGATTCCGGGTTCGCGCTTTCAGCGCGCCCCGGAATGACGAGAACCAAAACCGTTGCCTCACACGGCGCCCTTGAGCCGCTCCAGCGCCTCGGCGATCTTGGCCTTGCGCGCCACCGCCTCCTCGCGCTTTTCTTTTTCTTCTTCAACCACCTCTTCGGGCGCCCGCGCCATGAAGTTGGGATTGTTCAACTTTGCTTCGACACGGGCGATGTCGGCATCCGCCTTCTGCATCTCCTTGCCGAGCCGCGCGCGCTCGGCCGCGATATCAATGACGCCCTTGAGCGGCAAGGCCGCCGTCTCTCCGCGCACGACAAGCTGCACGGAGCCCTGCGGCGGCGCGGATGCGGACGAAATGTCCGACACGCGGGCCAGCCGCTTGATGAACTCGGACCAGCGTTCGGCACGCGCCTTGCTCTCCGCCGAAGCGCCGGCGAGCACCAGCGGGATCGCTGCCGTGATGTTCATTTCCGCGCGCACGGAACGGATGGCCGTAACGAGATCGATGACCCAGCCAATTTCCGCCTCGGCTTTTTCGTCGGAAAGGCCGGCGTACGAAGGCCAGGTCGCGAGGACGAGCAAGTTATCCCCGGTCATTCCGGGACCGTGCGCAGCACGGGACCCGGAATCCAGTGCTCCTGCACTACCCACCGATCTTCTGGATTCCGGGTTGGCGCCTTCGGCACGCCCCGGAATGACAGCTGAACGGGTCACGGCCCACAATTCCTCGGTGATGAACGGCATGAAGGGCTGCAGAAGCTTGAGGATCTCGTCGCGCGCCCAGGCCACCATCGCCTGCGTCTCGCTTTTCGCGGCGCCGTCCGCGCCGATGAGTAAAGGTTTCGCCAGCTCCAGATACCAGTCGCAGTAGATGTTCCAGACGAAACGGTACACGGCCGTTGCCGCGTCGTTGAAGCGATAGGCCTCGATCGCCTCGGTGATCTCGCCCGCGGCCTTCGCGGTCTCGTGCGCGATCCAGCGGTTGAGCGTTTCCTTTGCCGATTTCGGATCGAAGCCGGCAACGCTCGCGCAGCCGTTCATTTCGGCAAAACGCGCGGCATTCCAAAGCTTGGTCGCGAAATTTCGATAACCCTCGACACGTTGGGTCGATAGCTTGATGTCGCGTCCCTGCGCCGCCATGGCGGCGAGCGTGAAACGCAATGCGTCGGCGCCGTATTCATCGATCAGCGCCAGAGGATCGATGACATTGCCTTTCGACTTCGACATCTTGGCACCCGAGGCGTCGCGCACCAGCGCATGGATGTAGACATCGTGAAAGGGGATCTCCTTCATGAAATGGAGACCCATCATCATCATGCGCGCGACCCAGAAGAAGATGATGTCGAAGCCGGTGACCAATGTTGAGGTCGGGTAAAAGCGCTTGAGCTCGGGCGTATTGTCCGGCCAGCCGAGCGTCGAGAACGGCCAGAGCGCCGACGAAAACCATGTATCGAGCACGTCCTCGTCGCGCGTGAGCGCCGTCTTCTTTCCGTAGTGTTTGTCGGCGTCGGCCTGCGCCTCGGCTTCCGTCAGCGCGACAAACGCCTTCCCATCCGGCCCGTACCAGGCCGGAATCTGATGGCCCCACCAGAGCTGACGCGAGATGCACCAGGGCTGGATGTTTTCCATCCAGTCGAAATAGGTCTTCTCCCAGTTTTTCGGGATGAACTTTGTCTTGCCGCCGCGCACGGCGGCGATCGCGGGCTTCGCCAGTTCCTTCGCGTTCACATACCACTGGTCGGTCAGGAACGGCTCGATCACGACATTCGAGCGGTCGCCGTGCGGAACGACGTGCGACTGCGGCTCGATTTTGTCGACGAGGCCTTTCTCCTCAAGGCGCACGAGGATCGCCTTGCGTGCCGCAAAGCGATCGGTGCCGTTCATCGCCAGCGTCGCCGAAAGATCGGCCGACGCCGGCACGCCCGCCACGAAGTCCGCGTTATCTTTCAGTTGAAGCTTGGCGTCCGTGCTGAAGATATTGATTTGTGGCAGGTTATGCCGTTTGCCGACCTCGAAATCGTTGAAGTCGTGCGCCGGCGTGATCTTCACCGCGCCCGAACCCTTTTCCGGATCGGAATACTCATCGGCGATGATCGGAATTTTTCGCCCGACCAGCGGCAGGATCGCGTTCTTCCCGACCAGCGCCTTGTAGCGCTCATCGTCGGGATGCACGGCCACGGCGACGTCGCCGAGCATGGTCTCGGGACGTGTCGTCGCCACCACAATGAACGTCGAACGATCTTCCGGATTGAAGGTCTTCCCTTCAATCGGATACCGCAGGTGCCAGAGATGACCTTTGGTTTCGACCTGGATCACCTCCAGATCGGAAATCGCGGTCAGCAGCTTCGGATCCCAGTTGACCAGCCGCTTGTCCTTGTAGATGAGCCCGGCGCGATGAAGCTCCACAAAAACTTTAAGAACGGCGCGCGAGAGACCCTCGTCCATGGTGAAGCGCTCGCGCGACCAGTCGCATGACGCGCCAAGCCGCTTGAGCTGATTGACGATGGTGCCGCCGCTCTCGGCTTTCCACTCCCAGACGCGCTTGAGGAAGGCCTCGCGGCCCATTTCACGACGGCTCTTCTCCTGGCGCTCCATCAGCTGCCGCTCGACCACCATCTGCGTCGCGATGCCCGCGTGGTCGGTGCCGGGCTGCCACAGCACGTCCTTGCCGCGCATGCGCTCGAACCGGCACAGGATGTCCTGCAGCGTGTTGTTGAGCGCATGGCCCATATGCAATGAGCCGGTCACGTTCGGCGGCGGAATGACGATAGAGTAAGCCGTCGCACCGGCGCGTTCGGGCCGGCCGGCGCGGAAGGCGCCCGCCTGTTCCCAGGTCCGGTAGATGCGGCCCTCGACCTCCGAGGGCTGGTAGGTTTTGTCGATCGTCATCGTTTTGCTTGAAACACTGTCGGCGCGCTAGAAAGCCTACCGCGCCACCGAGAGTCAACTTTGTCCTCCCGCACACCCGTTTCGCGCGGCAGCGCCACGTCCGCCATCACGCTGCTGGCGCTGGCCTCTTTCGCCAGCCAGTCGATGGTGCGGGTTTCAGATTCACTGTTGCCGCAGATCGCCACCGACTTCGGGGTCAGCGTGGGCGCAGCCTCGATCGTGGTCACCGCCTATGCGCTGGCGCACGGCTCGGTGCAGCTCATCATCGGGCCGGTCGGTGACCGCTTCGGCAAATATGCCTGCGTGACGGCAGCGGCCGCGATGTCGACCGTGTTGGTGCTGATGTGCGGGCTCGCAGGGTCGTTGCCGGCGCTCGTCGCCGCGCGCCTGGCGTGCGGCCTGTCGGCCGGATGGATCATTCCGCTCGCTCTGGCCTTCCTTGGAGACGTCATTCCCTACGAACGCCGCCAGCAGGTGCTCGGCACGTTCCTCTCGGGGCAGATTCTCGGCCAGCTGTTCGGCCAGGCCGCAGGCGGCGTCCTCGGCGATCTGTTCGGATGGCGCAACGTGTTCTTTTTCCTTGCCGCGCTCTTTGCAGTTGCGACCATTGCACTACTGATCGAATTCTTTCGCAATCCGATCACGCATGCGGGACACGCCACGGCGACGCGCTCGCGCGGCTTTGTAAAAGACTACGCCACCGTGCTGCGCACGCCCTGGGCGCGCGCGGTGATTGCCATGGGTTTCATCGAAGCGCTCTTCATGTTCGGCGCCTTCGCGTTCGTTGGCGCCGATCTGCATCTGCGTTTCGGAATCAATTTTACCATGGTCGGATTGTTCGTCGGCGCCTTCGCCATCGGCGGTTTGATCTACAGCCTGTCGGTGCGCGGTCTGGTGAACAGGCTCGGACAGATCGGGCTCGTCACCGTCGGCGGCATCATGCTCGCCCTCGCCTACCTGACAATTGCGTTCACGCCGAGCACTTATCTCGCGCCGTTCGCCATCATGGCCATCGGGCTTGGCTACTACATGCTGCACAACACGCTGCAGACCAACGCCACCCAGATGACGCCGGAAGCCCGCGGCACCGCGGTGGCGATTTTTTCCTCCGCGCTCTACCTCGGGCAGACGCTGGGCGTCGCCATCAACGGCATCGTGTTTGACCGCTTCGGCGCCGTGCCCGTATTCGTAACCGGCGGCGCGGGTCTACTGGCGTTGGGCTTGTGGTTCGCGCGCGCGCTGCGCGAACGGCAAGACAAGGGAATTTGAAGTTCGTCGATGGGCTCTCATTTGTAAGGGGATTGAAGTCCGCCGGTCGCCCCTCATTCGTCATTGCCGGGCTTGACCCGGCAATCCATGATGACTTTCAGCGGCAGCAGAGCTTGTAAGGTTTAACGCGTCGCAAGGCATCATGGATGCGCGGGTCATAGGCGTGCGAAAGCACGCCGTCCTTCAGATGGCTATGCCCGCGCATGACACCTGCTGCACCTCTCGCCGGTCATTCCGGGACGGCGCGTAGCGCCGGACCCGGAATCCAGACGTTAGGCACGACGCTGTTTCTGGATTCCGGGTTCGCGCTTTTAGCGCGCCCCGGAATGACGTTGGTAAAAACACTGCCTGCCGTAAAGACGTGGATGCCCGGCACAAGGCCGGGCATGACGGAAGAGCGTGAAGTTCGAAATATCGACTACCGTCCGCGCGAGACGCGTTCGATCTCAGCGCGCACGATGCGCTCGACCAGGCTCGGCAGGTTGTCGTCCAGCCACGACTTGAGCATCGGCCGCAGCATTTCCTTTACCAGATCCTCGAGCGTGCGCGCGTTCTGTCCGATGATGGTGTGCGCGAGCGTGTTGAACGCGCTGTCGACCGCCGCGATCGTCTCGTTCGAGATCAGCCCGCGATCGATGAGCGGCGGAGGTTCAGGTTTCGTCGTGAACACGACGTCGGATGCGCCGTCGATCGTGCGGAAACCCGGCGCCGGTTTCTGCGGCGGTGGTGGCGGCGGCGACGGCGCGGCCATGGCCTCGGTCAGATCGAACACGTCGGACGCGGATGACTTCTCGTCCGCGGGTGCGTCATCGAGTTCTGCGAGCATCGCGTCAATGTCGTCCTGACTGTTGGCAGGCGCACTGGCCGGCACGGGTGCCGGCTTTGGCGCGGGCGCCACCGCTGTCGTTTTCGCTGGCGCGGGTGCCGGCGTTGATCGGGTAGCAGCCGCCGTTACCGCGGGCTGTTGTTTCGGCGCCGACGCTGCCTCTGCAGCCTTCGCGGGCTTGGTGGCATCGTCGTCAGCAATGATGCGCCGGATGGAGGCCAGGATTTCCTCCATCGAGGGCTCTTGCGCCTTCGCCGCTTGCGTCATTACCCGTAAACCCCGACACGCTCCCCGCGCTCCGCGTGACAATGGCTGACCCAGCGTCAACGCGAATCACTGCCGTTATACCGTTTATACGCCAGAGCAGGACGGATGTGGCAGATGGAAAGCTGTGTCCGTGCAACGAACTGTGGACACGGGACCCTGGCACCACGCCGTGATTCGGCGCTCAGCGTCCGTCGGGTGTGCGCACGCCGGCCCAGGTATCGCGCACCTGCTGGTAGTGCACGTTGGCGTCATAGGTCGGCACGCGCAGGCCCAGGACCTGCGGCGACAGCCGGCCGACCGAGGCAAGCAGCGTGAAGGAGGCAACCACCCGGTCGCGCTGCGCGCTCACCAGCGCCACCCGCGCGTTCACCAGTTCCTGCTGCGCGTTCAACACATCGAGTGTGGTGCGCTGGCCAACGCGGGCTTCCTCGCGCACGCCGTTGAGCGCGATCTCGGAGGCCTGCACCTGCGCCTGCGTCGCCTCGATGTTGGCCTTTGCCGCATCGAGCTGGCCCCACGACTGCACCACGTTCTGCCGCACCTGGTCGCGCGCCGTATCAAGATCAAGCCGCCGCTGCCCCAGCGTCTCCTTCGCCTGCCGCACCAGCGAGTATTCCGCCCCGCCCTGATAGATCGGCACCGTCAATTGCCCGATCACCGAGGCGTTGAACGTCCGCAGACCGAGAAGGCTGGTCTCGTAGCTCTGCTGCACGTTGCCCTGCAACGCCAGCGTCGGATAAAGCGCCCCTTCGGCAACCTTCACCTGCAGCATCGCCGCATCGACATTGTATTGCGCGTTGGTCACCGCCGGATGCGTCGCCGTGCCGACCCCGATCGCTGTCGTCAGCGTGCCCGGCGAAAAGCGGTCAACCGGGGACCCGGCCGCAAGCTTGCCGGGCTCGATCCCGATCACCTGCCGGTAGGTCGCAACCGAGGCCTTGTACGCTGCCTCCGCGGAAAGAACCTGCGAGCGACCCGCCGCAAGCCGCGATTCCGATTGCGCAACGTCGGTGCGCGTCACCTCGCCGACGTTGAAGCGGTCGCGCGTCTGGCGCAATTGCTCCTGCAGCACCTCGACGTTGCGTCGCTGCAGATCAAGGATCGCCGCATCGCGCAGAAGGTTCATGTAGGCCGTCGCCGCCGCGAGCAGCACCGACTGTTCGCTCACCCGCAACTGCTCGCGCGCCGCCTGCACCTGGCTCTCCGCCTGCCGCGTGCGGTTCGAGGTCTGAAAGCCGTTGTACAGCGTCTGCGTCGCCGTCAGCCCGAGATTGCTCGGCGTCAT
>JBPYFJ010000106.1:0-2942 GCA_051985675.1 Xanthobacteraceae bacterium | reverse complement strand
TGAATTCGGCGACCGCCAGGATATTGCGGCGATACGCCCATGCGCCCGCAAACGTTCCGGAAAACAGCGCGACCACGCTCGATGCATTCGCATCGATGGGATTGAGCCCGGCAAACAGCAGCGCCGGAAATGTCACCAAGGTTCCACCGCCGGCGAGCGAGTTCAGGGCTCCGCCGAGGAACGCGGCGGCGATGAGGACGATAGTAGTCACGAGCTGTGGTATGTGTGGGGTGCGTGAGGCAGTCAACGCGTTACCGTAGCACGTTGAAGTGCGATCGGGCTGAGAATCGACCTGGCGCGTACCGATCGACGGGATGGCGCACGCGGTTGGCTTTACCGTTTCACTCACGCTGCAAGCGGCTGCCGACGACGTGGTCGAATAGCGAGGGGCGCTAGGACGCGTTCATTGCGACGCATCGGTTGCTCGCTATCGGACGTCGAGCGGATATCGCGGAAGCTGCCCGCGGCCTTCGCACGCCTCGCACAAAAATGGCCAGATACTTTGGTGGTAACTTCCCCGCCCGCCACAGAAAGTGCGCAGGCGCGCCACTCGACTACCGCCGCCCGGCGGTTCCATCCCGGGAACTCGGTTCCGAGGTCGGAATTCTCGCGCGCGGCCGGACTTACAATTTTCACAAACTTGCTGAAATGTAGGGGAAAGGGAGCGGCGTTTTTTCGTCCCGCCCGCAATGGCAAAGCCGGCCTCGCTTGCATCGGCGCGAATAGGGAGGACGAGATGCCCTCATTTAGCGACGTCAAGTACGTGTACGATCCCAAAGCCCTGAAAATAATGGGCGCTGCATTCGATACCGTGTGCCGGGCGTTCCCTCCAGATCTGAAAGAGCACGAAGGAGCGAGGAGGAGACTGGCGTTGCTCATCCTTCGACACATGGATCGGGGAGAGGATGAGGTCGCGCGCCTGAGTGACCTGGCTTTGCTCGATTTCATGCGACCGCTTGCGCTTGAGCGGCGCTAGAGCGGCATCCTCGGGGAAACCGTCGTCATGCTGCGCATTCTCGTTGTATGGATTTTGGGTGCGCTGCTCGCCGGTTGTTCAGGCAGCAGCAGGCTTGAACAGATTGTCCCCGACTGGGCGAACACGCCGCCGCGGCATCCAACCGCGGAGTACGCCGCCCCCAAGAACCAGTCGCAAGGCCGCACGACGCTCGCCGCGGAGCCACGCGCCACGCCTGCGGCAGAACCGCGGGGCGCGCCTGCGGCGGAACCACGGGGCGCACCTGCGGCAGAACCACAAGAAGTGAAGAAAACTCCGGCTCAAAGCCCTAGTGAAGAGTGAGCTTGAGTTCGATCGTGAGGTGAAACGCAATCGCGATCCAGCCGAGACGCCTTGTTATTTGTGCAACCGTAACTACATAGAGCGTATCTACTCAGACGATTCATGTCCGAATTTTCCCGCCTGAGAGACGTTACTGGCCACGATCTCGCTTTGATCAGCCGCAACGCCAGGCGGGCAAATCGAGAGGCCATGATCCTCTAGGCTTTGCAGGGAGTTCCAATATTGAGCGTGAATACCGATGAGGCGCGCCGCCGCGCCGAAGCGCTGTTCAAAAAGGAACAGCAATTGCGCGAGGCCCAGCAAGCAATGGCCGAGTACCAGGCCGAGCTGCGTATGATGCGCGAAAAGACTGCACGCTTGCGGGCGCTGCGGTTGGCGCGCGACGCCGCCAACAACAACAAGAAGAAGACGGGGCCGGCGAACCAAAAAGGCGCAGCGTAAGTTGCAGGCCAAACCCTGAGCCAGTGATCCTCTAGGGGGCTAACTGCGCCCGGCCGCTGCCGCTAGGCTCAACAGCGTTGCGTCGGTGGTATCCAACGCCTGCCACGTCAGCGTCGTCGCGATCCGCAACGCCTGATCGAGTTCCTCTGGCCGCACCTTGTCGCGGGTGTCGGCGCCTGTCAGCACGAGACGAAGATTGCTGTCGGGTGCGTTGAATCCGGCGATCAGCCGAACGGCGGGAATGCCGTGCGCGGCAAAATTGGCGTGATCGGAATTGGCCATCAGCGGCAGGTGCGTCGCGATCGGCAGATCGGCGCGCGCGGCGGTCGCCTTGACCCAGGCATCCAGACGTTCGAAGCCGGAGGTCAGCGCCGTCAAGGCGTATGCGCCGCCGACAGAGTCGAGATTGAGGTTGATGACCATCGACCGCCGCGCGGCCTCGTCCATTCGTTCGAGCCAGATGCGAGATCCGATGAGGCCCCATTCCTCGGCGCTGAACACGCATAGGCGCAAGCCGCGTGGACATTCGCATACGTGCGGCGCGAGCAGGCGTGCAAGCCCGAGCGCGACCGCCACGCCGGTAGCGTTATCCATGGCGCTTTCGCCATGCGGGTGGCCGTCGATATGCGCGCTGACCACGACCCAATCCGGGCCTCGTCCCGGCAGGTCGGCAACCAGCATGCGCGTGCGCGCGGGATGATCATCGCCGTCGATGACAATGCGGGCGGCTGGGAGCGTGCCGTCCGGCAAACGCTGGAACATCTTCGCCACTTCGACGCCAATCCCGAGCGCCGGAATCCCAGTGCCGCCATTCCGCGCACTCGACCCTGATACCGCGCCGACGCCGGGTTCAGGATGCGCAATCAGAAACCCGACCGCGCCCATCTGTTCAGCCAACCCCAGCTTGACGCGGCGATGAACATGCCCGGCCGCGAACGGATATTCGTGGCGGACCATAACGATCCGGCCGCGGATACGGTTCGCGTGACCTTCGAAATCCTCGGTTCGGCCCAGGCCAAGATCGAGGACTTCCGCCACCAAGCCCACCGCTGATGCCGTACCCAGAAGCGGCGTGCATTGGAGCGAAAGGCCCGTCATTGCATTGGTCAGTTGCGCTGTCCGGCACCGCCAACCAGGATATTCCTCAGAATCGTCGCGAACCTTTGCGTTCGGCACGACAGCGAGCCGCTGTCGGGCAAAAGCC
>JBPYFJ010000105.1:0-2602 GCA_051985675.1 Xanthobacteraceae bacterium | reverse complement strand
ATGAGCGCGGATTTTCCGATCGCCATTGCGTTCGGCGCCACGCATGTGCGGGTGGGCACCGCCATCTTCGGCGAGCGGGCGACAGACGCCGCCCGGCCTGGTTAGCTTATTTTGGAGGGCGATCTTTTCCGAAAACCGGCGCCCACTTTTCGGGATCTAAACCTGAATGACGATCCGGGTTCCTCGGCGCAGCCGCGCCAGCAGGCGCCGCAGGTCGCATGCATCGAGGGCGACGCATCCCGCCGTCGGCGACCGGTTGGGCCGGGCCACGTGCACGAAGACCGCGCTCCCTCGCCTTGCCACCCGTGGGCGGGTGTTGTGGTCGAGTTCGATCACGAAGTCGTAGAGACGATCCTGCCGCCACAGCCGGTCGCCGGGCTCCGCGGCGGCCCGCCGGAATGGTCGATTGTAGCGCCGGTCGGTGGTATCTTCGCACCAGGCGAGGTCGGGCGTGATACGCTGCGTGGGCAGCAGCGTGCGCGGCCGCGGGTGGCGGTCGGGCCGCCACCACAGGCGAACGAGGCGGTACCGCCCGCGCGGGGTGGCACCGTCGCCTTCGTATTTGTTGGCGCGGATGCCGCTCCGTCCGAGCACCACCGGGATGGTCTGCGCGCCGGCGAGCAGGACGCCCCGGGTAGGCTGTGCCGGCCGCGTGCGCACGCGGATGAGGGAGAGCGAATGGCGGCTCAGGGAGCGTGCCTTCATGATCCGACTGTGTCTTCCAAGTGGCAATCCCGCTTGCTCTTTTACCCCCGAATGCTCTACTTCGCGCAACGGCGGTTCGGGCGACGCCGGTCCAGGAACCTAGGGAATGTCGAATACCCGCAAGATCCTGATCGTGGATGATGACGCCGAGTTGCGCGAAGCGCTGGTCGAGCAGCTCGCGCTGCATGAGGAGTTCGAATCGATCGCGGTCGACAACGGCACCAAAGGCGTGCAGGCCGCCAAGGCCGGGCAGGTCGATCTCGTGATCATGGATGTCGGGCTTCCCGACGTCGATGGGCGGGAAGCGGTGCGCATCCTGCGCAAGAACGGTTTCAAGGCACCCATTATCATGCTGACGGGGCACAATACCGATTCCGACACCATTCTCGGGCTTGAGTCCGGCGCCAACGACTACGTCACCAAGCCGTTTCGCTTCGCGGTCCTGCTCGCGCGCATCCGCGCGCAGCTGCGCCAGCACGAGGCGAGCGAGGACGCCGTATTCACCATCGGGCCGTACACGTTCCGGCCGAGCTCGAAGATCCTGCTCAATCCCAAGGGCAACAAAGTGCGGCTCACGGAGAAGGAGACCGCGATCCTGCGCTATCTGTACCGCGCCGGTCAGCGCCCGGTGTCGCGCGAGACGTTGCTGCAGGAAGTGTGGGGCTACAATTCCGGGGTGACCACCCACACGCTCGAGACGCACATCTACCGGCTGCGCCAGAAGGTGGAGAAGGACGCCGCCAGCCCGTCCATTCTGGTCACGGAGGCCGGCGGCTACAAACTGGTGCCGTGACCTCGCCCCATGGCCATCGAGGACGATATCAGTCTTCTCGAACGTGTACCGACGCTGGGTCTATTGGGGCGGCAAGCGCTGCGCATCCTGGCGATCGGTGCGGAGACCCGCCACGTCCACGGCGGCGAGATTCTGTTCAAGGTCGGCGACGAGGCTGACGGCGGGTTCGTGATCCAGGAAGGCAGGTTCGCCCTCTCCTCGCCTGCGGACGGCAACGAGCTCACGGTCGGTCCGTGCACGTTGCTCGGCGAGGTCGCGCTGTTCACCGAAACCAGGCGTCCGGCAACGGCGAAGGCGCTCGAGCCGTCGACCGTACTGCGCATTCCGCGACCGCTGTTCATCAGGATGCTCGACAGCTTTCCGGATGCGGCACGCAGGCTGCGCGAGATCCTGGCGGCGCGGCTCGATCAGTCGACGCGCGACATCTCCAACCTGCGCTCCGTCCTCGACGCGCACGAGCCGCCGCCTTCGTGACGACGCGTATGACCGTCGGAAACGCGCCTTTGCCCCATTCCTGCGGGGCCTACACGTCGAGCGCGGCCGTCACCGGCACGTGGTCGGAGGGCCGCAGCCAGCCGCGCAGATGCTTGAACACCCGCATGTCGGCGAGGCGATCGGCGAGCGCGGGCGCGAGCCAGATGTGATCGAGCCGGCGGCCCTTGTCAGCCGCCTCCCAGTCGGGCGAGCGATAGCTCCACCAGGTATAGAGCTTGGCCGGCTCGGGCACCCGCAGCCGCATGGCGTCGATCCAGCCACCCTCCCTCTGCGTGGCGTCGAGCTTCTCGCATTCGATCGGGGTATGCGAGACCACGCGCAGCATCTGCTTGTGGCTCCAGACATCGTGCTCGAGCGGCGCGACGTTGAGGTCGCCGACGAGAATTATGCGGCTCGCCCCGTTACAGCGCAGCGCCGCTGATGCCCGCATCTCGTCGAGAAAGGCGAGCTTGTGGGCGAATTTCGGATTGAGCTGCGGATCGGGGGTGTCGCCGCCGGCCGGCACGTAGAAATTATGCAAAGTGACCGGGTCGCGCAGGCCGGCACGCTCGCCGAGCACCGCGGAGACGTGCCGGCAATCGGCCTTGCCGCAGAACGATTGCGCCTCGA
>JBPYFJ010000104.1:0-2683 GCA_051985675.1 Xanthobacteraceae bacterium | reverse complement strand
GACGTCCTACTCGGTCACGAGCCGCAAGCAGATCGGCATCGCCGCCCGCGGCGAGATCGGCAAGCCGGAAGATCTGATCGGCCGCACCGTCGGCTATCCGCGCGCCAGCGGCGGGCACCTCTATTTTTTGAATTACGTGAAGAAGTACAACCTGCCCGTGGACAAGATCAAAGTGAAGACGATGCAGGCGCCCGAGATGGTGGCGGCGCTCGAACGCCGCGACATCGATGCCTTTTTCCTGTGGGAGCCGTGGCTCGCCAAGGCCGTGCAGCTGGTCGAGGGCGCGCACGTGCTGGCCCGGTCGGGCGACGACAATGTCTTCGTTCTCACGTCTTACAACTACTATTCCCAAGGACTTGTCGACGACCATCAACGCGCCGTCGGGGCAACCAAGGCGCTCCTCGAAGCGGCGGATTTCTGCGCCAGCAACCCGGACGAGGCGGCGCAATTGACCGCCAAGGCCTTCCGCATCCCCGAACCGGACATGAAGCTCTATATGAGCCGGATGGTTTACCGCATGGAGATGCCGAAAGACGTGGTGACGGCGAATTTCCGCGCCGCCGCCGAAATCGCTTCGGCCGAGAACATCATCAAAAAGATGCCGGATTGGAGCGACTTTATCCGGCCGCAGATCATGAAGGCGGTCGCGCCGGATCGAGCTCCCGGCTGGTAGCGTCTTCCCGGCGGCGACTGGCTCGGGACGGGGGCCCGACCGACCGTGGCGCAAGATTTTCTTGTCGCGCGCGACGTAAGCTACCGCTATGCCGCCCGCAGGGGCGCGCAACCGCCGGCGGTGCTGTCGAACTTTGCGGTTGCCCTGACCGAGGGCGAATTCTTTTGCCTGCTCGGACCGAGCGGCTGCGGCAAGACCACCGTGCTCAACCTGATGGCCGGGTTCCTGCGGCCGACGAGCGGAACGCTCACCTTGGCGGGGCGGCCGATCGTCGCTCCCGGGGTCGACCGCACGGTGGTGTTTCAGAGCGACGATGCCCTGTTCACGTGGCTGCGCGCTATCGACAACGTGGCCTTCGGCCTGCGCATGCGGGGGCTGCCGGCGGAGCGCCGGCACGCAATCGCGCGCGAGTATCTGCATCTCGTGCACCTCGACGGCCAGGAGAACAAGTATCCGGGTGAATTGTCCGGGGGCATGAAGCAGCGGGTGCAAATCGCCCGCGTGCTCGCGACCGACCCGAAGATCCTGCTCATGGACGAGCCGTTCGCCGCGCTCGACGCGCAGACGCGCGCCCGCCTACAGGACGAGCTGGTGGAGATCTGGCGCAAGACCAACAAGACCATCGTGTTCATCACCCATGACATCGCCGAGGCGATCCTGCTGGCGGACCGCATCGGGGTGATGACCAAGGGCCCGGGATCGCGGCTGGGCACGGTCGTTCCCGTCGACCTGCCGCGGCCGCGCCGGCGCAGCAGCCCGGGCGTTGGCGAGATGTGGGAGCACATCAACGCGATCATCGAGAGCGAGGAGGGAGGCGAAGCATGACCGAGATCAGCCCGTCGCGGGACGCTGCGGATGCGATGCCGGCAAACCTGCTCGGCAAGGTGAAGCCCGAGCACCTCATCTACGCCGCCTCGATCATCGGCATGGTCGTGCTGTGGCACGTCATCGCGACGAGCTTCTTCAAGCCGCAGTTCTTTCCCGGCCCGCTGGCGGTGCTGGCGACGGGAACCGGGATGGTGGCGAGCGGCGAGCTGTTCGAGCACGTTTCGATCAGCCTGCAGCGCATCCTCCTGGGGTTCCTGATCGGCAGCGCCATCGCGGCGCCGGCCGGCCTCGTCATGGGCACCGTCCCCGTCGTGCGCGCAATCTTCGATCCCTATGCGCAGTTCTTCCGCTTCGTGCCGTCGCTCGCCTGGCTCACCCCGGTGGTGATCTGGTTCGGCATCGGCGAGACCTCGAAAGTGCTGATCATCGTCTACACCACCGTGTTCATCGTGCTGATCAACACCATGGTCGGCGTCTCGCACATCGCCGAGAACAAGCTGCGCGCGGCCGCCTGCCTCGGCGCCACGCCGTTCAAGTCGTTCCTGCACGTGACCCTGCCGGCCACGCTTCCCTTCATCCTGACCGGCATGCGGCTCGCCATGGGCAATTCCTTTGCCACCGTGGTGGCGGCCGAGATGATCGCCGCGGACTCCGGCCTCGGCTTTCTCATCTTCGACTCGCGCCTGTGGATGGCGACCGACAAGATCTTCATCGGCATCGTCTGCCTCGGCACGCTGGGGCTGATCACCGATCGCTTCTTCCGTTACTTGGTGATCCGCTTCGCGCACCAATACGGCCCGATCGAGTAGGGCAGCGAGGCCCGTAGCCCGGATGAGCGCGTAGCGCGAAATCCGGGAATCCCGCATTTCGCTCCGCTCATGCGGGCTACTGCTACTGTTTCGCCTACGTGAGACGCCGCTCCATCGTGGTTGCGGCGCGCTTGCGCGGGCAATCCGCCGTGCGCGCGTCAAGCCCTTGGTGGCTGTGGGGCATTTCCCCAAAGTCCAACTTTTCGGCCAGCCAAAATTCATGCGACGATCCGTAGCGGTGACGAGCGGCCACGGAGTGATGGCGCGCCACCGCTTACCGCAAGTGCGAACCAACATAGGAGGGAGCGTTGAAGAAGCTAGCTTTGGTTGCGTCCGCCGCGACCGCCTTTGCCTTGGCTTTAGCGTCTTCGGT
>JBPYFJ010000103.1:0-12580 GCA_051985675.1 Xanthobacteraceae bacterium | reverse complement strand
CTTGTAGGGCACGTGCGTGAGCGGCGCCGCGATCGAGTTGGCAAACATCACGCCGACGAAATGCGAGGTCGTTCCCGCGCCGGGGGTGCCATAGCTCGCTTTCTGCGGATTAGCCTTAAGCCAGGCGATCAGCTCGGCAAGGTTCTGCGCAGGGGTCGCGGGGCCGACCCCGATCGCAAGGTCGAAATGAACGAGCCGCGCGATCGGGGTAAAATCCTTGACCGGATCGTATTCGAGCTTGTCGCCGTAGATATCGGGCAGGATCGAGAACGGTCCGCTGGTGCCGATGTAAAGCGTGCGCGCGTCGGGCGGCGATTTGCGCACTTCCGCAAGCGCGATGCGCTGGTTGGCGCCCGCCCGGTTTTCGACCAGCACCGGCTCGCCCAGGATGTCCTTCATCTTTTCGGCAAGCTGGCGCGCCAGAAGATCAATCGAACCGCCGGCCGGTACGCCGACGATAAACCGGACCGGATTTTTTTCGGTCTCGGCCTGGCCGGGCGCACAGGTTGCCGCCAGCGCGACACAAGCGATGATCCAGAGACGAAGTCGCTGCAACGGTCTGCTCCGAAACTACTCGCCGGTATAACCGCTCGCCTTGATCGGCGCCGCCCATTTTCGCGCCTCCTCGGCCTGGAATGCGGCCAGCTGTTGCGGGCTCGAAGGCGCAATGATCAGTCCGTATTTGATGAAGCGGTCGCGCGTGTCGGGCGTGTTCACCGCCTGGGTCAGGGCGGCGTTGAGACGCGCAACGACGTCGGCCGGGACGCCGGCCGGAGCATAAATGTCGATGCCGATGTCGGCGGTCAGCGGGATTCCGAGCTCGGTCAGTGTCGGCACCTCCGGGGTCAGCGGCGAGCGCTCGCGCCCCGTCGTCGCGATGATGCGCAGGCGACCGCTGCGGTGCTGTTCGAGCATGTCGGGCAGCGAATTGATCAGCATCGGCAGGTGGCCGCCGAGGAGATCATTCATGGCCGGCGCGCCGCCCTTGTAGGGGACGTGGGTGAGCGGAAGCGCGAGCGTGTTGCTGAGCATGACCCCGATGAAGTGCGGACTCGTGCCGGCGCCTGGCGTGCCGTAGGCGGCAAGCGACGGGTTGGCCTTGGCCCACCCGACGAAATCCTGGAAGCTCTTCGCCTGGACCAGCGGACCGGTCGCCAGCGCGGTCTCGAATTTCACCATCCGGCCGATCGGCGTGAAATCCTTCACCGGGTCGTAGCCGAGCTTGTCGCCGTACACATTCGGCAGGGTCGAGAACGGGCTGTTGGTCGCGACGATGAATGTTCGCCCGTCCGGGGCAGCGCGCTTGAGCTCGGCGAGTGCGAGGCGCTGGGCGGCGCCGGGCTTGTTCTCGACGATATACTGATCGCCGGTGATGGTTCGCAGCCGCTCGGCGAGCTCGCGCGCGATCAGGTCGTTGGAGCCGCCGGCTGCGAGACCGACCAGAACCAGGACCGGCGCCTTGTCGTCGGCCGATGCAGGCAACGCGCCCGTCAGTACGGTGACGAGCACCGCTGCCGCACAAATTGATCGTCGCAAATTATTCCTCCCGAGCGCATGCTCGCCCCATCCTCTGAGGCGACCCGTTATCACGTTATGGCCCCAGGGGCCGGTCTGACGCAACCGCGTGACGATCGCCCATGACCTCGCTGTTTGACCGCTATCAGCGAATTGCCTTGCTTTACGATCTGCTCGATCTGCCGTTCGAATATCGGCGTTATCGTTTAATCCGCCCGCAGATGTTCGAAGGACTCTCCGGCACCATCCTGGAGGCCGGGGCCGGCACCGGGCGCAACTTCCCGTTCTATCCGCCCGGCGCCAAAGTGATCGGGATCGATCTCAGTCCAGCCATGCTGGCGCGCGCGCAACGTCGGCGTTCGTTGGCGCGGGCCGAGGTCGAGTTGCGTCAGATGGACGTCACGCGCCTCGACTTTCCGGATCGGTTTTTTGACGCCGCGGTTGCCACGTTCCTGTTTTGCGTGCTGCCGGAGGATTTGCAGGTCCCGGCGCTGCGCGAGCTAGCGCGCGTCCTAAAACCGGGGGCGGAACTTCGCCTGTTGGAGTACACGCGGCCGCGCGGAACGCTGCGCAAGGCCGTGACCAAGCTCTGGGAGCCGTGGGTGCATTGGGCCTATGGGGCGAGTTTCGACCGCCGCACCGAGCAGCATGTTCCCGAAGCCGGCTTGCAGCTCATCGAGAGTCGATTCGTGGTCGAAGACCTCATCAAGATCATTCGCGCTCGCGTTTAGCCCGCCTTCGGCCTGGGTTCGATCACCAGCTGGGTCTGCGTGACGACCGCGGCAAGCCGGCCGTCGCCGCGGGTGATGCGGGTTTGCCAGACCATCGTGGTGCGCCCGCGGTGGAGCGGCGTGCATTCGGCGTGCGCGGTGTCGCCAAGCGAGACCGCAGCGAAGAAGTTGGTTTTGCTCTCAATCGTGGTGGTAAGGAAGCCGGCCTGCAGGTTGGCCATGGTCGCAGCGCCGCCGAGGTTGTCGGCGAGCGTCATGACGGCCCCGCCGTGCAGGATGCCGTTGCCGTTGGTGAGCTCATCGCGCACGACGAGTTCGGCCGTGACCCGTTCGGGCGAGACGTGCGTGATATTGATGCCCACGAGGGAGGCGAATGGCGGTTGCTTGACGGACGGGCTCGGCATGTCGCCTCCGGCGTGAAAAAGGGCGCGGCTAATGCCGCGCCCACACCATAGCGCATCCGCGGGGCGTTAAGCCTTGGGCTGCGGAACAATGCGTATGTAGGGCCTGGGCGCTTTCCAACCTTGCGGATAGGTCTTCTTGGCATCCTCATCCGTCACCGAGCCGGCTATGATCACGTCCTCGCCCTGTTTCCAGTTGACCGGGGTTGCAACCTTGTGTTTGGCGGTGAGCTGCAGGGAGTCGATGACGCGGAGCACCTCGTCGAAGTTGCGCCCGGTGGTCATCGGATAGACCAGAACCAGTTTGATCTTCTTGTCGGGCCCGATCACGAAGACGTTGCGCACCGTCTGATTGTCGGCGGCAGTGCGCTTGGAGGCATCCCCCGACGCCGCCGCCGGCAGCATGCCCCAGGCCTTTGCGATGCTCAGATCGGGATCGCCGATCATCGGGTAGTTCGGGGCAAAACCCTGGGTCTCCTTGATGTCGTTTGCCCACTTGCTGTGGCTGTCGACCGGATCGACGGAAATCCCGAGGATCTTCACGCCGCGTTTGTCGAACTCAGGCTTGATGCGCGCCATGTAGCCGAGTTCGGTGGTGCAGATCGGGGTGAAGTCCTTGGGATGCGAGAACAGAACCCCCCAGGAATCGCCCAGCCATTGATGAAAGCGAATTCTGCCTTCGGTGGTATCCGCCTCGAAGTCCGGGGCCATGTCATTGATCGCGAGTGCCATTGCCACACCTCCTCAGGTCGGGGATCGTCCGGACATCATCGCGCAAATCGCTGCGTCCGTCGCAGCCATATAGTCGCAGACGCACAAGCTGGCCAGCCGGCGGACGGGTTCGACGCCCGAAAAAACAACATCCCCCGAACGGGGGAGGGTGTTGCGATCTTCTCTTTTAGCGGGCGCGCGCGGATGAATAATCTCCGGCACCTTATTCGCACGGGATGGTTCTGGCGTTGACATCGGACCCAAGTCAACGCAAGCGTAAAGCGGTCGGGTAGATCGGCTGTGGGGATGTTCAAGCGCATTCTGATCGCCAACCGCGGCGAGATCGCGTGCCGCATCATCAAGACCGCTCGCCGCATGGGGATTGCGACCATCGCGGTCTATTCCGACGTCGACCGGGACGCCCTGCACGTGGAGATGGCGGATGAAGCCGTCCCCATCGGCCCGCCCCCCGCCGCAGAGAGCTACCTTCAGATCGACAAGATCGTCGAAGCCTGCCGGGCGACCGGGGCCGAGGCGGTGCATCCGGGCTATGGCTTCCTGTCCGAGCGCGAGGCATTCCCGATTGCGCTCGCCCGCGCCGCCATTGCCTTTATCGGCCCGAATCCCAAGGCGATCGCCGCCATGGGCGACAAGATCGAGAGCAAGAAGGCCGCCGCCAACGCCAAGGTCTCGACCGTGCCGGGCTATCTGGGCGTGATCGACGACGAACGGCAGGCGGTTCGGATCGCGCAAGAGATCGGCTTCCCGGTCATGATCAAGGCGTCCGCCGGCGGCGGCGGCAAAGGCATGCGCATCGCGCATTCGGCCGGCGAAGTCGCCGAGGGTTTTGCGCGCGCGCGCTCGGAGGCGAAATCCTCGTTCGGCGACGACCGGGTGTTCATCGAGAAATTCATCGTCGATCCGCGCCACGTCGAGATCCAGGTGCTTGGCGACAAGCACGGCAACGTCGTCCATCTCGGCGAGCGCGAATGCTCGATCCAGCGCCGCAATCAAAAGGTGCTGGAGGAGGCGCCGTCGCCCCTGCTCGACGAGGCGACGCGCGCGCGCATGGGCGAGCAGGCGGTCGCGCTCGCGAAGGCGGTCGGTTACGACTCGGCCGGCACCGTTGAGTTCGTCGCGGGGCAGGACAAAAGCTTTTTCTTCTTGGAGATGAATACGCGGCTGCAGGTCGAGCACCCGGTGACCGAACTCGTCACCGGGATCGATCTCGTCGAGCAGATGATCCGCGTCGCCGCGGGCGAGCGGCTGACCATCAAGCAAAGGGATGTTGAGCTTCGCGGCTGGGCGGTCGAGAGCCGGGTCTATGCGGAAGATCCATATCGCAACTTTCTGCCGTCGGTCGGCCGGCTCACGCGCTATCGCCCGCCCGCCGAGGCGACCACCAACGGCGTCACCATCCGCAACGATACCGGCGTCTACGAGGGCGGCGAGATCTCGATCTACTACGATCCGATGATCGCAAAGCTCGTGACCCACGCGCCGACGCGTGCGGCGGCGATCGACGCCCAGGCGCGCGCGCTCGATGCGTTCTACATCGACGGCATTCGCCACAACATTCCGTTCCTGTCGGCGGTCATGCACAATCCGCGCTGGCGCGCCGGCCGCCTGTCGACCGGGTTCATCGCCGAGGAATTCCCGGAGGGCTTTCGTCCGATCGTGCCGCAAGGCGAGCAGGCGCGCGTGCTCGCCGCGGTCGCGGCCGCCATCGATCACGTCATCGGCGAACGCAAGCGTCGCATCTCAGGCCAGATGGGCGGTCGCATCGTAACCCGGCAGCGCCGGCGCGCAGTGTGGCTCGGTGTCGGCGAAATGGCGCTCACGGTCGCGCGTGAAGCGGGCGGGATCGCGGTGCGCTTCATCGAAGGCGACGCCGAAGGCCCGGCGCGGATTCTGACCTCGGACTGGAAGCCAGGCGAACTGGTGTGGACCGGAACGGTCCACGGCACGCCTGTCGCCGTGCAGGTGCGCCCGATCCTCAATGGGTCCCTGCTGGCGCACGGCGGGATCGAAGTCAGCGCCTTCGTCTACACCGAACGCGAGGCCGCGGCGGCACGGCTGATGCCGATCAAGCCGCCGAATGATTCGGGCAAGAAACTTTTGTGTCCGATGCCCGGCCTCGTGCGATCGATCGCGGTCACGGAGGGGAGTGAGGTCAAAGTCGGCGACACGCTCGCGGTCGTCGAAGCCATGAAGATGGAAAACGTGCTGCGCGCCGAGCGCGACGGGGTGGTGAAGAAGATTTTCGCCAAGCCGGGCGACAGCCTCGCGGTCGACGCGGTGATCATGGAGTTCGCCTGACCGATACACTCGGGTTGTTGATGTCGCTCATCAAACCGATTTGGAATTACTCCAATTAAAAATTCGAGTTTTGAATTACTCCAATTAAAATCAGTGATTTTCAAGATATTCCAATCTATTAGACGAGATTTGAGTCTGTGTTGGCCTGCAAATCGATTACACCTGTGCACGCGGGTTTCGGCGATCGGTGGGGATCGCATGATTCGCGAATGGGGTGGGGGAAGTCATGTCCGGACTGCTGAACCTAAACGCGCGCGCCCGGCGCCGCGCGTCGCGACCTGCATTGGCGAGGCTGCTGCTTGGCACCACGATTCTCGGTGTGAGCGCGAGCGCCGCGCACGCGATCGACGATCCGTCGAAACCGTTGACCACGACCGAGCGCCCGGCGGAGCAGGCGTCGTCGGCGACCGAGCAGATGCTCAAGCGCATGCAGATGATGGAGCAGCGTATCCAGATGCTGGAGGCGCAGCTCAAACAAAAGCAGCAGGGCACGCCACCCGCCGCGGCGCCCGCGGGCGCGCCGCCGGCCGGAAAGTCAGCTGCGTCGCCGTTCAAGCTGGGGCCGTTGCCGTCGGCCGGTGCGGCGCCTGCGGGTCCGTCGGCCACGGCAACCGCCGCCGGCGGTGCACCGGCGTCGGCGGACGCGGCCACACAGGCCGCTGCCAATCCGCAGACGCCGCCGCGTCCCGAGGGACCGACGCCGACCGCGCAAACCGCGCTGTGGCACCTGCCGCCGCTACCCGGCGGACAACCCGGCGTGAGCAGCGACAAGCCGCTGCTCGGCGTTGCCGACTCTCCGGTGCCGGGGTTGAGCATCGGCGCCTACGGGGAAATTCATTTCGGCGCCCAGCAAAATCCCGCCGCGGGAGGCCAATGGCAGGCCGGGTTTGACGCAAGACGCGTCGTGCTGCTCCCGACCTATGCGATCACGCCCAACATCATCTTCAACGCCGAGATCGAGTTCGAACATGGCGGCAGCGCGTTCGATGCGGACGACAAGCTGCACGGCACCGCCGAGATCGAGCAGGTCTGGATCGACTTCAAGATGGTCGACCAATTCAACTGGCGCGCGCCCGGCGTCGATCTCATCCCGATCGGCTACATCAATCAGCACCACGAGCCGACGCAGTTCTACAGCGTTCGTCGTCCGGAGCTCTACCTCGGCCTCATCCCGTCGACCTGGAAAGCGGGCGCGTCGAGCTTTTATGGCACCATCGCCGACGGCCTGAGCTATCAGGTGCAGGCGAGCATGAGCCTCGAGGATTTCGGCGACAATTTCGACGTGCGCACCGATGCCAATACGGTTCCGCCGTTTCCGGCCGGTTACGCCCCGGGCATCAGCGGCACTGACGCGCTCGCATTCGCGCAGGCGCCGATCGGCGACTTCCGCCAGCTCAACAATGCGGTTGCGATCGCCGGCAAGCTCGACTTCTCTCCGCCGTTCATGCCCGGGTTCGCCGGCAGCGTCAGCGCCTACTACACGCCCAACACCACGCCGCGCGGAGCCTATGACCAAGTGTTTGGAAATCCGCTCGGCCAGTCGAGCCTAGCGATGTTCGACACCGAGTTCCGTTACCGCATCCCCGATACCGGATGGGAGTTGCGCGGAGAAGTCGTTCGCGTCACGTTCGGCAACCCCGCCAATCTGCGCGCCAACAACGACGGCGATCCCTTCAACAACGTCGGCAAGACCATGTGGGGCACGTCGGGTGAAGTCGCCTACCACTTCCCGCTCGGCACCTTCATCGGGAGCAGTTGGGAAGCGGTGCCGTTCTTCCGCTACACCTATCAAAACCTGCAGATGTCGGGATTCGCCGGTACCGACCTGAACTCTCCGACGGGTTTCGGCGAGCAGCGCTTTTACACCGCGGGATTTGCGATCTTCCCGACCCCGCAGGTTGTGCTCAAGGCGAGCTATCAAAGGATCAAGACCAACGACCCGGTGGCACCCGGCGCGGACTCCGTGCTCGGTGGCGTCGGCTTCTTCTTCTAGAGCATCCCCCGCAAGACAAGACTGGTTTTGCTGGGCGTGCTCGAGCAACACGCAGGTGACGATGACGCGATGGATCCGCTGGAGCGCGCCGGCAGCGCTCGCCATTTCGATCAGTGCGCCCGCGCACGCTGTGCAGTATCTCAGCATTGCACAAGCGCAGCGGCAGGCGTTCCCGGGGGCGACGTTTGCGGAAGTGCAGGGCGGGCGGGTGTGGAAAGCTGAATCGAGCGGGCGCCTGCTCGGCTATTTCGTCTTCGATCGGGTGATCGGAAAGCACCTCTACATCGACTACGCGGTGTCCGTCGATCCCAGCGGCCGTGTCCGCCGGGTGGATATCCTGGAATATCGCGAGTCGTATGGCGGCGAGGTTCGCAGTCCGAGCTGGCTCGCGCAGTTCGTCGGCAAGACCGCGGGCAGCGCGCTGGCGGTCGGTCAGGACATCCGCAACATCTCGGGCGCCACGCTCTCCTCGGAGCACATCGCCCAGGGCGTCAAGCGGATCTTGTTGGCCTATGGCGGCCGTGGGCGCTAGCGCACCCGCATCCGTTTTGCGCGGCGCTCTGGTGCGGCGCGCGCGGCCGCTGCTTGGGACTTTTGCCGAGGTTGCGGTCGCGCCCTGCGCGCGGGCGGACGCCGCTATCGACGCGGCGTTCGACGCGATCGAGCGCGTCCAGGCGCTGATGAGCTTCCACGATCCGCAAAGCGATGTGAGCCGGCTCAATCGCGGCGCCGGCGCCGGCGCTGTCGCGGTCGACGCCTTAACGTTCGACGTTCTGGCGGCGGCGGCCGAGCTCAATCGCCGTTCCAACGGATCGTTCAACATCACGGTGGCGCCGGTGCTGCAGTCGCTCGGATTGCTGCCCGGTTCTCCCGAGGAAGCTCAACCGCTTCAGGATGCGGTCGAGCTCTTGCCTGATCGGCGCGTGCGGTTCCGCCGCCCGGGCGTGCGCATCGATCTTGGCGGCATTGCCAAGGGATTTGCGGTCGACCGCGCGGTCGGCGTGCTGCGCGAGCACGGGGTTGCGGCCGGTCTCGTCAATGCGGGCGGCGATCTTTATGGGTTCGGGCCGCATGCGCACGCAATCGACATTCGCGATCCGGGCGACCCGGCCCTGCTCCTGACCCGCGTTGAGGTGCGCAACCAGGCGCTCGCCTCCACGGCCGGGCGCTTCGATCCGTTGCGCGGCCGCGAGGTCGAGGACTGCGCCGTGATCGATCCGCGCAGCTGCGAGCCGGTGCGCGTGGTTCTCGGTGCCAGCGTGCGCGCGCCGTCCTGCATGATCGCCGACGCGCTGACCAAGGTCGTGATGATCGCCCGGGAAGACGCCGGACCTATCCTCGACCACTACGGAGCGAGCGCGCTCATCGTCGCGCGCGGCGGCGAGGTCTGCGCCACGGCCGACTGGCAGGACGCGGGATCTAATCTTGCGCATTGATCCGCAGTTTCGCTGGGCGATCTACGCGGCGTTCGGCGTGCTGTTTGTGACCGGTGCCGTCTGGCTGGTGGCGGATGCGCTCAAGGAGAGCCAGGAGTTCTGGCAACAAACGGCGGCGAATTTGTTGATGGTGCATGGCGGCGCCGCCCTGGTGACGCTGATGCTGCTCGGCGCGCTCGTTCCGCTGCACCTGCGCCGCGCGTGGCGCGCGCGCAAGAACCGGATCACCGGCACGGTGATGGCGACGTTCAACCTCGTGCTGATCGTCACCGCGTTCGGCCTATATTATTCCGGGTCCGATATGCTGCGGCCGTGGATCAGCCGGCTGCACTACGGGCTCGGTCTGGCGCTGCCGGTTTTGTTCCTTGTGCATATGGTGTCGGGCCGGCGGGCGACAGCCGACGCCGGTTCCACATCCAGGCCGCAACCTTCGCCGGCCGAAAGGACGCGGCCCTTATAAGGGCGGATCTTGCATGCGACGGGCATCGCTGGTGGCGAGATGCTTGATAGGGGTCGTCGGAGTAAACCGAATTAACCGAAACACACTTTAGTCTTTCGCGTAAACTTGGGACAAACGGGTCCCATCAACGGATGACGCGGTGTTTCTGCTCCAGCATCTGCTCCGGCGCTTCGTCGAAAAAGGACGCCTGACCGTCATCCGCCATGACGGCAGCCGGCATTCCTTCGGCAGCGGCACCGACGGGCCCGACGTCATCGTGCGCTTTCACGACCCGAAGGTCGAACGCGAGATCTTTTTCAATCCGGAACTTGCCACCGCCGAAACCTATATGGACGGACGGCTGACGATCGAGAACGCCGGCATCTACGATCTGCAGATGTTGTTCTCGGTCAACCGGCGGCACTTTGGTGCGCACCCGCTCCAGCTGGTGCTGCGCAAGGTGTGGCGGGCGCTGCGCACGTTCCATCAAAGGAATGCGCTCGGGCGCGCGGCGCGCAATGTGCGCGAACACTACGATCATCCGACCGACTTCTATGCGCTCTGGCTGGATGAGCGCATGAACTATTCCTGCGCCTATTTCACGCATCCGGAAGAGGGGCTCGAGGCCGCGCAACTCAACAAGTTGCGGCACGTTGCCGCAAAACTAATGCTGGCGCCCGGCATGCGGATCCTCGACATCGGATCGGGCTGGGGCGCGCTCGCGATCTACCTGGCGCAGGCCTTCGAGGTGCGCGTCACGGCGCTCAACGTCTCGCCGGACCAGCTTGCGGCCTCACGCGAGCGGGCGCGTGCCGCGGGCGTTGCAGACAGGATCACGTTCGTGGAGCAGGACTATCGCGAAATCTCCGGCCCATTCGATCGCATCGTCTCGATCGGGATGATGGAGCATGTCGGCGTTGCCTATTTCGACGACTATTTCCGTGCCATACGCCGCTTACTCGCGCCCGGCGGCTGCGCCTTGATCCACGCCATCGGGCGGATGTCCCCGCCCGGCTCGACGCCGCCGTTCTTTCGCAAATACATCTTCCCGGGGGGCTACGCGCCGGCGCTGTCCGAGGTGTTTGCCGCGACCGAACGGACCGGCCTGTGGGTCGACGATTGCGAGGTCTGGCGTCTGCATTACACCTGGACCCTGCGCAATTGGCGCTCGCGCTTTGCAGCGAAGCGCGCGGCCGTCGTTGCCTTGATGGGCGAGCGGTTTGCGCGCATGTGGGAGTTCTATCTGGGTGCGGCCGAGCTTGGTTTCCTGCACGGTTCCAACATGGTGTTCCAAATTTTGCTGAGCGAACGCCGCGATGACGTGCCGGTGGTGCGCGACTATATGGTGGACCAGGAACGCGCACAGCAGGCCAGGGAACGGTAACGGTCGCCGCACATGCCGCTGCATTTCGCCTACGGATCCAACATGTCGCGCGCGCTGATGCGCGGACACTGCCCGCGGGCGCGTCCGCTCGGAATCGCGGTGCTCGATCACCATCGTTTCATCGTTATGGCCGAGGGCTATGCATCCGTCGTGCCGGCGCCCGGGCAGGAGGTGCACGGGGTGCTGTGGCGAGTGAGCCCGCGCGACGTTGCTGCCCTGAACGCCTATGAGAGCCTCGACACCGGCCTTTATCGCGCCTGTCTTCTGCCGGTGCGCCACGCCGGCAGCGTGACACCGGCACTCGTCTACATCGGACGCTCGAGCCGGCAGGGTCGGTCCAGGCCAGGATACATCGAGTGCGTACTCGCCGCCGCGCGCGACTGGGACCTTCCGCGGCCATACGTCGACGCGCTCGCACAATGGGCGCCCGGCAGCATTGAGACGTCGCATCAACCGGAGATCAGCAAACGCTGATGAGCGCGCCGGTCATCAGACGCGTGGTCGTGCGCGGCCGAGTCCAGGGCGTTGGGTTTCGCGCGTTTGTCGAGGACGAGGCGCGGGGGCGCCGTCTCGCCGGTTGGGTGCGCAACCGCCGTGACGGGTCGGTCGAGGCGGTGTTCGCGGGCCCGCTCGATCAGGTCGACGATATGATGGCGGCGGTTCGGCGCGGTCCGCGCTCGGCGCGGGTCGACGGCATGGACGTCGATGTTGCGGGCGACGTAGAACTCAGCCAGCGCTTGCCCGGCGAGCTATTTTCGGTGCTGCGTACGATCTGACGCTCACCATGCGCCCGGGCGGGCGATGATATCGTCGAGCACAAGCTGGTTGACCGCGCAGATCAACGGTGTCGTCACATACCCGCCGTGGCCGGAGACGGCGGTCGCCAGTGCACGAACGTTCCAGAAAGGATCGTTTGGTTCCGAAATCGGGCGCGTTCCGCTGTTCAGCAATCCGTGTCTGAACACCGAGCTGAGAAACGGACTTTGCTTGAACAGAACGGACTGGATCGGCGTGAGTGGCGGCCCCTCGCGGCGATCGTTGCTGTTCCATTCCTCGCCGCTGTCATTCCTTTGCCGTCTGCGCTCGCGCGCCTCGACGAGCCACCCGGCAACCGCGGCGCAATCCGAATGTTCCGGATTTGAGATGTCCCGGTATGACGCCCGATGTCCAAAATCCGGTCTATGCGTGCCATCCGGCCATTCAATCTCCATTTCGTGCGTTGTCCCGAACGGGAACGGCGACTCGACGTCATCGGTAAAAAAGGCGAAAGCCGGCCGTTGTGGAACGAGATGCCCGATGGTTCGTGTTTGTTCGAGATCGGCATCGAATGGCATGGCACGCAAGGCGCCAGCAACCGCGTGCAAGGCGCCGCCGACAAGCGAGAAATGCGGTTCGTGATGGGTGAGGCAATCATGACCTAGCTCGCCTCTGCCCTCGAAATCGAACCCCAGCCTGTCGAGCGCCTGTGCCAAAGGCCGAAGATCGCCCTTGATTGCCGGGAACAAGTCGTGCGTTGCCCAGTCATACCGGATGGAAGCGACGAAACTGCCGCGATGATCTCGGATAAGCTTCGACAGTCTACGCTCTTTGGTGCCGCCTTTTTGAAACCGGCCGCAATCCTCCTCGCGCAAGCCCCCGGCCGGCCAGGTTC
>JBPYFJ010000102.1:0-6788 GCA_051985675.1 Xanthobacteraceae bacterium | reverse complement strand
AGGCCAAGAACCAGATCGCATTCGCGGACGTCATATTGGTCAACAAAACCGATCTGGTGACGCCGGAAGAATTGGGTGAACTTGAGGCGCGTATTCGCGGCCTCAATCCTTATGCGCGGGTGCACCGCACCCAGCGCGCCAAGATCGACATCAATGAGGTGCTCGGGCGGAACGCATTCGATCTCGATCGCATTCTCGACATCGAGCCATCGTTTTTAGACTCCGATGAACACCATCATGATCACGACCATGATCACAACCATGATCACGAGCACGATCACGGCCATCATCATCACGGCAACGGCCTCAAGCACTACCACGACGAGGAGATGCAATCGGTTTCAATCAAGACCGACAAGCCGCTCAATCCCGACAAGTTCTTTCCGTGGATTCAGGACCTCGTCGCCAAGGACGGTCCCAATATTCTGCGCTGCAAGGGCATATTGTCGTTCAAGGATGACGCCGAACGTTTTGTGTTTCAGGGTGTGCACATGATCCTTGATGGCGATCACCAGCGCCCCTGGCGCGCCGACGAGAAGCGCGACAGCCGTATCGTCTTCATCGGCCGCAATCTGCCTGAAGACCAGATCCGGCAGGGCTTCGAAAGCTGCATCGCCTGACGTGAGCGACACGCCGGCCCAGATTCCGTCACTCGCCGATCGCACGCGCCACGTAATCGCTGGCGCGCCCGTCGTCGGCGTGCACTTTCTCGGCTCGACAGCCGTGTTCGTGCTCGGCGAAGAGGGGCTGCTATTTGTTGATGATACGGAACGCCGCATTCCTCTTCATGGTGGCGGCATCCTCGCGAGCGCCTGCGATGGCGGACGCATCATCACCGGGGGTGACGATGGCCGGGTTGTCGAAACCATTTCGGACGGCGAGCATCAGGTCCTCGCCACCGATGAAAAGAAACGCTGGATCGACAACGTTGCGATTGGCCCTGACGACGCCGTTGCCTGGTCGTCAGGCAAGACCGCCACCGTTCGCACGAAAAAAGGCGAACTGCGTACATTCGAGGCGGCCTCGACCGTTGCCGGGCTTTGCTTTTTGCCGAAGGGTTTTCGTCTGGCGATCGCGCATTACAACGGCGCGTCGCTCTGGTTCCCGAACGCGGCCGGCGCTCAGCCCGAACGGCTCGAATGGAAGGGTTCGCATCTCGGTATAACGGTCAGCCCGGACGGAAAATTTCTGGTGACCACCATGCAGGAGCCAACACTCCACGGTTGGCGGCTGGTCGATGCCAAGCACATGCGCATGTCGGGCTATTCGGCGCGCGTGCGCTCGCTCAGCTGGAGCGCCGAGGGCGAATTTCTCGCAACGTCGGGCTCCGAGCAACTGATCCTGTGGCCGTTCGATGGCAAGGATGGCCCCATGGGTCGCCAGCCGACAGTTCTGGCGCGCGCTGAGTCGCGCGTGATGGTCGTTGCCTGTCATCCGCGCCAGCCGGTTGTGGCCGCGGGCTATGCTGACGGCGCTGTGAGATTGGTGCGGGTCGAGGACGACGCGCTGATACTCGCGCGCGAGGCTGACGGTCAGCCGGTGAGCGCGCTCGGCTGGAATGAAACCGGCCAGGCGCTCGCCTTCGGCACAGAATCCGGGGACGCAGGCCTTCTCGCCTTGTGATCGCCCTATATGCCCCCACTATGACGCATTGCCCGTGCTCTGCGCGGGGCTCTAGCCTGTAGGAAATTGATTCGGAACTTAGCCCGCGTGCCGCGCTTGTCTGACTTTGCGGCTGTCGGAGCCTGACGAGACAAAGGAACAGATCATGGCCTCCATCTGGAGGATACGTCGCGCGGTTTTCGCTATTGCAACCTGCGCCACTATCGCAATCGGCTCGCTGTTGGTTCCGATTGCGGCCGGCGCGCTTTCACCGGCGCAGGCGCAGATTTCCGAAGATGCCCAGATCGCGCTTGAGCAATACGGTGTGTGGCGTCCACATCCGCGTTTCGGTGACGTCTGGGTGCCAGCCGGCATTCCGCCTGATTGGCGGCCTTATCAATACGGACACTGGGTCTACACCGATGATTGGGGTTGGTACTGGGTCTCCGACGACGTCGAGGCCAACTGGGGCTGGGTCGTTTATCACTACGGCCGATGGGCGTTCGAGCGTGGTTTCGGCTGGTTCTGGGTGCCAGGCGATGAGTGGGCGCCGGCCTGGGTGAACTGGCGCTACGGCGACCAATATGTCGGCTGGGCACCGCTTCCGCCCGACGAACTGGTCGGCGTCTACGAGACCGAGCCCGCATACTGGAGCTTTGTGCCGGGGCGATATCTGGCCGCGCCTGTGCTGCGTTCCTATTACGTGCCGGTCTATCGACGTTCGGTCATCCTGCGCACCACGAACATCGTCAACCGCACTGTCCCCGTGCATGGAGGGCGACTGGCGGTGAATCCCGGAATCCCGCCGGCCTATGTCGCGCGTGTGAGCGGCGCGCCGGTCGCGACCTATCGCGTGCGCCCACGCGTCTTCGCCGGAACGCAAGGCGTGTCCGGTGCGGTGCAAATCAATCGCGACGAGTTGCGTCGTCCGCCACCGGGTGGCTCGCCTGGTCGCCCCGGTGGCCCGGGACGGCCCGGCATCGCTCCACCGTCGCGCCTGCCTCCTGTTTCCATACAGCGCACCACAACGATGATTCCGCCCAGCGCGGCGGTCACCGCCCCGCAGCCCCTTGGCAGAAACGAGCCGGGGCGCCTGGGGGCGACCCCGCCGCGTGCGGCGCAAGGCGCACCGCCACCGCCGTCACCGCCTCCGACAGCAACGCCGCCCGCCTCGACGCCTCCCGTTCAGCGCGAGGAACGCCGCGTGCCGCCCGGCGGACCGCAAGGCGGCCCGCCCCCACAACAGCCGAACATCGCGCGGCCGACACCGCCCCAGGTGCAGCAACCTCCGGCGCCGCCACCGCCGCAGCAGCGACAAGTGCAGCCACCGCAGCCGCCCGCGGGACAGCCACCGCAGCGAGACGAGCGTCGCGAACGCTTTGGCCCAGGTGGTCCAGGTGGTCCCCAAGGTGGGCAGCCCGGTGGTCCGCCACCGCAACAGCCGAACATCGTGCGTCCGACCCCGCCGCAGGTGCAGCCGCCGCCACCACCACCTCCGCCGCAGCAGCGGCAGGTGCAGCCGCCGCCACCACCGCCGCCGCCTCCGCCGCAGCAGCAGCGCATGCAGCCACCACCGCCACCACCGCCGCAGCAGCAGCGCGTGCAGCCGCCGCCACCGCCGCCGCCGCAAGGTGCGCGTGGGCCCGGACAGCCGCCACCTGGGCCGCCGCCGAAGCGGCCGCCGCCGCAGCCCGGCGAAAAGCCGCCCGAAAACAAGTAGCGGACTCCGCGACGCGAAAATGAAACGGGCGGCCTTTTGGCCGCCCGTTTACATTTGTTTGCTTTCGCTGTCCGCTTCCGCCGATCAGTGCATCAGCACATTTCGGAACTGCCACGGATCACGCTTGTCGATGTCTTCCGGGAAAAGTCCGGGCCGGCCGGTGAGGGGCGTCCAGTCCGTGTAGGTGCCGACGACCGGGCCGAGATAAGGCATCTGCACTTCGAGGCAGCGACTGAAATCCATTTCGTCAGCTTCGACGATGCCGGCTTTCGGGTTCTCGAGCGCCCACACCATTCCGGCGAGGACCGCCGAAGTGACCTGCAAGCCGGTGGCATTCTGATACGGCGCGACCTCACGTGTTTCGTCGATCGAAAGCTGCGAGCCGTACCAGTAGGCATTCTTCTTGTGCCCGTACAGAAGCACGCCGAGCTCATCGATGCCGTCGGCGATCTCATGCTCGTCGAGAATGTGCACGTCTTCCTGCGGGGCGCCCGCACGCCCGAACATCTCGTGCATGGAGAGCACCGCGTCGTTGCAGGGGTGATAGGCGTAATGGCAAGTCGGGCGATAGAGCGTTTTACGTCCCTTGCGCAGCGTGAAGTAGTCGGCGATCGAAATTGACTCGTTGTGGGTGACCAGAAAGCCTAGCTGTGCCTGGCCTGTGGGCGTCCATGAGCGCACACGGGTATTTGCACCGGGCTGCAGCATGTAGATTGCCGAGCCACTGCCGCCTTTGTGTCTGGCGGCATTCGGTGGAGTCCATTTTTCGTGAGTGCCCCAGCCAAGCTCCGCCGGCTGCAGACCTTCGGAAATGAAACCTTCTACCGACCAGGTGTTGACGAACACGTTCATCGGCTTTGGCTGCTTCGCACGCTGAGTGTCACGCTCTGCGATGTGTATGCCTTTGATACCGGCTTTCTTGGCAAGGCGCGCCCAGTCTTCGCGTGTCTTCGGGGCCTTGAATTTCAGGCCGACGTCGTTTGCGATCGTCAGCAGCGCACGCTTGACGAACCACGACACCATTCCGGGATTGGCGCCACAGCACGAGACGGCCGTCGGACCGCCCGGACGCTTGCGGCGCGCGGCGAGAATCGTTTCGCGCAACGCGTAGTTCGTCCGCGCCTCCGGACCGAGCTTCGGATCGAAATAGAAGCCCTTCCAGGGCTCGACCACGGTGTCGATGTAGAGCGCGCCGATCTCGCGGCACAATTCCATGATGTCGAGCGATGAGGTATCGACGGAGACGTTCACGCAAAAACCTTGGCCGCCGCCGGCCGTGAGCAGCGGCGTCAACAGGTGGCGGTAGTTGTCCTTCGTGACCGCCTGATGGATGAAGCGGATGCCGCGCTGATCGAGCATCTTGCGATCCTTGTCTTCAGGATCGATGACCACAAATCGCTTCTTGTCATAACTGAAATGACGTTCGATCAGCGGCAAGGTGCCTTTGCCGATCGAACCGAAGCCGATCATTACGATGGGCCCGTCGATACGGGCATGCACTGGCCATTTAGGCATCGTCAGCGTTCTCCAGGAAGGGAAGGTCTTTTCTTTGGTTGGGCGCAAAACAGACTAGACGCCGGGCGAATGTAGCCCGGCGTCATCGCGATTATGGCAGAAATTACGCGGCGGAGGCAGCGAGGCCGGACTTTGGCATCGGCTTGCTCGGCGCACGCAACAGGCCACGGGCACCCGTGAGAGAGCCCGGCTCGAGTTCGAGGGCCAGCAGCCGGTCGCGCTCGAAGGGACCGGGCATGCGCAGGGCCGCGGTCTTCTCCGTGGAGAAGCCGAACCGGCTGTAGTACGGCGCATCGCCAACGAGGACGACGGCCCGATGGCCGCGCCGGCGGGCTGCGGCAAGCGCATGGTCAACGAGTGCCGCGCCGAGGCCGCGATTGCGACAATCGGAAGCAACTGCCACCGGTCCGAGCAGCAGCGCCGATTGACCGGTGCCGCACATGACATTCCAGAGACGGGCGGTGCCAATAACGCGCTTCCCATCGGTGGCGACAAACGCGAGCCCCTCAGCTGGCGACCGGCCGTCCCGCAGGCGCTGCGAACTCTTGCGCCAGCGGTGATTGCCGAAAGCTTCGTCGAGCAGCGCCTCGCGCGCCGCGACATCGGGGGGACGTTCTTTCCGGATCGATATCATCTCAGCCTGCTCCCGCCCCGGCGCGCGAACAGGCGCGCGCTGCGAAGGGCGTTGCTTGTGGGGTGAGGGGAGCCGGCATGACCGGCTCCCGGCGATGTCAGATGTGATAGGTCTTCAGCGGCGAGAAGCCGTTGAACGCCACCGCGGAGTAGGTCGCCGTGTAGGCGCCTGTGCCCTCGATCAGCACCTTGTCACCGATCTCGAGGCTGACGGGGAGCATGTAAGGCTCCTTTTCGTACAGCACGTCGGCTGAGTCGCAGGTCGGGCCCGCCAGCACACAGGGTGCCAGGGCGTCGCCGTCCCGCGGGGTGCGGATCGGGTAGCGGATCGACTCGTCCATCGTTTCGGCGAGACCGCCGAACTTGCCGATGTCCAGGTAGACCCAGCGCACGTCGTCTTCCTCGCTCTTCTTGGAGACGAGGACGACTTCCGCCTCGATGGTGCCGGCATTGCCGACCATGCCGCGACCCGGCTCGCTGATCGTCTCCGGGATACGGTTTCCGAAGTGCTTGCGCAGCGCCTTGAAGATGGCCGTGCCGTAGGTCTTCACCGACGGGACGTTCTTCAGGTACTTCGTCGGGAAGCCGCCGCCGAGGTTGACCATCGTGAGGTTGATGCCGCGCTCACCGCATTCCTTGAATACCGCCGCCGCTGACGCGAGCGCGCGGTCCCAGGCATGCTGGTTGCGCTGCTGGGAGCCGACATGGAACGACACGCCGACCGGTTCAAGACCGGCCTTGAGGGCATGCTCCAGCACGTCGACCGCCATGGCCGGTTCGCAGCCGAACTTCCGCGACAGCGGCCATTCGGCGCCGACACAGTCGGACAGGATGCGGCAGAACACGCGGCTGCCGGGCGCTGCCCGGGCGACCTTCTCGACCTCGGCCTTGCAGTCGACCGCATAGAGGCGAACGCCGAGCGCGAAGGCGCGCGCGATATCGCGCTCCTTCTTGATCGTGTTGCCATAGGAGACGCGGTCGGGCGTCGCACCGGCGGCGAGCACCATCTCGATCTCGGCGACCGAAGCGGTGTCGAAGCAGGAGCCGAGCTTGGCCAGCAACGCCAGCACTTCCGGCGCCGGGTTCGCCTTCACGGCATAGAACACACGGGTGTCCGGCAGCGCCTTGGCAAAGGCGGTGTAATTGTCGCGAACGACGTCAAGGTCGACGACCAGGCAGGGGCCCTCGTCATTACGCTTGCGTAGAAACTCGCGGATGCGCTCAGTCATTGCGCTATTCCCCACGGCTATAGGGCTTTCCAAGCCCTTGATGATGCGGCTTAGGAGCTTGTCGCCTGCGCGCGATGGGGACGCGCCGG
>JBPYFJ010000101.1:0-5675 GCA_051985675.1 Xanthobacteraceae bacterium | reverse complement strand
CCGCGAATTTTCAGCTCATCCGCTGCATGGAGCCGCTGCTCAGGAAATCCGATGCGGGGCGCGCGGTGTTCGTGACGTCGGCTGCGGCCAGCCAGGCCACTGCTTATCTCGGTCCCTATGCGGCGTCCAAGGCGGCTCTTGAAACATTGGCGCGGGTCTGGGCTCATGAGACGGCGACCACGACATCCATCCGCGTGAACCTGTTCAATCCGGGACCAATCCGCACCCGCATGCGCGCGAGCGTGTTTCCGGGCGAGGATCCGATGACGCTGGACACGCCGGAGCAGGTGGCCGAATTCATCGTGCCGATGTGTGCTCCGCAATGGACCGAGACCGGCAAGCTCTACGATTACACGACGCGGGCACTGATGGATTTCCGCGACTGCGCGTAAGAAGCAGCGCAATTGACTCCTCTCCCTCCCCGCGATTGACTGCGCGCCGACTGCGGATCAACCGCAGCAAGCTGGGAGGCTGTCATGCGTTCGATGCGCGCCGTGTCAGAGCTAGCCAAAGCCTTTTGCCTTGCCGGCGTCGTCGCGACCGGCGCTCTCACTCTCCCGCAAATCGCCTCTGCCGGTGAAATTCCGACCTTCGCCGTCGATCCGTCCTGGCCGAAGCCATTGCCCAACAACTGGATACTCGGCCAGATCGGCGGCGTCACCGTCGATTGGCAGGGCCATATCTGGGTGATTCACCGCCCGCGCTCGCTGACCGACGATGAAAAAGGTGCCACCCTCACGCCACCGCGTTCGAAATGCTGCGTCCCCGCGCCGCCGGTGCTCGAGTTCGACCTCGACGGCAATCTCCTGCGCTCATGGGGCGGCCCCGGCCAAGGCTACGAGTGGGTCGGCCGCGAGCACGGCATCGAGGTCGACGAGCGCGGCTTCGTCTGGATCGGCGGCAATGCCGACAACGATAACGCGATCCTGAAGTTCACGCTCGACGGCAAATACGTCGGCCAGATCGGCACGATCGCGCCCAGCAAGGGCTCCAACGACACCACACAGCTTGGCAAGCCCGCGGAAACCGCGATCGACAAGGACGCGAACGAGATTTACGTCGCCGACGGCTACGGCAACCGCCGCATCATCGTGTTCGATGCAACGACGCTTGCCTATAAGCGGCACTGGGGCGCCTACGGCAAGCCACCGAACGACGACAAGCAGCCGCCTTACGATCCGGCGGCTCCGGTGCAGGCCCAGTTCGGCAACCCCGTCCACTGCGTCAAGATCGCGGACGACGGGCTGGTCTATGTCTGCGACCGCACCCAGAACCGGATCCAGATCTTCCGAAAGGACGGCACCTTCGTGAAGGAATGGTTTTACGAGAAGAACACGCTCGGCAATGGCGCGGTGTGGGACCTCGCGATCTGGCCCGATCCGAAGCAGACCTACCTGCTCAACGCCGACGGCGAGAATAATGAAATCCGCGTTCTCAAGCGCGAGGACGGCAGCGTCGTCGGAAGTTTCGGACGCAACGGTCGCAATGCCGGCCAATTCCATTGGGTGCACGCGATGGCCGTCGACAAGCTCGGTAACGTTTATACCGGCGAGGTCGACAACGCCAAGCGTATCCAGAAATTCAGGCTGACGTCGGATGCCCTGAAATAGCGCATTGGTCGCATTGCCGCCGCCGCCCAGACCGGCTATCCGGAAGGGCAGTCCGTCAGGTGAAGGCTCCCCCGAAGAGAGCCGGCCCGGCATGGTCATTTTTTGGAGGAAGCGCATGACTATCAATCGCCCGCGGCAGCTCGCCGCGCTTCTCGCACTTGCAGGGCTTGGCTTTGCCACGTCGGCATGGGCGGACGACAAGAACGTCAAGATCGGCGTGCTCAACGACATGTCGAGCCTTTACGCCGACATCGGCGGCCCCAATGCCGTGCTCGCGATCAAGATGGCCGTGGAGGATTCAGGCCTGGCCGCGAAGGGCTGGAAGATCGACGTGCTGAGCGGAGACCACCAGAACAAGCCCGACGTCGGCGTCAACATCGCGCGGCAATGGATCGACACCGAGAAAGTCGATGCGATCTCCGATACCCCGAACTCCGGCGTGGCGCTTGCCGTCAGCAACCTCGTCAAGGAGAAGAACGCCATCCTGCTCAACTCGGGTGCGGCTACGGCTGATCTCACCGGCAAGGCCTGCACGCCCAACACCGTCTCCTTCACCTACGATACCTACATGCTGGCCAACGGCACCGGCAAGGCGCTGACCAAGGCCGGCGGCGACACCTGGTTCTTCCTGACCGCGGATTACGCCTTCGGCGCCGCGCTCGAGCGCGACACCAGCGCGGTCGTCACCGCGAATGGCGGCAAGGTCCTGGGCAGCGTCAAGCACCCGCTCAACACCAGCGACTTCTCGTCCTTCCTGCTGCAGGCGCAGGCATCCAAATCCAAGGTGATCGGCCTCGCCAATGCCGGCGGCGATACCACCAACGCGATCAAGCAGGCGGCCGAATTCGGCATCGTGGCGGGCGGCCAGAAGCTTGCCGCGCTCCTGCTCTTCATCAACGACGTGCATTCGCTGGGCCTGAAGACCGCGCAGGGCCTGACCTTCACCGAGTCCTTCTACTGGGACATGAACGACCAGACGCGCGCCTGGTCGAAGCGCTTCGCCGAGAAGGCGAGCAATCACGCCATGCCGTCGATGACCCAGGCCGGCAATTATGCGGCCGTGCTGCATTACCTGAAGGCGCTGGAAGCGCTCGGCGGCAATCCGCATGACGGCGCAAAGGTCGTCGCCAAGATGAAGGAAATTCCGACCGACGATCCCCTGTTCGGCAAGGGCCCGTTGCGGGCCGACGGCCGCCGCATCATTCCGGCCTACCTGTTCGAGGTGAAGAAGCCGGACGAGTCGAAATATCCCTGGGACTACTACAAGCTGATCGCGACCATCTCGCCGGAAGACGCGGCCAAGCCGCTCGAAGCAAGCGAGTGCCCGCTTGTGAAGAAGTGACCGCGTAAGCGGTCATCTCGGGCCGCGGGAACGCGCATCGCGGCCGCCAGCTTTTGTAGGGTGGGCAAAGCGCAGCGTGCCCACCGCTGCGATCGGAATCTGTCCGGTGGGCACGCTAAGGCTTTGCCCACGCTACATCATGAACCCACACCCTTTTGTCGCCGACAAAGGGCGTGGGTTTGTTTTTGGGCCAACAACATGACCGTCGCCGCCGACATCCGGGAAGTGGTCATCGCCACCTATCCCTTCTTTGCCAGCGAAGAACGGGCCAAGGCCATCCGTGGCAACTATCAACGGGTCACGCTCGGCATGTCGCCCAAGGAGGTTGCTGCGATCATCGGCGCGCCCGATGAAGTTCGCACGCTTTACGAGCCGAAGATCAAACGTGCCAAAGTCATCGGCTATACGCACTGGTATCTGATCCGCCGGTTGGTCAAACACGGCAGCGTCAACGACCAGCAGGAAGCGCTTGTGCGCGTGAGTTACGGGCTCGACGACCGCGTGGTGAGCATCGACGCGTGGGGATTCTGACTGCAGTCTTGTAGTTTTGTAGGGTGGGCAAAGCGCAGCGTGCCCACCACCGCAATCGGGGAATCTGTCCGGTGGGCACGCTTCGCTTTGCCCACCCTACAAAGCGACAAACCCTTCAAGGGTTTTGGGCGACTGACGTAAATCGCGCGGCGATCGCGGCCGCCAGCAGCAGCAGCGCTGCCGCGAGCAGGAACGGCGCGCCGGGCAGTTTCAGCGGCGCGCTCGCGCCGATGAAATATGCAAATGTCAGCGTGAACAGGAACGGACCCAGGAGCTGCGAGAGGCTCTGCACGCTCGCGGTCGCGCCCTGCAATTGGCCCTGCTGATCCGGCGCGACCATCTGCGTCATCAGCGCCTGCGTCGCGGCGCCCGAAACGCCCCACAACGACATCACGGGAATGCCGAGCCAGAACCACGGCCCGGTCGGCGCAACGCCGTAGATGACAAAGCCGGCCGCGCCGAAGACAAGCCCGAGCAACAGCGCTCGCCGCTCGCCGAGCCGTTTCACGATCGGAGCGATCGCAACCCCCTGCACCACCATCGAGCAGACGCCGACAATGGCGAGCGTCAAGCCGACGGTCCTGACGTCCCAGCCGTAGCGATAGCTCGCATAAAGCACAAAGACCGAGGGCAGCACGACGTGGGCGAGCTGCGCGAAGAAATTGGCGACCTGCAATCCCGCAAGCGCACGGCTCGAGCGCAACAATGGCAGCATGCCGATCGGGTTGGCGCTCTTCCAGCGGAACGGCGCGCGGCGCTCCCTGGGCAGCGATTCCGGCAGCACGAACAGACCGTAGAGCCCGTTGGCAAAACTCAAGGCCGCCGCGAGCCAGAAGGGCAGCCGCGGCGAAAGCTCGCCCGCGAGCCCGCCAAGCGCCGGCCCAAGAATAAAGCCGGCGCCGAAGGCAACGCCGATCTTGCCGAACACGGCCGCGCGCCGGTCCGGCGCCGTCGTATCGGCGATGTAGGCGAACGCCGTCGAGATGCTCGCGGACGTGATGCCCGAGATCACGCGGCCGACGAACAGCCAGACGAGCGACGGCGCGAGCGCCATCAGCACGTAGTCGGCGGCAAGTCCGAAATTCGACAACAGCACCACCGGGCGGCGTCCGAAGCGATCGGACAGGCTGCCCAGCAGCGGCGAGAACACGAATTGCATCAAGGCCCATGCCGTGCCGAACACGCCGAAAATGCGCGCGGCGCTCGCGGTATCGTCGGCGACAAAGCTCTCGATCAGCTTCGGCAGGATCGGAATCACGATGCCGAGCGCCAGCATGTCGAGCAGGATCGTGACGAAAATGAATGCGGCCGCCGCGCCGTGCGGCGTGCCGGCAGCACTCTCCGACACGCTGTCGCTCACGACAGGCGCTTTCGCTTGTGCGCGAAGGGGTTTTGCTTTTCGCGCAGCGTGATGCGGACCGGGGTGCCCGGCAGATCGAATGCCTCGCGCAGCGAGTTGGTGAGATAACGCAGATAAGCCTGCGGCACAGCCTCCGCGCGCGAGCAGAACAGCACGAAGCTCGGCGGCCGCGCCTTGGTCTGGGTGATGTAATTGAGCTTCAGCCGCCGTCCCGAGACCGCCGGCGGCGGATTGGCCGCGATGGCCTGCTCGAACCAGCGGTTCAGGGCCGATGTGGCAACGCGCTTGTTCCAGACGCCGTAGGCGTCGACGATTGCCTGCATCAGGCGATCGATGCCCTCGCCCATGAGGCCGGACACCGCGACGATGGGCACGCCCGCAACCTGCGGCAGCCAATGGTCGGCGTCTCTGCGCAGCGCCGAAATCTGACCGGGCTTGCCGTCCACGAGATCCCACTTGTTGACGGCAATCACCAGCGCCCGCCCCTCGCGCTCGATGAGATCGGCGATGCGCAGATCCTGCTCCTCGAACTTGTTCTGCGCATCCATCAACAGCACGACGACTTCGGCGAAGCGCACCGCGCGCAAGGCATCCGCGACCGACAATTTCTCGAGCTTCTCCTCGATGCGCGAGCGCCGCCGCAGGCCCGCGGTATCGAACACACGAAACGCACGATCATTCCACGCGATCTCGACCGAGATCGAGTCGCGCGTGGTGCCGGCCTCGGGGCTCGTCAACAGCCGCTCCTCGCCGAGCAGATGATTGATGAGCGTCGATTTGCCGGCGTTGGGCCGGCCGACGATGGCGACACGGATGGGACGCCTCGCCGCGT
>JBPYFJ010000100.1:0-12961 GCA_051985675.1 Xanthobacteraceae bacterium | reverse complement strand
AAGGGCAACAGCAAAGTGCAGGAAGCCTATCTCGGCGGCGTGCACGGCGTGTTGGCGGCCGAATGACGCTGCTCGAGGTCAATGGTCTCAATACCTATTACGGGGACAGCCACATCCTCTTCGACGTGGCGTTGCGCGTCGAGCGCAACGAAGTGGTGGCGCTGCTCGGCCGCAACGGCGCAGGCAAGAGCACCACCTTGAAGAGCTTGATGGGCGTGGTGACGCCGCGCGAGGGCTCGATCGTGTTCGACGGCGCGGAGATTGCCGGCGCGAAGAGCCACGCCATCGCCCGGGCCGGCATCCAATTGGTGCCCGAGGAGCGCCGCATCTTCGGCAGCCTGAGCGTCGAGGAAAACTTGGTGCTGGCCGGGCTCACGGCTGAGAACCGCTGGCCGCTCGAGCGCATCTACGACATATTTCCGCGCCTCAAGGAGCGCCAGGGAAGCCGCGGTACCGACCTTTCCGGCGGCGAGCAGCAGATGCTGGCGATCGCGCGCGCGCTCATCCGCGACCCCAAGCTCATTTTGCTCGATGAGCCGTTCGAGGGGCTGGCGCCGGTGATCGTGCACGATCTCGTCAGGGCTTGCCGCGATTTGGCCGACGCCGGGCAGACCATCGTGCTGGTCGAGCAGAATCTCGCTGCCGCGCTGACGCTCGCGCAACGCGCCTACATCATCAACAACGGGCATATCGCCCACGAAGGGCCGGCCGGCGAGATCAAAGCGCGACCGGAGATTCTGCAGCGCTACCTTGGCGTCTAGTGCCGCCGATTTGAAATTCCTGCACCGCTGCCGCGCGTCCGATCACGTCCAATCGACAGGCGTTCGGCACCCGCGCTATGATCGCGGTGGGCACACACGGGTGTAGACGCATGGTGAAAAATTTCGATCACTGCACGATCGTCGTGCGCGATGTTGAACGTGCCAAGATGTTTTTTGGCGTCTTGGGCTTCAAAGAAGCCGTTTCCGTTGTGATCGCCGGAGAGCCGTTTGCCAGTTACATGGGTGTTCCCGGTATCGAGGCTGATCACGTCACGCTCGTGCTGGAGAACGCGTCCCCACGAACGGAAATCCAACTCCTGCACTACCGACATCCCGAGCCGCTGCCCGATCCACACATTCGCGACCTCTACAAAGTTGGGATGAACCACATCTGTTTTGCGGTCGAAGACATCGAGGCCGAAGTTGCTAACCTCAGAAGCAAGGGCTTTAAGACCCGGAACGAGATCATGGATTTCCACGCACGCAAGCTAGTGTTCATCGACGGCCCCGAAGGGGTGACCATAGAACTCTCGCAGTGGCATTAGAGCGTGAGCCGTTCAGGTTGAGCACAAGACGTCATGGCCGCGCTTGTCCAGGCCATCCACGTGTTTGCTTGAGGCACAAAAGACGTGGATGCCCGCGCCAAGCGCGGGCATGACGAACGAGAGGGTCCGAATGCTAGCAATGGCATCCTACCCGCGCTTGAATTCGCGCACCTCGGTAGGGGCAGGACAAGGCGGCCGACATCGACTCGCGCCGTTTGCGTCGCCGTGCCGTCGTCGCGCCCGCGCGAGTGCTCCTTCAGATGGGCGGGGCAGGCACGGCGGGCAGCACGGTTTCGAGCGCGAGCCCGATCGCCAGAAGCTCGTGATCGCTTTTTTCCGGCGCGTCGATTGCCAGGCCGACCGGCAGTCCGGCTTTGGTCATGCCGGCCGGCAGAGTGAGGCCCGGGATGCCCGCGGCGCTGCCGGGGGCGAGATTGCGGATGAAGGTGGAGAGCGTCGACACCGGGACGCCGTTGAGCATGACCGTGTCATCCTCTCCGATCTTCGCCGCCGGCAGCGGCGTTGTCGGGAATACCATCGCTGCCACACCGCGCTCGCGGAAATAGCGGCGGTAGGTCTCCTGCAGCGCCGGACGATGTTTGCTGAGCGCCTCGCGATAAGTGTCCTCCGACACCGCGTGTGCGCCGCGCAGGCTCGCCAGCGCTTGCTTGACCGACGGGCTCTTCACTTGTGCCATCACGCCGGCAAAATCGAGCCCGGTTTCATGCTCCGCCAGATACCGCTCGAGCTCGATCACCGTCTCGTAGAGCAGGATCGGAAAGCCGGCCGCGGCGTCGAGCGCGGCGACATCGGCAACATCGCCCTCGACCAGCACGACCCCGGCGTCGCGCAGTCGCGCCAGCGCTGCTTCGGCTATCGTGGCGAGCTCGGCGTCGAGATCTTCCCAGAAATACCCGCGCGGTAGCCCGAGGCGCAGCCCTTCGAGCGGCGCGGGTGTGATCTCGGTCGGCCCGCCGGTGATCACGCCATCGAGGAGCACGCAGTCGCCAACATGACGCGCCATCGGTCCGGCGGTGTCACGGGTATGCGAGAGCGGAACGATGCCGGCCTGCGGCCAGCGCAAGGTGGTCGGGCGCATGCTCGTGATGCCGCAAAGCGCGGCAGGGACGCGTATGGATCCGCCGGTGTCCGTTCCGAGGGCGGCCGGCGCGAGCCGCGCCGCGACGGCGGCGGCGCTGCCGCCGCTCGAGCCGCCCGGGATGCGCGTGGGATCGTACGGGTTGCGCGCCGGACCAAACGCCGCATTGTTGTTGGTCGGACCGTAGGCAAGCTCTTGCAAATTGGTTTTGCCGAGCACGATGGCGCCGGCGTCGAGCAAGCGCTGCACGATCGGCGCATTGCGTTTCGGGCGATGCGCCGCGAGCGCGGGCGTTCCGGCGGTGGTGGGAAACTCGGCGGTATCGATGTTGTCCTTGAGCGCGATCGGCACCCCATGCAGCGGCCCCATCCGCTCGCCCCGCCGGCGCCGCTCGTCGGCGGCGCGTGCCGTCGCGCGCAGGCGGTCCGCCTCGAGGCTGATGAACGCGTTGAGCGGTGACGCCGCGCAGCGCGCCAACAACGCCTCCGCCAGCGCTTCCGCCGTTTGCTCGCCCTTGCGGAGCGCGTCTGCTGCCCTTGCGGCACCGAGCTCAAATAACACTGGCATCCGCCCGCCCTTCTTGTCGTTACTGAGCTGACCCTCGTCGCGGCGCACCTTACAGGCCGCATGCGGCAGAATGAATGGGATCCGGCCGGGAATATCATCAGGCCGCCTCCGCTAGTGCAAACGCGTGGTAGAGGATCGCATCGCTTCGTTTCGCCCGGCGCGAGAATGGCAGGTCTGCGCCTTGCATCGTCGCCGCCATGTGCGAAGCTTCGCGTAGGCCCGATATTGGTCGCCGGATCGGCACTCGCAGGCTTGCGTCGCAGGCGCGGCATGGATGACGGCAAGACTGCAAACGTCAACGAGGAGGAGCAAAGATGTTCATTGCCATGAACCGCTTCCGGGTGAAGAAGGGATCAGAACAGGCGTTCGAGCAGGTGTGGCTCAGCCGCGACTCGCAGCTGAACAAGGTGCCCGGCTTCGTCGAATTTCACCTGCTGAAGGGACCCGAGCACGAGGACTTCACGCTCTATGCGTCGCATACGATTTGGCAGAGCCAGAGTGCGTTCGAAGCCTGGACGAAGTCGGAGGCTTTTCGCGCTGCCCATAAGGATGCCGGACAGAACAAGCCGCTCTACATCGACCATCCGCAATTCGAGGGTTTCGAGGTGCGCCAGACCGTATCGCGCGGCAAAACCGCGGTCGCCTAGGATTTGCCGGGCTTGTAAATCGCTGCGCCGCGCCGACCGTTGTAGCGAGATTTTCATTCAGGAAATCGCGGATGCTCTCAGCGATTTCGCGGGCGTGCATCGCAACCAAAAAGCTCGCCCCATGTCCGCTGTGGGTCAGGAGCGGACATCACTGATGATTTAGCCTAAGTCCACTTTGCCACCGAAAGCCAACATCGACCGACGCGACAAGCATGTCCGCATTGTGCCATAAGCCGACATCGGGTCGCTCACACTCACCTCAGCACGTGAGAGCGGCCCAACGACAGGCGGCGGCTTGGAATAAATCGGCGCGCAGGTCCGCTTGTCTCTTAATTCTGAAATCTGGTCTTGGCGGCTCAGTCCCATGAACCCTATCCGTCACGCGAGCGACTCAGGGACTCAGTGCTCATGAAGAACGGAATTCACTTCATCTCAGGGCTGCCGCGTTCCGGCTCGACGCTGCTCGCCGCAATTCTACGCCAGAATCCTCGGTTCCATTCCGGGATGAGCAGTCCTGTCGGCTCGCTGTTTATGTCACTGCAAGGTGCCATGAGTCGCCGCAACGAAGCTGCGGTATTAATCGATGAGGACCAGAAACGCGAGCTCCTGAAAGGGCTGTTCACCGCCTATTATCACGCCATTCATCCGCACAAGATGGTGTTCGACACCAACCGCGCCTGGTGCTCGAAGCTGCCGACGCTGATCGAGCTGTTTCCTCGGTCCAAGGTGATCTGTTGCGTGCGCCACGTCTCCTGGATCATGGATAGCATCGAGCGTGTCATCCGCCAGAACGCATTTGAGCTCTCGGCCATTTTCGGCTTTGAGGCGCTCACCACCGTCTACACACGGGTCAACCGGCTGGCAACGAACGACGGGCTGGTCGGCTTTGCCCTCGATGCGCTGCGGGAGGCGTTCTGGGGGGAGCACGCGGACCGGCTTATTTTGGTCGGATACGAGTCGTTGGCGAAGAGCCCGGAACAAACCTTCCGGCGGCTTTACGAGTTCCTCGGCGAGCCATGGTATGCGCATGATTTCGACAATGTCGAATTCGATGCGGAGGAATTCGATTTCGCGCTCGGGACGCCCAATCTGCACAAGGTGCGCCGCAAGGTGGAATGGATCGAGCGTAGCACCGTGTTGCCGCCGGAACTGTTCGAGCGCTTCGTCAACGACGCGTTCTGGGCGGTGCCTCAAATGAACACACGCGGCGTCCCCATCATTCTGCACCGCGAGTAGAGTATCCATTCATTCATTAAACGGGCCTCTCGTTCGGCTTGGCGGGTCGGTTAGCGAGGCATGGCCGACGGTGCCGACACCCTGGAGCGTTGTTGGCGTGGGGGCAGCCGTGAAACTGCCCGTTCAATGACTTCGACCGATGCGCTGAGTTGATCCCTGCGCACGGGTAGAATCCCTGAAAAGCCCACCAACTCTGATGAAAAAAACTTACACGAAGCTTACAAAGTTTACGCGCTGTTTCATCAAAATGAATGATGCTGCATAGCGCGATTTCTGCCAACCTGCCGAGATGCCCAAGCTGCACGTTGGCAAGAGCGGCTTTCCGGTTGGGCTTTTATCGCACATCGTCGTCATCGATCCGAGCGTCGAGGATTGGCGCACGCTTGTCGCGGACCTGGCCCCTGGCGCCAGGCCTGTCGTGCTCGATCCCGCGCGCGATGGCGTGCAGGCAATCGCCGAGGCGGTGGCAGGCTGGCGCGATCTTTCCGCCATCCACATCGTCGCGCACGGCGGCGCCGGCGAGGTCCGGCTCGGCAGCGCAGTTCTTTCCAGCGCAAGCCTGGACAGCCATGCCGATGCGCTCGGCCGAATCGGCCGCGCGCTGAGGTCTGGCGGCGATATCTTTCTCTACGGCTGCAATGTCGGGCGCGGCGCAGCCGGCCGCCGCTTCATCGCGAGGCTCGCGCAGATCACCGGCGCCGACGTGGCGGCGGCCGCGCATCCCGTCGGCGCTCGCGCGCGCGGCGGCAGCTTCGAGCTTGACGTGCGCATCGGCGCAATCGCAGCGGCGACGCCGTTTGCGGCGCGGTCGCTCGCGGCGTTCAGCGGGCTACTCACAACTTATGGCGGCAATGGCGGGAATGGCGGCGTCAATGGCACGGGCGGGGTCACGGCTGTAGGTGGGGCCGGCGCAACCGGATACAGCGGCCAGTCAGGCGGTACCGGCGCGGCTAGCGCAGTGTTTGGCGACGGCGGCGGCGGTGGTGGAGGTTCGGGCAGCGTTTCAGGCGGCACTGGCGGCGCGGGAGGCGGCTCCCTCGCTGGTACCGGCGGGGCCGGCGGGCTCGGGGTGGCTGTTGCCGGGAGTCCGGGCACCGCTGGCGGCGCCGGCGTCTTCCACGCCGGCGGCGGTGGTGGCGGCGGCGGCGGTGGTGGTACTGCAGGAAACGGCGTCGGAACCATCACGGCAGATTCTATCGGTGGCGCAGGCGGCGCAGGCGGTGATGGCGGTGGCGCCTCCACCGGCCTTGCCGGTGGTGGCGGCGGCGGCGGAGCCGCAGGCTATGGGGCGATAGTCAACGTCGCGGTGACAAATACCTTCAGCATTCAAGGCGGGACCGGTGGTGCGGGTGGCGGTGGCGGCGGCGGGTATGGCAACGCCGGCTTTGGCGGCAATGGCGGCGACGGCGGTGTTGGCGTTCTGCAGGTTGGCTCCAATCTAAACAACAGTGGATCCATCACCGGCGGCGCTGGCGGAGCGGGGGGAATTGGGGGCACAGCCGGCGTTGGCGGCAATGGCGGCAATGGCGGCGGCGGCGGTGTCGGTGTGCAGGTTATCGGCAGCGACTTGACTGTGACCAACAGCGGATCCATCACGGGCGGCGCTGGTGGGGCCGGGGGAACTGGTGGCGCCGGCGCAGTCCCTCGCGTAAATGGTTCGAACGGCGCGGGCGCTTTCGGCGGCGGCGGCCTGGTCGGCGCCGACCTCACCGTAGTCAACAGCGGCACGATTGCCGGCGGGCTGAGCGCCGATGGCTCAACTCGCGCCAACGCCATCACGTTCACGGGCGGCAGCAACACGATCACGTTCGATCATGGTGGAACCACCGGGCTGACCGGCAACATCGGCGTCACCGGCTCGCTCAATTTCGCGCAGGGGATCGGCGTCGACACGACGGTCGCCAACGTCATTACGGGCAATGGCTCCATTTCCAAAAGCGGCGCCTACAAGCTCACGCTCTTGGGCAACAACACCTTTTCTGGCGGCACTAGCCTGAACGCCGGGACGCTCGTCGTCGGCAATTTCGGTGCCCTCGGCAGTGGCACGCTAGCAATGGCGGATGGCACCACGCTGCAGGCTGTCGGATTGGAGATCCTCGCGAACGCCATCACGTTGACTGGCATCGACACGATCGATCCCAACGGGTTCGACATAATCTTGCACGGCCCGATCACCGGAAGCGGCACGCTTAACGCCATCAATTCACCGGGGTCGAATGTCACGCTCGAAAATACGGCGCTCGGCACGCTCCCTAGCATCTCGCTTGGGAGCGGCAAGTTCACGCTGGCGGACTCTGTGGGCCTGTCACTCACTGGCGCGGTGACGGTCAACGTGCTCGACCTATCGACCAGCAGCGGGGGCCTGAGCGAATCCACGAGCGTTGCCATCAGGGCAGGCACGCTGCAAAGCACCGGCGGCGTGACCGGCAACGTCAGCCTGCTCGGCACGTCGAACAATATCGCAGCCATCGGAGGCTTCGGCGTCGCCGGCGATTTCACGCTGGTCGACACCGGCACGCTCGCAGTCAAAGGATCGCTGTCGGCGACCAATGTCACCCTCACTGCGGGCTCGATCGCGTTGAACGGCGGCTCGGTCGCCTCCACCGACGCGCAGAGCTATAACGATGCGGTGACGCTCGGCGCCCACACAACGCTGACCAGCACGAACTTCGGCAGTATTAGCTTCGCCAGCACGCTCGATGGCGCGTTCAGTCTCACCACCAACAAAGCGACAACAACCTTCGGCGGCTCGGTCGGAAGCACGACCGCGCTCGCGTCCGTGAGCGTCGGCAACGACGGCATGACCACCGTCCTCAACGGCGGCTCGGTCACCACCACGGGCGCGCAAACCTACAACGGCAATGTCACGCTCGGCGCCAATACCACCCTGACCACCACCGGCGCCGGCGGCAATATCAGCTTTGGCAACTTGCAGGCCATCTCTGGCCCGTTCAGTCTCACCGTGAACCCCGCTGGGACGACGACGTTCGGCGCCGGCGTGGTCGGGCTTACGTCGCTGACCGTTTTCGGCAGCGCCGCCATCAACGGTACCGTGTTCAAGACCACCGGCGCGCAGAGCTACAATGGCGCGGTGCAGGTACAGCCGGTAATCGGCACCTTCACCGGGCTGACCAGCACGGGGGCCGGCAATATCAGCTTCGCCGGCACGCTCGATGGCGCGGGCGATCTCCAAATCAAGACCGCCGGGACGACGACGTTCGGCGGCGGCGTCGGCGGCACCAGCGCGCTCACGTCGATCACGACGGATGCTGCCGGCGCGACAGCGCTCAACGGCGGTTCGGTCACGACCACCGGCGCGCAGAGCTACAACGATGCGGTCACCCTCGGCGCCAGCACCACGCTGACCAGCACAGGCTCCGGCAATATCAGCTTCGCCCGCACCGTCAACAATGGAGGGTTCGACCTACACGTCAACACCGCGGGCGCCGGAACATTCAGCGGTATCATTTCGGGTTCCGGCAAGCTCTTCCAGGACGGTACGGGTACCCTGACGCTCGGGGCCACGAACACCTACAGCGGCGGCACGACGATCAGTGCCGGCGCGCTGGAGCTCGGCAGCGGCGGTTCGATCGCAGGCGACGTGCAATTCACCGCGTCGGGTGTGACGCTGCGCTTTGACACTGCCACCAGCCAGCTCGGCGGCACCATCAGCGGAGCCGTGGCCGGCGACGCTATAGATCTGAGCTTCCAGGCGTTCGCGTCAGGCGAACAGGCGATATGGCAGCAGAACGGCGCAGCCGGGACGCTGACGCTCGAAAGCAGTGGCGGAGCGACGCTTGATACGCTCACATTGATGGGCCAATACAGCTCTGGAAACTTTTCGGTCAACTCCGACAATCACGGTGGCAGCCTCATCTCGCTTGTGGGGGCCCCCCCGCCGCCGCCCGGCCCGAACCCGCCTCCACCCGCCGGCACAACAGCCGACATGGTCCTCCGTCACGTCACCGACGGCTGGTACGACATCTACGACTTCGGCAACAATACCTTCACCGGCTACCGGCTTGGTCAGGTCGGAACCGATTGGCAGTATGCCGGCCTCGGCGACTTCGTCGGTAGCGACACGGCCGATCTGCTGTTGCGCAACGGCTCCGGCGCATTCGAGGTCTACGACATTGCCAACAACAACATCTATGGCGCGGCCTCCATCGGGGCCGTCGGCATGGAGTGGCAGGTAATGGGCTTCGGCGATTTCAGTAGCCGCGGCGAAACTGACATGATCCTGCGCAACACCGGCACCGGAGGTGCCGAGGTCTATGATCTCAGAAACAATCAGATCACCGGCTCGGGCTTCATGGGCACGGCCGGCTTGAATTGGCAGTTCTCGGGGGTGGGTAATTTCAGTGGGCTCGGCGAAAGTGACATGCTGCTGCGGAACTCCAACACCGGCGGATTGGAGGTCTACGACATCAGCAACAATCAGATCACCGGCACCGCCTTCATCGGCGCCATCGGGCTGAATTGGCAATTCTGTGGCGTCGGCAATTTCAGAGGCGTCCCTGGCGACAGCGACCTGTTATTGCGCAACAGCAATACCGGCGGGTTGGAACTCTACGACATCAATAATAACCAACTCATCGGCACCGCCTCCATCGGCGCGGTAGGTTTGGATTGGCAGTTTGCGGGCATCGCGACGATCCAAGGACCTGGCGCCGATCTCGTGTTGCGCAACGTCAATTCCGGCGCCTTTGAGGTCTACGACATCGCCAACAATCAAGTGACCGGGGCCGCGCCGTTAGGCGCTGTCGGCACGGATTGGCAGCTCGGGGGTTTCGCCGTCGATCCGCCGACCGCGTCAATGGGCAGCGCGGGCTCAATTGCGCAGCTCGTGCAAGCGATGGCCGGTTTCGGCGGTGGCGGCGGCGCGGCCGATAGCCTGAGTACCGTCCCTCTCGCTGCCGATACATCACAGCAGACGCTTCTGACGACGCCGCAGCACGCTTGAGGCTGAGGCCGTCCTCGGAAATCCGCGGCCGGTGAAAGCTGCCTCACGTGTCCCCGCCGAAAAGGGATCGCAAATTTCCGGCGTCGCGTTTCAACTTTGTTTATTGGTATGTCGGATGTGTAGACAACGATTTCTTGGGTAACATGCAATTGGCGAGTTCGTCAGATCCCATCCCGGCCGAGGCACCCCTGTGTCCTTGAATATCGTCCTCCAATACCAGAACTCGGTGCCGCAAAGCTTCCAAGACGCAATGCAGTCGGCCGCCAATATTTTGGATTCGTTGATCGTCAATAACATTACTGTCTACATTCAGGTCACATACGACACCAGTCTTGGCACCAGCGCTGAGGGCGGTGACCTTAGCGGCGACACAGTCTCGTATTCCACGCTGCGAAATGCGCTGGCGGCCCATGAGACGTCCTCCGCCGACCAGACATTCGTCAACTCACTGCCAACCACATCCTCTATCGGCGGCGTGAATGGCAGTGGCAGCGCGGTCACGAAGTCGAGCTTCTATGTGCCTTCTGCAATCGAGAAGGCCCTGGGGCTGATTTCGGCGACCAACCCCGACGCGGACGGCGCGGTCTGGATGGGGTCCCGAATTCCCAACAGTTTGCTGGTCGGGGTCGCGCTGCACGAAATCACCCACGCTATGGGTCGTGAACCCGGCGTCGCTACCTTTGACCTGTTTCGCTACACGAGTTCCGGCCAGCACCTGTTCTCCAGTTCGGCCACGGCGCCCGCAGCGCATTTCTCGATAAACGGCGGCAGCACGGATCTTGCAGACTTTGGACAGACGTCGGATTCAAGCGACTTTCTCAATTCCGGCGTGCAGGGCTCCACCGATCCATTCAATGAATTCTACAGCAGCAACACGCAACAGAATCTCACCGCTGTGGACAAAGAACTTATGGATGTCACCGGCTTTAGTACTACGCCCGATGGCGTTAGTACGACTCCCAATGGCATTGTCGTCTCCGGCACTTCATCTCAAGCGTTACAGGGAGGGGCGGTCACGCTGCTGAACGGGATTCCAACCGTTACGGATCCGGACAGCACGACCCTATCGAGCGCCGCGATTAAGATCGCAGATGGTTCTGGCAGCGCCGTGACCGGCGACGAACTCTACGTCAATGGTCAGCAGAGCGGCACCGTCAATGGCGTCGCGGTGAGTTGGAACGACAGCACCAAGGTCCTCACACTTTCCGGCAGTGCCGCAATCTCCACCTATCAAACGCTGTTGAGCGAGGTTTCATACAAAGATACCGGCACAGATTCCTCAAGTGGAAGCCATCCTCAGCGCACCGTCACCTGGATGGTGAACGATGCAACGAACAGCTATAACACCTCGTCGCAAGTAACGATTGATCGAGCGCCCATTGCAAACAATGACGTCGCAACGGACGCAGCCGGAGCGACCCTCTCGATAGCCGCTGCGGCCGGCGTTCTATCAAACGACACGGACCTAGACGGCGATACCCTGACGGTGACGGGGGTCAGCGACGCGGCCCATGGCTCGGGTACTGTGGGCCAATCACTCGCGGGTGTTTTTGGTCACCTGACGCTTAATGCGGACGGTTCCTATACCTACGCAGCCGATATCGCAGCAGCGATCAACGGGCCGTCCAGCGGCAGTCATTTGCAGGATAGCTTCACCTATACGGCAAGCGACGCCCATGGCGGGACCGCCTCGGCCACGTTCACCGTCACAGTCGACCGGCTGCCCGTTGCAAACCCGTCGCCGCCTGCCGCCACCATTGCCGACATGATCCTGCGTCACGCCACTGATGGCCAATACGAAATTTACGATCTCGCCAACGACGCAATCTTGGCAGCCTACCAGTTAGGTCAAGTCGGAACGGATTGGCAGTTTGTTGGCCTCCACCGCTTTTACGGCAGCGCCACCGCCGAGATGCTGTTACGCAACGCCTCTACCGGCGGCTTCGAGGTCTACGACGTCGCCAACAACAACATCACCAGCGCCGCATTTCTAGGCAACGTCGGCTTGAACTGGCAGGTCATGGGCTTCGGCAATTTCAGCAGCCGTGGCGAATCCGACATGATCCTGCGCAACTCCAACACCGGCGGGGTCCAGGTCTATGACATCGTCAACAATCAGATCACCGCCGCTGCCTTCATGGGCAGCGTCGGCTTGAATTGGCAGTTCTCGGGCCTCGGCAATTTCAGCGGCCTCGGCGAAACCGACATGCTCTTGCGCAATTTCAATACCGGCGGATTGGAGGTCTATGACATCGCGAACAACCAGATCACGAATGCCGCCTTCATCGGCACCGTGGGCCTCGATTGGCAGCTCTCGGGGGTCGGCAATTTCAGCGGCGTTTCCGGTGAAACCGATCTCTTGTTGCGCAACGTCAACACCGGCGGGCTTCAGCTCTACGACATAACCAACAATCACATGACGGGCGCATTCTTCCTTGGCAACGTCGGGCTGGAGTGGCAGTACGCGGGCGTCGCTCCGATCCACGCTGCGGGCGTCTCCGACTTGGTGCTGCGCAACGTCAACACCGGCGCATTTCAGGTCTACAACATCGCCAGCAATCAGCTCACCGGATCGGCGCGGCTGGGCCAAGTCGAACTGGACTGGCAGCTCGGCGGATTTGCCGCCCATTCGCCGGGCGCTGCGATGGGCAGCTCCGACAGTTCAAGCTCTCAGCTTGTGCAGGCGATGGCGGGTTTCGGTGCTGGCAGCGGCGAAGGCGAAAGCTTGAACACTGCCCCTCTTAGTGCCGACGCATCACAGCAACACTTGCTGACGACGCCGCAGCATGGATGAGAACGCCCTACCAGGGACCAAGGCATGACCGCTGAAGCAGCATCTTGAGGATGCTCTAGCGCTGGCGGATGAAATTGGGGACGGCGCTCCGACGTTTTCTAATCGAGCGTGCTCTCGATGAAGTCGCGGTCACGACAATTTAGACCAATTGGGTGAGCGTGATGGCTGGGCTCTTGCCAGTGCGCCACGTCGCACGACGGTTGCTACTGTATTTTGGCAACCTTGCTAAAGAGGCTGCCTAGGGCTCAGTTGGTGGCGTATATGGCACTTCGGTAATGAAGCGTTCTTTGGGTAATTTCTGCGACATTTCTGGACCAAGCATGATGAGCACGCGCTGGAAGCGGCAGCT
>JBPYFJ010000099.1:0-126726 GCA_051985675.1 Xanthobacteraceae bacterium | reverse complement strand
GTCATCCTGTCCGATCACACCACGACCGGTGACGGGTTCGTGGCAGCGCTGCAGGTTCTGGCCGTGGTCAAGAAGCGCAATCAGCCGGTCTCGGCGGTGTGTCATCGCTATGATCCGCTGCCGCAGGTCACCAAGAACGTGCGCTATCGCGGCGGTGCGCCGCATGAGCATGCAAAAGTGCTCTCCGCCATCGCAGCTGGCGAAGGACGGCTCAATGGTCACGGCCGGCTGATTGTGCGGCCGTCCGGCACCGAGCCGTTGATTCGCGTCACCGCGGAGGGCGATGATCGTGCGCTGGTCGAGGATGTGGTCGACGGCGTCGTCGATGCCCTGAATCAGGTGGCGGCCGCCTAGCGCGCGTTGCCTTTCGGCTTTCTCAGCTTGTTGTTGCTGCATCGTTCGGCTGTTGGCCGCCGCGATCTAGCGTCCATCTTTTGGCCTTGACGCGCTGCAAGAGCTTCTTTATTCGCGGCCCCGGGACACCCTTCCCCAACGAAGGGCGCCCATCTGGAAGGATGGATTGACATGGCTAACCCGATGCCCGGCGTGCGGCCGGCCACCCCGCACTTCTCATCCGGCCCCTGTGCCAAGCGCCCGGGCTGGAGCCTCCAAGCCCTCACCGATGCCGCACTTGGCCGCTCGCATCGCGCGAAGATCGGCAAGGCCAAGCTCAAGCGCGCAATCGATCTCACCCGCGAGGTGCTCGAAGTTCCGGCCGATTATCGCATCGGCATCGTTCCGGCGTCCGACACCGGCGCGGTTGAAATGGCGATGTGGTCGCTGCTGGGAGAGCGGGGCGTGACCATGCTGGCGTGGGAGTCCTTTGGCGAAGGCTGGGTGAGCGACGTCGTCAAGGAGCTCAAGCTCAAGGACACGACCGTGCTCAAGGCCCCATACGGGGAATTGCCCGATCTCGCCAAGGTCGATTTCGCAACCGATGTCGTGTTCACCTGGAATGGCACCACGTCCGGCGTGCGACTGCCAAATGCCGACTGGATTCCAGCAAACCGTCAGGGGCTGACCATTTGCGACGCGACCTCGGCGGCGTTCGCGCAGTCGCTCGATTTTGCCAAGCTCGACGTGGTGACGTTCTCCTGGCAGAAGGCGCTCGGCGGCGAAGCCGCCCATGGCATGCTGATCCTCTCGCCGCGGGCGGTCGCGCGCCTCGAGACCTATAAGCCCGCGTGGCCGCTGCCGAAGATTTTCCGGATGACCAAGGGCGGCAAGCTCAACGAGGGAATTTTTGAGGGCGAGACCATCAACACGCCCTCGATGCTGTGCGTCGAGGATTATCTCGACACCCTGCAGTGGGCCAAATCGGTCGGCGGGCTCAAGGCGCTAATCGCCCGCGCCGACGCCAACACCAAGGTGATCGCCGACTGGGTTGCGCGCACGCCATGGGTCGAGTTTCTAGCGCGCATACCGGCGACCCGCTCGAACACCTCGGTGTGTTTGAAGGTCGTGGATCCGGCCGTCACGTCGCTTTCCGCCGACGCGCAAAGCGCGTTTGCCAAGGCGCTTGCAGGTACGGTTGAGAAGGAAGGCGCCGGCTGCGACCTCGGCCATTATCGCGATGCGCCGGCCGGCCTGCGGATCTGGTGCGGCGCGACAATCGAAGCAAGCGATGTCGAAATACTGACGCAGTGGCTCGATTGGGCCTTTGCCAAGACCAAGGACGCCCTGCCGAAGGCGGCGTGATCTTGCGCGACCATCAACCCGTCATGGCCGGGCTTGTCCCGGCCATCCCGATGAGGAACGCACTGATGTCTCCTCGGCGGGATGCGCGGGTCAAGCCCGCGCATGACGACGGAGAATGACGCTATGACTCCCAGGGTTCTGATTTCCGACGCGCTCTCGCCAGCGGCCGTGCAGATCTTCAAGGATCGCGGCGTCGAGGTCGACTTTCAACCCAACCTCGGCAAGGACAAGGACAAGCTCGCCGCGGCGATCAACGGCTTCGACGGACTTGCGATCCGCTCCGCCACCAAGGTGTCGGCAAAGATTCTCGAGCATGCCAAGAGCCTGAAGGTGATCGGGCGCGCCGGCATCGGAGTCGACAACGTCGACATTCCGGCCGCCACCGCCAGGGGCATCATTGTAATGAACACGCCGTTCGGCAATTCGATCACGACCGCCGAGCATGCGATTACCATGATGCTGGCGTTGGCGCGGCAAATTCCGCAGGCGGATACGTCAACTCAGGCCGGCAAGTGGGAGAAGAACCGATTCATGGGAGTCGAGATCACTGGCAAGACGCTGGGGGTGATCGGCTGCGGAAACATCGGTTCGATTGTCGCGGATCGCGCAGTCGGCTTGCGCATGAAGGTGATTGCCTACGACCCGTTCCTGTCGCCCGAGCGCGCCGTCGATCTCGGGGTTGAAAAAGTGGAGCTGGCGGACCTGTTGCGGCGGTCCGATTTCATCACGCTGCACACGCCGCTTACCGACAAGACCAAGGACATTCTTGATGCGCGAACGCTGGCCGCGACCAAGCCGGGCGTGCGGATCATCAACTGCGCGCGCGGCGGGCTCGTCGATGAGGCGGCGCTGCGGGCAAGCCTCGATTCCGGCCATGTGGCGGGGGCGGCATTCGACGTGTTCGCGGAAGAGCCGGCGACCGCCAATCCGTTGTTTGGACATCCCAACGTGGTGTGCACGCCGCATCTGGGTGCTGCCACCACCGAGGCACAAGAGAATGTGGCGCTGCAGGTCGCCGAGCAGATGTCGGATTATCTGCTGCGCGGGGCGATCTCCAATGCGGTGAACTTTCCGTCGATCACCGCCGAGGAAGCGCCGCGGCTCAAACCGTTCATCGCGCTCGCCGAGAAGCTCGGCTCGTTCGCCGGCCAGTTGACCGAGACCGGCATCAAGGAGGTGCATCTCACCTACGAGGGCGCGGTCGCGAGCCTCAAGACCAAGGCGCTGACGTCGGCTGCGGTCGCGGGCCTCCTGCGCCCCATGCTGCAGGAGGTCAACGTGGTATCGGCGCCGAGCATCGCCAAGGAACGCGGCATTGCCGTCGAAGAGACGACGCGCGAAGCAGGACATGACTACGACAATCTGATCACGGTCACCGTTGTCACCGAGAAACAAACGCGACACGTATCGGGCACGGTGTTCGCGGACGGACGTCCCCGCATCGTCAACATCAAGGGCATCCGCATGGACGCCGAGTTCGGCCCCTCGATGATCTACATCACCAACCTGGATAAGCCCGGCTTCATTGGCAAGTTCTCTTCCACGCTCGGCGACGCCGGCATCAACATCGCGACCTTCCACGTCGGACGAGACGCGCCCGGCGGCAACGCCATCGCCCTGATCGAGGTCGACGGCGACGTGCCACCCGACGTGCTTGCCAAGGTGCAGGCGCTTCCGCAGGTCAAGCAGGCAAAGCCGCTCAAGTTCTAAAGTGCCGCACTTGCGCGGTCGCAACGCTTCGGTGAATGTCGACAGGCAACAGGCCCTCAGGGGAGGGAAGGCAACGTCATGGCCAATGTGGTGGTGGTCGGCTCGCAGTGGGGCGACGAGGGCAAGGGAAAGATCGTCGACTGGCTGTCGGAGCAGGCCGACATCGTCGTGCGCTTTCAGGGCGGGCACAATGCCGGCCATACCCTGGTGATCAAAGGCACGACCTACAAACTGTCTTTGCTGCCGTCCGGGGTGGTGCGATCCGGCAAGCTGTCGGTGATCGGCAACGGGGTCGTGCTCGACCCGCGTGCGTTGATCGAGGAGTTGGACCGGCTCGCTGGGCAGGGCGTGAAGGTGACGCCGCATAACCTGCGCATCGCCGAGAACGCAACTCTGATCCTGTCGCTGCATCAGCAACTCGATGCCATCCGCGAGCAGGCCACGACCCGCATCGGCACCACCCGGCGCGGCATTGGTCCGGCCTACGAGGACAAGGTCGCGCGGCGGGCAATCAGGCTGATGGACTTGTCCGATCCGAAGGCGCTTGACCTCAAGATCGAGCGGTTGCTCGCACACCACAATGCGCTGCGTCGCGGTCTCGCGCTGGATGAAATCAGCGTGAAAACGGTTCGCGACGAGCTGTTGAGCACTGCTCCGCGCGTGCTGCCGTTCATGGACTCGGTCTGGTCGTTGCTCGACCAGAAGCGCCGCGAGGGCCGCCGCATCCTGTTCGAAGGCGCGCAGGGCGCGCTGCTCGACGTCGACCACGGCACCTATCCGTTCGTGACTTCGTCGAACACGGTGGCGGCGCAGGCCGCGATCGGTTCGGGTCTTGGGCCGGGCGCAATCGGCTACGTGTTGGGAATCTGCAAGGCCTATACGACCAGGGTCGGCGAGGGGCCGTTCCCGACCGAACAGAAAAACGAGATCGGTCGTACGCTTGGCGAGCGTGGCCGGGAGTTCGGCGTGGTCACCGGACGACCGCGCCGCTGCGGCTGGTTCGATGCCGTGCTGGTCCGGCAGACGACGCGCACCAGCGGTATCAATGGGCTCGCGCTGACCAAGCTCGACATTCTGGATGGCTTTGACGAGATCAAGGTCTGCACGGGATATCGTCTCGACGGTCGAGAGATCGACTATCTGCCGGGCGGCGAGCATGCACAGGCGCTGGTCGAACCGATTTATGAAACGATTGCCGGTTGGCAGGAGGAGACCGCGCGCGCCCGCTCGTGGGGCGAACTGCCGGCCCAGGCGATCAAATATGTCCGCCGCGTCGAGGAGTTGGTCGGGTGCCCGGTCGCATTGCTGTCGACCAGCCCCGAACGCGAAGACACCATTTTGATGCAGAACCCGTTTGAGGCCTGATTTTTGGGCTGGGTTACCATTTTTGAAAGTTTCGTCGTGGTATGGCGATGTGTCGCGTGCCCAGTCTATGAGGCAGGCGACACAAGACATTGAATTGGTTATGTTCCGGGGTTGATCGGAACACTGGGCGACCGTCACGGAAATAGGGACGTCAACTTGGTGCCTGGAATCGGATGGCCGACTACTACCCCCTGATCAGCCGCGCCGTCGCTGGTCTCGAACGGAATACCGGAGAAAATCGCCGGTCGCTCTACGAACGGGCACGCAACGCGTTGCTCGACCAGTTGCGCAGTATCACGCCGGCTCTGAGCGAGACCGAGATCACGCGCGAACGCCTCGCGCTTGAGGAGGCGATCCGCAAGGTCGAAGCGGACGTGGCGCGTCGGATGCGCGAGGAAATGCCGCGCCCGGCGCCAACGTCATCATCCGCGCAGCGACTGCGGGAAGCGCTGCGCCCTGAACCAGGCGCGCCGCCGCGACCTGTGCTCGGGCCGTCCGCGCCGCCCCCCGATAAGGCCGATACGCACGAGCCACCGCCACCACCGCCGACGCCCGAAAGTCGCCCGCCGTTTGGCCGAGTGCTGGGGCGCCCGGACGTGACGGCCGCCGACCTGCGACGGTTTCCACCGCGCCGTCCGCCGTTCGGTCCGACGCCGCCCGAGAGCAAGCCGCCGGAGCCTCCGCCGCCCGCGTTCACGCCACCGCCTGAGCCCGAGATGCCGGAGGCGGAGCATGACTTCGCTCCGCAGCAGCCCGAGACGCCAGTCGCCGAGCTGCCGCACCCCGAGCCACCACCGTTGGCGCCCAGCCCGGTCACGCCGCCCCCCGAACTCGAGCAACCGCCGGCGCGTCGCTTTGGTGGAATGCCGAGCTTCCTCGGCCGCAAGCGTTCCGAGGCCGTCGCTCCCGCCAAGCCGTCGCCGGTCGACATGGAGATCGATCAGGAGTTTGAACCCTCCGACGACGATTCCCCTTATCGCGACCTCGCCGGCGCACGTTCGTTCGAACCGCCGCCCATGGAGGGCGTTCGCCCTGCGCCCGTCCCGTCCCGGCCGGCGGCTGAGGCGGTCGAGGACAAGGCTTATGAAAAGGGCGGCTTCGGCCGTTTCCTCAACAGCACGCTCGGCACGATCGCGATAGCCGCGGTGCTGATTGCGATCGTCGGCGGCGCGCTGTTCTGGCAGCGCGAGGCGATCAAGGCGGGGCTCGTCGGGATTTTGACCATCGCCCACGGTCCGAGTGCGCAGGCGCCGCGGGACACGACCGCCGCGCCCTCGCGCAGCAAGATTCCCGATCGCATCGGCCAAGCCGGGCAAGCGCAGCCGCAACCCGATCAATCCAAGGTGCAGGAAGCCGCGGCGCCCGGGCACGTGGTCCTCTATGAGGAGGATCCGAACGACAGCAATGGCAAGCGCTACACCGGCACGGTTGTTTGGAGCCTGGAAAACGTGCCGGCCGGCCCGGGCCAGCCGATGGACAAGGCAATCCGGGGTGACATCTCGATCCCCGAACGCAACATGACGGTGACGTTCACCATCCGCCGCAACACCGACAAAGATCTGCCGGCGAGCCACACGGTCTCCATCAATTTCACCTTGCCGGCGGATTTCTCCCACGGCGGCATTCAGGAAATTCGCGGATTGTTGATGAAGCAGTCCGAATCGACGCGCGGTGTCGCGCTCGCCGGCCTGTCGGTCAAAGTCACGACTGGGTTCTTCCTGATCGGGCTGTCCGCCACCGAAGGCGACGTTCAGCGCAACATCCAGATGCTGAAGGAGCGCGGCTGGTTCGACATCGCGATCGTCTACAACGACAATCGCCGTGCCATCCTGGCGGTCGAAAAGGGCCCGCAAGGGGACCGGGTGTTCAGCGACGCCTTTGCGGCCTGGGGGCAATAAAAAAGCCCCGGATGCGGCGCACCGCGATCCGGGGCTCTAGCAATCTCAACCGTCAATGCGCAGCGAGTGCGGCGGGCTGACCCCGCGGCTGCTCCATGGCGGCGACACGATTTCTCACCGCCTTCTGCACCTTCTCGAATGCACGCACTTCGATCTGGCGCACCCGCTCGCGCGACACGCCAAACTCGTCGGCGAGCTCCTCGAGCGTGACCGGCTCTTCCGCCAGACGGCGCGCCTCAAAGATGCGCCGCTCGCGATCGTTGAGCACGGAGAGCGCATCCGACAAGGCGCGGCGCCGGTTGCCCAACTCTTCGCTCTCGGTCAGCGTCGCTTCCTGGTTGTCGCGGTCATCGACCAGCCAGTCCTGCCATTCGCCGGTATCGCCGTCGTTGCGGATCGGCGCATTGAGCGAGACGTCGCCGCCGAGGCGGCGGTTCATGTCGATCACGTCTTGCTCGCCGACGCCGAGCCGCTTGGCGATGGTCGCGACCTGGTCGGGGCGCATATCGCCGTCTTCCAGGGCCGAGATCCGGCTCTTGGCCTTGCGCAGGTTGAAGAACAGCTTCTTCTGGTTCGCGGTGGTGCCCATTTTGACCAGCGACCAGGAGCGCAGGATGTATTCCTGAATCGCCGCCTTGATCCACCACATCGCGTAGGTCGCCAGCCGGAAGCCTTTTTCGGGCTCGAATCGCTTGACTGCCTGCATCAGCCCGACGTTGCCTTCCGAAATGACCTCGGAGATCGGCAGGCCGTAGCCGCGATACCCCATGGCGATCTTGGCAACCAGGCGCAAATGGCTCGTGACGAGCCGGTGCGCCGCATCGCGGTCGCCGTGCTCGCGCCAGCTCTTGGCCAGCATGTATTCTTCCTGCGGTTCCAGCATCGGGAACCGGCGGATCTCTTCCAAATAGCGGGAAAGACCGGTTTCGGCGGTCAGACTCGGTAACGCGGTAGCGCGGGCCATGACAGCACCCTTTCATAGGTAATGGCCCCCGAAACGTCGGCGGGCCGTAAACGACACCGCCGCTCCCGAGCCGGCGACATCGTTTTTTGGGTTATGTGTGTGTAACTCACCTGCGACGATACAGGTTCTTGCGGGGCAGCAGAAGGAGACCGGTCGTCACGTCATGGTGACGGCCGGGTGAAGATAGCAGAGTGCAACTCTAAGTTATTGGCTTTTCTACCTTTTCACGAACCTACCCGATCGGGCTGCGACAACGCGCAGCGCAGGGCTGCAAGATCGGCTGGCAGTTCCGAGCGGAAATGCAGCGATTCGCCGGTGACCGGATGCTCCAAGCCCAGGATGTGGGCATGCAAGGCCTGCCGATCAAGGGCTGCGAGCGCCTCCCGTGCCCGTTCCGGTAGCTGGCTGGCCTTGGTTTTGAACCCGGGCCCGTAAACCGAATCACCCAGCAGCGGGTGGCCGATGGCGGCGAGGTGGACCCGGATCTGGTGGGTACGGCCGGTTTCGAGCCGGCATTCCAGGAGGCTTGCCACCGTGCCGCCGCCGGTCCCGCGGTAGCGCTCGAGCACGTCCCAGTGGGTGATGGCCGGCCGGCCGCCGGGACGGACGGCCATCTTGTCGCGGGCCTGCGGGTGGCGGTCGATTGGCTTGTCGATCGTTCCTTTCGGGCGCGCCGGCACGCCCCAGACGAACGCCAGGTAGGCGCGTTCAAGCGCACCGGTGCGGCCGTGATCCGCAAACTGGGTGGCGAGCTTGCGGTGGGCGCGGTCGGTCTTCGCCACCACCAGCAATCCGCTCGTATCCTTGTCAAGCCGGTGCACGATGCCCGGGCGGCGCACGCCGCCGATTCCGGACAGGCTGTCGCCGCAATGCGCGATCAGCGCGTTGACGAGCGTGCCAGTCCAATTTCCCGCCGCCGGATGCACGACGAGACCGCTCGGCTTGTCGATCACGATGATGGCGTCGTCCTCGTACACGATGTTGAGCGGGATCGACTCTGCGCGCGGTGCAGCGGGCTCGGGCGCGGGCACCGTGATGGCGATCGCGTCGTCCGCACGGACTTTGCGGCCGGGATCGCGGACCGACGTGCCGGCGATCGTGACCCGACCAGCGAGCACGAGCGCCTTGAGCCGCGAGCGCGACAGCTCGGTGACGTGGCTGGCGAGCACGCGGTCGAGCCGCTCGCCGTCCTCATCGGCGGCAACGACCAGATTCCGAACCGTATCAGGCGCGTCCGTTGTCATCCACGCATCGGCGCCGGCCTGAACCGCAGCGAGCGCACGCCAGCAACCCCGCAAAGGTAAGCGCTGGACCATCGCACACTATGCGATCGTGCGCATTGACCTTGCGCCGTCGTCCGCCAATGCTCGCCTGAGATCCGCCGGCGCGTCCCGCGCAGCTGGCGTCAGGTTCCGGGAAGGACATGGCACGAATCGACTTTGCGCTGTGGGATGCGGTCGGCGGTTACTCGTCCTCATCGACGTCCATGGCCGACGTCTACGACGAACACATCACGCTTGCGCGCGAGCTCGATGCGGCCGGTTGGCATTCCTACTTCGTGATCGAGCACCAGAATTCGCCGGTCGGCCGAATCACCGCGCCGACGGTGTTTCTCACCGCGGTGGCGCGCGCGACGGAGCGGCTGCGCATCGGCGCGATGATGTGGCAGTTGCCGTTCTATCATCCGATCCGGCTCGCCCAGGAAGTGGGGATGCTCGATCAGCTGTCGCGCGGGCGGGTCGAGTTCGGCACCGGCATCGGCGTGCACGAGCACGAGTTCATTCGCTGGGACGTCGACTACTACCAGCGCGCCGCGATCGCCGGCGAAGTGCTGGAGATCGTCAAACAAGCCTGGACCAGGGATGAGGTCACGTTCGAGGGCAAGTATTTCCGCTTCAACGAGGCGCTGCCGCAGCCCAAGCCCTACCAGCAGCCGCATCCGCCGATCTGGGCGGCGGTGCACAGCGACCAGGCGATCGAATTCGCGGCGCGTAACAACTACCACGTCTCCCAGAACCTCGACACCGATGAGGTGATCGCGCGTAAGTTCGACCTCTATCGCAAGATCTGGACGGAGTGCGGCCACGCCGGGCCGATGCCGCGCGTGTTCCTGATGCGCCAGGTGCACGTGGCCGAGACCGACGCCAAGGCGCACGAAGAGGCGCGGCTATATCTGGCGTCGCGTGAGGGCGGCGCGGTCCCGGTCGGTGGCGGCCCGCTCGAGAAGACCCGCATCGGCTGGGGGACGCACGCGCGCGGCATGGGACGCGACAGCGAGCGGCCCGACGACAAGGCGCGTGGCGAGACCATGCGGCGTGCGCGCGACAGCTACGAGTTCAATCTCGAACAGGGGCTCGCGCTGGTCGGCAGCCCGGACACGGTCATCCGCAAGCTCGAGGAGGGCAAGCGCCGGATCGGCTACGACATCTTCTGCACCAACCACGAGATCGGTGCGATGCCGGCGGACCTCGTGCGAAGCTCGATCAAGTTGTTCAGCCGCGAAGTCGTTCCCGCCTTCAAATGACGCGGCGGCTGGGCATTGATGCTGATCGGCAACATGCTGATTCAATAAGGCTTTTATCGTGCAGCCGGTGTGCGGAAGGGAATGCCGCGGTGATCCATTAACGCCAACCGCCGACCGGCGTTGACCGCACCGGGCAGATCACGGATCGTGCGCTCGTCCGCGGCGCTCCTTCACTCACCATGGCCGATCCCGACGACGAGCAACCCTTAACGCCTGCCCAGGCGCGCATCGTCGCGCGCGTTCGCTGGCTGATGCTGATTTCGGGCTTTGCGACCGTGCTCGGGATCGCGGTGGTGCTCGGGATCGTCGGCTACCGCATGTTTCGCAGTGCCGGCACCAGCACGGCCGCGGCCACCGACGTGATCGCGCTGCTCCCGAAGGGCGCGAAGATCGTCGCCACTTCGGCCGCGGGCGACGCGTTGATCGTCACTATCGAGATCGGCGGCGCGACCGAAATCCGCAGCTTTGATGCGCGCACGCTCGCACCGCTCGGCCGCCTGCGCTTTGCGACCGAGCCGTGAGACGGGAACGATCGTTCCGCCGCGCGGCGCGATCGCGCCGATCGTCGGCGCTTGCGCACCCCGCCGATCGAGGTTATTTCGTCGGCCAAGCTCCCTTCGTCTAGCGGCCCAGGACGTCGCCCTCTCACGGCGAAAACAGGGGTTCGAGTCCCCTAGGGAGCGCCAATGCTTTCAACCTATTCGGATAGTCGACTGAGTCCGTGGGCGACCTGCCCCACGTCAGCGCTCATACGCTGTCGTGATGAACGCTGAAGTAGCATCCCGCGGCGGCCCGGGTGTATGGTCCGCCGGGACAACCGGGAGGGGTGGATGCGGGTGGGGCATTCCGACAAAGCCAATACCGCGCAGAGGCGGCGACCGGCGATCTTGCTGGCAAGATCAATTGCGGCAGCGTCGGCGTTGACGCTTGCGGGGGCGGCGGTTGCCGCGCCGACCAGCGCCAAGCGCGCCGAGCCGGTAAAGCCGACCCGCGCGATGCAAGTCGTCATTGCAACCGACAGCCGCCCGGGCTGCGAGCCGAGCTGCGCGGAGTGGATTTCGGCGCAAGGCGAGATCACCACTGATACCCCCGCGCAGTTCAATCGCGTGTTCAAGGCGCTTGGGCAGAAGAAGCTGCCGATCTTCATGTCCTCCCCGGGCGGGGCCGTCCCGGCCGCGCTCGCCATCGGGCGCGAAATCCGCAAGCGCGGGTTCGACGTGGCGGTCGAGCGGACCCTGTTCAAGAAATGCTCGCAAGCCTCGACCGGCTGTGATCCGCGGGCGCTCGTTGACGGCGACAAGGGCCGGCCGGAACCGATCGGCGCGCAGTGCGCCTCGGCGTGCGTCCTCGTTCTCGCCGCCGGCACAGAGCGCGTCGTGCCGGTGTACGGCTTCGTGGGCGTGCACCAGCACGTCGAGTTCCTGACCTCCCGGCGCGTGTTGCGGACCTATCAGGTTCAGCGGAGGTTCGAGAACTGGCGGATCGCGGAACAGCGCAAGCTGATCGCGGAAAAGCAACTGTCCTCCACGACCGTCGAGCGCGATCCCAATTATGCGCCGGTGCGGGCCTATTTCACCGAGATGGGCATCAACACGGCGGCGATCATGCCGCTGCTCCTCAGCACGCCGCACAACGACATCCATCGCATGACGCCGGACGAGCGGCGCACGACCCGGCTCGTGACACGCGTAGCGACCGGCGAAGAGCTGTTGCGAACCGCGGCTGCGGCGGCCGGCCCGAAGGTGGAGACGGTCGGTGCCGCCGCCGCGGGCTCTCCGGACCCGTCCGCAGTCTCCAAGGTGTATGCCGAGCTGACACTGTTCTATCCGCCCGGAGGGGAGACGGTGGACATCTTCGTGCGGGTGACGCCGTCGGGCGTGCCAGTGCGCACGGCTGAGTTCACGGCTGCCCTGGAGCTTGCCGGCGGCAAGACACTGACCGCCCACAGCACCGGCGCCCGCCCGGCGGATCCGTTCTATGCCGCGCTCGCCAACGAGGATTTTTGCGCGCTTCACCGCGCGGGCGACTTGTCCATGAAGGTGTCTGTCGACAGTCCAGCGCGTCCCGGCCGGCCGCTCCAGATGGCGGCCGATCTGGCTAAGTTCGCCGGGACCGCCGAATTCGCAGCCAAGCGCTGCAGCAAGTAAGCGCGCTCAGCGCTTGTCGTACTCATCATGGTGGCGCCACCAGACGCCCTTCTCGTTGCGCCCCTTGGGGGCACGGTCGAGCCACTGGTACATGCCCCAGAGGCCGTCCAGTCCGCGCGCGTAGGTGGAATAGGCGTGGTAGACCACGCCATCCTCCAGCACGAACGCGCTCATGCCCGGCCTCTCGCGCACGTACGTGGCCACGTCGGTGCCGGCCATGGCGGCGTTCTGCGCGACGGGCTCCGGAACGGTCGTCGCGTCCAGCGCGTGGCCGCCACGGCGGTAATTGTATTCCACGCCCCCCTTGCGCTGCTGCTCCTCGGTGATCGAGACGTTGAAGTCGGCATTAAAGTCGCTGCCGAGCGAGGACGCCCAGGGAAATGTCCACCCCATCCGCCGCTTGAAGGCTTGCAGCTTCGCGAGCGGCGCGCGCGACACTGCCCACAGCATGACGTCGTGGTTCGCCAGGTGCACGAAGACCCCGTTGAACCCGTCCGCGATCGCCGAACACGACGCACATCCCGCCGTGTAGTCGGGCCCGAACATGAAGTGATAGACGAGGAGTTGCGATCGGCCGCGGAATAGGTCCGGCAGCGTGGCGCCGCCCTCGTCGGTCTCGAAGCGATACGCCTTGCCGACTCGCACCCACGGCAGCTCCTGGCGCCGCCGCGCCACCTCATCGCCGCGCCGCGTGAGTTCCTTCTCGGCCGCAAGCAGCTCGAGGCGTGCCGCCAGCCATTCTTCACGTGTTCCGGTCGGGTGCGTCGTCATCGGTCTCTCTCCATGTCGTGTGGTCGAGAGTGAAGTTAGGTGGCGGGTCACGAGCGGTGGGAGTGACAAGTGTGTCGGGATTCCGACCGCGCAGGCCGCTCACGCATCCGGCAGCGTGAAGACGGCGCAGGGCGCCGCAATGCCGCGCAGGACGTGTTCCCCCAGCGGCACCAGCGGCGCGGTGACTTCGCTGGCAACCGCGCCCGAGATCAGGACCGAGCGCCCGAGCGGCCGGCACAGGCCCTCCAGCCGGCTGACCAGGTTGACCGCGGAGCCGATGGCGGTGAAGTCCAAGCGGTCGGCGGCGCCGATATTGCCCCACAGGATTTCGCCCAGATGCAGCGCCGCGCCGAACGGCAGCGGCGGCAACCCCTGTGCCAGCCGCGCCGCATCGAGATGGGCCATGCCGGCGCGGGCAGCGACGACCGCGCGCAGCGCCGCCTCGCAGGCTTGGGCGCGCGTGGTGGTAACTGGGAAGATCGCCAGTATGCCGTCGCCGATGAACTTGAGCACCTCGCCCCCGAAGGCGTGGACCGCCCCGGCGATACGGTCGAACCAGGCGTCGAGGGCGGCGATCACCGCCGCAGGCTCGGTCGCCTCGGACATGGCAGTGAAGTCGCGCAGATCGGCATAAAGCAGCGCGGCACGAATGGTCTCCCCCGCGCCCCGGCGCAGCGCGCCGGCCTGCACGCGGGCGGCACTGCGCCGGCCAAGATAGGATTCCAGCAGCGCGGTCAGCGCCGCCCGCGCGGCCATGGCGGCCAATGGTGCCGCGGCGAAGCGCACGGCCTGGGCGAGCCGGTCGGCTTCGGCGAGACCGAACGGCCGGGTGCCGGCCCAGCCCAGCAACGGACTGTCTGGCGCCGGGCCGACCTCGTCCTCTCGCACCGGGCCAAGGCCCGCGAGCCAGGCGCGCCCGTCTTGGCCGAGCGGAGCGCCGGCGAAGCCCAGCGCCTCAATCACCGCGCCGGTCTCAGCCCGCCACAGCCAGGTGCGGCGCGCGATGATCGGATGCGGCACGCTGAGAGTGAGGGCGCCGCCCGCCAGCGGCAGTCCGTCGGCCAGCAGCCGGCCGCCGAGTTCGGCGAGGAAGCGGTCCGGGGCGGGCGAGGCGCCGGCCTCGTCCACCAGCCAGGCGAGGGGCGCGGGCAGATCCATGGTGGCGATCGTGCCACCACGGTCCCGGACCTGTCATCTGCAGCAAGTGTGGCGGATCTATCGTCGAGGCGAGGCCCTGCGCGCGGCAGAAGCTTCAAGTAAGGCGAGCGAGAGTGGACGACAGTCACTTCTGCCCATCGCGGCCGTGCCACGGGTCCGGGCCCGGGTCACGCCCGGCTGCAACCTCGGCCAGCCGGTCGACGTAATGGGCCCAGCCTTCTGCGTGGCCGGCGCACTGCGCAGCATTTGGCAGGCCGGTGTGGGTCAGGCGCAGCAGCGTTCCGTCCGGCGGCTGCTCGATCAGATCGATTTCGACCAGGCTCGACCCCGGCGGCACCTCTTCGCTGCCGTCCCAGCCGAAGCTGTAGGCCAAGCGGTGCACCGGCACCACCTCGCGGAAGGATCCACGGGCGACGCGAGCCCCGGTGACGTTGACGAGATAGATCCCGCCGGGCTGCGGCTCGACCTCAGCCTCCGTTCCCATCCAGCGCAGAATTTTCTCCGCATCGGTGAGGAGAGCGAACACCGCGGCAGGCGGCGCCGGGACGCGCGTCTCACGGCGGACAACGAGGGTTTCTTGCATCGGTCTCCTCCATTACAGCGGCAAGCCCCGACACCATGGTCCTAACCGCCGAAGCCTCGAGATACACTAAGATCGCGGGCCTCCATGTGCGAGCGCCCGAGCAACCGAACCGGATATCAGCTTTAGCCACGGCGCCGAATGGAAGGCGCTCATCAGCAGGTACATCGGGACCATTCCGCTCAGCGGTGACGCAGCTTGCGCGCCCGAGCACAGCATGTCCTGCGCGCCGCCACCAAGAACGGTGAGCAGCGCCATGATTGCGAAGGTCGGCGCGGCTGCAAGCGATAGCCAGCCGGCCGCGCGATGGGCGGCGGCATTGCCGCGTCCGGCCCGCGCGCGCGCAGCTTGACGTTCGGCCGCAACGTTGAGGCTGGTATGGAACGCGCTCATTGTCATCGCCTTTCGATGCATGTCCTGACCGAGTGCCCTGGCTCGTGGTCGCGAGATAGACTAGGACCGGGTATCGAACGGTGGGAGTGACAAGTGTGGCGCGATTCCGATGGACTCGCTGATCACGGCCGCAGCGCGCGCACTCGCCAGGGGTGATCCACTCGGAGCGTTGAACCGGGTTGCCTTGCGTGACGACGCGCCCGCGCTCGCGCTGCGCGGGATCGCGATGGCGCAGCTTGGCGATCTCGCCCGTGCCAAGGCTCTCCTGCGAACTGCGGCGCGTGCCTTCGGTCCGAAGGAGGCGGTCGCCCGCGCGCGCTGCGTGGTCGCCGAGGCCGAGATTGCGCTCGTCTCGCGCGACCTAGGCTGGCCTGCGGCCGCACTCGACGCTGCGCGGGCGACGCTGGAAGCGCATGGCGATCGCCTCAACGCCGCGCACGCGTGCAATCTCGAGGTTCGTCGCCTGCTCCTGATCGGCCGCCTTGACGAGGTCGAGCGCACGCTCGCCGACCTCGATCCCACGCCGCTGCCGCCCGCGTCGCGGGCCGCACACGAGCTGGTGGTCGCGGGAGTGGCGATTCGACGCCTGCGAACCAAGGCGGCACGCGCTGCGCTCAAGCGGGCGGCGCAAGCTGCGCGCGAGGCGGGGATTCCCGCGTTGATCGCGGAGGTCGAGAATACGGATCGGGTGCTGAAGACGATCGCGGCGCGCCTGATCGCGCGTGGCGAGGAACGTCCCCTCGTGTTGGAGGAGGTGGAAGCGCTGCTCGGGTCGGGGGCCCTGGTCGTGGACGCCTGTCGCCATGTCGTGCGCGATCCGCGCACAGTGATTTCGCTTGCGACGCGCCCGGTGTTGTTCGCGCTTGCGCGTGCGTTGGGCGAAGCTTGGCCGGGCGACGTGCCAAGGGGCACGCTTCTCGCGTGCGCCTTCCGGGCCAAGCAAGCCGATGAATCGCACCGCGCACGGTTGCGCGTGGAAATCGGACGGCTGCGGGCGGAGCTGCGGACGCTGGCGGACGTGACCGCGACCGCGCGCGGGTTCGCGCTGGTGCCGCGCCGCGCGCGCGAGATCGTCGTGCTGGCGCCGCCGGTCGAAGAGCAAAATGCCGCCGTGCTTGCGTTCCTCGCCGACGGCGAGTCGTGGTCGAGCTCGGCCCTGGCGATTGCGCTAGGTGCCAGCCCGCGCACCATACAGCGGGCGCTCGACGAGCTTGCGGCCGCCGGCAAAGTACAGTCGTTCGGTCGCGGGCGAGCGCGGCGCTGGATGACCCCGCCCGTGCCGGGGTTCCCGACAATCTTGTTACTCCCCGGTCCACTACCGAGCGATTAGTGTCCCGATCCGACGTTCTTCACATCCACCGCACCAGGAGCTGGATGCATGCTTCGATCGGCGGCCGAAATCCTCCGCGAGTATGGACCGTTCGCGGGCGTCGACCGGGTCCACGGGGTCACCTTCGATGGCCGGAACGTCTGGTTCGCGTCCGGGGACAGGCTCAACGTCTTCGATCCTGCGAGCGGGAATACCGTGCGCACGATCGATGTGCCCGCGCATGCCGGGACCGCCTTTGACGGCGATCACTTGTTTCAGATTGCCGAAGATCGCATTCAGAAAATCGACCCGAAGACCGGCCGCGTGCTCGGCACGATCCCGGCGCCCGGGGGCGGCGCCGACTCGGGGCTCGCGTGGGCGGAGGGGACGCTGTGGGTGGGGCAATATCGCGACGGGAAGATCCATCAGATCGATCCCTGGACCGGGGCGATTCTGCGCACCATCGAGTGTAAGCGCTATGTCACCGGGGTCACTTGGGTCGACGGCGAGCTCTGGCACGGCACCTGGCAAGGTGACGAGAGCCATCTGATGCGAATCGACCCGCACAGCGGCGAGGTGCTGGAGCAGCTCGCGCTGCCGCCTGGAACCGGCCTGTCGGGGCTCGAGTCCGATGGCGCCGATCAGTTCTTCTGCGGAGGCGGAAGCAGCGGGATCGTGCGAGCTGTACGCCGGCCTAGGCGAGGCTCCGGGGCCAGCAGCGGCTCCAAGTCCCGCGCTGAGCCCACGCGCAAGTCAAAGCGGCGCTGACTTGCCGGCTGATCGTTCCGTCCTGCTGCCATGGCGTCCCGGGCGCGGTCCAAACGGTGCACAAGTCCGCTTCTCTAACAATGCATGGCATGGCTAGATCTCCTGGCGCGCATCAAACCGGCGCCGGGTGCAACCATGCCAGCAGATCGGGATCTGCCAGTTCAGTAATCCTGGCCCGATAGTGAAGCAGGTCTGCCTCTTTGAGGTATCGCTTCCACTGACCATTGCTTCCCTTGTTAAAAAATCTGGCGTTCTCGTGCCATAACGCTTCGGTCGCGTTTGGGACGATTTCGTCAGCCCGCTTTCGCATCTCTATAAACGTGGCCGCTTTCACAAGTTCGGACCACAAATCGGGGCGGACACTCAGGTCCAGTCGCATCGCCAAGCCCCGCATCTGCGCTTCCAAGTCAGCCTTCAAGTCAGCGTAGTGCAGAAGTATAACGTTAGGGCGCTGTCGCGCTTCCCAGAATGTTTGAACGTGATGGATCGTTGCGCGCAAGCCGGGTGACTGGGGCTCGTCTACCCATTGTAAGAAACGCTTGCGCATATCGCTCGGCCGAGCGCGCGACGTCTGACCAATGAGCTCGGAGAAATCACCCAGGCCTGCTCCAGTCCGTAGAGCAAAGAGCAACGCGGTAACGTTTAGATTTGCCATGTGATTATCAAGGGATATGGCAACGTCGCGGGGGTCTCTGGCGACGCAGACGTAAGTCACTCGCTCGTGAAAAGGCAGCCCATCCAGCGGGGTATGCGATTTGATAAATCGTCGATGATTTTGGGTCTCCAAGTCGCTCAAGACTTCATCTAGCGGCCGTGTGAGCATTTCAAGCCAGGGTGAAATATCATCCAATTTTGAAGGCAAAGTGCGTCGCTGGAAGATCAACAGCGCACAAATCATTTGAATCCACGTCGCGCCGCACTTGACCGGCGCGCTGATAACTATGTCGTCGTCGCGGAAGTTGAACTCGTTCCACCGCGCACTGTCCGACATCACCGACCTGTAGCGTCGAAGCGGAGCACACATCGGTGGGCAGTTTCCAACTACCTGATCAAATCACCCGTCCCGATCGGAGTGACCCCCATCAGGAAATCACGGTTCGAAGGAATAGAGACTCCATTCCTTAAGCGCTGCGAGGACAGGCATTTCCGGTAAGCGCTGGATCTCATCATGGGGGGATATTGCCCGCGAGTCAGTCTCAACGGCTGCTTGAAAAAAGTACGCCGCAAGCAACGGTTGGCCGAGATCCCGGAAGCAAAGACCTGCCATGTGGCGCCCAATGGCAGTTGACGGCGGGCCCAAGGTAGCCGCAACCGCATAAGCTTCGGCAGCGTGTGCAGTTTCGTTTCGCTCTAACCTGACCTCGCCCAGCTCCAACCACGCCCTGGAATCGTAACTATCGAGATCGATCAGACGCTCTGCGCGCGCCAACGCCAAATCCATGTCGCCTAACCAGATTGCTTCTTTTGTTCGACTTTCGATGACCGGATACAGATTTTCAAGTTGCAACAACTTCTGCGCCGGGTTTACCGGAACCATTGCCAACGCATAACGCTCGGCCAGATCCATCATGCGAACGACCTCCGCACGATCACCCTGCCGCTGAGGAATGAAAGCTGCAGCACGATAAAAGCGGCTTGTTAGGAGCGCGCGAGTGAAGTCGTCTTGCTTGGGGAGGATCGCTTCGAGAACTTTCTCCGACCGAACGCGACTTTCCATGAGTTCATCGGTTGACGCTTCGGTCTTTGCTTTGTGAACCAGGATCTTCAATGAGCCATTGAAAGCAACGACATGATCGCGAGGAGCACTGCTCGCGATTTCTTCCAACTCGGATAGATCGGCATTGGAGTAATCGGCGTTATAGCTGGGAAATTCATGCATGTAACGGGCCGAAGCCCCTCGGTAAGCGAGTTCAGCGTTGTCAGGATCCGCTCCCAGGTCCTGCTTGGGATTTCTCGGAATTAACTTGGAGATAAGCGGGTAAAAGCACAGCGCATGGAGAAGGAGCACCAGTCGGCACTGCCGGTCGATTGTAAGCTCCGGCCAACGGTCGAGCGCTTCGCAGAGGGAACTCCACCGAGGGGTTCTAATGGTTGGGCTTACTTCGCGTGGATCGTCGGCCTGGTATGCAAGGAGACCCGTCTCGCGGAGCAATTGGGCCCGGAAGGGCCAAGGCAGTGTCCGCTGCAGGACAAACCGCGGATGATTCACATCCGCAAAAGCAAGCCAATATTGCTCAATACCGCGCGCGCATAGCGGACCTCGCCCGCAAGGTTCGAGATCGACAAAGGGACGCAAAAGAAATGCCGGCAGCGAGGAGGAATTATTTGCGGGTAACGGGTCGGAATTAGCGTTGCGGTTCACGGCGTCGAGAGATCGCCTCAAACCAGGAAACATGCATTGACGGCCTGTTGCTGAGCGGTGCTGTAACGCCTGCCGGCTTTGGTCTTGGTCCATTTATCGTATTTTGTGTGAAGATCATCGAATTCCGCGGCGAACCCCTCGTCGATGTCATCGCGGATCAAGTCGATAGCAGGCTCCAAACGAGACCACATGAGACCAATCGGATGATGTCTATAAAATTGCTGCAGCTGTTTCGCACTGAAATCGCTTGCAACGGTCGCAATTCTATCCCAGGTGCCAACGACAAGTCTGATCGCGGCGTAATCGTCCGAAGACTTGTCGGCGCGGGCTAAGGCTTCCGCGCCTTGTCGCCGTACCAATTGAAAAGCCTTGCGATACTCGGTGCCTGAGCAGATCTGTGTCACCTGCATGACAATATGATTAAATTCGAACTGGGTCATCTGGACTCCTCCCTTGCCAGCTCTCTTCGCTGATTAATGACGTCAGGCTCTCTTCGATTGGCTCGCTTCGCCCGATTTTCCCAATGCACGAATAGACCAAATCTTAGAATACATTCGCAAAAAAAAGCAACGTCATCTGGATCAATAAGCTTGCTCGTCTTGGAGTGGGGAGGCGTGCCGGGGGCTATGCAGCTAATGTTACAAATGCCGGGTCCTGTCGGAGGCTGTAAAACGGTAAGATTTTTTGTGCAAACCGTCGAGGCGGCGGTTAAGCTGCCTCGAGTCCGGTCTCTATTGGTTGCTGCTGGAAATGGGTAATAGCCAGGTCTTATCTCGCCGCGAGTTCACGATACTTGGCTGTGCTGCGGCAACCGCTCCGCCCCGCTTAGCGCTCGCGCAGCAGGCAACCCTGCCGCAAATTGGATACCTTTATTTTGGTTCTCCGGCTTCGCGCGCGAATATCCTGGAGGCGTTCAACCAGGGCTTGAAAGAAATGGGTTACGTGGAGGGCCAAAACGTTGAGATCGTCTATCGCTGGGCGGGATATGACATTGAGAGCCTTCCGCGATTAGCGGCTGATTTGGTCCGCCAGCGCGTTGCCGTTATCGCCACGCCCGGAAGCCAGGCTGCCACGTTGGCTGCCAAAACCGCCACCACCTCAATTCCGATAGTTTTCAGCGTGGGCGGAGATCCGGTTGCGATCGGGCTAGTGCCGCGGCTCAACCAGCCGGGCGGCAATGTGACTGGCATTACGTTCCTGGGGGCGGAGCTTGTAGGAAAACGCCTTTCACTTTTGCAGTTGTTGTTACCGGCAGCTTCGCGTTTTGCCGCGCTCACCAATCCACGCAATCCATCCGCGCAGATCATGGTGACGGCCCTAATGAACGCCGCTTCATCGAATGGACTCCAGGTCGAAAATTTTTACGCCACGACCGTTGACCAAATCGATGCGGCCTTTTCGAACATGTCGCAAAAGCAAGCCGAAGCGCTTCTCGTTAATCCAGACGTTTTGTTTGCGGATAATCGTGAACGGGTGGTGCGGTTGGCCTCATTGTATAGGATACCAGCAATTTATGGTGCGCGGGCCTTTCCCGAAGTTGGAGGATTAATGAGTTATGGAGACGATCGTTGGGACTCATTTCGTCAGAACGGAGTGTATGTTGGGAAGATTCTGAAGGGCGCGAAGCCAGCAGACCTCCCCATTCAGCAGTCAACAAAATTCGAGTGCGTCATCAACATGCGGACTGCCAGGGAACTCGGATTGGACGTGCCAGCGACAGTCACGGTGGACGCGGCGATTGAGTAACTTGAGCTGCTGCATTCGCATTCCACGATTGTTCGTAATTGTTAGAATGTCACCGGAGCCTAGATTCTAATGGAGCACCCAACATGAAAATTGACCTGTCCTGGAGATTTTGCGGGTGTCTTTTAATATCGGTTTTGTCAACAAGTGCCAGTGCGGCCCCTTGCCAGGATCAAAGCGGAGATTTTGTTCTGGATCGGCGCGAAATTCAGATTCGCCAAACGGAATGTGCAAGCTTGTCAAGAACCGAGCTTCTTGATGGGGTCGTACAGGTAACGGACAACATTATCTTGGATGGCAAGTATCGTCAGCTACCAAGCATGCCGGACTTTCTGGTTGCATTTACATTTGATGATGCATATCGGGTTGGCAACGCGAAAGTCAAAAAGACCAATAAATTGATTGCTATTTTCAATTCTAGGATTTCCGAAGGCGGCGATTGGATGCAACAAACGATCAAATTCGACGACAAAGGAAATGTTGTTCTGACCAAAACTGATACCTGGCGGCGCAAGGGAGGTCAGTAAGAAACGTCGTCAAACGCGAATGCCGAGAAAATCCGTGGCCGGATAACAGACTGCTTTGGGTCAAAATGTGAAAGGCTGACCCCGAGCATTTGTTGTCGGCTCGTGATCGCATGGCGAACGGGCGGCGCGGATCGCTGCATCGTCTTCTGCGGATATCGGATTCGCGCCCGATAGCATCTGCGACCGTTCACGCGAAAGTCGAACGACAGGTTGTCGAGCCATGAAAAAATGCATTCTTGTCGTTGAAGACCAGGAAGATAATCGTCAGATTCTGCACGATCTACTTGTCAGCGCCGGGTATGAACTGGTCGAAGCCGTCAGCGGCGAGGAGGCGTTCGTTGCTCTCACGGCGCGGCGCCCCGATCTGATCTTGATGGACATCCAACTACCCGTAATAGACGGGTACGAGACAACGCGGCGCATCCGATCCAATCCGGAACTAAAATCCATCCCGATCATTGCGGTGACTTCCTATGCATTGGCTGGCGACGAGGCTAAGGCTTTGGCTGCAGGCTGCAATGCGTACGTTACAAAGCCATTTAGTCCGCGCGCGGTGCTCGCGAAGGTGCAAGGGCTTTTGGCGCCTGTTGACTGAGCGGGGACGCCCGCTTCTATCCGTCCGGAGGCGACACGGTCGACATTTTCTTCCGGTTGAGACCATCGGAGCACAGATGCGCAGGGCGGAGTTCAAGGCCGCCCTTCAACTTGCGCTCGCCAACCAGGAATTTTGCGCGCTTCACCGAGGGCGACTTATCCATGAAGGTTTCGGTCGACGGTGCTGCTCCCTCGCCGGCCGCGAGCCGGCGGCGCGTCCGTGGTCATCGGCAGATATTGGCCAAAGGCTCACGGCCGACGAGTTCCGCGGCCGGTACCGAGCCACGGCTGCGCTCGGGCTAAAATAGCCCTTTGGCGTTGGATGCGCAGACCGGACGAGCAAAACCTTTCGGCAGAAACTCTCCGACCGGTTCAAGTCGGATCGCATCCTTGACCAGGAATCCAACCTTGGGATCGACGAGGATCTGACCCTTCTCCGCGTGCGCGCACAAACGCGCCGCGAGGTTTACGACGTTGCCGACCGCGGAATATTCGAACCGGCCCTCAAATCCGATGCGCCCAAGGGTGGCGTACCCATGCGCAATGCCCATCGCAAAACCGAGTTCGTAGCCGCGGTTCAGCCACCCGCTGGCGAGTTCGACAAATCGGTCGCGCATTTCGAGCGCCATTTTGACCGCGCGGATCGCGGGGTCCTCGCATGGGAGCGGATCGTTGAACAGCACGAGGAAGCCGTCGCCCAGGAAACGCTCAAGGGTTCCTTCGTACTTGTGAACGAGCGGACCCAGGTTGCTGTGGTATTCGTCGAGCAGCGCGATGACCTCCTCGGGTTCAGCGGATTCCGCGAAACCCGCAAAACCGCGCAGGTCGCCGAACACGACACTGATGTCGCGCCGATGGCTTCGCAGCACATGCTCGTTGTCTGCCGCGATGATCAGTTCAGCAATTTGCGGGGCTAAAAACCGCTTGAGCCGACTGACCCGCTCGATCTGGCTTAGCTGGTCGGACACCCGCTGCTCAAGGGTCTTGTTCCAGGTCGCAAGGTCGGCCGCCTGGGCCGCGATCTTGTCGTGCATCTCCTTGACCCTGAGCATCGACTTGACGCGTGCCAGAAGGGCGGTTTGGTCGACCGGCTTGGTGAGATATTCGTCAGCGCCGGCCTCCAGCCCGGCGACCACATCCTTGCTGTCGGTTTTGGACGTGACCAGAACGATCGGTATGAATGGCAGGCTGGCGTCGGCCTTGATCTGCTTGGTCGTTTCAATTCCGTCGAGCTTGGGCATGACGACGTCGAGCAGGACAAGATCGGGACTCGTGGCACGTACCGCCTTGATCGCTTCTTCCCCGTCGGCGGCCTCGATCAGGTCATAACCGTGGGTTCTCAATCGCGTCGTGAGAAGATCGCGATTGGTCGGGTTGTCATCAACGATGAGGATGCGCGCTGGACTATGCATAGCCCTTACCGCGAAGAACCTACCGCTTCGATGTTACGATACCCCGCACACGTCCCGTGCCGGGCGGCCTTGCGGGTCGCAATTATATCAGTTTCTGGGCCCGCTAGGAGCGGCCCTTTTCGACGAGCTGGCCGCGGACGGAGCGCTCGGCTTTATTCGATCACCTCCCCGACCCCAACGAGAAAGTTAGGGGACATCGACAGCCCGAGCTCCCGCGCCGTGCGAAGATTGACAAGGAAGTCGAACTTCGACGCCTCCTCGATCGGAAGATCGCCCGCCTTGGCACCGCGTAGAATCCGATCGACGTACCCGGCAGCCCGGCGGAAGGTATCCGGGATATTGGCGCCGTAGGTCGCAAGTCCGCCCTCCTCGGCGTATTCGCGCTCCGGGTAGATCGCGGGCTTCCGGGCGGACGCGGCGAGCGCGATGATCGTCGCGCGGCGGTTCCAGAACATCGCGCTGGGCAACACGACAAAACCATCAGCATCGGCCAAAGCGTGGGCATCGAGGGCGGCGAGCTCCTCCGGCGTGCTAGCCGGAAGCTTCGTCAGCCGGATGCCCAGCGTCGCGGCGGCTCTCTCGGTCGCGCGAAACTGTCGCTCGGTAACCACGCTCGTGGGGTCGAGGATGACGGCTACGCGGGTGATGCTTGGGACTGCGCGCTTGAGCAATTCCAACCGTTTGCCGCTCGGCTCATCGGTGCGAATGGTGAATCCCGTAATGTTGCCGCCTGGCCGCGCAAAGCTCGCTGCCAGGCCGGCTGCAACGAGGTCGCCGCCAGCCCCCTGGATGATCGGAATGTGACGTGTGGCGCCGGCCGCGGCCCTCACAGCGGTCGTCCCGCCAGCGACGATCACGTCGACGGGAATCTGGGTCAGCTCCTTTGCAAGCTCGCCGAGGCGCTCGTTGTGGCCCTGGGCCAAGCGGAAATCGAGGGTGATCGATTTGCCCTCAACATAGCCAAGATCCTGAAGCCCCTTGCGGAACGCGATGAAGGCCGGCGTCGCGTCATTCTCTTCGGGCGACAAAACCCCCACCCGAGCGATCTTGCCGGATTGCTGTGCGACAGCGGGATTACACAATAGCGGCAGGGACGCCGAAGCGAGCAGCACGATCAACGTGCAACTAAGTGCTTTGAGCGTCATCGGTTGGCGCCAGTTCTGTAATTCACCTGCACATCTTACGATATACAAGGTGAGGGTAGTTAATTATTGGGCCACCACCTGAAGACAACTTCGGACGTTTACGGCGCTCGAGTTAAGCGTGGTAGTCCCTAAGTCCTGTGACGATCAGACGCGCCCACAGCTTGCCTCCAATACAGACCTGCAATCCGCTTGCCAGATTTCGCGGGCTTCGAGGAACGAACGCCCGCACGAACCTAGTGTGAATTTTAGAACGAACGGTCGAAGGCACCTGTGAACCTGCTCACACCGGTCGGTTTCGCGTCCCGCTAGTGTGGCGGAGTTCGTGGAATGCGGGGTGCATCAGAAGCGGCGAGCAACACTTCACGCGCGCCGCCCGGGAGCAATCGTGTTTGGGGCCCGCTGCATCTCAGGGATGCACCGGTCATCATCCACTCGCCGACGTTCCCATTGACCTGGGAGCGCGGGTCATTGGCTGCTATGGTCGATCGCGCGCCTTGATCCTGCGGCGCCGGTCGAAGGGGGTTATGGATGCTCAATATCCGTCACATGGTCACTGTCATCGCGTTGCTCGGCGCGGTTGCCGTCTTGACGCAACCGGCGCACGCGCGTTGGTACGGACCCTGGCGGCCGCCGCTCTATACGGGACCGGGCGTGCCCGGATACACGATTCCCCCAAACTTCGTTTACATCGGACCAAGCATCTTCACGGGCGCGCCGGTCTATACCGCGCCGTACGGGGCGTTGCCGGCCTACGGAACATATCCATATGCCTATCCCTATCGGGCCAGGCGCGTGCGCCGATATAGCGATCGATAGTCATGGCGGCACCTCCGCCGGGCAGCGCCGGTCGGAGCTCGAAAAACAAGGAGGCCCGAGCATGTCCCTGCATGATGCCCTCGACACCGCACCGTCGTTCGCAAGCGCGGAGGAGGAATTCAACGCGGCGTGGCGCGATCCGAAGCACACCCAATTCGAGCTGCCGGCCCACGACGTCAACAAGATCCTGGGCGAGCGTTATGTGATGACGCCGTCGACTCACTTCACCCGCACGATGCTGTGGGACATGGAGATGAAAAAGGCGTGGGACCCGGCGACCTACATCTCGTATGTGGTGTCGACCAGTCATTCCTGGGGACGCCACGGTCTCGAACAAGGCTGCGAACGCTTCTTCCGCTCATCCATGCAACTCGGGTGGATCAGATCGGATCGTGGCCAGGTGCTCGAGGACGTGTTCATCAACCGCACCACGCGGCGCATTTTCTTTCTCGGCCGCCCGCAGATGACGACCGAGACAGGCGAGCGCATCTACGCGAGCGGCTTCCAGCCGCTGTTCCACGTCGAACACGCGGCCGTCGGTTCGGAGGATGCGCCGCTCAACGCCTGGCGCATCGTTCTCCTCACCGAGCGGAACGATCAGCGCTATACCGAACCGTTCAAACAGATGGCCAGGGAGGGATTGCTGCCGGGCTTTCTGGAAATCTACATCCAGCGCGATCTGGGCGCGGCCTTGAGCCGCCGCTAGGCGGGAACGCGTGGGTGCAAGGCCGCGTCGCGCAGACGCCATATATCTCTGGCCCCCGCTATTCGGCGGAATGATCTTTGCCCGTGGCGCGGGCACCGGCGTCCGATGAGTCTTGCGCCAGCTGCGGGAATTGACCCCACGGCAAGCTCATGGTCCGCGCCGCCTCGATCCAAGGCCGCCATACGAGCTGCGCAGCCTGGGCCCAGAACGCGAACGGGTTGGTGGCCTCGATATAGCGGCCGAACGCCTCGAACGACGGCACGGCCTGCATGTTGATTACAATCTGCTCGGCGTCACCCTCGGGTGAGCGGCGGTGCATGATCTCGATCTCAAGGCCTGGCAGATGCGCGGTCGCTCTGGTCGGCTCGGCCTCGATCGGTTGCGCGGCCTTCTTGAATTCCAGCAACGTTCAACTCCTGTGCCGATTGGAGCATGATCTCATGCTCTAGAAGCAAAGATTGGCGACGAAGTTCCCGTACTTGTCCTTGATCCGGAAGCGGCACTGCGCGCTCTTGAGCGCGGCTTTGGCGTCCTCGCTGCCGAGCTCGGCCGCTTTCTCGTAATACGCCTTGGCGGCGTTCTCATCCTTCGGTCCGCCGCGCCCGGCTTGTGCAAACGCGCCCATCTGCACCATCGCCCCGACATGGCCCTGCGCGGCCGCCTTTTCAAACAACGCGCGCGCCGCGGCGTCGTCCTGCGGTCCGCCGACGCCTTCCGCGGTCATCAATCCGAGCTGATATTGCGCTTCGGCGGAATTCGTTTCGGCCGCCTTCGCCAGCAAGGCTCTCGCCTTGACGGGGTCATCCGGCGAAGCGGTGGCGCCCTCCACCTTGGGGAGGGCCGCGAGATTGGTGGCGCCGCGCGGGTTGCCGGCCTGGGCGGCGCGCTCGAACAGCTTGCGCGCCTGCGTCTCGTCCTTGGAGACGCCGGGCGCCCCGGTTGCCAGCAGCACGCCGAGCTCGATCATGGCCGACGTGCTGCCCTTGTCGGCGGCCTTACGATAGGCGCCGACCGCTTCCGAGATCTGTTGGTTGGCCGCGTAGGCGCGGCCAAGCTCGAAAAGCGCGCGGCGCGACGCCCCCGACGCGGACTTGCAGAACTTGATCGCGGTCGCGATGTCGGCTTGGGCGATTTCAGCGGTGCCTTTGACGTCGGCTGGCTTGTCCGGATCGCCCGGATCGGCGGCGATGCGGTCGCACAGCACGAGATCTGCGGATTGCGCGCGGGCCGCGGGCGGGGCGCCGTTGACGGCCAGCACGGACAGAACAACGCTGATGTTGGCTGCGACCAAACCTGCGCCAGATCGTTTTACCATGATCCCATGTTGGCTCGTTGATAATGGTTGCCGGCGAGCGGGCGTTATAGCACAGCCACGGACCCGGACCAGCAAGCGCCGAATGGTCGCGCCGAAGGCCCTTTCGGTACGCCGCTCGTCTCCGAATTTTCATCAGCGCATGCTCCAATTTGTTGGTAAGGTCATGAAGGGCGCCAAAACTGCGACGCGCTGTAACCGGCAATCCCGCTGCGCTGCAACGCCGCGCGTCCGCCGATCGAGTAATGACATGACATGATCGAACGCCGCCTGGCACTTGTCGCCGCCGCCTGCTTGCTCGCAACGCCTGCGTTCGCTGGCGACGCGACACACTTCCTGATCTGCCGCTCGGATGGTTGCATCGACATCCCGTCGCTGCGGTTTGTTCCGAAAACCACCGCCCAACCGGCGCCAAACGCAGCGCTTCCGCCGGCCCCGGCCGCGCCAGCCCAGCAACGCGATGCGCTCTCGCGCGAGATCGAAGCCGACATCACGGAATTCTGCGACAGCCATCCCGACGAAAAGTTCTGCGGCAAGCTCGGGCTCTGGCTACGGCAACATCCGGACCCGCCACGTTAGGCTTAGGTCATTAATCGGCTGGGTGGAGATCTCCAATTGACATTAATACGTACGTACGTATTAATTTTGCATGCCAAAAGCATCCCTTCGCGACAGCATTCTCGACGCCGGTCTGCGCGTCATGTTCCGGAAAGGCTACGGCGGGGCCGGCGTCCGCGACATCGTAGCCGAGGCCTCCGCGCCCCAAGGTTCCTTCACCAACCATTTCCGCTCCAAGGAAGCCTTCGCGAGCGAGGTCCTCGACCGATATTTCCTCTACCTCAAGGGCCTGGTGAGCCAGGCGCTCGACGACGAGAGGTTGACGCCGCGCCAGCGCCTGCGGCGCTATCTCGACATCATTACGAAGCGCCTTGAGGCCGATGGGTTTCAGCGCGGCTGCCTGATCGGCGACTTCAGCCTCGAGGCGGCCCCACACAGTGACCTGCTGCGCGAGCGGCTGGCCGCCGTCTTTGTCGAATGGCGCGCTCCGTTCGTCGCCTGCATTGCGCACGCGCAAGCCGCGGGTGAGATCGACACCACGTTCGGCCCCGAAGATCTCGCCGACTTTCTGCTGTCGTCGTGGCAGGGCGCGATCCTGCGGATGAAGGTCGTGCGCAACGCCGATCCGCTCGAGCGCTTCAAAACCATCGCATTCGCAACCGTCTTTCGGGAGCAACAACAATGAGTGCTGACATCACGTTGCCGCAGCGTCCCGTGCTCAATTCCGCGATGGCCTATCGGGAAGCGGGCCGGGATGGCGCGCCGGTGGCGCTGTTCCTGCACGGAAACCCCACCTCGTCCTACATCTGGCGCAACATCATCCCGCTGGTGGCGCCGGTCGCGCATTGCATTGCGCCCGATCTCATTGGCTTCGGTCAGTCGGGAAAGCCCGACATCGCTTACCGGTTTGACGATCACGTCCGCTATCTGGATGCCTTTATCGCCGCCAGCGGGCTTACCTCAGCCTATCTGGTGGCACAGGACTGGGGCACCGGGCTCGCGTTCGACCTGGCGGCGCGGCGGCCGGCGTTCGTGCGCGGGCTCGCATTCATGGAGTTCATCCGGCCGGTGCCGACCTGGGACGAGTTCCTGCAAAGCCCGGCCGCGCGCGAGCTGTTCCGCAAGTTTCGGACGCCCGGCACAGGCGAAAAATTGATTCTGGAAGACAATGTGTTCGTCGAACGTGTGTTGCCCGGTTCGGTCATCCGCAAGCTGAGCGATGAGGAGATGGCGGTCTACCGTGCGCCGTTTACGACGCCACAATCGCGCCGGCCGGTCCTGCGGTTTCCCAATGAGATTCCGATCGCGGGCGAACCCGCCGACGTCTACGCGACGTTCGAGGCCGCGCACGCCGCGCTGGCCGCGTCGGCCTATCCGAAATTGCTGTTCGCCGCGACACCAGGCGCGCTGGTAGCGCCGGGGTTTGCCGAACGGTTTGCGGCGGCGCTCGCCAACTGCCGCCTCGTCTACCTCGGCACAGGCGCGCACTTTCTACAGGAAGACCATCCGGAGACGATCGGCCGCGCCGTCGCGGAGTGGATCGCGAATATCGAGGCGGGCTCCGCGGCGCCTGCGCTCACGCGCAACCGAGCCTGATCGACGCGCGACTGATCAACGCTGGGCGCCGCGCGCGTTAACCTAACGGGCGATGATTTTCTTTGAATCACGGCCTCGCGCTATCCGTTTGTTTGAGCATGTCCTTTTCGCCGGCACCGGTTCGCTCCTGGTTGCGGACGCGCGCGGCGTGATGATTCTGCAACATACAACGGGAATTTACCGGGCATGCGCCGAATACCCGTTGGAGAACACAATGGAGGCCTAGTCTCAGCGTGGGGCTTGGTGGGGACTATCGGTGGGGAGACTGACATGACGTTTCTTTGGCTTCTGGCTGCGATTTGGCTGTCGGCGGCGGCGTTGCTTCCGCTGCACATCCTGTTCAAGGCCATGTTCCGCGTTCATCGGCGACAAGAGCCGACCCAGGCGATGCGCGTGTTGCGCGGGTATTGATCGCGTTGAAGAGCTCCCCGCCGCGGACGCGGCGGGGCAGCCACCTCAGTGATGATTGATTGATTGATCAGCGGCCAGCCGCGCCGCTATGCACGGGCTATGCTCACAGCGCGTATCGCTGCGACGGAATCATAGATGCGCGGCGATCGGCCTCGCCGCGAAGCCCAACATCCGACGGGCCACACCGCGCTTGCGTCAGAGACCGTATTTCACGGCCGCTGCGAAAGTGATTATGAATGCCGTCGCCACCGCGAACTCCGCCGCAACGAAGCAAATCCGTCGAAGTCTGAGTTGCCAGACTGCCATGAGCGACCCCCCACAGGCTGCTCGGGCATATGCCCCACCGCCGATAGAAGAGGCCGAAATCGTGTCCAAAGTTTGATGCCGGTCGCCCCACTGGTTACCGAAATGTGCGGCGCATGGTGCAAATGCGTTCTAGATCTTGGCTATCTCGGGGCAAAGACCTCTTGATCTCGGGGCTGATCGCCGTTTCCGCGCGCTGCTACTCCGCCGCAATCCTTAATGCGCTCTCGGAATTATTCGATGGCCCGAGGTGCCGCTCGCCCCATTTTCGAATCGAATCGATCACTGGGATGAAACTTTGGCCCTTGCGGGTGAGGCGATACTCGACCTTGGGAGGAACGACGCCGAAATCCTTGCGAACGATCAACCCGCTCACGGTGAGCGCTTTGAGCTCGCGGCTGAGCACGCGCGGCGCGATTTCCTGGCTGCCCTCTGTTCCACGCAATAGACCGCTCCTGATCTCGCCGTAGCGCCGCGGCCCGTCCTTGAGGTCCCACATGATGCGGAGCTTGTATTTCCCGCTAATCATCTTCTGAAACGCGGTGACCGGGCAGCCGCGCGTCACCTTCAAGTTCGCCATCGCATCGCTCCGCAAGAGTGTCGGTTGCGCAACCCATCATAGGATGCGGCGAGCCGGCACGCCACAGTATCAAATTTGTCCGTACTTGCTAAATCGCCCCTTCACTCGCCAAATGCAGACCGTGCGGGTCGGCGCCGGCAGGGCCCGAGCCCGGATCCAAAGGTGGCAACAATGATTCTCGTGACAGGAGCCGCCGGGCTGAACGGCACGGCGCTGGTACGCACGCTTTCGGCCAAGGGCATTGCGGTGCGCGCGTTGGTGCGCAACGCCGCCAAAGCGGCGCCATTGGCGGCGCTGCCCAACGTCGAGATCGTGGTCGCCGACATGGCGAGACCGGAGACGCTATCTGCAGCGCTCGCGGGTATCGATCGCGCCATGCTCAACTCCTCGGCCGACCCGGCAATGCTCGAAGTCCAATCAAGCTTCATCGCGGCGGCCGCCAAGGCCGGGGTCAAGCACGTCGTCAAACTGTCCGGCATCATGCCGGAGCTCGATTCGCCGTTCCGCTTCGCGCGCATGCACGGCGAGATCGAGAAGCGGCTGGAAGCCTCTGGCATGGGGTTCACGCACCTGCGCGCCGGCGAATTCATGCCGACCTATTTTCGCCAGGTGCCGTCGATCGTCGCCAAGGGTGCGCTGTTCCTGCCGATGGAAGACCAGAGAATTGCCTCGATCGACGTCGGCGACCTCGCCGAAATCTCGGCACTCGTGCTGACCCGCCCCGGTCACGAAGGAAAAGTCTATCCGCTTACCGGTCCGGAGGCGCTCACCATGACGGAAGTGGCCGAAGGGCTCTCCGCTGCTACCGGCAGGACCGTCAAATACATCAACGTCGCCCCCGAGGACGCAAAGAAAGCGCAGCTTGCCGCCGGACTGCCGGCCTACATGGCGGACGCGATCGCGGAGCTGTTCGCCGAACGGCGTAAGGGGAAGGAGTCGCAGGTGTCGCCGGTGGCCGAGCTTTTGCTCGGACGCCGGCCGACGAGCTTCGCCGAGTTTGCCAAGCGCAATGCGGCGATCTTTCGGGGCGAGCAGCCGCCACCCAGAATCTGACAAGCGCCTCGCCAAGCGCGGCAAAGGAGCGGAGCATGAAACAGTTTCTGATCAAATATCGCCTGAAGAACCGTTCGCCGGACGCTTGGCACGCCGACATCGCGCGCTTCATCGCGGCTCTCAATGCGGATCCCGCGCTGAACGGAATCAGTTACCGTTGCATGAAGCATCGCGACGGCAACGATTATTACCACCTCGCGACCGTGGCCGACGACGCGGCCGTCAAGGCGCTGCAGAGCCGGGAGTTCTTCTCGCGCTATACCGAACAGACGAAGCATGCTGGCGGCGGCGAGGTCGAGGTCGTGCCGCTCGAGATCGTCGCAGAGACGAACCAGCGGCCGTAGCGCAACGACACGTGTGCTAGTGCCGCCGATTTGAAGTTCCTACAGCAGCCGCGGCAAGCACGTGAAGGAACTTCAAATCGAAAAGCGGCACTAGAGTCATAGAATTGCTAGTGCCCCTTTGCTTCCGAAGTTCGTGCCAGTGGTTGTCGCGACGTATCACGAACTTTCGGAAGCGGGGCACCAGGCGCTGTTTGTGAACGGTGGATCAGCTTTTGGCTTTCGACTTGTTCAGGGTCACGGCGGCGCGAACGAGCGTCTTCAACGCCGTTTCGTTTATCTTGTCGCCCTCACGGAAGTCGATGGCACGCCGTGTGTTTCCCTCAAGGCTGGAGTTGAAGAGGCGCGCTGGATCCTTCAGCGCCGCGCCTTTGGCGAAGGTCATCTTCACGACGCTCTTGTAAGTCTCGCCTGTGCAGATCAACCCGTCGTGCGACCACACCGGAACCCCTCTCCACTTCCACTCCTCGACAACGTCGGGGTCGGCTTCCTTGATTAACGCACGGAGCTGGCTGAGCATCTTGCCTCGCCAGTCGCCGAGCTCCTTGATTCTCGCGTCTATCAGCTGGGAAGGAGACTTGCTCTTCTGCGACCCGCTCTTGTTCATGGGTTTCTCCTTCTTTCCCGAAGCTAGTTCGCGCCGGCAAAGCGCGAGTCAATCGCTTCCCATTTGTCGTAGCCGACCACCTTCTTGTAGTGCTCGAACTCCATCCCGTCGTTACGGCGGGCAAACGCCCCGGCTTTCATGTCCAGCAGCACCGCCTCGATTGCCTTTGCGGCATGCATCAAAGTATCGAGGCCGAGTACCGCAGCGTTGAAACCGAGCGCACCCAGCTCCTCCATGCCCAGGATCGGCGTGTGGCCGCCGACCAGCGGATTACAGATCTGCGGCACATCGAAGGCACGCCCGATGCGCTCAAGCTCGTCAATGCTGCGCGGTGCCTCGATGAAAATGCCGTCGGCGCCGGCGCGCACATACCGCTCGGCGCGGCGGAGCGCCTCCTCGAGGTCGTAGACGGCGCGCGCGTCGGTGCGGGCGAGGATCCAGGTCTCGGGGTTGATGCGCTCCGAGCACGCCGCTTTGATCTTCGCCTCCGCGACGTCGGTGGGGACAACTTTCTTGCCGACCATGTGGCCGCAGCGTTTAGGCCACTGCTGATCTTCGATCAGGACCGCGCTGACGCCCATGCGCTCGTAGGTCTGGACGGTGTGCACGACGTTTTTCACGTCGCCATAACCGTCATCGCCATCGACGAACACCGGCAGATCGCAGGCCGACATGATGTCGCGCACCGCAGCCGCGATCTCGCCGAACCCTTTGAGGCCGATATCGGGCACGCCGTAGCGCGCGCCGGTCACCGGAAAGCCGCCGATGAAATAGGTCTCGAAGCCGATCGACTGAATGAGCCGCGCGCTGAGCGCATCGTGCGCGCCCGGGACGACCAGAAACCGTTTGTCCTTGACGGCCTTGTTGATGATCTGACGAAAGCTCGTGGCCATGTCGCGGCTCCAGGGTTTGCGGATGTTCGGCGGGTGGCGGTGTTCGGGATTCAAGCGCAGTTCGCTGGGCAAGACCAGCGCCGGAACAGGACACGTCAGCGCGGTGCGGCATCGGCCGCCATTCGCGGACGATCAACGTCTGGCGACGGCGTTCGCCGGTACGCAGGCGACATTGAACTCAGCCAGGACGCGCCGCGCTTTCGCCATCGAGCCGCCCACATCGATGCCACGGCAGGCATCCTCGATCACGATCGGCTCGAAGCCCTCGCGGCGGGCGTCCTCACCCGAAAAGCGCACGCAGAAATCGAAGGCGAGACCTGCGATGAACACGCGGGTAAAGCCGCGTTCGCGCAGATATCCGGCAAGCCCGGTGTGGGTCTTGCGATCGTTCTCATAGAACGCAGAGTAGGAGTCGATCTCGCGATGATAGCCCTTGCGCAACACGAGCTCGGCGTGGGCGGCCTTAAGATCTCGCCGCAGCTCAGCGCCAGGCGTGCCCTGGATGCAATGATCCGGCCACAGCTCCTGTGTGCCGTAGGGGGCCTGGATCGTGTCGTAGGGCTTTTTGCCCGCGTGCGAGGAGGCAAACGACAGATGGCCCGGCGGGTGCCAGTCCTGGGTCAGGATGACATGCTTGAACGCGGCGGCCAGGCGGTTCACCTCCGGCACCACCTCGTCGCCGCGCGGCACGGCCAGCTGACCGCCTGGACAGAAGTCATTTTGAAGGTCGACGACCAGAAAAACATCCCGGTCGCCGATGCCGATTCGTTCAGCCATGAGCCCAGCCAACGCAACAAGTCGGGGAAGCGATGGTGCTTCACCGGTTTGGTAAGCGGGGCGTTAATTTAGCACGGGTTCAGTGCGAGCGCTTGCCGTCCGCGAATTTCTTCCAGTGCACCATGTTGTCGGCGATGCTCCGGGTCGAGGTCATCGCGGCCTGGGCGAGCTGCGCATAGTTGGAGATTTCCCGCTGTACGCGCTCGCCCTCGCTCTGCAGGAAATCGCGCAGGCTCTCCAGCTCCCAGATCACGTTTTGCATCTCGCGGAGCGAGGCGCCAGCGACGCGCTGGACCAGCGAATTGACGCTTGCCACGACCTCGGTCGGTTGATCGGTCGCCGCCGGCACCCGCCGTACGTGCGTAACGTCCTGACGGACGAAATCTCGAATGGCGGCTTCGACCTGCTCGGCCGGCCCAAGGGTCTGGGTCGGGTCCTGGGCTTGGTCTTCCGGAACGTCCAAAATCTCGGCTTCACTGCTGTTGATGGCCATGTCTTCCCCGTGCTGATTGACGCAACCGCGAACCCCAGCCGCTTCGTGATCGAAGGCCGATCGCGCGTCGCCGGTGCATGACCACATGAGAATTAGGCACCACGGCGGCGCGGTGCTCGCGCGCGCGATGCAACCTACAAACTTGTTGATGCGTTGTTTAACAAGTCCCTTCTACCGCAGGAGCCGAGGTGTCATGCTAAGGTTTTCGACCGCGGCCGTGATCGCGTTGCTCACGCTGGCCGGCACCGCGCATGCTGCGCCCAGCGTCGCGACGGTACCGAATTACAACATCAAGGCGGCCTGCCGGGCCCTATCTCTGATACCGGAGGCGCGCACGATTGACCGGACGCAAGCCGACGCGAGTGAGCACTGTGAGGAGGCCGAACGACAGGCGCGCGACCAGTTGGCGAAGGAGTGGCCGCAGTTCGCTGCCGCCGATCGCGCGATGTGCGTCGGAGTCTCGAGCGCGGGCTCCGTCAAACCGGTCTACAGCGAATTGATAACCTGCCTTGAAATGGCGCGCGATTCCGCACAATCGGACAAACAGAGCACCTGGACGCGCTAAATCAGGCGGACGCCAGCCCGCGTCGGGCCCCCGCGCCGGCCACCAGGCGCGGTCCGACCAGCTCGGGCCGCTCGGCCGAGGGCGCGACCGGTCCGGTCAATGCTGCGAGAAAATGCTCGCCCCAGAGGTTGATGTCGTTCTCGGAGATCACCTTGAACAGCGCGGCGTGACGCTGGCTGCGTTCTTCATAGGTCATGGTGAGCGCGCGCTCGATGGCGCTGCCGACGGCTTCCGGATCATGCGGATTGACCAGGAGCGCGGCATTGCATTCGGCCGCCGCGCCCGCAAAGCGCGACAGGATGAGCACACCCGGATCCTCCTCGTCCTGCGCGGCGATGTATTCCTTGGCGACGAGATTCATGCCGTCGCGCAGCGGCGTCACCAGACCCACGCGCGCCGCGCGATAGAGACCGGCGAGCACGCTGCGGCTGTAGGTCCGGTTGACGTAGCGGATCGGTGTCCAGGACGCTTCACCGAAGGTAGCGTTGATACGTCCGGCGGTGGCGCCGAGCTGGCGCTCCATTTCGGAGTATTCGGCGATCGCCGAGCGGCTCTTCGGGGTGATCTGCAGGTAAGTGACGAGCCCGCTCCAATCCGGGTGGGTCTCGAGGAAGCTTTCGAAAGCTTCCATCCGCAGCGTGAGACCTTTGGTGTAATCGAGTCGATCGACGCCGATCATCATGATGTGGCCGGACAGGCTCTCGAGTACTGATTTGACGAACGGCGAGCGGGCGGAGCGCCGCGCCAGCCGGTTGAACTCGGCGGTCTCGATGCTGATCGGGAAGCTTTCGATGCGGACACGCCGCTCGCCGGATTGGTATGTGTGCGGGTCGACCTTGCTGAACCGGCACTCGCGCGCGAGATAGCGCGCAAAGTTGCCGGCGTCGTTGGTCGTTTGAAACCCGGCCACATCGTAGAAACCCAGGCTCGGGATCAGGCGCTCGTGGTTCGGCAGTGCCGTCATGATCTCGGGCGGCGGAAACGGAACATGCAGGAAAAAGCCGATGCGATTGCGATGTCCGCGCTCGCGCAGCATGCGGGCGAGTGGCATCAGGTGGTAGTCATGAACCCAGATTAGATCGTCGGGCTTGATGAACTTGTGCAGTTCGCTGGCGAAATGCTCGTTGACGCGCATGTAGCCGGTGAGATCGCGACGCGAGAACTCCGCGAGGTCGAGCCGATAGTGCAGGATCGGCCACAGGACCCGGTTGGCGAAACCGTTGTAGTATTCCTCATAGTCCTCTTGCAGGAGATCCGTGACCACGTAGCTCAGGCCGCCGTGATGGACTTCGCGCGCCGGGCCGGGGGCATCCGGTGCGACGCTTCCGCTCCAGCCAAACCAGATGCCCGACTGCCGGCGCAAAACGGCCCGCATGGCAACGGCCAATCCTCCCGCCTGCGTGCCACCCTGGCGGGTCGGAAGCGCCACCCGATTGGAAACGATAATCAATCGCCCCAATATCGGTCCTCCCAGCTTCTCGACAGCCGCATGCCAGTGAGGATCAGCCCCGCCATCGAGTAGGTCTGCGGAAAATTGCCCCACAGCGCGCCCGTCTTCGGATCGATGTCCTCGGACAACAGGCCGAAGCGATTGCGCAGCTTCAACGCATCAATGAACAAGTCATGTGCCTCCTCGCGGCGACCGAGCGACAACCATACATCGGCGAGCCAGAAGCGACATGTCAGGAAAGCTGTCGTAGGCAGCCCAAAATCATCGGAACTCACGTAGCGCATAACGCTCTTCTCACGCAAAAGTTCGCGCTCTATCGCCTTAACCGTGCCTACAAAACGGTCGTCGTCGACGTCGATGATACCTAGATCGGGCAACAAAAGCACACTGGCGTCAAGATCGTCGGAACCAAACGCGGCCGTAAATGCACCCCGAGCGGGGTTCCAGGCGCGTTCAAGCAGGTCCTTCCGGATCGGGTCGGCAATATCATGCCAAAACTTGGCGCGCTCGGGCAGACCAAGATGGCGCGCGATGGCCGCGAGCCGGTGGCATCCGGCCCAGCACATGGCGGCCGAGTGGGTATGGACCAGTCGGCGCTGGCGATGCTCCCAAATACCGGCATCGGGTTCGAGGGCGAGTTTGGCGGCTTTCACGCCAAGCGACTCGAGCAGGTGAAACAGGCTCGCTTCGGCCGGATTGGGAAGACGAAGATCGAAGAACATCGGCAGCGCCGCGAGAATTATGCTGCCATAGGTGTCGTGCTGGACCTGCTGGACGGCCGCGTTGCCAATTCGCACCGGGCCGTCGCCTTGGTAACCGGCGAGGTGAGGCGCAACACGCTCGTCCATTGGGTCGGTCGGCACAACCGAGTACACCGGCCGCAAGGCGTCATCGCGATTGGCGGCAATGCCGAGCGTGTAGGAGATGAACTCCTCCATGGTCTGGGTCGCGCCGATCCGGTTCAGCGCCTTCACCACGAAATAGGCGTCCCGCACCCAGCAGAAGCGGTAGTCCCAGGTGCGCCCCGATCCCGGCGCCTCCGGAATCGACGTGGTGAGCGCCGCGATGATACCGCCGGTTTCTTCGAACGTGCTGAGCTTGAGCGTGATTGCGGCGCGGATGATGGCGTCTTGCCAGTCGCATGAGATCGAAAGTCCTCGGACCCAGCCCATCCAGTAGTCGCGCGTACGATCACAAAATTCGCGGCAGGTCGTCTGCAGATTGCCGGTGAACGGCTCGTCCGGGCCAAATACGAGATGCAGCGGCCGGTTCAGGATGAAGGGCGACTCGCGCTCGATCATCGAGAGCGGCGCGTCGGTCGTGAGACGGATCACCTGATCGTCGCCCTGATAGCGGATGTGGTTGCTGCTAGCCGCGTGCTGTCCGGCATGCTCGCCGTAATTATGCATAGGCCGCACCCGAATGGTGACACGCGGGACGCCGGCGATCGGCTCGATGATGCGGATCAGTTGCGGTGGACGGAAGATGCGCTCGTAGTGCCGGAAACGTGGCGCGAAGTCGGTGATCCGAACGGCGCCGCCGCGGCGATCGGTCAAGGTCGTGCTAACAATTGCGCTGTTTCGCAGGTATTCGCATTGATAGTCGACGATGTCGTCGAGCACGACGTCGGCGAAGCCCTTTTCCTCCTTGCCGGCCAGCAGGCGACAGAACACGGGATCGCCGTCGTAGCGTGGGTAACACCACCAGACGATGCGTGCCTCCGGGTCGACCAGTGCGGCGGTGCGGCCGTTGCCGACGATCGCCAAGTTGAGACCATGGCGTTCGAGGCTGTGGCTTTGGTTGTCGCGACCACGGTCGTCGACCGCACGAGTGTCGAGGCTGTGTTGGTTCATACCGTTGCGCTTTCATTCGCAGTGGCCAAGCGCTCGAGCCAGGCACGCACCTGATGCGGGGTCTCGAAATGAAAGTCGACACCGGGGGCACGGCTGCGCACCGAAATCGCAAGTCCAGCGAACTGAGGCATGACCGCGAACGCGGTGCGGTCGGTGGTATCGTCGCCGATGAAGACCGGACGCCGTCCGGCGAACGGTGCATGCGTCAACAGTTCAAGCACGGCGCTGCCTTTGTTGTAGCCTTTGTGCTTGATCTCGATCACACACGCGCCGTCCAATATTTCGAGTTCCTGCGCGGGCACCTGGGCGCAGATCGCGGCAACCGCGGCACGCAGGAACCGCCCCCGCTCGGGAACGAGCCGATAGTGCAAGGCGAGTGAATATCCCTTGTCCTCGAACAGTATTCCCGAGCTCTCGTGAGCGATGGTGGAGAGTGCGCGCTTGACCGCCGGATCGACGCCTCCGACGGACTCGCGCCGCGCCGGCGCGCCCGCTGCAAGACGCAACTCCGCACCATGGCCGCCAATGACGGCGAGCCGCAATGGCGCAAAGATTTGATCAAGATCACGAAGCGTGCGACCGCTGACCAATGCGGTGGCGCCCATAGTCCTTTCGCTCAGCAGGCGCAGGGTCTCGAGCAGCGAAGCAGGGACGTGAATGTCCGCCGGCGTCGGCGCCAGGTCGACGATCGTCCCATCTACGTCGAGCAGGATCGCCCATTCGCGCAGGTCTGGAATGAGCATCGGAGCTGCCACGCCGGTACTGCTTGCCTGCATGTCGCTAGCCCATCCGCGCGTGACATAAATTAGCCCGCCAACTCCCTATAACGCGGCCACAATTTGATGGTTCCATGCCGTCCGATTGTGCGCAAGACACACTACAACGTGCTGCGCTGCGATTCGATGAGTTTTTGGAACACAACATGGGCATGGGCGGTTCCCATTCCGCGGCGGGTTGCAGAACCTTGCGATAATACGCCGAGCGTGACCAGTGGGGCCTACGGCCAACCGGCATTGAACGGGGATTAATCTTGGTTCGAAAAGCGCCCGAATACGCGTCACATCGCCATTTCAAGCGGCTGGAGTGTTGCTGATGCATGCCCTGTTCATCGGACATACCTATATCGACGTGACGATCGTGACCGGACACGTTCCGGTGGGCGACGAGAAGGGGGTTGCGTCGGAATACGCAGTTTCCTTCGGCGGCAACGCGGTGACCGCCGCGTTCTGCTGCGCGAAACTCGGCATCAAGCCCGATTTGATCGCGACCGGCGCGGACGACTGGCTCGGCCGGATGTTCTGGGACATGGCGCGCAAGTACGAGGTCGAGCTGCACATTCGCAAGGTGCGGCGCTCATCGCTCTCGTTCGTGATGCCGCATGCCGGCGAGCGTGCGATCCTGCGTGCGCGCGACGACAAATATCTGCACCCATTTTCCATCCTCGACCTCACCGGATGTCGGGCGCTCCACATCGATGGTCACCAGCCGGACGCCGCCCTCCACTACGCGCGCGCCTGCCGCGAGGCCGGCATTCTCACCTCGCTCGACGGCGGCGGCATCCGCATCAATACCCATGAGCTGCTGGGCTTCATCGACGTCGCCATTGTGTCGGAGCGGTTCTGCCAGCAGCTGAAAATGACGACCGAACAGACGCTCGACTATCTGGCTGAGCGCGGCTGCCGCATCGGCGGTGTGACGCATGGCGAGCGCGGCTTGCGCTGGTACGACGAGCGCGGGCGCCGAAGCACGCTTCCGGCGTTACCGATCCCGGCGCGCCGCATCGTCGATACCAGCGGGGCCGGCGACGTGTTTCACGGCGCCTACGTGTATTCCTATCTGGCCGATCCGCAGAAGAAGTGGGTAGAACATTTCCAGTTCGCGCGCGCGGCGGCCGCCCACAAGGTGCAGCGCCTCGGCAACGAAGCGGGCCTTCCAACCAGGACCGATGTTGCCGAGATGGAGCGCGAGTTCAGTCAGGTGACAGTCTAGTCGGCAGGTGACGGTCTGGCCGGCGACCGTAGCGTCGCAAACCTAGCGTCCCGGTTCACCGGCCGCATCGTCATAAACGACCAAAACCCGGATTGCGCCTTCGGTGCGGACGACCTCGACCGAGACCGCGTCGCCGTCGCGATGAACCATCAGGTCGACACTCGCGTCGCACAATCGCGCATTACGCAGCAGGACGTGGTCCAAAAACGGCGGCAGATACGGGTTGTGCAGGCAGATTTCACGCCTGACCGGATCGAATGTCAGTCCGAGCGTGGCCTGCAGCAGGAGGAATGGCGCCCCCGCGGCCCAAGCCTGCGGCGCACAGGCGACCGGATAGAGGGTCGGGCCGCGACCGCGCCGCCGCTGAAATCCGCAATAGAGCTCCGGCAGCCGGCGCAGGTCCATGTAGCTCGCAACGTCGAATACGGCTTGCAGCACCTTGCCGGCCGCCCGCTTGTAGCCATAGCGCGCGAAGCCGAGCGCGATCAGCGCGTTGTCATGCGGCCAAATCGAACCGTTGTGATACGACATCGGATTGTAGCGGGCTTCGCCCGCCGCGATTGTGCGAATGCCCCAGCCCGAAAAGAAATCCGGCCGCAGCAACTGATCAACAACGATCGCGGCGCGCTCCGGCTTAATAATGCCGGTGAACAGAAGCTGCCCCGCGTTCGATGCGCGGACGCGGCAGGGTTTCTTGTCGCGATCGAGCGCCAACGCGTAGTTGTCAATCTCCGGACACCAGAATGCCGCTTCGAAACGCTCGGCCAGCTTCGCCGCCTGGGCATCGAGCGCGTTGGCTCTGACCCGGTCGCCGAGCAGATCGGCGCAGCGCGCGGCCAAACGTTTGGCGGCGTAGACGTAGCCCTGCACTTCTGCGAGCGCGATCGGCGGCGGCGCGGTGGAGCCGTCGGCATGGAAAACGGAATCGAAGGAATCCTTCCAGCCCTGATTGACGAGGCCGTCCTCGCTTGCGCGTTCGTATTCCAGGAAGCCGTCGCCATCCGGGTCCGCGGGGCCGTCGATCCACGCCAGCGCAGCATTGATCGCGGGCCAGAGCGCCTGGAGCGTTTCCAGATCCCCGGTGCGTTCCACGTAGAGGCCGGCCAGCATGACAAACAGCGGCGTGGAATCAATGCTGCCGTAATAGAGGCCGAACGGAACTTCGCGCAACGCGGCCATCTCGCCGCCGCGCATTTCGTGCAAGATCTTGCCCGGCTCCGCGTCCGCCTCCCAATCGGTCGTTGAGGCCTGGTAGCGCGCAAGCCGCTTGAGCACGCCACGCGCGACCTCCGGGTTGAGCCACAGAACCTCTTGCGCCGTTATCAATCCGTCGCGCCCGAATGTCGTCGAATACCAAGGGATGCCAGCAAACGGGTAGCGGCCGTCCGGGGTCACCGTCAGCAGCATATCGAGATCGGCCATCGACCTGCACAGGACCTCGTTGAAGATCGCGTTTGAGGTCTCCACGGTCGCAGAATTCCCGGTTGCGGCGCGCGTCTCGCGCCGGGCCGCAAGCATGCTCTTGAAGAAGTTCGGTGTACGGGGGTCGTCCGGGTCGCACGCCATCGCCAGAAAGATCGCCGTGACCTGATTGGGCGCGAGCGTCAGCTGATAGTGTGCCTCGTCCTGCTCCAGCGTGGTCGGGGGCGGATCGAACATGATCTTGGTGCCGCGGACGACGCGGTCGAGACCTTCATATTTCAGCAGCACCGTATCCGCCCCAGTCAACGGCGGATGCGCAATGCCGCGGCGCGGCCGGGACAATCCGCGGACCTCGAAAATGTCGGCAAAGTCGCTGGCAAAGCGAAACGACAGCTCGAATCCGACCGGTCGATCGCTGTAGTTCTTGATCGCTAGGCGCTGATAGGCCGTGTTGTGGTGCACATAGGTGGTGCGCACCATGTGCACCGCGTCTTTCTGCAGGACGATCCGGCCGCCGAGATAGATGTCGGGGTTCGTGAGATCGGCCCCAAGCGCTGAATTGTCGTCGCGCACATTGCTGCCCAGGAGCAATGGAGTCTCGCCGTTGAAGCGCAACTCGAGCAGCGAGACGAAGCGGGTGTCGTTATGAAAAAATCCATCGGCGCCGCCGGTGGAGGCGCCGATGTCGCCGTGGCTATCCATGACCAGAAAGCTGTCGCCATGCTTGATCGTATGGCGCGGCCGCGAGGGCAGGTGCCCTTCCGGGATATAGAATGAAACCTCAGACGGGGCCGGCTCGGGCGCCGCCTGAGGTATGGCTCTCGTCAATGATCGCCCGGCAGCCTGGGGCAACGAAATATCCTTCCGCGCTCGTTATCTGATTCGCGCTCGCCGTTGATTGTATCAAAAACGCCGGCGCGAACAGCGCCGCGCCGTCAGGCCGCCTGCTTGCCGAGCCTGCTCATTTCCCGCATCACCAGCTCGCGGTAGATGCCCTCGCGCCGAATCAGCGCGTCCGGAGGGCCGTCCTGAACAATGCGGCCGGCCTGCAGGACAACGATGCGATCGAAGCTGCGCAAGGTCGAGAGCCGATGCGCGATCGCCAGCACGGTGCGGCCGCGCATCAATCGCTCCAGGGCCTCGCGGATCGCCTCCTCGGATTCGCTGTCGAGCGCGGAGGTTGCCTCGTCCAGCAGCAGGATCGGGGCCTTTTTCAGGAAGCCGCGCGCGATCGCAATCCGCTGCCGCTGCCCGCCCGACAAGCGCAGCCCACGATCGCCGACTTTGGTGGCAAAGCCTTCGGGCAGCGCTTCGATGAATTCGCAACGTGCCGCCACCGCGGCCTGGAGCACCTCCTCGTCGGTCGCGTCGGGACGGCCGTAGCGGATGTTCTCCATGACGCTGCGCTGGAACAGCGAGGTGTCCTGCGGCACAACGGAAATCGCGGCGCGCAGGCTGTCCTGCGTGACCATGGAGATATCCTGGCCGTCGATCACGATGCGGCCCTCTTGCACGTCATAGAAGCGCTGCAGCAGCGTAAACAGGGTGGACTTGCCGCCGCCTGACGGGCCGACAAGGCCGACGCGCTGATCTGGCTCAAGCTCGAGACTGAAGTTTTCGAATACGGTATGCCCTTCGCGATAGGCAAAGGTGACATCCCGGAACACGACCCGTGCGCCGCGGCGCTGTAGCGGCACCGCTTCCGGGTGGTCGCGCAGTTCGTGCGGCAGTAGCAAGGTCAGGAGCGCTTCCGACAGGCGCGCGAAATGCTGGGTGACGTCGACCAGCGCCACGGCCAGGTCGCGGGTGGCGTGCAGGACGGACATTCCGAGAGTGCATACCAGAATGACCTCGCCGGCGGAGGCCGCGCCGCGCTGCCACAGCACGATCGCCCAGGCCAGCAGGCAGATGGTCAGTGTAATCGTGATCAGCGCATGGGTCAGCCGTAGCTTCTCGAGATAAAACAGGCTGCGCCGTCGCGACGCCATTTCGCGGTCGACCGCCTGGTCGAACCGGGAATGCTCGCGCCGGATCCCGCAAAAAGCCCGCACCATCGGCAGATTGCCGATCACGTCGACCATCTCGCCGTCGACGGTGGAAGCCTTGTCGGCAAAATCATGGTGCAGGGGCTTGCCCGCCGCCGCGAAGTGAAACATGGCGGCCACCAGCACGCCGGCGATCAATCCCAGCGTCACCGCCATCGGTACGCTGACCGAGAGCAGCAGGACGATGGCGCCGAGCGTCGCCACGCAGGGCGGCAGCACGTTCCAGACGAACATGTTCTCAATGGTGAAAATAGCGTTCGACGTGGCGGTGACACGGCTCGTCAGCATGCCGGGCAGCCGGTCCTGGAAATAGCTCGGCGCGTGCCCAGTCAGGTGACGAAACAGGTCGGAACGTAGGTCGCCGGTCACCTTGACGAACGCATCATTTGCGATCCAGCTCGCGACCCGCCACAACAGGTTGTCGGCTGCGATCAGCGAAACCAGCAAAATGAAGGCAAACCACACAAGGCTGCCGCCATGCACCGGGTTCGCGAGCGCGTCGACCAGCGTCTTGACGCCATACTGGGTGGTGACTGAGCAGCCCACCGCCGCCAGCACGGCGGTTACTATAACGGTATGTGCGACTAGCCGCCTGCGCAAATAACGTGCAATAAACGCCAGCGGACGCGTTGCGAAGCGGCAGAGATCATCCAACCCAACATCTTCCATCCCAACACCTACCCCATGCTGTGCCCAACGGATGTAATCAGTGCTTCGTCGATTTCGAGACGCCCCATTAGTCCCAACGCGCGATCTCGCAATCGGTTTCAAGGAACGAGTTCCCGTTTCGTTAGTTACGTGACGGACCGTCCTGCATCGGACTCAAGCATTTTTCGTGCCCTAAGCCCGGCCGGGCTGGGGGGCCTGCACCAGGAGTATGCATGCGTATCGCGCAGATATCGCCGCTGACCGAGGCCGTACCCCCGAAGCTGTACGGTGGTACTGAGCGGGTTATTTCGTGGCTGACCGAGGAACTCGTCACCCTCGGGCACGACGTGACCCTGTTCGCCAGCGGCGATTCCCACACCTCCGCCCGGCTCGAAGCGATCTGGCCGCGGGCGCTTCGCCTCGACAGTTCGGTGCGGGATCCGATGGGATTGCACATGGCGATGCTGGAGCAGGTCCGGCGCCGATCCGACCATTTCGACGTCCTCCATTTCCACCTGGACTATTACCCGTTTTCGTTGTTTTCGCGGCAGTCGACCCCCTTCATCACGACCCTGCATGGCCGCCTCGACCTGCCCGAGCATCAGCCGGTGTTCACGACGTTTTCGTCGATGCCGGTGATATCGATCTCAAACTCCCAGCGCCGGCCGGTTCCGCAGGCCCACTGGGTCAAAACTGTCTACCACGGCCTGCCTGCAGACCTGCTCACGCCGCAGCCGGTGCGGCCCGAGTATCTCGCATTCCTGGGTCGCATATCGCCGGAGAAATCGGTCGACCGCGCGATCCGGATCGCCGAGCGGTGCGGGCTGCCGATCAAGATCGCCGCCAAGATCGACAAGGTTGATCGCGACTATTTCGAGGAACAGATCCGCCCGCTGATGAGCCTGCCGTTCGTCGAGTATCTTGGCGAGATCGATGATGCCCGGAAACCGGAGTTTCTGAGCGGCGCCGTTGCGCTGCTGGTTCCGATCGACTGGCCGGAGCCGTTCGGCCTGGTGATGATCGAGGCCATGGCTTGCGGCACGCCCGTGATCGCCTTCAACCGGGGCTCGGTGCCGGAGATCGTTGAGGATGGGCTGACGGGTTTTATCGTGGAGGATGAAACGAGCGCGGTCGGCGCAATCGGCCAGCTCTCGACATTGCCGCGCGAGCGCGTGCGGGCGCGGTTCGATGAGCGGTTCACCGCCCGGCGCATGGCCAACGAATATCTCGCGGTCTACCGCCAGCTTGCCGAGGCCGCCCCGCGCCTGCGATTGGCGAAAAGTTAGGTCGCTTCTATTCCTTCTCGGGCCGCGTTTCAGGCATGAGCAGGAAGACGAGAATGAGGCCGAGCGACCCAACGCTCGCCAAACCCAGAAACGCGACCGAGGGGCCGAGCTGGTCGGTCAGATATCCAGCGAGCGTTGTGCTGAAGGAGGCGCCGATTCCGACCGCGGCGCCGACGACGCCTTGCGCCAGGTTGAAATGTCCGGTGCCTCTGGTCGTATCGGCAATCACCAGGGGGACGAGGACGCCGAGCACAGCGGCGGAAATGCCGTCAAGCGCTTGCACCGCGACCAGCAAATAGGGATCGGCGGTTGAGGCCACCAGGATGCCGCGGATCGGCAGCGCCGCAAATCCGAGCAACAGCAGCGGCCGACGTCCCCAGCGTTGGGCCTTGTCGCCGACCCATGGCGAGGCGATCGCGACCAGCAACTGCGGGGCCACGATGCACGCGGCGACCAGGACGGTAGCCCATTGGCTTGATCGCATCGTCACCGTGCTGCCGATCAGCGGCAACATCGCGGTGTTGGCGAGTTGGAACAGCACGACGGACGCTGCGAAGATCATCAGCGCCCGATTGCCGACGATGCTGCGAACGAAGGCCCATTCGGATGCCAGTTCGCCGTGGCTCTTATCGGGAATGCCGCCGTGCGCGCGGGTCGCATCGACCTCGTCGTCCTTGATGTAGGACAGCGCGATCAGGGTCGGCACGCACAAGGCCGCGGTGAAGAAGAACACGGCCTGGTTCGAAATGAAGTAGCCGATCGCACCCATCGCTGCTGCCGACAGGCCGTTTCCGATCGACGCGAAGCAGGCGTTGCGGCCGAGGCGGTTCGCGATCGCGTAATGGCCGACAAGGCCGAGGGAGATGGCGCCGATCGCCGGGCCGAGCACGCAACTCGCCGCTGCGTGCAGGATCTGCGCGACGAGGACGCTTGCGAGAATCGGCCACAGCGCCAAGACCAGCGCGCTGAACGCGATGACGGCGACCGCGACCATGGCAACGCGCCGCTCGGAGCGTGCCGCATCGACGAGGGCGCCGCCCGGGATCTGTCCGACCAACGACACCAGACTGCCAACGGTCAGCAGCAGCCCGATGTCGACCTGGGTCCACTTCTGCGCTGTGAGATAGATCGCGATAAACGGGCCGAACCCGGTCTGCACATTGGCGATCGAGAACGCGAACCAATCGAGGCCGCGCAGACTGGCGCGCGACGGGGCGGCCGGCCGTTCGATGACCGCTGGCAATGACACCTTGTGCGACATGCGAGCGTCGACCTCGCGTGGCACGTCATGATCATGGAGATCGACGAACCCGTGTCGGCGACGAGCGGACGCGCGCTCGTTTCTACTTGGGGGCATCCTTCGACGCGCTACCGTTCGTCGGCTGGCTCGCCTCGGGCGTGCCAAGCACCACGACCGGCGAGCCCTCCTTGTATTCGGGCGCCAGACGGACGCTGTTGCGGGTCAAATCCAGCGTAATGCGGTCCGGCTTTCCTGTTGGTTCGAAGCGCAACGCCCTCCAATCGACGGCGACTTTGCGGCTGCCGACCCCGAGAAATCCGCCGAAGTCGATGATGGCGGCGCGCACCTGGCCGGCTCGGTTGACGATGACGTCCACGATCCGCCCCATGTCTTCGCCTTCGCGGCCGCGCACGCTGCGTCCCAGAACGCCGACGACTTGCTGATCGTCCAGCACCGTGGCGGGCGTGCCGGCGGCCGCTGCGGCCGGTGCCTCTGGAGCGGGTGTCGCGGCAGGGGGCGGTGCCGGTGCGGCAGCAGGAGGCGGCGCGGGGGCCGCTGGTGCAGGCGCGGGCGTCTCCGTAGCGGCGGGTTGATCGCTCGCCTGCGATAACTGCCGTCCGGGCTCGTCGGCGCGCGCCAAGCCGGCGGTCAGATCCCAGAGCGAGATAACGACCGCTATGCGAACGGCTGTTGGAGACCCACGCAAGCCACCCCTCCGGTGTTGAGATGCTTGGACCTTAACTCGCTTGTGGCGCGGGCGGTTCCGCGCCACAACTGGCATTATCGCCGCACCGGCGGTGCGTACCGGGGCGACGGCGGATACGGCGTATATTGCGGATTCGGGATGCACCAGGCGCCACTGCCCGACGCCGTAGCCCGGCATTGAGCGAAGCTTGTGAACCCGCAGTTCACGGTGCTCGACGCGATGCCGCCGTATTGCACGCACCAGGGATAGAGCACGACGGCGATGGCGGGGCGAACGCCGGTCGCGAGCGCTAGCGCGGTCGCGATGACAAGACTGAGCGCGTACCACATTCGCATGATCGGACCTCTCGTTCGGCGGTCGATCGGTTCATCAGGCTTGCGGCTTTCGTCGCACCTTGCACGCTACCGGGCGGACGTCGCGTTGGCAATCAGCCGGGCCGCGTCACGCGTGCATTTTCCACGCTAGGTGATGCGATGCAGCAGGACACGCGTGCCGATCTTGCACGGTGAATGAGGCTCGCGCCGGCAGTTCATGCACGGTTCATCACGCGCAGTTAGCATCGAATCGGGCGACTTGGAGGAGCAAAACATGAGACCCGTCATTCTCGCGGCCCTGTCCGCTCTCGCCTTCGGCTGGCTTGCAGCGTCCGGCGCGTCCGCGATGCCGGCCAATGGCGTTGCGATCGATCAAGCGGCGTCGGCCGGACAGCTCGCCCAGCCCGTTTGGTGGCGCTATCGTCGCTGGCATCGCTGGCACTATCACTACTGGTGGCGGCGCTGGTAAGCGCACGCAGCTCAACGCGGCGCTGCGCGCGGCGCCGCGTTCGTTGTGACGCGAAGCGAGACGGGAGGCCCAACTAGCGAGACTTCGCCACCCCGAAATGCGCTACCATCCGCCCCGGAATGGAGCGGAACGCGCGTGCTTAAGCTGGTGAATTTCCCCAAGGCCAGGGCGTGGTTGGCGGCTCTCGCGCTGGCCGCGCCGGCTATCGGCATGGACGGGGTGCTCACACGCGACCCGGCCTGGGCACAATCGGGCTATCCGGACCGGCCGGTGCGCATCATCGTTCCGTATGGACCGGGCGGGGTTGCCGACGTCACCATGCGGATCGTGGCGCACAAGCTTAGTGAGCGCCTCGGCCAGCAGTTCATCGTCGAGAACCGTCCCGGCGCTGGTGCAATCATCGCGGCCCAGGCGGGGCTTTCGGCTCCCCCCGACGGCTATACGCTGTCGATGACCGGGAACAATCACGCGATCAGTGCGTCGCTGTTCAAGGCGCTGCCCTACGACACGTTGCGCGACTTCGCGCCGATCTCGACCACCACGTTCTTCGATATTCTGATCGCCACCAGGGCAGGTTCCCGCTTGAAAACCGTAACGGACGTCGTTTCCGCGGCGCGCGCCGATCCTGCGCACTTCAACTTTGGAACGGTCGCGCCCGGCAGCACCCAGAACCTCGCCGTTCAGTTGTTCAAGATGGTGACCGGCCTTACGGGAAGCGTCGTCATCTATCGCACCACGCCGGAACTTCTGTCGGGCGTGCTGCGCGGCGACGTCGACGTCCTGTTCGACTACTACGCGGCCCTGCAGGGGCCAATCGTTGACCGCAAGCTCGCGGTCATTGCGACGGCCGGTGCGGCCCGCGCTCCGCTGCTGCCTGACGTCCCGACCGTCATGGAAAGCGGGCTCGCGGACTACGAGGTGACGAGTTGGAATGGACTTTCCGCGCCGACCGGCACGCCCCCCGAGATCATTCAACTGCTCAACCGGGAGATCAATGAAGCGCTGCGGCAGCCGGACGTGCAGGCCAGGACCCGCCAGGTCGGTGTCGTTGCGCGCGGGTCGACGCCGGAAGAGATGCATGAGCGCACCAAAGCCGACATTGCCAAGTGGACGGCCGTGATTGAAAAGAGCGGCCTTGCACGGCAATGATCGCTGACATCCATCCGCACGTCATCTCCACCGATCCGGGGCGTCATCCGTTAGCGCCGCTGGGCGGCGTGCAATCCGCGTGGTCGCGAGAGCGGCCGGCTTCATTCGGAAAACTGATCAGCGAAATGGACCGGGCCGGCATCGACAAGGCCGCAATCGTGCAGGCTTCGACCGCCTATGGTCACGATAACGGCTATGTGGCGGAGGCAATCGCGGCTCACCCCGCACGGTTCACCGGCGTATTTTCCGTCGACGTGCTGGCCGCCGACGCCGTCGACAAGATGCGCCATTGGCTCGGTCGCGGCTTCGGCGGAATGCGTCTCTTTACAACCGGCAGCACCATGCCCGGACAGGCGACCTGGTTCGACGATCCGCGCACCTTTCCGGCCTGGAGCTTCGCGGGCGAGGCCGGCATTCCGGTCTGTATGCAGATGACATCGGATGGTTTCGCGGCGCTGCGGGCGCTGATGGACCGGTTTCCCAATGTCAGAATCATTCTCGATCACTGCGCCCGCCCCCACCTGATCGATGGACCCCCGTTTGCCGCCGACGCCGACCTATTCGGTTTTGCCGACAATCCGAATGTTTTTCTTAAGGTTACCCCGTTGAACTTCGCGCCCCAGACCTGGGGCAAGGCAACGCCGCGGAGCTTTCTCGGCACGCTACTGGGAGCGTTTGGCGCGGCGAGGCTCGCGTTCGGCTCGAACTTTCCGGCGACTGCCGGAACCCTGAAGGAGATTCTGGCGAAGGCGCGGGATGCATTTTCCTTCGCCGGTGATGAGGATCAGAGCTGGATCTTTGGGGGCACCGCGCAACGGCTTTATCCGATGTTGACGGCGGTTGCGGGCGCGGCTGGCGAAGCGCCAAGGCGGCATGCATGAAGCCGGTGCCGTTCGATTACGTCCGTCCGCAGTCGATCGCCGAGGCCTGTGCGGCGCTCGCCCGCGAGGACAGCGTGATCATCGCGGGCGGCCAGACGCTGATTCCCATGCTCGCGATGCGGCTCGCGCGCCCGGCGTGCCTGGTCGACATTGTGCGGATTGCCGGCCTCGCCGGCATTCGCGAAGAGGATCGCGCGGTCGTGATCGGTGCGACCACGCGGCAGACCGAGGCCGAGTACAGTGACATTGTCGCACGCCGCGTGCCGCTCTTGGCCAAGGCGCTTCCGTTCGTTGGACACGCGCCGATCCGCAATCGCGGTACGGTCGGAGGGTCGGTCGCGAACGCCGATCCGGCTGCGGAAATCCCGCTGGTGCTGGTGACGCTGGCTGGCACAATTTTGCTACGCGACGCCGCCGGCACGCGCGCGATCGCGGCGCATGATTTTTTTCTTGGTCCGATGATGACCGCGATTCCGACAGGCGCCATCCTCACTGCACTTCGATTTCCGGTCTGGGCCGGCGAGCGCATCGGCGTCGCGTTCCACGAAATCAGCACGCGCCAAAGCGATTTCGCGCTGGCAGCCGCAGCCGCGCAGGTGTCGCTCGATGCCGACGGGCGCTGCCTTGCATGTGCCGTCGGCATCGGGGGAGCGACGCCCGTCCCGACTCGGCTCGACGCCGCTGTCGAAGACCTGATCGGATCGACACTGACCGACGACGATATTCGAGCAGCGCTTGCAGCTGCGATCGACACGGTCGAAATCATGGTCGACACCCATGCTTCGCCCGATTATCGCCGGCGAGCCGCTAACGCGTTGGCGCTGCGTGCAATTGCGCAAGCCAGGGATGCGGCACGACAAGTTCGGCAGGGTCGCGCATGAAGGCCGACCTCAACGTCAACGGCAGGGCGGTGAGCGTCGAGCTCGAGCCGCGTACAACCCTGCTCGATTGCTTACGCGATCATCTCGGACTGACCGGCACGCACGCCGGCTGTGAGCACGGTATTTGCGGAGCCTGTACGGTGCTGCTCGATGGCGAGCCGGTGCGCTCGTGCCTGATGTTCGCCGTGCAGGCCGACGGCTACGCGATCACCACCATCGAGGCGGTGGCGCCGGCGCCGGGCGAGCTCAGCATCGTGCAGGATGCATTCTGTGAGACCCATGGCCTGCAATGCGGCTACTGCACGCCCGGAATGATCCTGACTGCGGAGGCTCTCCTGCGGCGAATCCCGGACCCGACCCGCGCCGATATCGTCAATGCCATATCGGCCAACATCTGCCGCTGTACTGGCTACGGCCAGATCGTCGAAGCCGTGGCGCTCGCCGCAAAGCGGCTGGCCGGATCGAATATGCCGCGCGCGCTGCCGCCGGGAGAGGGCGCATGAGCGCACAGCCGTTCCGTTTTGTCGCAACGCCGCGGCGCGTGCGCGAGGATCGGCGCTTCGTGGCCGGGCGCGGAAACTTTGTCGCCGACGTCAACCTTCCGGGCATGCTGCACGTCGCGCTGGTGCCCTCGCAACATGCCGCTGCGCGCATCCTGTCCATCGATGCATCCTCGGCGCTGGCGATGCCGGGCGTGCACGCGGTCGCCACCGGCGCGGAACTCGCCGCCGCCGCCGATCCATTGATGAACGGGCTCGATACGCCGCGCGTGCGCCGGTTTCCCCTGGCGGTCGGCCAAGTGCGTTACAACGGCGAATGGGTGGCGGCGGTCGCCGCCGAAAGCCGTGCGCTCGCCGAAGACGCGGCCGAACGCGTTGCCGTCGATTACGAGCCGCTTCCTTTCGTCCTTGACCCCGAGCAGGCCCTGCGCCCCGAGAGCCCCGCGGTACATCCGGACCACGGATCGAACATCTTGCTCGATCGCACGTTCGTGTGGGGTGAGGTCGAACGGCACTTCGCGCAGAGCCCGCGGCAGTTGTCGTTCCGGGTGACCTGGGGGCGCAACTCCACGGTTCCGGTCGAGACCTTTGGCGTGGTCGCGGCATGGGACCCATGGAACGAGCTGCTCGACGTCTGGGCGTCGATTCAAATGCCGAAATACGCTGACCAGATCGCGCGTGCGTTGCGTGTGCCCGCAAATGCGGTGCGCGTTCACTACGACGTCGATGTCGGCGGCAGCTACGGGGTCAAACGCGGCATCAAGCACACCGTGCTTGCGGGTTACCTGGCGCGCCGGCTCGCCCGCCCGGTGCGCCTGCTCGAGGATCGGCTGGAAAATATGCGCGCCGGCGACGCTCACGGTCCGGATCGTACTTTCGACGTGGCGGTCGCATTCGAGGACGACGGTATCATCAACGCGATGAGGATGCAGGCGCTCGACAATGCCGGTGCTTACGCGGGACGCGCGCCGTTCCAGCTCGGTAAGCCGATCGGCGCGATCGTCGGGCCTTACCGGATCAAGAGCGTCGAATACCGTGCGATCTCGGTGACGACCAACAAGGCCGCCCAGGAGGCGGTGCGCGGTTTTGGCCAGTCGCCGACCAACTATGCGATTGAGACCGCGATCGAACGGGTTGCGGCGGCGGTCGGCGTCGATCGCATCGAGGTGCGCCGACGCAACTTCATTCGCAAGGACGAGTTTCCGTATTTGATCCCGAGCGGGACCCGCTACGACTCGGGCGATTACCACACCGTCCTCGACAAGGTCTTGGCGCACGTGGAATGGCCGAAGCTCGCGCATGAGCGCGACCGGTTGCGCCAGGAAGGCTGGCTCGCCGGCATCGGCATCGCCGCGTGCCTGGAGCCGAGCGGCGGCAATTCGGCATTCGAGCCGCTGCTCAACCCGCAGAACACTACTACGACCTGGATGGAATCGTGCCGCATCAACGTCGATGCGCTCGGTCATGTCGCCGCGACGATCCACACCACGTCGTCGGGGCAAGGGCACGAGACCCTGGCGGCAACCGTGATCGGCGAGGTGCTGCAGATCGATCCGGATCGCATCCGCATCGTGCGCCCGGATTCGCTCGCAAGCCTGCCTGGCAACTCGCCGGTAGGAAGCCGCATGGCGATCATGCTCGGCGGGGCGGCGTTTCACGCGGCCGAGAAGCTCAAGCGCAAGCTTATGGCGATCGCGGCACACCAGTTTGGATGTTCCGATCAGGCGATTGACTACGCGGCCGGCGCGGTGGCGGAACGCAACGGTACGCGCCGGCTCGACTGGGGCGAACTCGTCACCATCGCACATCGCAATTTTCACCTGTTGCCACCGGGTTTCGAGCCCGGGCTCGAGGTGACCCACGTGATGCAGGTGCCGACCGGCGCCGCGCTGCCGACCCAGGACGGCCGGGTACAGATGTATCCGTGCCACTCGTTCGAATTTCATCTCGTGCTGGTTGCAATCGATCCCGAGCTCGGCAAGCCGCAGTTCCGCCGCTACGTGATCGGGCACGACTGCGGCACTGTGATCAATCCGGCGATCGTCAAGGGAATGACCTTGGGCGGCATCGCGCACGGCATCGGGGCCGCGCTGCTGGAGGAATTCATATATGACGATCAGGGTCAGATGATCAGTCAAAGCTTCATGGACTACGTGCTTCCGTCCGCCCACGAAGTGCCGGACGTCGAGATCGTGCATCATTGCACGCCCTCGCCATTCACCGTGCTCGGGCAGAAAGGGTCGGGCGAATCGGGCTACCTCGGCGCGCCGGCAGCGGTCGCGAGTGCGGTCAACGACGCGGTCGCCCCGCTTGGCCTGGCGTTTACCAAACTGCCGATCCGCATCTCGGAGCTCAGCGACGCGGTTGCGGCGGCGCGGGCATCCGGCAAGGATAGGATCGGAACTGGAACCGCATGATCATCGATTGCCATTCGCATCTGGTGCCGGCGAGCCTCATCGAGGCGGTGCGCAAGGAGGCCGCCTCGTTTCCGTCGCTGCGGCTTGTTGAGGACGCCGCCGGCGTCGGGTTCTCGTTCGCCGGCGGCAAGCCGACGCGTTCGGTTGCAAAACCGCTGATCGATGTTGCTGGCCGGCTTGCCTGGATGGACGCGCAGGGCATCGATCGCCAGGTGGTCGGGGGCTGGCTCGACATGTTCGGCTACGAGCTTCCAGCAGCGGAAGGCGAGCGCTGGTCGCGGCTGGCGAACGAACATCTCAAGGCGCAGGCTGTCAGCGAACATCGTCTGATCCCGCTGGCGACCGTGCCGCTGCAGGACGGCGCGCGTGCGGCACAGGTTTTGCGCGCGGCGCACGACACAGGTTTTCGCGGCGCCATGATTGGAACGCAGCCGAAAGGTGTCGGGGGTGTGCTCGATGATCCATCACTCGATCCGTTCTGGCGCGCCGCCGACGACCTCGGTGCGGCACTGTTCATCCATCCGGTGTTCGAAAGCGGGGACGCCCGCGTGCACGATTACGGCATGGCCAATGCGGTCGGGCGCATCACCGACACGCTGATTGCAGTGAGCCGCATCATCTATTCGGGGCACATTTTGCGCTATCGCAACGCCAAGATCATCGTCGGCATCGGCGGCGCTGCACTGCCCTATGTGATGGGTCGGCTGCGGCGCAACTACGAGGTTGATCGCGACAAGCTCAAGGATCCCGATGCGAGCCTTGCGGCGCTCTATTACGACACGCTGGTGCACGACGTGCGTGCGCTGCGCCTGCTGGCCGAGGTCGTGGGTACCGATCGGATCATGCTCGGTTCCGATGCGCCGTTTCCAATCGGAGACCTCTCTCCCATGAAGGTCGTCGCCGCGGCGGGATTTCCGGCCGAACAAGTAGCTGCCATCAACGGCGGGCTGGCCGAGCAGCTGTTCATCACATAGGACGAGGCACGGAGGCGAGGCGAGTGACTAGAAGCGAAGCCAGAAACGTCAAGCGCGCGCGCCCGGTTGCGCGGCCGCCGCGCGGCTATCGCGATCTGCACGAGCACCTCGATGTGCTGCGCGAGCAAGGCCTGTTGCTCACCATCGATCGCACGATCGACAAAGACGCCGAATTGCATCCGCTGGTGCGCTGGCAGTTCGTCGGAGGTCTCGATGAGGCCGACCGCAGGGCGTTTCTGTTCACGAAAGTGAGTGACGGCCGCGGTCGCGCCTACGACATGCCGGTCGTGGTCGGCGCGATCGCCGCCAACCGCGCGATCTACTCGATCGGCATGGACGCTTCGATCGAGAATATCGCTGCAAAATGGGACCACGCGATCGCGAACCCTGTCGCGCCGCGGCTCGTGTCCGACGCGCCCTGTCACGACGTCGTGCTCGAAGGCGACGCGCTTAAGGGCGAAGGCAACGGCCTTGATCGGTTGCCAATCCCGATCTCGACACCGGGCTTCGATAGCGCGCCGACGCTGACCGCGACTAATGTGATCACCCGCGATCCCGCAACCGGTACCCAGAACATGGGCACCTATCGGGCTGCGCTGAAATCACCCGACCGGCTGGTGGTGCGCATGGCAACGCGGGTCGGCGGCGCCGGCGGCTATCAGCACTACCTTGCCCACCAGCGGCGCGGCGACAAGACGATGCCGTGCGCGATCGTGCTCGGCTGTCCGCCATACGTGGCGTTCATGGGGCCGCAGAAGCTGCCGATCGGCGTCGATGAACTGACGGTCGCGGGCGGGTTGGCGGGAGCGCCGATCAATGTGGTGCGCGCGCGTACCATCGATTTGCTGGTGCCCGCGGAAGCCGAGATCGTGATCGAGGGCTTGATCGACACCGAATATGTCGAGCCAGAAGCGCCGTTCGGCGAGTCGCACGGCCACGTCGCGCTCGAAGAGTACAACATGCCGATGCGGGTGACGGCGATCACCCACCGCGAGCAGCCGATCGTCCCGTCCTACATCAGCCAAGTTGCGCCAAGCGAATCGAGCGTGATCAAGCGGGTCGCCTACGAGCCGCTGTTTCTTGCGCACCTGCGCGATACGCTGGGCATTCGCGGCGTCAAACGGGTATCGCTGCACGAGCCGCTCACCGGGCTGCTTCGGCTCACCGTGGTCGTGGTGGAGAAAGGGATGCCCCGTACCGAGGTCTGGCGCGCGCTCAACGGTGCGGCGTTCTTCAAGGGCGACTGCGGCAAGATCTGCGTCGCCGTCAATGACGATATCCATCCGGACAACAGCGACGCATTGTTCTGGGCGATCGCGTACCGCAGCAATCCGGTTGAGGACGTCCAACTGGTGCCGCATCGCGGGCAGGGTCACGGGCCCAAGCGCGAACACGGCGGCGATGAAGATTCCACGATGCTGATCGACGCCACCATGAAGGGCGACATGCCGCCGCTCGCGTTGCCCAAGCAAGCCTACATGGAGCGAGCCCGCAAGATCTGGGAAGAGCTTGGCCTTCCGGCGCTGCGGCCGCAGTCGCCATGGTTCGGCTATTCGCTCGGCGACTGGTTGCCGGCCTGGGATATGGCCGCCGAGCGCGCGGTCAAAGGCCGGTATCTCGAGAACGGGCGCATCAGCGAGCGACAAAAACGCAAGGGGCTTAAGCCGGAGACGAAGTTCCGGCCGGAGTAGCAAAGCAACGCGCAGCGCGGGCGGGGAAGGCCTATGAATCGGGTACGTGTAGCAGGGTGCGCAATTGCAGTGGCCGCGTGCCTGAGCGCGGGGTCGTCTGCTCAGGCGCTCGAGAAAATCTCCATCGTTGTGTTTGGTCCGCCCTCGCTTGGCGCCTTCCTGCAGCCGGTGATCAAGCAACTCAAGCTGGATGAGGCCTACGGGCTTGCGATCGATTTCGCCGAGCGCACGCCGGATGCTTACGCGGCACAGTTCAATTCCGGCGAGTTTCAGGTCGGCGGCAGCGCGGCGGTGCTGACCGTCGGGCTCGCCGACGCGCGCGGCGTCAAGGTCGCCTACCTTTTTAATCTGTTCGACTACTGGGGTGCGGTCGTGACCGCGCGGCCGGACGTCAAAAGCCTGAAGGATCTCGAAGGCAAGGATTTGGCGGCCGCGCGCGGCACCACCAACTACATCATGTTCGACTGGTTTGCGCGCCAGCAAGACGTCGATCTCGCGAAAGTATCGGTCGTCAATACGGCGACTCCCGGCCTCGTCGGCTATGCGCTCGCCGACCGCGCGGCCGCAGTTCAACTGTGGGAGCCCGCCTACACAACGCTGATGTCCAAGAAGCCGAGCCTGCGCACGCTCGATCTCGAGATCGGCAAATACTGGCAGGCATTTGCCGGCAGCCGCACCATCCCCTACCTCGGGGTGGCGGCGCATCTGCCCTGGATCGAGCAGCATCGCGATCTGGTGCCGAAACTGTTCGAGACCTACAAGGCGGCTGCCGCGTGGCTCATCGCTCATCCCGACGAGGCTGCGAAACTGATTGCGCCCAAGGGATCGGCGGATGACCAGCAGGCCATTGCCGGTCTCATCAAGGCCAACGATCGCCTTGGTCTCAACATCCGCTGGGCCGCCGACGTGCGCTCGGACATCGAGCGCGTCTATGCGGCCGGCCGCTCGACCGGCTTCTTGCCAGCCGATCCCGCGGCGAGCAGCGTGTATCAGGGGAATTAGCGGGCGGACGCGGACGTTACCTTGCGCCCGACATGCCGTATGATGCGGCACCCAAAAGCGACACATCGGGAGGAAGCCATGGCAGACGCTGCGATCCTGACACGACCCGGCACTGCGATCGCGAGCCTCGATGCGCTCTACGCGGAAGCAGATCGTCTCGATGTCACCCCGGGTTGGTTGCGGCGGGAGCGACCGATCCTCTGGCCGGAGCCGCATTCGCAGTTCGTCCCGGCGCACTGGTCCTATCAGGCCATTCATGATGCGCTTGAGGCCGCGGGCGGGCTTATCGACGTCACACTCGCCGAACGCCGCAACCTGGTGCTGCGCAATCCGTTCCCGGGCAACAACTTCGCGACCACGGCGACGTTTGCGTGTGCCTATCAGATGATCCTGCCGGGGGAGAAGGCGCCCACGCACCGTCATTCCCCGCATGCGTTGCGCGTCATCATCGATGCCAAGGGCGCCTACTCGGTGGTCGATGGCGAGAAGACGCCAATGGAAACCGGCGACGTGGTGCTCACGCCCGGCTGGAGCTGGCACGGCCACGGTCACGACGGCGGCCGCGCGGCTTATTGGTTCGACGGTCTCGACGTTCCAGCTGTGCACGCCCTCGAGCCGATGTTTTACGAGGAGCATCCGGACAAATATCAAGAGGTCGCCCGCGTTGCCGCGGCGTCGCCCTACCGGTTCAGCCGCGACGCCATGGCAAAGCGGCTCGACGCCGCCGTGCCGGACGCCGAAGGGCTGCACGGACCGCGCATTGCGCTCGAAGCGCCGCAGATGCCGACCATGATGCTCACCATGGAGCGGCTCGCCGCCGGGCAGAAGACCCGCCGCCGGCGCTCGACCGCAAACCACGTCTTTGTCGTGGTCGAAGGGGCCGGTGAGACCGTTGTCGACGGCACGGCGATGGCCTGGCGGAAGGGTGACACGCTTGCAATACCGACCTGGACGCGGTTCGCGCATGTTGCGGCGTCCGATGCACTTCTGTTTGCGATGTCGGATGAACCGCTGATGCGGTTCGCCAAATACTATCGGGTCGAACTCGATTGAGCGTGTTCCGCCGACGGCCAGCCGCGGTCTCGGCTCACCGCGCATGACGACCGTCGGTCCCCGTCCGTCCGCCTTCGCCATCGCGCCCCGCCTGCGGCACTTGGCCGAAGTCATTGCACCTTTTGTGGCGCTGGCGGTGCTGTGGCAGATCGCGTCCGTCTACTTCCCGAAGTATCTGTTCCCGCCGCTCCTCGACGTACTCTGGCGCACGCTCGAGATTTTCACCGACTGGCCGCAATTCGCGCAGGTGCTGGCGACCGTCGGCCGGATTCTAGCAGGGCTCGCCGGCGCGTTCCTGATCGGCGCCGCGCTTGCGATCCTGATGATGCGCTCGCGCGCGGTCGACCGTTTCTTCGCGCCGATCCTCACGTTCTTCCAAGGCGTGCCGGCGCTGTCGTGGGTGGTGTTCGCGATCATCTGGTTCCATGGCATCGAGTTCCGCATCTTCTTCATCATGGTGGTGACGTCGCTGCCCGCGTTCACGTTCCAGGTGCTCGACGCATTGCGGGGCATGTCGAAGGACTTGTTCGAGATGGTGCTCTCGTTCCGCCCGACGCGCGCCAAGATGTTCCGCGCCATGGTGCTGCCGGCGATCCTCCCGGACATCATGACGGCCTGGAAGGTCAATCTCGGCAACGCGTCGCGGGTCGTCGTCGTGGCCGAACTGGTGGGCGCCACCGGCGGCGTCGGCTACGAGCTGTTGATGCAGCAGCAGCAGTTCGACATGGCGGGCGCGCTCGCCTGGACGCTGCAACTGGTATTCTTCGTGCTGGTGTCCCAGCAGATAATTGCGCTGATCGAGGGCCGCGTTTTTCGCTATCGCGCCTTTTCGGAGCGATCCATGTGAGCGGACAGACGGGCGCGCCGGAAATTGTGCTCGACCGTGTGTCGAAGGCCTTCGGCCGCGCGGACAGCGCCGAGGCCTTCCGCGCGGTCGACGACCTCAGCCTCGCGATCGAACCGGGCGAACTGGTGGCGATCCTGGGCAAGACCGGCTGCGGCAAGTCCACCATTTTCAATATGATCGCCGGGCTTGGTGCGCCGACCGAGGGAAGCGTGCTGGTGCAGGGCTTCGACCCATTCCGCTCGTTTGACGCTCTGCGCGGCAAGATCGCGATCGTATTCCAAAGCGATCGCCTGCTGCCGTGGCGGACCGCGATCGGGAATGTCGAACTCGGGCTCGACATGCTTGACGTGCCGCGCGAGGAACGCCGCAAGATCGCGCAGCTGTGGCTGAGCCGGCTGGGACTTTCCGGCCACGAGGGTGATTATCCGCACGCGCTCTCGGGCGGCATGCGACAACGCGTGTCGATCGCGCGCGCATTCGCGACCGACGCGCATATCTTGTTGTGCGATGAGCCGTTCTCGGCGCTCGACGAGATCACAGCACAACGCCTTCGCGAGGAGTTCGTCGCGCTGGTGCGCCAGAACCGCAAGACCGGCGTGTTCATCACGCATTCCATCAACGAGGCGCTGCAGGTCGGCGACCGCATCGTAGTCCTCCGGCGCCCCGCGCGCGTCGCCTACGACGTGCGACTTGCGCCGGACGCCGGCGCCGACCAACAAAGTGCGATCCGTAAGCGGATCGAAGACATTCTGGCTGAGTAGGCTCGCATCGGTCCGTGCAGGGCTGGCAACTTGTAAGGCGCTGGCGATTCCTGCAAGCTGTCGATCTCCGGGGGACGGCGGAGACCCGGGCAAAAACAGACCGATAAAATATCCGGACGGGAGGGCCTGATGCGCGCACTTGCAATCACCCAAAAGGCCGCATGGCTGCGGGCGTCGTTACTGGTGGCGCTGGCGCTTACATGGGGCGTTGCGCGCGCGTGCGCACAGGAGCCGATCAAGATCGGTTTCAGCGTATCGCTCACCGGCGGGCTCGCGTCGTCCGGCAAGGCTCACCTTTTGTCCAAGCAAATCTGGGTCGAGGAGATCAATGCCAAAGGCGGCCTGCTCGGCCGTCCGGTCAAACTCGTCTACTACGATGATCAGACCAACGCCGCCACGGTTCCCGGCATCTACGCCAAGCTAATGGATGTCGACAAAGTCGATGTTCTGATGGGGGCGGCAACCAATCTCATCGTGGCCGCGATGCCCATGATCATGGAGCGTAAGAAGCTCGTCATGGTGCTGCTTGCGCTTGGCTCGAACGCGGAGTTCAAATACCCGAGATATTTTCAAAGCGCGCCGTTTGGGCCCGATCCCAAGGGCGTGTTGTCAAACGCATTTTTTGCCGTCGCCAAAACGCTCAATCCGGCGCCGAAGACCGTCGCTCTGGTCGGCGCCGACGCCGAGTTCGCCAATAACGTGCTGATCGGTGCGCGCGAGAATGCCAAGCAATCGGGGCTGCAGGTCGTCTACGACAGGAGTTATCCGCCTTCGACGGTCGATTTCACGCCGATCGTGCGGGCCGTCCAGGCGACTAACCCGGACGTCGTCCTGCTTGCATCCTATCCGCCCGACTCGGTCGGAATGGTGCGGGCAGCGAGTGAGATCGGGCTGAAGGCGCAACTGTTCGGCGGCGCAATGGTCGGGATGCAATACGCGTCGCTGATCACGCAGCTATCGGAGAAGCTCAATCGGGTCGTGAACTATCATTTCTTTGTTCCCAGCCCGAAAATGAATTTCCCCGGCATTGAGGAGTTTCTGAAGAAATACCAGGGGCAGGCCAAGGATGCCGGCGTTGATCCACTCGGATTCTATCAACCGCCGTTCGCCTATGCGGCCATGCAGGTGCTGCAACAAGCCATCACGGCAACCGGAAGCCTCGACGACGATAAGCTGGCGGCCTTTATCCACGGTAATTCATTCAGCACGATTGTGGGCGAGATCAAGTTCAACAGCCTGGGCGAATGGGCGAACGCGCGTACCCTGATGATTCAATTTCAAGGCATCCAAGGGCCCGGACTCGAGCAATACATGACGGGCCACAAGGAAGTGATCGTGTACCCCGCCGAATATCGGGACGGAGAGCTCATGCAACCGTTCGCCAAGTGAGCGGATACGGCGCAGCGCTTCCGTTTGAGGAACCAAGCTGATGCGGATCACCGCTGCGGTGGCGCGCGAGAAATTCGGGCCGTTCACGATCGAGCCCGTTGAGCTCGCCGATCCTCGCCCCGACGAGTTGTTGGTCAAGGTGGTCGCGAGCGGGATGTGCCAGACGGACCAGCACGGGCGCGACGGCTACTACAATACTCCGTTGCCGGCCGTGTTCGGCCACGAAGGCGCCGGCATCGTGCTCGCCGTCGGCGACCGCGTGACCAAGTTCGCGCCTGGCGATCACGTCGTGATGTCATTCCCCTGGTGCGGTACCTGTCCCAATTGCCGGCGAGCGATGGAATGGCACTGTCAGAAGAACTTCGACCTCAAAATGCGCGGCACGCGTCCGGACGGGTCGACGCTGATGAGCCAGAACGGCGAGCCGGTGTATGGCGCCTTCTTCCAGCAGTCGTCGTTCGCGACCCACGCCATCGCCAACGAGCGCTTTGCCGTGAAGGTCGATAAGGATGCGCCGCTCGATCTGCTGGGGCCATTGGCGTGCAGTGGACAAACCGGTGCCGGCGCGGTGCTCAACACCATGCAGCCGCGGCAAGGCGATGCGTTCGCCGTGTTCGGCGTCGGCGCCGTCGGCTTGTCGGGGCTGATGGCGGCGAAGATCGCAGGATGCGATCCGATCATCGCAATCGACATACATGCGCATCGGCTGACCCTGGCGCGCGAGCTCGGTGCAACCCACGTGCTGGATCGCGCCGCCCGCGCCGACGTTGTACAGGAAATCCGCCGCATCACCGGCGAGGGCGTGCGCTTCTCGCTCGAAACCTCGGCTCAGTCTTTGGTCCTGCGCGAGGCAATCGACGTGTTGATGCCCGGGGGCACCTGTGTGCTGCTCGGCAGCGCGCCGACCGGAACCGAGGCTTCGTTCGACATGCCGTTTCTGCAATTCGGTCGGGTGGTGCGTGGCGTTATCCAGGGCGAGAGCCATCCGCAGACGTTCATTCCGACGCTCGTCGACTTCCTGCAGCAGGGTCGCATGCCGATTGAGCGCATGATTACGTTCTACCCGCTCGCGGCCATCAATCGCGCGGCGCAGGATTCGTCCAATGGAACAACGATCAAACCTGTTTTGCGGATGCCCGACTGAATTTGGGGAATGGCGACGTCAAGGTGAAGGCCCGTGCCCGGACATGTGCTCGCGATCGATCAGGGGACGACGTCCACGCGTGCGATCGTGTTCGACGGTGCGTTCGAGGTGCGCGGATCGGCCCAGCAGGAGCTCGCTCAGCACTTTCCGGCTCCCGGTCTCGTCGAGCATGATCTCGAGGAGATCTGGAACGCTACCGTCGCAGTCGTAAGGGACGCGCTCGCGCGCGCCGGGTTGTCGGCGGGCGACGTCGCCGCGATCGGAATAACCAACCAGCGCGAAACCGTCGCGATCTGGGACCGCACGACCGGGCAGCCGATCCACCGGGCGATCGTGTGGCAGGACCGGCGCACCGCAGACGCTTGCAACCAGCTGCTGGCCGATGGCGTGGAGCCGCTGATCAGCGAGCGCAGCGGACTCCTGATCGATCCCTACTTCTCGGCCACCAAGGTGGCTTGGCTGCTCGATCACGTGCACGGCGCACGCGCACGCGCGGAGGCCGGTAAGCTCGCCCTCGGCACCATCGATACGTTCCTGCTGTGGCGCCTGACCGGCGGCCGGGTTCACGCCACGGATGCCACCAACGCGTCGCGCACGCAGCTGTTCGACATCCGTGCGCAGGTTTGGGACGAGGATCTTTTGAAGCTGTTCAACGTTCCTCGGGCGCTGCTGCCCGAGGTGCGCGACTGCGCGGCCGATTTCGGGACCACCGAGGCGTCGCTGTTTGGTGCCGCCATCCCGATCCGTGGCGTTGCCGGCGACCAACAGGCGGCCGTTGTTGGTCAGGCCTGCTTCCACCCCGGAATGGTGAAGTCGACCTACGGTACCGGTTGCTTCGCGCTGCTCAATACCGGCGGCGCGCGCGTTGCGTCCGCGAACCGGCTGTTGACGACGGTTGCGTATCGCTTGTCGGGGCGCGTCACTTACGCGCTCGAAGGATCGATTTTCATCGCGGGCGCGGCGATCCAGTGGCTGCGTGACGCACTCCATATCATTGCACGCGCCGACGAAGCTGACGCGCTGGCTCGCGCGGCCGATCCCGCCCAGGAGATCTACCTCGTGCCGGCGTTCACCGGGCTCGGCGCGCCGTGGTGGGACGCGCGGGCGCGCGGCGCCATCTTCGGCCTTACCCGCAACAGCGGGCGTGCCGAATTCACCCGCGCCGCGCTTGAGGCGGTTTGCTTTCAGACCAGCGATCTGCTTGGAGCCATGCGCGACGACTGGTCGGGTGGAGGGGACACGGTGCTGCGCGTGGACGGCGGTATGGCGGCATCGGATTGGACCATGCAGCGCCTGTCCGATCTCGCCGGCGCGCCGGTCGATCGGCCCAAGGCGCTGGAGACGACCGCGCTGGGAGCGGCGTGGCTTGCGGGCGCGCAGGCCGGTGCGTGGCCGGACCGGGGCGGCTTTGAGCAAGCGTGGAAATTGGAGCGCCGCTTTCTACCAACGCTTCCCGAGGCCGACCGCAAGCGCCGGCTGGCTGGCTGGCACGCGGCCGTCGGCCGCACCCTGTCGAGTTTCAGGCCGGCGGATTGAAATTATCCGTAGATGCAGACCAGGCTGAACATCGCGGCGCAGAACAACGCGATGATCATCAGCACGGCCGGATGGTCACGGTCCTCCGGCTGCTCCCACACGCCTGAACGCAGATTGACCGATCGCATAGTCCGACCTCCTGACGGCCGCGTTTGGTGGAGGCAACGCGTCCCACCGCCGCCTAGGATGATCGCGTGGCGTGAATCGATCCTGAAAGCCGCGCGCTTTTGCGCGACAACCTTACCGCAGGTTTAATGGTTCGATCGGGATACCGCGCCGGCGCCGTGGGTACGCCGCCGGCTACCAGCGCCCGCCGCCGCGCACCAGCCGGACGATCACCAGCAACAGCACGGCGCCGATCGTCGAGTTGATGATAGCGCGCAACCAGCCGGTGCCGAGCTGGATCCCAAGGCGTGGGAACAGCCAGCTCGCGATAAATGCTCCGATGATGCCGATGATAATGTCGCCGATTAACCCGTAGCCGGCGCCGCGCACAAGCTTGCCGGCGAGCCAACCGGCCACGAGACCGACGATCAGGATAACAAGAAGATTTTCGTTCGACAGATCCATGGCCGCGCCCCCTGTGAGGTGCGCATCGTCACCGGAAATGGCGAATTGCGCAAGGCGCGTGGTGCCGGATGTTGCAACGCAATCAACCCCGCCAGGCCGACCACAATCTTCGGCCTTATCCTGAGGAGCCCGAGCGAAGCGAGGGCGTCTCGAAGGATGGCCAAGGCGAACGCCCTCGCCCGTGGCCGTCCTTCGAGACGCGCCCTGCGGGCGCTCCTCAGGACGAGGCCGAGTTTAGGATCAGCTGCCCCGATAGGTCGTGTAACTCCAGGGCGTGCACAGCAACGGCACGTGGTAGTGCCCTTCGGGCTCGGCGACCGAAAAGCGGATCGGCACGACGTCGAGGAAGGGCGGGTCGGCGAGCGCTGCCTTGGTGCGCGCGTAATAGTCGCCGATCGCGAAACGCAGTTCGTAGGCGCCGGTCGGGATCGGCCGTCCGGCGATCAGCGGCGCATCGGTGCGGCCATCGTCATTTGTCACCGCGCGCGCGATCGAGCGCTGTTCGCCGGCTCGCGACAGCTCGAACAGTTCGAGGGCGATACCCTCGCCGGGGCGGCCGCTCAAATTGTCGAGCACGTGGGTCGAAAGCCGCCCCTGCACGGCAAGCCGATCCGGCGCGCGCACGCGCTGATCGAGCCGCAGCGCAACGATGCGGAGAATTTCTGTGAGCGCGGCGGCCCGCTCGGTCGCGGCGTCAGACTTCGTGCGCCGTTCCAACGCCTGCAGGATCGAGTCCTTGGTGTGCCGTCGAACGCAGATGATGAACGGGAAACCGAACCGCGCCTTGTAGGCTTCGTTGAAGCGATGGAAGGCTGCGTACTCGGGTTCCGATAGCTGATCGAGGCCCACGCTCGCCTGCTCGGCGGTGGACGCCGCCGTGAGTGTACCGGCGCGTGCGGCTTTGCCCGCAAGATCCGGATGCGCCGTGATGACGGCGAGCTGGCGATCTTCGCCTGCTCTGAGCAGCGCCGTCTTAAGGCGCTCGTAAAGCTGCGCCAGCGTAGCGAACGGTCGCTCGGCCGCGGCAGCTTCCGGTACCCACGGCGAATGCTCGAAGATATCGGCGAGCGCCGCGACGAATTCGGCGCGGGTTGCGGAATTGAGTTGCTCGAGCGAAGTCTCGCGCATCACGTCACCGGCCGGGCCTTATCGGCGAGCCCGCGATGCTCGTTGATCCAATGCCGCGCGATGTCGAGGCGGGTTGCGACCCACACCCGGTCGTGCTTGGCGATGTGATCGAGAAAGCGCGCGAGACCGGCGGCCCGTCCCGGGCGGCCGGTCAGCCGGCAGTGCAGGCCGATCGACATCATCTTGGGAGCGTCCTGCCCCTCGGCGTAAAGCATATCGAAGGCGTCGCGCAGGTAGCCGAAGAACTCGTCGCTGCCGGCAAATCCCTGGGCGTTGACAAAGCGCATGTCGTTGGCGTCGAGCGTATAGGGCACGATCACATGCGGGCCCTTGGGACCTTTGACCCAATAGGGAAGGTCGTCGGCGTAGGAATCCGACGAATAGGTGAAGCCGCCGTCTTCCAGCACGAGCTTGAGCGAGTTGACCGAGGTACGTCCAGTGTACCAGCCGAGCGGCCGCGTGCCGGTGGCCCCGGTGTGAATGCGTATGGCTTCGATGAGATCGGCGCGCTCCTCGGCTTCCGGTGTGTCCTTGTAGTCGACCCATTTGAGACCGTGGCTCGCAATCTCCCAGCCGGCCTCCCGCATGGCCGCGACCGCGTCCGGATTGCGCGCAAGCGCACGCGCGACGCCAAACACCGTGAGCGGGAGATTGCGCGCCCCGAACAGCCGCCAAAGCCGCCAGAATCCGGCGCGCGAGCCGTACTCATACATCGACTCAACGTTCATGTGGCGCTGTCCGGGCCACGGCACCGCGCCGAGCACGTCGGAGAGAAACGCTTCCGATTCCTTGTCGCCATGCAGAATCGAGCGCTCGCCGCCTTCCTCGTAGTTGAGCACAAACTGTACTGCGACGCGCGCCCGGCCCGGCCAGCGCGCATCGGGCGGAATACGGCCGTAACCGATCAGATCGCGCGGATAGGTCTCGGTCATGGCCCCCCGTCCAGGCACAAAAACGACGGGCATCGCAGCAGCGGCGGCGCTACCTCCGCGCGCCACGCCGCGAGCGTCGCGCGCTCCTGATCGGTCATTTCGGTGACGTTGCCCGGCGGCATGGCGCGCGAGCGCACGGCCCAGATCTCGATCAGCCGCCCGTGCCGCGTGATCTCATCGGCATTGTCGAGCCGCACGTCGTGCGGGGGCGCGGTGATGCCGGCCCACACCGGCTCGTCGGAATGGCACATGCTGCAGCGGGACAGGACGATCTCTTCCGCGGTCTTGAACGACGGTGACGGCGCGAGGGTGCTGGTCTTGATCCAAGGGTCACCGTTAAGCGCGAGCCATGCGATCGCGAGCAGCCCGAGTGCGGCGACCGCCCATGGCCACAGCGGCTCCTTTTTGCCCTCATGGCGCATGTTGTAGTAGTGCCGGATGGCGGGCCCGATTGCCAACACGATTGCGACGATCACCCAGTTGTAGCGGGTCGCGTACAGCAGCGGATAGTGGTTGCTGATCATCAAAAATACGACCGGCAGCGTGAGATAATTGTTGTGCACCGAGCGCTGCTTGCCCTGATCGCCGAGCGCCGGGTCGGGCGTGCGTCCGGCGATCAGATCGGCAACGACCTTCTTCTGGTTCGGAATGATGATGGCGAATACGTTGGCAACCATGATGGTGCCGATCAGGGCGCCGATCTGGGTGAACGCGCCGCGACCGGAGAATACTTTGGTGAATGCGTAGGTCAGCGCCACCAGGAACACGTAGCCGACGAGCGCGAGCCCGCCTTCATGCTTGCCGAGCGGAGAGCGGCACAGCGCCTCATAGGCCAGCCAGGACACCGCGAGGCTCACAAAGGCAATCAGCGCCGCCGTCGGGGCGGTCAGGTCCATCACGTTCTTGTCGATCAGGTAGAGATCGGCGCCGAAATAATAGACCAGCACCAGCAGCGCGAAGCCGGAGAGCCAGGTGGTGTAGGCTTCCCACTTGAACCAGGTCAGCTTGTCGGGCATGCGGGCGGGGGCGACCAGATACTTCACCATGTGGTAGAAGCCGCCGCCGTGGACCTGCCAGGCCTCGCCCTTGACCCCTTCGGGCAGGGCCAGGTTCGACTTCAGGCTCAGGTCGAGATGGATGAAATAGAACGAGCTGCCGATCCAGGCGATGCCGGCAATCACGTGGAGCCAGCGAAGCATGACGCTCAGCCATTCGGTGAGCACGACGTCCACGTTGATCCTCCTGCGCGGCGGCCGGCCACGCCTGCGCCAACATGGCAGACCGGTACCGGGCTGTTCAAGCACGCGGGGCGCGCGCCCTGCCGGGGAGTAGGGACGTGTCGGCAGGCGAACTAACGTTCGGTCCCCGCATCCTCGAATTGGCCGACCGGCTTGCGGTCCACTCCGAGCTCACCGGCGCGCTCGCCTGCACTTATCTGACGCCGGCGCACCGCGCGACCGCGAACGCGCTCGCGCAATGGATGCGGCATGCCGGCATGGCGGTTGAGATCGATGGCGTCGCCAATGTGGTCGGCCGCTATGCGGCGGCCGCCGGGCCGGCCGCCAGGACCCTGCTGGTGGGTTCGCACTACGACACGGTGGTCGACGCCGGCAAATACGACGGCCGCCTGGGAATTTTGACCGGGCTCGTGGTGATTGAGCATCTCAACCGCACCGGCCGGCGGCTTCCATTTGCGATCGAGCTGATTGCGTTCTCGGAAGAGGAGGGGCTTCGCTACTCCGCGTCCTACATCGGCAGCACTGCGGTCGCGGGCTCGTTCGACCGCTCACTCCTCGCGCGGCGCGATGAGGCCGGCGTCTCGCTCGCCGAAGCCATCGCGACGTCCGGCTTCGACCCGGACGCAATTTCCTCGCTGGCGCGCCGGCGCGAGGATCTGGCGGGCTATCTTGAGGTCCACATCGAGCAGGGGCCGGTGCTGCTTCAGGAAGGCCTGCCGCTCGGTATCGTCACGGCGATCGCCGGAGGTTGCCGGTTCGTGGTGACGGTCACCGGACAGGCCGGTCATGCCGGCACCGTGCCGATGGGATTGCGCCATGACGCCGCTGCCGGTGCCGCCGAAATCGTGCTCGCGGTCGAGCGGCGCTGCACCGGCGTGGCAACGCTCGTCGGCACCGTCGGAAAAATGCAGGTACCGGGCGGCGCCACCAACGTGATCCCCGGCCGCTGCGAGCTCTCGCTCGACATTCGCGCCGCCGACGATGCGACGCGCGATGCGGCGGTTGCCGACGTGCGCGCCGAGATCGCCGCCATCGCGGAGCGGCGCGGCGTGACGATCGACATTCGCGAGACCCAGCGCACGGGCGCGGTCGCGTGCTCGCCGCGGGTGCAGGCGCTATTCGCGCAGGCGATCGGCCGTCTCGGGGTGAAGCCCCGCTTTCTGCCGAGCGGCGCCGGCCATGACGCGGTGAGCTTCGGTCCGATCACCGAGACCGGCATGCTGTTCGTGCGATGCGGCAACGGTGGCGTCAGCCACTCGCCGCGCGAGAGCATCACGGCGGAGGATGCCGACCTCGGGGCACGCGTTCTGCTCGACGTGCTCGAGGCCTACTGAGGCGCTTCAAACGCCACCATGGATGCCCATTTTGAGCGATTCCGGGCATCCATGACAACGTATTGAAGAAACGCTGTTTTTATCGCTGGTTTGATCATCGATGCCCACTTCCACAAGGGAGGCATCGATGATGCACAATATCTGGGCTTGTGCCGGTATCAACATCGTGCGTGCCCATTTTGCTTTCGCCTGATTGATCGTCCTCCGAAACGGGCTGCCCGCGCGGCGGGCGGCCAATGACGCTGTGGTTCGGTCTCCACCGTGATGGTAGGAACGACAGATCCCGTACCCGGGGCAGCAATGAATCTTCCCGATCAGATCTCGGCGTTTGTCGATCGCGAGTTCACGTGCGAGACCGCGTTTCTGGCCGAGCTCGTGAAAGTCGCGAGCGACAATCCGCCGGGCGACTGCGCACCGCATGCCGCGCGCGCCAGGACGCTGCTCGACGAGTTCGGCTTTGCCGTTGAAGCGCATGCGGTGCCGCCGAAGCTCGCGCAGGCGCACGGCATGATCAGCGCCACCAACCTGGTCGTGCGCCATCGCTTCGGCGACGGGCCGACACTTGCGCTCAACGCGCATGGCGATGTGGTGCCGCCAGGGCTCGGGTGGACGCACGACCCCTACGGGGCCGAGATCACGGACGGGCCGCACGGGCCGGTCATGTTCGGACGCGGGGTCGCGGTCTCGAAATCCGATTTTGCGACCTACGCGTTCGCATTGCTCGCCCTCAAACACGCTGCGCAAGCCGGGGCGGAGCTTGCCGGCACCATCGAGCTGCACTTCACCTACGACGAGGAGGCGGGCGGTGAGATCGGACCGAAGTTCCTGCTCGACCAGAGCCTCACCAGGCCGGACTTCGTGATTGCGGCAGGCTTTTCCTACGCGATCGTGAACGCGCACAACGGCTGTCTGCACCTCGAAGTCACCGTGACCGGCAAGCAGGCGCACGCGGCGATGCCGCACACCGGCATCGACGCGCTCGCGGCCGCGACCGGCATTCTGCAGGCGCTCTACGCGAGCCGGCCGGCGTTGAGCGCCGTGCGTTCACGGGTTGCCGGCATCACGTCCCCGACCCTGAACGTCGGGCTGATCGGTGGGGGCATCAACACCAACGTGGTGCCGGACCGTGTGACCTTCAGGCTCGACCGGCGCATGATTCCGGAAGAGAATCCGGCTGAGGTCGAAGCCGGTTTGCGGGCGCTGATCGCGGGTGCCGCGGCCGCGGATCCGGGTACACGGGTCGAGATCAAACAAATCCTGCTCGCCGCCCCGCTGGTGCCGCAGCCGGGCTGGGAGCGGCTCGCCAAGGCACTTGGCCGGTCGGCGGGCGCAATCCTCGGCGTCGAGGTGCCGGTCAACGGCGTTCCGCTCTACACCGACGCCCGTCATTACGCGGCGCGCGGCATTCCGAGCGTGCTTTACGGCGCTGGTCCGCGCACGCTCATCGAAGCCAACGCGCATAACGCGGACGAGAACCTGCGCCTTTCCGATCTGCGCGCCGCCACCAAGATCGTGGCGCGGGCGGCGGCCGAGATTTGCGGCAGCACAATCTGATCGGCCTGTCATGGACCCGCTCGCGAGCCCGCTGCTGACCGACCTCTACCAGCTCAACATGCTGGAAGCCTACCTCGCTAACGGTCAGACCGAGACCGCGGTGTTCGAATTCTTTTTCCGCCGGCTCCCCGCCCGCCGCGGGTTTCTGCTGGGGGCCGGTCTCGAACAGGCGCTCGATTATCTGGAAAACCTTCGCTTCTCCCCCGAAGATATCGAGTGGCTCAAGCGGACCGGGCGCTTCAGCGCGGGCCTCATCGATTATCTCGCACAGTTGCGCTTCACCGGCGACGTCCATGCGATTGCGGAGGGAACCGCGGTCTTCCCCAATGAACCGGTCCTGCGAGTGACCGCGCCGCTGCCGCAGGCACAGCTCGTCGAGACCCGGCTGATCAACATCCTGCACTACCAGACGCTGATCGCGTCGAAAGCGGCCCGCGCCGTGCTGGCCGCGCCCGGCAAGCTGCTGGTCGATTTCGGGCTGCGCCGCGCCCACGGCGGCGAGGCCGGCGTGATGGCGGCGCGCGCGAGCTACCTCGCGGGTTTTGCCGGCACCGCGACTGTCCTGGCCGAGAAGCTCTACGGGATCCCATCGTTTGGGACGATGGCGCACTCGTTCATCGAGGCTTGCGATTACGAGACGGCCGCGTTCGAAGCGTTCGCAATCGCGCGGCCCAACAACTTGACGCTGCTGATCGATACCTACGATACGCTCGCGGCCGCCCACAAGGTTGTCGCATTGGCACCGCGGCTCGCCGCGCGCGGCATCACCATCCGCTCGGTGCGTATCGACAGTGGCGAGCTGATCGCCCAGGCCAAGGCGGTGCGCGCCATTCTGGATCGGGGTGGATTTCCCGAGATCGGAATTTTCGCGAGCGGCGGGCTTGATGAAAGTGACGTGGCGGACCTGCTGGCCGCCGGCGCGCCGTTTACCGGCTTCGGGCTTGGGACCGCGCTGACGACGTCAGCCGACGTCCCGGCGCTCGACTGCGCCTACAAGCTGCAGGAATACGCCGGCATCGCGCGCCGCAAGCGTTCGACCGGCAAGGCGACGTGGCCGGGCCGCAAGCAGGTCTGGCGCAGCTACGGGCCTGATGGCCGCATGCAGCGGGATCTGGTGTCGCTTGAGATCGACGCTCACCCCGGCGAGCCGCTGCTCGCGCCGGTCATGCGCGCGGGCCGGCGCATCGCGCCGTCGCCGACGCTCGCCGACAGCCGCGCGCACGCGGCGCGCGAGCTCGCGCGTCTGCCCGAGACGCTGCGCGTGCTCGAGCCGAAGCTCGCTTACGAGGTCGATGTGTCTGACGCGCTGGACCGCCTTGCGGCCGACGTCGATAGCCGGCTCGCGCAGTCGCCCGATCAGCCGCGCGGCTGATGCGCGGCGATCATCGCTTCGCCCATGCGCTCGAGACGGGCGCTCAGCCCGTCACGGCCCATGCACTGCACGCTGACGCGCGCGCCTTCGAGCAGCAGAAAGAGTTCGTCAGCCAGCATCTCGGGCTCGGTAAGGCCGGCAGCCGTGCACAGCTCGATCAGCCGTTCGCGCTGCGCGTTCTTGAACGCCTGGATGACCCGCCGTGCCGGGTGCTCGTGCTCGGGCAGCTCGACGGCGGCATTCGCAAGCGCGCAGCCCCGGTCGTTCGACGCGCCGACGTGGCCGGCCATGTCCTTGAACCAGGCGCGCAACTGCGCGCGCGGGTCGCCCGGATACTCGGCCGCCCGCCGATCCCAGGCGGCGTCGGCTTCAGCCGCTAGGCGACGCAGGTATTCGGCTACGAGCTCGTCCTTTGATTCAAAATGGCGGTAGAGCGTCATCTTGTTCGTACCGGCGGCCTCGGCGATCCCTTCGACCCCGACGGCACGGATGCCGTGACGATAAAAAAGGTCGGCCGCCGCCGCCAGAATGCGCTCCCGCGGTGGGATTCGATCATCTTTTTCAATGACTAAAGCAGTTTTTGCGGTGCTCATGGGCCGTCCCCTTGACACGGGTGTTACCGGTCAGTATCTATATGTGCGTTACCGGTCAGTACCACAAGTCGAGCAGAATGTCACGCCTCTTTCTCAGACCCGCAAGACCCACGGTTAACGCCATGAACCGCCGCTTCGCCCTCACACGCGCACTCATCTACTTGCTGCGACTGACGGTCGGGCTCGGTCTCACGCTTGCACTGGGGGGCGCACGCTCGCCCGCCATGGATATGGTGTTCGAGCAGTTCCAAATCATCGGCCCCTTGCAATGGCTCTCGCTCCTCACGGTCGGAGCGGATTGGCCACGTCTGGGGGCTTCGCGCGAACGGACCGTTTCGGTCTCTGCCGCGCGCGCGCGCGCGTTTGCGCCCGCCAACGACAACACCTCCGCCCAAGAGGTCGCGCGCGCCAGCTGACGCGCGCCCCGTCCATCGCACGCCCATGACCAACGAGGAGCAACCATGAGCAACATTCTCTATGTGACCAGCAGCCCGCGCGGGGATGCATCCTACTCCAGCCAAACGGCGCAGCGGTTCGTCGACGAGCTGCGCCGGACCAATCCGGCCGCGACCGTGACAGTACGCGACCTCGGGCGCGAGCCGCTGCCGCACATCGATCAGGATTTCGTCGAGGCGACGCGCGCCGTGCAGGGACCGGGCAACGAGCGCCAGCGGGCCATTCTGGCGCGCTCCGATGCGCTCGTGGACGAACTCCTGGCGGCGGATATCGTGGTGATCGCGGCCGCGATGGTGAATTTCAGCGTGACTTCGACGCTCAAGAGCTGGATCGATTACATAGCGCGCGCGGGCCGTACGTTCCGCTACGGCGAGGGCGGCCCCAAGGGGCTCGCGACCGGCAAGCGTGTGTTCATCGTCGCGGCGACCGGCGGGATCTATTCGGGCGAGATGTCGGCATTCGACTTCCAGCTGCCGTGGCTCAAGGCGGTGCTCGGTTTCCTCGGCATGACCGACGTCGAGGTCATCCGTGTGGAGGGCACGGCGCTCGGTCCGGAGGCAGCCGACAAGGCGCTCGCGACCGGCAAGGCACGGGTTACGGAACTCGCCGGCACGCTCGCTGCGGCGTGAACCTGTCGGGGCGGCGTCTATCCCGTCGGCGGAGCCACCTCATCGAGCCCGAGCCGCTTGGCCTCGGGCCCCAGCTGAGTGACCGACGCCGCTGCGATCAGCAACACCACAGCGAGCGTTGCGAACACCGCCGTCAGCCCCCAGCCATTCTGAATCCACAGGATCGCCGGGATGATGCCGGCGGTGGCGAGCCGGCCAACGCCCGCAGCCCAGCCAAATCCCGATGCGCGCGCGTTGGTGGGGAACACCTCGGACGCGAAAATCTGCATCGAGTTGCCGGCAACCTGAATGAAGAAGATCATGACGAAGCCGGCGATCAGCAGCTGCAGGTCGGTCGCCGCATTGGCAAACACGATCGCCATCAGCCCGGCTGCCACGAACGCGCAGACCGAGGTGATTTTGCGGCCGTAGCGGTCGAGCGCATACATCATGAATAAACTCGCGCACGGTACCGCGAGCGTCATGCCGAACGTGTAGGTGAGCGACTTGGTGATGGTAAAGCCCTTGGCGTTCATGATGTTGGGGAGCCAGGTGCCGAGTCCGATCGCGACCCCGAAGAACGCCGAGAAACAGATCATGCCGGCGATCACCCGGACCGGAAACTTGCTGAACACGACCGCGAACGGATCGCTCTTGGTGTCGCTCGCGGCGTCGGTGCTGAGCGGCTCCTTTGGTCCGGGAATCCCCAGCCGCGCGAGTACGTCGAGCGCGTCCTTGCCGCGGCCGTGAGTTGCGAGATAGCGCGGCGATTCCGGCAGCGTGAAGCGGAACAGCCAGACGATGAGCGCGCCGATGCCGATGACGATCCACACCCCGCGCCAGCCGATGCTGTCGCGGAACGCCAGCGTGAACAACGCCGCGATCGGCCACACGCATGCGCCGCCGATGAAATGCACGATCGCCAGGATGCGTCCGCGAATGAGCTTGGGCGAGTACTCCCCCGCATACGCGAAGGCCAGCGGCTGCTCGGCGCCGAGACCGACGCCCGCGATGAAGCGCGCGACCCCGAGCCAGAATACCGTCGGCGCGAGCGCACCCAGGATGGTGAAGATCCCAAACAGCAGCAGATTGAATTGATAAACCGACTTGCGGCCCCACCGGTCGCTGAACTGGCCCTGTCCAGCGGCCCCGATGAACATTCCAATTACGGTCGCACTTCCGACCAGGCCAGCCTCTGCCGCGGTCGCAAACTTGGATTGGACCATGTCCGGGATCAGCGAACCCAGGACGATCAGGTCGATGACATCGAAGAAATATCCTGCAGCAATCAGCGCAATGACGCGAATATGGAGCGGCGAGATCTTTGCTTCATCCAAAGACGTGCCGACGAAACCTTCAATTGTTTGGGCCACGGTATCCTCCCCAATGGGCCACTTGAGCGGCTCTCTACCTGGTCAGTCTGGTAGGCCGGTCAGACCCTGTCAATCGACATCATGAGCTGTCAGGCTACACGCAATTCCACTCGGCCGCGATCCAGGCTAGTGTTTTCGGAAATCAGGGAGGCATCGCAACGATGGCCAACGCGGCGCACGCGCGCGGACTGATCGCGGTCGACAAGATGGGCGGGAAGGTCCTGTTCCTCAATCCGACAACCTTCGCGACCGAGGTCGTGCTCGAAGGTTTTCAGCGCACCGTGCACGAGTTGTTGGTGATCCCGGAAACCGCGCGCGCGTACGTGCCGATCTTCGGCGACGGCATCCACGGTCGCAACCCGAATCCCGGGCATCTCCTTTGCATCTTCGATCTCGCGCGGCGCGCCCATGTCGGCGACATCGATATGCGGCCCTATATCGCGCCGCACACACTGCGGCTCGGGCCGGACGGACTGATCTACATCACCTGCGAGAACAGCGCGGTCGTGGCGGTGATCAACCGGTCAACCCACAAGGTTATCGATGCCATCGATTCCGGATCGACCAACGGCCATCGCCTGGTGATCGCGCCCGACGGCCGCCGGCTCTACACCGAGAACGAAGAGGACGGCACGGTGTCGGTGATCGACCTGCAGCAGCGCAAGCTCCTGGGCAAGATCAAGACCCCGCGCGCGCTCGCGGGTATCGCCATGTCCGGCGATGGCCGCACGATTGTTGCCGTCGACGACGAGGAGCCGACACTGTTCCTGATCGACCCCAAAAGCGACAGCGTCGCAGACACCGTGCGCCTCGAGGGCGTCGCGGAGGCCGCGCAGATCGCCCGCTACAGCCCGGACGACAGTCTCCTCTGCGTCACCAGTCTGAAGAGCGATACGGTGAGCCTGATCGATCCGGCACTGCGTTGGCAGGCCGCGATCAAGGTCGGCCGCCAGCCGATGGACATGGCGTTTCGCGGCGATCGGTTGCTCGTCGCGTGCCAGGGCGACGGCTCCGTGCATGTGATCGACATTCCGGCGCGGCGCGTAGTTGAGAGCTTCGCCGCTGGCACCGGATGCGAGTCGCTCGGCTTCTTCTAGGCTCATCGACGATGAGAGCGCCCAAGACCGTGCGGAGCGCGGAGGACTTCGGGCGGATCCGGCTTTCACGCTCCTTCTTCATGCGCGATTTTCTCTACAGCGAGATCGGCAACGTTCATCGCATCACCAACCTGCCGGACGATCCGGAGCTTGCGATCGCGGCCGGCCACCGCCTGTGCGAGGAATTGTTGGAGCCCCTGCAGGCAACGTTCGGCCGGATTGCGATCAGATCGTCCTATCGCGCGTCGGCCTTGAACGCCTATGGCAACGCGCACAACTTCAACTGCGCCTCCAACCCGCGCAACCACGCCCGGCACACGTGGGATCGGCGCGATGCGCGCGGCATGGGAGCAATGGCGTGCATCGCGGTGCCGTGGCTGGTCGATCGGATGAAAAAAGGAACCTCCTGGCAGGCGATGGCCTGGTGGATCCACGATCATCTGCCGTACAGCGAGCTGCAGTTCTTTCCGAAACTCTGCGCCTTCAACATCGGCTGGCATGAAGTGCCCAGGCGAACGATCTTCAGCTACATCGCGCCGCGCGGCTATTTGACAAGACCCGGCTTTCCCAACCATGCCGGCGATCACGCCTGCTTCTACGAGGGATTTCCGTCAGTTGCGTGAAATCGCACGCCTCGATCACGCCCGCCGCGGCGTGGCTCATAGATTCCAAGGCAAGAACCGGAGTTTGGCTCGCTTGGGTCAAGCCTAAGTCTTCGCTCGGATCGTCGACCAATCTCGGTGATCCGCACGACACAAACCACGAGGAGCCATTCCCATGAGCAAGCAAGACGATAACAAGGCCGTTGTCGGTCGCTGGTTTACCGAATTCTGGGGCAAGAGCGTCAATCTCGCGGTCGTCGACGAGATCGCCGCGCCGGACATGCTGCTCAAATACTCGCTGCATGAACCCCGCCGCGGCCGTGACGACATCAAGGCGTTCATGACCGATTTCCGTGCCGCGTTCCCCGATCTTAATTTTTGGGGCACGGCGGACCTGATCGCCGAGGGCGACTACGTCGTGGGTCAATGGGAAGGCGGCGGCACCCACAAGGGGCCGGCCTTCGATGACTTCCTGATCGGCGGTCTCCCGGCCGCGACCGGCCGCAAGATGCACTTCACCGGCACCACGGTGCTGAAGGTGATCAACGGCAAGATCGTCGAGGAGATCGGTCTCGACGACGGTGTGACCGCGCTGACCCAGCTTGGGCTGATCAGAGCCGCCGCCTGATCAAAGCCGTCGCCACCTGCGGTGTCCGCCAAAGCGGCGGCTCATCCGTGACCGTCCTGTGAGGCCCGCACGCTCCGTGCGGGCCTCATTTACTTCAGGCGCCCGGCAGTTTCACGCGCTCGTGACAAATCCCCCGCGGGCAGGGGGTGTAAGTGTTTGCTGATCTCTGGGGAAGGCAGGTGTTGGAAAGGGGACTTTCATGGATATCACACGGCGCACCTTTGGTCTCGCTGCACTCGGCGGGACGCTCGCTGCGGTTCCTGCGCTCGCGAAGGCGCCCTTCGCTGGCTTGCAGGCGCCTGGGGTCTATCGGCTCAAGGTCGGCACCTACGAGGTCACGATTCTGAGCGACGGTTCGTTCCCGCTCGAGCCCAAGATCTTCTCCGGCGACGCAGGGGGCGCCGCCAAGTTGCTCGAGGGAGCATTCCTGCCGCAAAATGTCGTGCCAACGTCGGTCAACGAATGGCTGGTCAACACGGGCGACAAGCTGGTGCTGGTCGACACCGGGACCTCCAACTTGTTCGGGCCGACGCTTGGTCGCATGGTGAGGAACCTCGCCGCCGCCGGCGTCGATCCGAGTGCGGTCGACACGGTGATCATCACCCACATGCACCCCGATCACGTGGGCGGGCTGCTCACCCCCGACAAGCAGATCGTGTTCCCGAATGCGGGGGTGCTGGTCAACGAGACGGACTACCGGTTCTGGACATCGGCGGAGATCGCGGCCAAGGCGCCGGATGATTTCAAACCGTTCTTCGACATGGCCCGCGCTGCAATCAAACCTTATGCGGACACCGGCAGGGTCACTTTTTTCAAAGACGGAGCCGAGCTTGCACCCGGAATGACGGCAATCGCCGCTCCCGGCCACACCGTCGGACACACCATGGTGCGGGTGTCCTCTCAAGGCAACGACCTCCTGCTTTGGGGTGACATCGTTCACAATGCCGCGCTCCAGTTCGCCGAGCCCGAACGGGCGCTGCTGTTCGACACCGATCAGCCGACGGCAATCGCGAGCCGCAAACGGGTGTTCGACATGGCTGCGGCCGACAGGCTTGCGATCGCAGGCGCCCACCTCCCGTTCCCCGGAATAGGCCACGTGGCCAAAGCTGCAGTCGGCTACGCCTATGTGCCGATGCCCTGGAGCGCCGATCTCTAGTGCACTCAGTGCGTCAGTATCGCCTGCACCTGGACGGCGGCTCGCAGGCTCAACGCCGCGATCGTCAGCGTGGGATTGGCGGTTGCCGATGTTGGAAAGACGGCCGATCCGACGATGAACAGATTTGGGTGGTCGTGGCTGCGCAGCTCGCGATCGACCACGGAGCTTTTCGGATCGGCGCCCATTCTGGCCGTGCCGATGATGTGGCCGGCGCCTTCGAAGTCGTCGCGATGCGCAATCTCGGTGGCGCCGAGCCGGCCGAAGATATCCGCATGTGCGCTGCGGGCTGCGGCGAGGCCGGCCTCGACATAGCCGTCGAGACGATAAGCGATGCGCGGCAACGGCACGCCGTAGATATCGAACTCGTTGGGGTCGAGCGTCACGCGGTTCGCCGGATCGGGCAGCTGCTCGGTCAGCGAAGCGAGCCGCAGCTGGCGTGACGTCTGGTTCCGCAGCGCGTCGTCGAGCTCCTTGCCGCGCAAACCGAGCCGCGCCATCTCCGCCGCAGTCGTGGTCGGCGCGCCTTTAGGCCACGACCACCCGTCGTTGCCGATTTCGATCCGGAAGGCGGCGCGGTCGTTCCGGAACGCGCCGTCGCGAACGTTCTCGATGCCGGATGTCGATAAAGGTCCGCGATAGGGCCATACCGGCTCCGGCGCCAGCGCCCAGTTCAGTTGTGCCGGATGGTCCATCAGATTGCGGCCGACCTGGTCGGAGCGATTGGCGACCCCGTTCGGGGTCGCTTCGGCGCGGGAGTTCAACAACAGCCGCGGGATCTCGATCGCATGCGCGGCCAGCACGAAGACCTTGCCGGCGGCCATCCCTTCGGTGCCATCCCAGCGTTTGAAGCGAATGGCGCGAACGCGCCGGTCGGCGCCGACCTCGAGGCGCGTGGCCGTCGTCTGCGCGTGGAGCGCTGCGCCGGTCTTCTGCGCCAAGGACACGTGCACGGTCGCGTCGTACTTCGCCTGCACCGGACAAATCGGAATGCAACTGGCGCTTCCGCAACAGGCTGGCCTGTCGTCGCGATCCTTCGAATTGCGCCCCTGCGGTGTCGCGCGAACCTCGAACTGGGTGCTGGCGAGCGCCCGGGCGAATGTCTTGTCCACGAACGTCGGCGGGATGGGCGGCATCGGGTATTGGGTGGAACGCGGCGATCCAAGCGCCTCGCTGGAATCGCCGGATACGCCAAGCTCGGCTTCGGCCTGACCGTAGAACGGTTCGAGCTCCTGGTAGCTGATCGGCCAGTCGATGCCGCGGCCATAAGCCGTGCGCAAACGAAAATCGCTCGGAACGAAACGCAGGCAGGTGCCGAGCCAATGCCAGGTCGTGCCGCCGACCACCTTGAGATAGGTGCTCTTGAATTTGGCCGGTCCGACCTGGCGATACCAGTAATCGGGATCGTTGCTGATCGGATGATCGGCTTGCGGGCTCGGCGGGTAGGGGCACTCGGGCACTTTGATCGCGGCGTTCCAGAAACGTTGCGTCGCCTCCGCGCGATCGACCGCCGCGCCCGCTTCCAGGATGGCAACCTTCACCCCGGCAGCCGACAGCCGGGCGGCCAGCAGCGCTCCCGCGATGCCCGATCCAACGATGATCACATCGGCTTCGATGTCGGCCACGGCAATCGAGCTCTTCAGTTCTGATAGGGCTCCGCCCAATAGCCGGTCGCGCCGCCGCAAACGCCGCGCGGCTTGGTGAAATCGAGCGCCTTCCAGAGCAACGCGTCATTGATGTCGATCGCCGCCGCGCCCGCGCGGGTCGCGTAGCTGCCCGAGTACCAGGCGGCGACGATCTCGTCGGCCAGCGCGGTGCCGCTGAGCCCCGGATCAACGGCGAGCACGGCCAGATCCGGTCCGCGTCCCAGCGAGATCAAGCCGTCGAGCAGCTTGCCGGCCGCTGTTGCATTGAGGTCGGCCTCGGCGACGCCGGTCAACCTTGCGGACAGCGCACGGAATTGATCGAGGGTGATCGTTGCCTGCGCGCCCGCCCGCCGTGGCAACCCGATGGTCACGGTTGCGGCGCTTGCGCCACCCAGGACAAGTCGGCGGCGGGTTATCGGAGGAGGCATCTCATTCTCCCTCGTGGGCTCTCGATCTCCTGATTACAGAATCGCATCGCGCTCGCGAGTGCAAATGTCCGCCGGGCGACGAGGCGGCCTGCCTATCGGCTAGGCAGCCTTGCATTGAACAACAACGACGATTTCCCGGTTGGGAAAATTCTTTTGTGCATAACCCGTCGCTCCGTTTGGTACCGTCACAAAGTGGTGCAAAGGAGGATCGTGGCAGGCGTTGCATAAGACCTGCGGCTATCTTCTCGGGGTGCGTCTCATGGAACAAGCGCAACTCGCGTCGGCCCATCAATTCGGGGTGGCGTGCGCGCAATGCCAGCGTTTCATTGTTCTGTCCGCGCGACCCACGGCACGCGAATTTTCAGCGGCTTGTAACCGGTGCGGCGTTCGATCCTGGTACAGCGCAAGCGCGGTCGTGCTGCTCGAGGGGCCGGGGAGATTCAGTCAGAAATTGCAGCAGCCGCAGACATAATACTCCCGTCGCGCGCTCGCATTTCGTTCAGCCCTTCGGCCAGATATCGACCGGTAACGCGCCCCGGCTTTCATCGACGCGACCCAGGCTTTCGACTGATCGTCGTTGAAGCAGCGGCACCGGCTCGCCTGGTAGCCGCTCCCATGCTATGGCGTCGGCGGTGCGGTCCCGTAGCTCAGCCGGATAGAGCAGCGGTTTCCTAAACCGAAGGTCGCAAGTTCGAGTCTTGCCGGGACCGCCAGCGCATCCAGCGCGTTGAGTGCTTCCCGCAGTCTCAGCTTCCGAGCGAGAAGGCCAGCACGATGTTCTCGGGCGTTTGTTTGAACTGCGCCTTGACCGAGGTGCGGATTGTTTCGGCCAGTTCAGGCAGGGGCTTCGCATCGTAAAGGCGGGGAAACGCAACCGTCACGGAGGTGAGCCGCCCATTGTTCCAATTGAATCCGACTTGCGGTTTGACGCCGGTCGCGTGTTCCACGTCGGCCTCCACCGCCTTGGCGTACTTGAAGCCTTCCGTCACCGTGCTGACGGCATCGCACGCCGCGAGGCTGATCGTGAAGGCCAAGAGAGCTGCAATCCTGAACATCGGCTCCCCCTAGTGTCCCGATTCCGAAGTTCGCCACACCTTGCAGCACGCTCGACGCGAACTTCGGAATCGAAAGGACACTAGCAAATCTATGATTCTAGTGCCCCTTTTGAACCCTAAGTTCGCAATCGGACTTGCGGCAGAGGCGTGCGAACTTCGGGTTCGGGGCACTATGTCGCGGCGAATATTGCGGGACGCGTCGTAGGCGGCGAAAGCTAAGCTCTGTTGACGCTCGATCATATCCCATTCGCCGCCGAGTCATTCGATGACCGCATCGGCAAGCGATCGGATCGCCGGCGGCAGGTCGAGACCGATCGCTTTGGCGGCCTTGAGATTGATCACCAGCTCGAACTTTGAGGGCCGCACCACCGGCAGGTCCGCCGGCCTGGCGCCACGTAGAATTTTGCCGACATAGACGCCCACCTGCCGGAACCGATCGGCACCGCCTCCGCAGCTGATCAGCCCGCCGGCTTCCGCGAACTCGCGGGTATCGTAGATCGCGGCGATCTTGTACTGCGCGGCCAGCGCGACGACGCGGCGGCGTTCGGTTTGAAAGAGCGCATTGGTTGGAACAACGACCCCGCCGGGACGGCGCTGCGCGAGCGTTGCGAATGCCGCATCGAGCTCGGCGTCGTTGCTGGCGGTTACCAACATGAGGTCGCACCCGATCGATCTTGCCGCCGCCTGCGTGAGCTGCACCAATCTCCTGGCGTTCGGGCTCGCGGGATTTGTCAGCAGGGCAAAGGTAGTCGCCTTTGGAGCCAGTTGGCGCAACAGATCGAGCTGCTGGGCGACGAGAAAATTCGTAATGCCGCTGACACCTGTCAGGTTGCCTTCCGGCCGGTTCAGTTAGTCAGCACCCCCAGCTCCACCGCATCGCCGCCGGTCTGGAACACGATCGGTATAGACTTTGTGAGCGCCTTGAGCGCGAGCGCGCTAGCTGAGCCGTTGAGGGCCGCGATCACGGCGACCGGCAGGCTGACGAGCTCGGCCGCGAGCGCCGGCAGGCGCTCGTTGTGCCCGCTCGCCCAGCGATATTCGATGGCAACGTTCTCTCCGTCCACGTACCCGAGCTCGCCCAAACCTTTCTGAAACGGCGCGACCGAAAAATCGGTGTCCTGCGGCGAACCGTTGACCAGGCATCCTACGATTGGCACGGCCGGCTGCTGTGCGCGCGCGGCAAGCGGAAATACGCTCGCGCTCCCGAGCGCGGCAAGGAACGTGCGCCGCCTCATCCCACAGGTTGGCATCTACTTCTCCCGGATTGGATTGGTCCCAGTTAGCACGGAGGCGCCCAGCGGCTGGCCTCCTCGGAGAGTGAGTTCGTTTTATTCGCTCCATCGTAGGAGGGGGATTCAATCGAAAGTGTTCGATCGGAGTCTGTAGCAATCTCTGATGTTGATGCTGTGATCTTCCGCACACGCCGGCCGTGCGCGACTTTTTGAAGCTTTCCAGCGCGCCCAGGAATTGCCAAAGATCGGCAAAAATGGCGCGGCCTGATGGGCGACAGGCGCCGTTTGGAGTACGATAGTTGGGAGAATCGATCTCGAGTCGTGGTGAAAGCGTGACCTTGAGTGATCAGTCTTCACGGGATGGTGTGCAAGGATTTGCGCGCGCGGTTCTGGCGCTGGTCGGTTTTGCGTTGTTTGGATACGGTGTTATTGTAGCACTGGAGAATGCTACGGGCATGAAGATCCAAGCCGGACCGTTGGCCGCGATCATTGTAGGTTTCGTCATCGCCGCCGTTGGAGTCCTCTGGCACCTTCAAACTTCTCGAACCGAGAGACCCGCCTCGGCGCGGGTCGCACCGTCGCTTGCGCCGCAGCCGTCCGGTTCGCAGCCCGCAGCGCCCGACACCAAGCCGTCCGACGCCGCTGCCGCCAAAGACCACGTCGCCGCGGCGCCGCCCGCTGGTCACGCTGCCGCTCCGCAAGGCGACACGGCCGCGCCGCAGCGTCGCGATCAGGCAACCGGCAAAGGTCCGGCGCCGGTCGCCGCAACCTCGAGCGCGCGAGCCGACATGTCGGCCGCCGAGTTCAAAGCAGCGACACTCGCGTTCGCGGGCAAGATGCGGACGTTCGAACTGTCCTATGATTCGAGGCGCTATCAGATATTTGACAAGCAGACCGACAATCAGGAAGAACGAGACCAACAGATCCAGGAATTGAAAGCGCTGCAAAGCGAGAAGGTCAGCAATTTTACCAAGGATATCCTTCCGCAAGCCCAATTCCTGCAGACCGAGCTGTTGCGACGGCTGGAACAGCGCGGCATCACCGACGTCCCTTTGCCAGCTCCGCCGGCCGGCACCTCGATTGCCATGGGCCGAAGGCTGCTCCAGGTCGATGTGAGCGATGTCGGCCTCCTCGGCCACCAGCCCTTGCACGGCCTGGCTGCCTACCTTGAATTGCTGGCCAGCAAGCTGAACGACTAGATCAGTCCGGTCGCGGAGCAACGGCGCGAACGTGTGCTCGCGCCGCTGCGAGTCCTTATGGAGGCGGAGCGTTGGCTGCTCGGGCTTTCTAACATTGTGAACGATACCGGCAGGTCGCGCTCGCGGCGGAGCGAAGCGCGCCGCAGCCCGCTGCAGGTTGCTAAATGACGCCGAGTTCGATCGCGCGCGCCAGTATCGCAAACGCGGTCATCCCGAATGCGACCGCAGCGATCGGCAACAGAATCTGAATGGCGGCGCTCGAGGCCTTGAGGTCGGCCTGCCAGGTTCTGAAATTGCCGGACGCCCATTCGCGGAAGCTCGTTCGTTGCACGCGCGCATGCGGGTCGCGGCCGGCGCGCGACGCCAGCCACAATGCGCATGGGATCGCGATTGTTATGAAAAAGAGACCGCTGACGACCGCAAGCAGATAAGCGATGTCGGCTTCGGCGACAAAACCCGCCCAGGCCGACACGACGTACCACAGTCCAAGAACGACGATCGCGATGTAGACATACGGGTGCAATTTGTCCGACACCGGACGATTGTGCCCAAGATCGTCATGCCATGAACGATCGGGGCCCGGATCGCGTTCGCGCGTGCTGTTCCGCATGGCGCGGCTCCGCAACAGTGGGACGCTCACGAGTAAGCGCACGTTGGGTCAAGCGTCGCATCGCGCGGATGTTTCAGTTGATCACCGAAAATTCACGCGTGGCCGGCGCGGCGGAGCGCCGCACCCGCGCGATCATCACAGGCGAAACCGTAGCGCGAACTCAAGCCTCGTCGATCCCGACCATGACGTCGGAGGCCTTGATCACTGCGTAAGCGGTCTGGCCGGCCTTGAGTTTCAACTCGTCCACCGCCTCATTGGTGATCGAGGCCGTCACGATCGTCCCTCCGACATTGATGCGCACATGGGCCGTGGTCTGACCCTTCTGCACGGCGTCGATCGTTCCTTTCAAGACATTGCGCGCACTCAGCTTCTTGGTGGCCCTCGGGTTATGGGGGGTAGGACGTTCCGACCTCTCGCAGTCGCCCGATTAGCGTTATATAGTCCGACTACATGACGCAAGCGGATGCAGGCATGCTGCAGGTTCATGCTTCGGTTGCCTTCGAGGGCAGACATTCGGTCGCCGGCCGCGACCGCATTCGTCTGCTCGAAGCCGTGGGCCGCGAGGGCAGCATCTCGGGGGCGGCGCGCGTGGTCGGGCTGTCCTACAAGGCGGCCTGGGACGCGATCGACGCGCTCAACGCATTGTTTGGCCGGCCGCTGGTCGAGGCGCGGTCCGGCGGGCAGCGCGGCGGCGGCGCACAGCTGACGCCGTCAGGCCTGCGGGTCGTTGAAGCGCTCACACGCCTCGAAGGCGAGCTGACGCGGGCCTTGCTTGCGCTCGAGCCCGGCCTGCGCGGCAGCGGCATTGCGCTCTCGAACCTCGCGCCCGGCTTCATGCTGCGGACCAGCGCGCGCAACACGCTGCATGGCGTGGTGAGCGGGATTGAAACCGACGCCGTGAGCGCGCGCGTCGCGATCGCGATCGGCCCGCGGGCGACGATCCGCTCGATCATCACGCGCCAGAGCGCCGATGAATTGGGACTATGCCCGGGTCGTGACGTCGTGGCTCTGATCAAGGCCTCGCTGATCCAGGTTGCATCCGGACATGGCGCGCGCCCGGCCTCGAGCGGCAACCGCATCCGCGGCACGCTCATCCGCAAGGAAACCGGCGCGCAGGACACCGAGCTGATCGTCGACGTGGGCTCGCGTGCGCGGCTGGTGGCGACGGTGAAGACACCGCAGGTGAAGGCGATGCGCCTCAAGAACCGCGACCCGGTATGGGCCACGTTCGATCCGCGACACGTCATCCTGGCGGTCGGCTGATTGAGCAGGAGTTGACTGATGAAGCGTGTGAGTTTGTTGGCGGTGCTTGCGATCGCATGTGCGACCGGCGTGACGCGACCGGCGGCAGCCGCTGAGATCAACGTTGCGGTCGCGGCGAATTTCACCGAGGCCGCGAAGGAGATCGCCGCCGCGTTCGAGCGCAAGACCGGCAATAAGGTTCTGCTCAGCTTCGGCTCGAGCGGGCAGTTCTATACCCAGATCACCCAGGACGCGCCGTTCCAGGTGTTTCTCTCCGCCGATCAGGAGCGTCCCGAAAAGGCCATCGCCGAGGGGTTCGCCGTGCCCGACAGCCGCTTCACCTATGCGGTCGGCAAGCTCGTGCTGTGGAGCCGCGATCCCAAACTCGTGACCGGCGCCGACACCCTCAAGCAGGGCGCGTTCGGCAAAATCGCGATTGCCAATCCGACGGCGGCGCCCTACGGCGCGGCGGCGATCGACACCATGAAGGCACTCGGCGTCTATGATGCGCTGCAGCCCAAGATCGTGCAGGGCAACAACATCGCGCAAACCTTCCAGTTCATCGATACCGGCAATGCCGAGCTCGGTTTCGTCGCGCTGTCGCAGGTCGTGGACCGCAGCGAAGGATCCCGCTGGCTGGTCCCGGCCAATCTCTACGCACCGATCAAACAGGATGCGGTGCTGCTGAAGAAGGGCGCCGGCAATGAGGCCGCCAAAGCCTTCCTGGCGTTTCTCAGGGGCCCGGAGGCGGCCGCGGTCGAAGCGAAGTTCGGTTACGGCACGCCGGAGGCGAACTGAGTTTTGATGGCATCGTTTGGCGAATTATGGCCGCCGATCCGCCTGACAGTGGAACTGGCGGCGATCACGACCATCCTGCTTCTGATCGTCGGGACGCCGATCGCGTGGTGGCTCGCGCGCTCCAAAGCGGTCTGGAAGGAAGCGGTCGCTGCGGTCGTTGCGCTGCCGCTGGTTTTGCCGCCGACGGTGCTCGGGTTCTATTTGCTGATCTTTCTCGGACCCGACGGTCCCGGCGGCGCGCTTGCGAGCCTGTGGGGTGCCCGCACGCTCGCGTTCACCTTCGAAGGGCTCGTGATCGGCTCGGTCATCTATTCGATGCCGTTCGTGGTGCAGCCGATCCGCAACGCCTTCGAGGCGTTCGGCGAGCGGCCGCTGGAGGCGGCCGCGACGCTGCGGGCTTCGCCGTGGGATGCGTTCTTCAGCGTCGCGCTGCCGTTGGCGCGTCCCGGCATCATGACCGGCGCCGTGCTCGGCTTTGCGCACACGGTCGGCGAGTTCGGGGTCGTGCTGATGATCGGCGGCAACATTCCCGGCAAGACCAAGGTGCTGTCGATTGCGATCTTCGACTACGTCGAGATGCTGCAGTGGACGCCCGCGCACATTCTGTCCGCCGGCATGCTGATCTTTTCGTTCTGCGTCATTCTCACCATGATGTTGCTGGAGAAGCGCCTGCGCAGGGTCGGAACGTGACCGGCGACGGCACGATTCGAGCGCGCTTTCGCGGGCAACTTGGCGCCTTTGCGCTCGATGCCGCTTTCGCGACGCCGGCGCGGGGCTTCACCGCGCTGTTCGGGCCGTCCGGATGCGGCAAGACCACGGTGCTGCGCTGCGCGGCGGGCCTGACACGCCTGGCCGATGGATATTTCTCTTTGGGGAACGACATCTGGCAAGACGGCGCGCAGTTTCGCCCGCCTTACGCACGCGCGGTCGGCTACGTGTTCCAGGAAGCAAGTTTGTTCGCGCACATGTCGGTGCGTGGGAACCTGCTGTACGGCTATCGCCGCGCCCGCCCACACGGCGCGCAGCCGCACATCAAGTTCGACGACGTGGTTGGTCTGCTCGGCGTCGAGACCCTGCTCAAGCGCTCGCCGCGGCGGCTCTCGGGCGGCGAGCGTCAGCGGGTGGCGGTCGGCCGCGCGCTGCTGTCGCAGCCGAGGCTCCTGCTGATGGACGAGCCGCTGGCGGCGCTCGACCGGCTCAGCAAGGATGACATCCTGCCCTATTTCGAGAAGCTCCATGCGACGCTTGCGGTGCCGGTGATCTATGTCAGTCACGATCTGGCCGAAGTGGAGCGGCTCGCCGATCACATCGTGCTGCTTGACCGCGGACGCGTGATCGCCGCCGGGCCGCTGCGCGAGGTGCAATGCGATCCGGCTTCGCCGCTGGCGCGCCAGCCCGACGCGGCGGTCAGTCTCGACGCGCGCGTCGAGGCGCATGACGACGCCTATGGTCTCACCAGGCTCACGGTCAAAGGCGGCACCTTGCTGGTGCCGGAACTCGAGGGTGCGATCGGCAGCGTCCGGCGCATCCGCGTGGGCGCGTCGGATGTGAGCCTTGCGCGCGGAGAGGCGCCGACAAGCTCAATTCTCAACAGCCTTCCGGCGCGCGTTCTCTCAAGCAATTCCGACGGACGTCGTCAGGTCAATGTGCTGATCGGGCTCGGCGCCGACGGCGCCGGCGAACGGCTGCTATGCCGCGTCACGCTGAAATCGTGGGAGCGGCTCGGCATCGGCCCGGGAAGCCCGGTGCAGGCCGAGATCAAAAGCGTTGCGCTCGCCTGGGGCTAGGTCCTAGCAAACAGTCGCGGGTTATTCAGCCGCTTGCGCGTTGCGCCGTGGCAGCGGCGGCCGACCGCTCTTGACGGCCAGCGCGTCGTCGTAACGCTGGCGCTCGGCCCGCGCCAGCGCGAACCGTTCGTACAGGATCGGCAAAAAGATCAGCGTCAGCATGGTGGCGGTGACCAGTCCTCCAATCACCACCACGGCGAGAGGCTTCTGGATTTCGGAGCCCGGACCGGACGCGAACAGGAATGGGGTCAGGCCGAGCGCAGCGATGGTTGCCGTAAGCATTACTGGCCGCATGCGGCGGCGCGCCCCTTCCATGACAGCGTCGCGAAACGGCAAGTCACCGCGCGCCACGATCTCGTTGATATAGGTGATCAGCACCACACCGTTGAGCACGGCGATTCCAATCAGCGCAATAAATCCAACCGACGCGGGCACCGACAGGAACTGACCGGACGCCCACAGCGCAACGATCCCGCCGATAGTGGCGAACGGCACGTTGCAGAACACCAGCGTGGCCTGGCGCAGTGATCCGAACGTCAGGTAGAGCAGCAGGAAGATCAGTCCCAGCGCGATCGGCAGGACGATCGCCAGCCGCGCGGCCGCGCGCTGCTGGTTCTCGAATTGACCGCCCCAGTTGAGGGTATATTCGGGTGGAACCTGCACATTATTCTTCACCACCTCCTGCGCATCGGCCACGAAGCCGACAAGATCGCGCCCGCGCACGTTCACCAGCACGGTTGCATAGCGCTGGCCGTCTTCGCGGATGACCTGGATCGGGCCGTCCTCGGTGCGCACGTCGGCGATTTGTGCGAGCTCGACCGCGCCGCCGCCTGGCCGCACGATCGGCACGCGCGAAAGATCGCGCCGCTGGCTTTCCTCGCCGCGGATGAACAACGGCACCCGCATGCTGCCTTCCAGCACGATGCCGAGCTGGCGCCCGTCGACCCACACGCGCAGGCTGTCCTGCACGTCGGTGGTATTGAGACCGAAGCGGCCGGCGCGCAATCGATCGATCGCGACGGTCAGATAGGTCTGCCCGGCGTTGCGCAGCGCGAACACGTCGGTCGCGCCGGGGATTTTGCGTATCTGCGCCGCCGTATCGCGGGCGATACGATTGAGTTGCGTGATGTCGTCGCCGAAGATCTTCACGACCACGTCGCCGCGCGCGCCGATGATCATCTCCTGCACGCGCATGTCGATCGGCTGCGAGAATGCGTACGAAATGCCCGGGATCCCGTCGAGCACCGCGCGCATTTCGCCCAGCAGCCAGTTCATCCCTTTGCCCCGCCAGGTCTTCTGCGGTGCCAGCGTCATGAACATGTCGGTTTCGTTCAACCCGGCCGGGTCGATGCCCAGTTCGTCGGCGCCGGCGCGCGCCATGATGCGGCGGATCTCCGGAATGCGGCTCATCAGTTCCTGCTCGATGCGCAGATCGGTCTGCGCCGCTTCCTCAACCGAAATCGTCGGATACTTGCGGATCGAGACGACCGGGGTGCCTTCGTCCATGACCGGCATGAAGGTCTGACCTATGTGCAGATAGGCGAAGATCGCCGCCGCCAACCCGACCGCGAGAAACGCGACCACCACCAGCGGATTGCGCATCGCGCGCGCGAGCAGCGGGTCGTAGACCGCGTGCAGCTTGCGCACCAGCCAGGGCTCACGCGCCGGACCCGGCTTGAGCAAATAGGCAGCGAACGCCGGAATGACGGTCATCGACAGGATCAGGGCGGCACCGAGCGCGAACGCGATGGTCAGTGCCACCGGACGAAACAGGCGACCTTCGAGACCCTGCAACGCCAGCAGCGGCAGAAACACGGTGATGATGATCACAACACCCGACACGAGCGGGACCGCGACCTCGGATGCGGCGGCGAGCGTGAGCTGCAAACGGGTCCGCAGGTCGATTTTCTGACCCTGCATGATCCGGTGTTCGACGTTCTCGACCACCACCACGGCGCAATCGACCAAGAGTCCGATCGCGATCGCAAGCCCCCCGAGCGACATGATGTTGGCCGAGAGGCCGACCGTTCGCATGATTCCGAACGTGACGAGCACGGCCAGCGGCAGGATGATCGAGACCACGATCGCGGCGCGCAAGCTGCCCAGGAAGATCAGCAACAGGATGACGACCAGCACCACCGCTTCGACCAGAACTTCCTCGACGGTTGTCACCGCCTTTTGGATCAGGTCACTGCGGTCGTAGAACACCGCAATCCTGGTGTCCGGCGGCAGCCTGGGTTTCAGCTCCTCGAATTTCTGCTTGACCCCGGTGACGACCGTCTTGGCGTTCGCGCCGCGCAGCCCGAGCACCAGGCCCCACACCGCTTCGCGGTCCGCGTTGGTGGTGACGACGCCGTTGCGCGGCAGCGCGCCGTAACGCACGTCGGCAACGTCGGCGACCCGGATGGTTGTGCCGCGACGGGTCGCGACCACGACATTGCGCAAATCTTCAAGGTTGCGAATGCGCCCCTCCGAGCGCACCAGCAGCGCCTCTTCGCCGTCGCGCACCCGCCCCGCCCCGTCGTTGCGGTTGTTGGAGGTGACTGCGTTTTCCAGCTGCTGGGATGTGATCTCGCGCGCCGCCATCGCCGGCGCCGAGGGCGCGACCTCGAATGTGCGCACGAAGCCGCCCAGCACGTTGACGTCGGCGACACCGGGCAGCCCGCGCAGCGCCGGCCGGATTGTCCAATCAACCAATTGCCGCATCTTCTGCACATTCAACGTCTCGGAATCGATGGTGAACATCAGCATCTCGCCCAGCGCCGTGACGATCGGTGCGAGCCCGCCGTCGGTGCTGGCCGGTAGCTGGTCGCGCACGTCCTGCAGCCGTTCGTTGACCTGTGCGCGGGCCCAGAAGATGTCGGTGCCGTCGGTGAACTCGAGGGTGATCAACGCGACCGAGTAGCGCGTGGTCGACCGCATGGTGGCCAAGTTGGGAATCCCGCGCATGGCGATTTCTATCGGCGCCGTCACCCGGCTTTCGAGTTCTTCGGGCGTGAGACCGGGCGCCCGCATGGCCACCAGCACCTGCACCGGGGCGACGTCCGGGAAAGCGTCGATCGGCAGCCGGAGAAACGCGTTGGCGCCCCAGACCGCCAGCGCCAACGCGGCTAGGAAGACCAGCAGCCGCTGCTTGAGCGCGACATCAATGATGCTGCCGAGCATGCTTACTCCTGGTCGGCGCCCGCGAGCCCGGCGAGCAGCGCGATGATGCCGCTGGTCGCGACCCGATCACCCGGCTGCAGGTGAGCGCGAATCCAGACCCCGCGCGCCGACTCGCTCACGACCTGCACCGGCAGCGCCCGGAAGCCTTCGGGCACGCGCACGAATACCCAGTTGCGGTCGCGGTGGCGCACCACCGACTGCAGGGGCACGCTCCAGTCCGAGTCGGCGATCTGCGAGCCGACGATGATCGTCGCGCTGACGGCGAGCCCAGGCCAAACACTGGCGCCCTCGGTGCCGACTTCGGCAACCGCGACGGCGGATTGGGTTGCGGGATCCACGGTGCGGCCGATGCGGATGATCTTGCCGCGCGCGCGTTGGGCCGGCAACGAGACCTCCGAGCCGACCGTGAGGTTGGGCAGCCGGGCCGCCGGGACCTGCAGTTCTACCCACAGCGGATCGAGTTCCGCGATGGTGAACAGGGGCGCGGCCGCGTCGATTCGCTCGCCCGGACTGGTATGGCGCTTGACCACCGTACCGTTGATCGGGGAGTAGATCGTGACCGTGGGGACGATGCGTCGCGTCGTCCGCAACTCTGTGATCTGCGTATCGCTCAGCCCCATCAGGCTCAACAGCTGGGTGCGCTCGTCGAGCCGCGCCCGGGCGCGCGCCGACTCGGCCTGCGCGATGTTGAGCTCGCGTTCCGGTATGGCCTTGCCTTCGATCAGCAGTTGCGTGCGGCGCAGTCGGTCGGTGGCCAGCGACTCGTCGGCGATCGCTGCAAGGAATTGCTGTTGGGCTTCGACAATCGTCGGCGAGCGCAGCGTCGCAACCGGCTGGTTGGTCTTCACCGGCTCATCGGCCGACACTAGCAGGGCATCGACCAGGCCTGCCGCGGGTGCCGCGACCACGTGCACTTGTCCGGGCGGGATCACCATGTTGCCAGGCAGCGCGAAATCGGCGCCGCCGTGCTCGCGCGCAACCGCCTCAACCACGATGCCCGCCGCCCGCAAGGCACGCTCGTCCAGACGGATCAGAATTCCCGCCGCTGCACTATCGGCTTTTGGCGGCTCCGTCGGCTCGGCATGCCCAGGTACGATGAGCGCCAGCATTGCGATGCCGAGAATAGCGGCCGTGGGCACGGACACGCATAACCACGCAAATCTCACCGACCGCCGGAGTTTCATGTTGGGAGGCCCGCCCGTTGTTATCAGAAGCGAAGTTTAGCCTGCTCGCCCTGTGTGGCGGAGCGATTTGCATCAGCCGGTCTGCGGCGAAATGTCTTGCAGGTACGATCGAGCGGGACAGTTGCGCGTTGGACGCGCGATTGTGTTCGTCAGCGGCCGTCCGGCGTCCGCAGCCCGTGCCAGACGTCGCGGACCTGGGTGTAGTGGACCTGCGGGTCGTAGCCCGGCGATTTCAACAGAAGGGTGGTGTGGTCGAGACGCCCGATCGCGGCGAGCAACGTGTAGGACGCAACAACCCGGTCGCGCTGCGCGAGGATCAGCCGCGCGCGCGCCGCCACCAGATCCTGATTGGCATTTAGCACGTCGATCGTGGTTCGCTGGCCGGCTTGCTGCTCCCGCTGAACTCCGCGTAGCGCGATCGTTGCCGCCTTGACCTCGGCCTCGGCGGCGGTCATCGCCGCTTTGGCTCCTTCGTTGGTCGACCACGCGATCGCCAGGATTGCGTCGATCGCGAATCGGACCTGGCTCAGCACGATGCGCGCCTGCGACGACCGCTCCTTGGCCTGCCGTATTTGCGAGGATGCAAGCCCGCCGTCGTAGAGCGGCACGTTGGCCTGACCGATGACGGACGCCTGATTGGTGCTCACGGTCGTTAACGTCGTATCGGTTTCAAAGTTGCGCGACGCGCTTGCCTGCAGACTGGCGTTCGGCATGAGCGCGCTCTCCGCGACCTTGATCGCCGAGACCGCGACGTCGACGTCGTGCGTTGCCGCCGCAATCCGTGGGTGATCGCGGCGGCTCATCGCCAGCGCCTCCTCGCGCGAGCGCGGCAGAAGGCGGTCAATGGGCTCGGCCGCTGTCAGCGTCCCGGGTTGCGCGCCGACCAGTTGCGCGTAGGTCGCGCGCGCAACCGCGAGGGCGACTTCGGCGGCGTTGAGATCCGCAAGCCCGCGGTTGTAGCGGGCTTCCGCCTGCGCGACGTCGGTTGGAGTCACGTCGCCGGCATCCAGACGAACGCGCGTTGTCTTGAGCGTCTCGCGCAGGAACGCCACGCTGGCGCGCTGCGATTCCACCAGCGCTTGGTCCGCGACCACGTTCATGTAGGCGGCGACGGTGTCGACAAAGACGTTCTGTTCGACGTTGCGCAGCTGCTCGCGGCCCGACCGAACCTGCGCTTCCGCCTGGCGAACCGAGTTCGCGGTGTTGAAGCCATTGAACAGCGGCTGCGTGAGGGTGACGCCGGCGACCCAAGGGCGGAGGTTCGCGGACTGGGAGGTGCCGTCCGGCAGGCCGTTCTTAAGGGTCTGATAGCCGGCGCTGAAGTTGCCGTTGAGCGTCGGTCGATAGCCTGCGAGCGCCTGCGGAATGTTTTCGTCGGTCGCCCGCAACCTGGCGCGCTCGAAGTTGAGCACGGGGTTGGACTGATAGACTTGCGTCAGGGCCTCGGGGAGGCTCTCGGCACCGCTTGGTTCCGGGAACGGCAGAAGGGCGACGATCGCGCCCCACGCGAGCCTCACCAATCTGCTCTGGTGCCAGCCGGCAAACGACCCCACCCCCGCACTCCCACTCGGAACTTGGCCCGACCCGCTGTCTCAATGGTTTGCGGCATTTATTGTGCGCAGCGCGCGGCGGCGTGGAAAGTTCGAATTTGCCGCAGGGGCGGGCCGGCGAGGGACGCGGAATCGGCCGATTTATTGCCCTGAAGGGGTCGTGAGGCCATACGGGAGGTCGCGCACCTGGTGGTAATGGGTTCGCGGGTCATAATCGGGCGTTTTCAGCCCGAGACGTTTGTGATCGAGGCGGCCGATTGCGCTCAACAGGGTATATGAGGCGACCACGCGATCGCGCTGAGCGACGATCAGCCGGGCGTGTGCCGCGGTCAGATCCTGCTGCGCGTTGAGGACGTCCAGCGTGGTGCGATGCCCGGCTTGCGCCTCCTTCTGCACCCCTGCGACCGCGACTGTGGCGGCCTTCACCTCGGACTCCGCGGCGGCGATGGAGACCCGCGCGCCCTCGTTGGTCGCCCATGCGGCCGCGACCGCGGTTTGCGCCCGCGCCCGCACCCGCTCCAGCCAGATCCGGGTCTGACCGAGGATCTCCTTGGCCTGGCGCACGCGCGCGGCCGTACGTCCCCCGTCATAAACCGGCACCGTCAGCGTGCCGGCGACGGAAGCCTGGTTCTGGCTGATGAAGTCGACCGTCGGATCGTTGTCTTTGGCGGTCGAGGCGCTGGCTTGCAGGTTGCCGGTCGGAAACAGGCCGGCCTGGGCGATCGGGATCGCCCATTGCGCGACATCGATTTCAAACACTGCGCCGATGATGGTCGGGTGCTCGCGGCCCGCGATCGCGGCGGCTTGCTCGCGCGTGCCCGGCAACAGCGGATCGATCGGCGCCGCCGGGGCGAGCTGTGCGGCTGGCACGCCGATGACCTGGAGATAGGTCGAGCGGCTTGCCGCCAACGCAACCTCGGCGCTGTTGAGATCGGCAAGGCCGCGGTTCAGGCGTGCTTGCGCCTGCGCGACGTCGGTTGGTGTCACGTCGCCGGCGTCGTATCGCTTGGTGGTCGTCGCCAGCAATTCGCGCAGGAACGTGACGTTGGCGCGCAGCGCTTCGACCAGCGACAAGTCGGAGAGCACCGCCATATAGGCCGTTGCGGCGTCGAGCAGCACCTCCTGCTCGACCGAACGCAAGTCCGCTTGGCCGGAATTGATCTTCGCTTCGGCCTGGCGAACCGCGCTGGCGGTCTTCAATCCATTGAAGACCGTCTGGTTGAGCGTCACGCCCGCCGTGCTCGGACGCAGCTGATTCCACAGCGCCTGGCCACCGGGGAGCAGGTTGCGCACGCCCTGCAGGCCGGTGCTCAGGCCGGCATTGAGCTGCGGCCGATAGCCGGACAGCGCCTGCGGCACATTCTCATCGGTTGCGCGCAATCGCGCCCGCTCGGCATTGAGCCGCGGGTTACGCACATAGGCGCCCGCCAATGCCTCGTTGAGCGTATCGGCGCGAACACCCGATCCGTGCACCAGCGCAATGACGAGAACCGCCCCCCAAAAGCGCATCCCGACCTCGAGTGACGCCAAGATCAGACGTTGGCGCCTGCCACTCATCATCGCAAATCCGGTCTATTTTGCGCCCATCGCGCGCGAATGCGTTTGTTGCGGCAAAATGGCTACGGTCGATCGCCCGGAGGCTCCCGGCGGGTTTCAGGTCATGGGCGCCGCGCTCATCCGCGCTAATGCCGCAACGCCGCTGGGGACTGGATCCCTCGCTAGAATTCGGCTTGCAGGCGCCCGGATAATCGAGGGTAATGATCGCGCTTCCCCACCACGGAGATCCGAATGATCGCGGAAGTACGCACCTACACGGTCAACGACGGAATGCTGGACAGCTATCTCGAGCTGTTCAACCGGCAGATCGTGCCCAATCACCGCAAGTATGGAATTCCGGTCATCGGCGCCTGGGCGGACCGCGCGAAGAACGAGATCACCTGGATCCGCACGTTCGCGTCCCGCGAAGACCGCAAGGCCAAGCTCGACGTCTATGAAGCGACGCCGGAGCGCGATGCCGTGTTTCCGATCGCGACCTATCACATGGTCAGGGCCGAGGTGAAGATTCTGGAAGACATCTTGAACCCGACCGCGGAGCCCGATCAGTCGTTCCTGCAGTCGCCGGTCGCCATCAAGGCGAGAGCAGCTTACGACGCGCGGCCCAAGGACGAAACTGACGCATTCAAAGCTTCGACGGCTGCGCCGCGCTAGCCACCGGGCCTGGAGACAGCATGAGACGCCTCCTGTCTTTGCTCGCCGGTGCGCTCGTCCTCGCCGGCCACGCCCACGCGCAGACCAAGATCGTCATCGGTTACACGTCGTTGAGCGATGTCGGCTCAAACTTCATTGCCAAGGATCAAAACTTCTTCGCCAAGCACGATCTCGATGTTGAGCTCAAAGCGCTGCGCGGCGGCTCGGTCATCGTGCCCGGGCTGGTGGTTGGCGAGATTCAAATCGGAACCCTGGCGCCGCCCGTGTTCCTGCAGGCTGTGGACAGCGGCATCGAGCTCGCCGCACTCACCGGGCTTTCGGTGCTGACCCGCGGAATGAAGTCTGCTGCCGTGGTCGCGCGCACCGGGGTCGAGATCCAGTCGCCGCAGGATCTCGTCGGCAAGCGAACGGGCGTGAGCGGCATCGGCAGCATCTCAGAAGTCTTGTATCGCGAGTGGCTGCGCGAGCAGGGCATCGACTCCAGGAAGATCACCTTTGTCGAGGTGCCGTTCCCGAGCATGCGCGATCTCTTGCGGTCCGGCCGCGTCGACGTGATCATCATTCCCGACCCGCTGCTCAGCCAGGTCGTTAGCGCCGGAATCGGCCACGTGGTGTCCTACTTCTTCGGCGAGCTGCCGGAGGGCGCAATGCAGATGATCAACGCCAGCACCCGCGCCTGGGCCGAGAAAAACCCCGGCGTGGTTGCCGCCTACCAGCGCGCGATTGCGGAAGCCAGCGCGTTCATCGCCGCCAACCCCGACGCAGCCAAAGACATCATCGCCAAGTATCTGAATCTGCCGGAATCGGTCGTGCGCTCCTCCGAGCTGCCGCGATTTATGACCACGCTCGACCCGGCGCAGATGCAATGGTGGATCGATGTGCTCCGCCGGCAAGATATGTTGCGCACCAAACTCGATCCTTCGAAGCTCGCAGTGCCGTAGCGCGAGGTCGTGATCGAGATCATGGCGATTGCGGTGTTTGTCATGGGTCTGTGCGCGGCCTTTGCCGATGAACGAGCCCACATGCTGGCGGCGCCGATTATCGTGTGCGATCTACAACACCGCGGTGCCCGCCTGCAATGGAATTTCATGCAATTCTAGCGGCTTAGCAGAAGGTACGCGGGCTTGGCGACCGCCACCCTATACCTAGGTATAGGGTCGGCAACGCCTTTCGACAGGGCGGGTCATCCTAGGTTCAATAGAACCGTCGAAGGCCTCCCTTTATTTAGGTTATCACTCGGGCCCGGGGAGTGATTTGCCGCGCCCATAGTTAAGCGACCGCGGAGAGATTACGATGAATTTCTCGCTCTTGACCGCCGACCGCATGACCCACGTCAAGATCGTTGGCGTTGCCCTCGTGGCCGCGATGGTTGTGACGGTGGTTGGGCTCACCGCCCGCGTCGGTGGCGACAGCGCGACCGCAACGGCTTCCAAGGCCCAGCCTACCGCGGTGGTCAAAGCCGGCAGGCCCGCGATCTACACCAGCAACGGTGCGCTGGTCGTCCGCTGAGTTTTATCTTTTACCTTACGTTGCAAAACTAACCGCCCGGGCCCCTCCAGTCCCGGGCGGTTTTTCATTTGGGTGACGCGTCGCGCAGCGGCGTGCGCCTCTCCGTTCAGTCCGGCTGCAGACCCGAGTCCTTGATCATCCGCGCGGCGGTTGCGCGCTCGCGCGCGATGAAGCGCGCGAACTCGTCGAGCGTCACCCCCGCGGTCTCGATGCCGCGGTCGATATACATGCGCTGGAGAAATTCGCGTCCCGCTATGATACGCCCGACGTCGGCCGCGATTTTCACGACGATCGGACGCGGCGTACCGGCGGGCGCGAACAGGCCAAACCACGTCGGCGGATAGTCGTCGCCGACGCCGGCCTGTGCGAACGTCGGGACGTCGGGGAACAACGGCGAGCGTTCCTTGCTGATGATCGCCAGGGCTTTGATGCGGCCGCTCTGCAACTGCGGGATCATGTTGGAGAGCGCCAGCACCGCGACCGGCGTTGTTCCCGACAACAGTGCGGTGACGATCTCAGCGCCGCCCCGGAACGGCACCCGGACGATGTCCGCGCCGGTATCCTTCTTGAGCTCTTCCATGAACTGCGCGGCCGGAAACGCGAACGTGCCGTAGCTGAGCGTGCCGGGCTTGGCTTTCGCAAGCGCGGCGACCTCCTGGATTGTCGCCACCTTGAGCGAGGCGTTGACCACAAACGCCAGCGTATTGAAGAACAGGTTGATGATCGGGACGAAATCCTTCTCCGGTCGTACCCGAGGTGTTTGAACGAGAATTGATTGTAGATCATCGCTTCCGTCGACAGGACGCAGATGGTGTAGCCGTCGGGCGGTGCTTCCGCGCAGGCGCGGGCCCCGACATTCTGGGCCCCGCCCGGCCGGTTCTCGACCAAGACCGGCTGGCCCCAGGCCTTCTGCAGTTCGTCGGCGAGCGCGCGCGTGAACACGTCGCCGCCGCCTCCGGCGGCCAGTGGAATAAAGATCTTGACGGAGCGTGCCGGATAATCCTGAGCCGGGGCGCTCGTGCACATCGCGAACAAGGCGATAACCGCGGCAATGATCGGCAACGTGGAAGCCCTCGACCCGATATCGCGTACGGGCAATTTAAGGCATTTTCTATTGAACTTGCGTGGCGACTAGCGGCCGGATGCGTGATATTGGGGCGGGCGGGATGGACGACAGCCAAGACCGATAACGGGGGACATCACAGTGCATCGGATCGTGCTCGGCAGTTTGCTGGCCTGTTCGCTCGCGCTGCCGGCGGCGGCGCAAAATGCGCCCGGGGTAACCGACACGGAAATCAAGATCGGCCAGACCATGCCCTACACGGGTCCTGGCTCCCGCCTCTCGGCGCCCGGTGTGGCCGAAGTCGCCTACATGAAGATGATCAACGATCAAGGCGGCATTAACGGGCGCCGGATCAACCTGATCAGCGTCGACGACGGCAACATGCCCTGGCGCACCGGCAACGAGACCCGCAAGCTCGTCGAACTGCAGCAGGTTGCCTTCATCTTCGGTTCAATCGGCACCGCGAATCAGCTGGCGGTGGCGAAATATCTCAACCAACGAGGAATTCCGCAGCTCTTCATCGGCAGCGGTGCGTTCCGCTGGGGCAACTACAAGGAAACACCCTACACCATGGGGGGCGTACGCCCGAGCTATCGGATCGGCGCGCGCGCCTACACGCGCTACATCCTGACGCAAAATCCGAACGCAAAGATTTGCATTCTCTATGAGGACGATGATTTCGGCCGCGACTACCCGGCCGGTGTGCGCGACGTAATTGGCGAGCGTTATGCCGCGACCGTGAAGGAGGCGACCTACGACCCGACCGACAAGACGATCGACCCGCAGATCGTTCGGCTCAAGGCGACGGGGTGCGACGCGTTTATTGCCGCCGCCTTCCCGGATTTCGCGGTCCAGACGATCGGCAAGATCTATGGCCTCGGCTGGAAGCCGATGTTCTTCATGGCCAATGTCTCAACCTCCGAACCGACCGTGCTGGAGCCGGCGGGGCTCGAAAAGAGCATCGGCATGATGTCCTCCGCGTACGGTAAGGATCCGGCCGATCCAGCTTGGGCCGACGACCCGGGGATGAAGGCCTGGAAGGTATGGATGTCGAAATATCTGCCGAACGAGGACATCCGCCGGCCGAATTTTGTCAACGGCTACAACTACGCCGCTACCATGGTGCAGGTGCTCAAACAGGCCGGCAACGACCTCTCGCGCGAGAACATCATGCGGCAAGCGGCCAACCTGCGTGATTTCGAATTGCCGATGCTGCTGCCCGGGATCAAGGTCAACACCAGCCCGACCGACTATTATCCAGTCCAGCAACTCCAGCTGATGCGATGGGACGGCAAGCGCTGGGTGCGCTTCGGCGACATTCTGAAGGATGAAGTCGTTCAGCCTTAGCCGGCCGGCCGGAACGGCGGCCGCTGCTGCCAACGCATGACCGGGTTGTGAAAACGTACGGGCCCGGCGGGGTGTAGAATGCGCGGGGACACTGTCGGGAGCATCCCATGACAACTTCAAATCCTAGATTGGAAGACGTCGGGCGTGAGGCCCGCGAAGCGATCCGCAAACACTGGGTCCTGTTTCTGATCCAGGGCGTGATCATGATCATCCTTGGCATTCTGGCGGTCGGCGAGCCGATGGTGGCCACGATCGCGGTGACGTTGTTCGCGGGTTGGCTGTTTCTGTTCAGCGGGATCATCGGGGTCATCGGCACCTTCACGGCGCGGCGCGTCCCCGGTTTCTGGTGGGCGCTGATCACCGCGATCCTGGCCATCCTGGTCGGCATCTACTTGATCTGGCGCCCGCTCGCCGGCACGCTGTCGCTGACGCTCGCAGTCGGCGCGTTCTTCGGCGCGCAGGGTATCGTGCAGATCATCACCGCGATCGGACATCACAAGGTGCTGCGGTCGTGGGTGTGGGTGCTCATCACCGGCATCGCCAACGTAATCCTGGCACTGATCATCTGGGGCGGCTTTCCCGGCACCGCCGAATGGGTGCTTGGCCTCCTGTTCGGCATCAACTTGCTGCTGTGGGGCTTCTCGCTGGTGATGACCGCGCTTGCCTGCCGCGCCGTGCCGGAGGCGACGCCCACGGCAAACGCCGCCGCGTAGCGCTACGCAGCCTGCGTCCAGGCTGGATTGATTACGCCCCGCGATGCCCGCGCTCATCGCGGGCATGATGGAGGCGCTATTTCAGCCGCGCAGCTGCCTCTCGGACCAGGCTCAGGTCGGCGCTTTTCTTGACATCGAAATCCGCCTTGATGAAGCCGAGCTCCCTTTGCGCGTTCACATTCTTCTGCAAGGCTTCGAGGTCCGGCAGGCCGTCGGGATTGCGGTACCAGTCATCGCGGGTGAACACCCAGCGCGCGAAGATCGCGGGCGGCAGCTTCATGGTCTTGGTGATGATCGCAACCGCCTCGTCGTGATTGGCCGGATCCATGTACCAGCGAATCGCACGCACGTAGTCTTCGAGCAGATCGACGAAGGCGGCGCGGTGTTTGTCGATGAAGCCGGCGCGCGCCGTCCAGAACGAGAGGTCGGCCGGACCGAACGCCTCGCGGCCATAGAACAATGTGCGGGAAATCCTTTCCATCTCCGGATCGAATGCGAAGGGCAGCGTCGCGGTCACAAGGTCCGCCTTGCGGTCGGACAGCACGGCGCGCATGTTGGGAAACTGCGCCTCGATGGTCGTGAAGTCGCGGCGATCGACCAGGCCGTACTTCTGCAGCACACTGCGCATCAGAATATCGACGCCGCTGCCGACGCCGTTCGTTGCGACGATCTTTCCCTTGAGGTCCTCGACCTTGCGGATCGGCGAGTCCTTGAGAACCACGTAGTGGGTCGAGAAATATCCTTCGGCTCCGTCCTGGATCTCGTCCGCGATGACGCGGATGTCGTCGATGTTAGCGTTCTGGACCGCGAACGCGATCGATGAGAAGCCAAGCGTCGCGATCTCGAGGTCGCCGCTCGCAAGCGCCGAGATCTGCAACGGGGACGCCGCGAAGTGCAACGGCTCGAACGTGTAGGAGGTGCCGAGATGTTTTGCCAACCCCTCCTTGGCGAACATGAAGGCGACGAGCTGACCCGGCGCGCCGATCCAGCCGATCCTGATCTTCAACGGTTCGGCGCGCAGCGGCAGAACGCCGATCGATAGCGCCAGAATGGCGAGCGCGCTCGCCCGATAAAGGCGGCTCATGCGTGTCCCTCCCTGTGCGGCGACATTGGTTTGTGTTTCAGTCGCGCGCTGGGTGCGAGCTTAGCGAATTTTGAACATGCTCACAATTCGCCCACGATAGGTGCGGCGGGGCAGCGCGCGGACCGAGCGCTTCACACAACTTTACACACCCGAAACTATTACGAAACGGCCGTGTATGAGATTCGCCTGAACGGGTGATGCGCACCCGGATTCTCGACCAGGGGCAATTCATGAGCGGCGACCGTGCAACCAATGCTATTGTTCCTTTGTCCGGACTGAATCGGCGAACGAGCGATTGGCGCGGCGCTCTTTACGCAGGCATTGTCCTGATTATCGGAGGGATCTCGGGCATTCTCCTCCACCAAAGCGCCGGCGCCTGGGCGCAGGGCGGTCCGCTCGGACATCCGGTTCCGGTCGCAATGCGTGACGGCATGTCCGGCGGTCCGCTCTTCGGCGGCGGCGTCCTGATGCCGACCCCGATCGAGCTCGCGATCGACCGTGCGCTGTGGAATATCGATGCCACCACTGAGCAACGCAAGAAAATCACGGCGATCGCCGAACGCGCCGCCGCCGACCTCTATGACCTGCGCGAGAAACACCGCGAGAGCATCAAGCAGATCGGCGAAGCACTCGCCGCCGCGTCCATAGATCGAACAAAAATCGAGGGTCTGCGAAGCGAGGAAATGAAGCTCGTCAACGCGAAGTCTCAGCGCGTCACCGCCGCCTTGATCGAGGCCGCCGAGGTCCTCACGCCCGACCAGCGCGCCGACCTCATGCGCCGCATCCAGAATCGACGCCGTTGGCTTCGGGGGTGACAGCCCATCGCCGACGTTGCTAATTCTGGATTGATGGCACGCATTCTGATTATCGACGATGACCCGCGCCTCGCCGAACTGGTCGCCGATTACCTTGGCGCAGCTGGCTTTCAGACAAGCGTGAGCGGAACCGCACGCGACGGCCTGGACCGCCTCAAACGCGAAGCCTTCGATGCGCTTGTGTTGGACTTGATGCTGCCGGACGCTGACGGCCTGGAGGTCTGCCGGCGTATTCGCGAAACGTCCGATCTACCACTGGTGATGCTGACGGCGCGCGGTGACGCGATGGACCGTGTGGTTGGATTGGAGCTCGGTGCCGATGACTATCTGGCGAAGCCGTTCGAGCCGCGCGAGTTGCTGGCACGGCTGCGCGCGGTCATTCGGCGCAGAGTCGGCGGCACGGCACCCAATGTCTTGCGGTTCGGTCGGCTCGAGATCGATCGCGCCGCGCGCCGGGTCAGCGTGGACGGTAGCGAATGTGCACTGACCTCCTATCAGTTCGCCTTGCTCAATGCACTGGCGGAGCATGCCGGACGGGTGATGTCGCGCGAGCAACTGATGGACTTGTTGAGGGGCGAGACGCTCGAGGCCTTCGATCGTTCGGTCGACGTGCACGTGTCGCGCATCCGTGCAGCAATCGAAGATGATCCGAAGAAACCGCGCCGCATCATCACGGTGCGCGGCGCCGGCTATGTCTTCGCCAAGGGGCAGGACCGCTGATGCGTCGACTCTATCTGCAATTTTACTGTTGGATCGTCGCGATCCTTGTGCTGTTCGTCATCGCGATCGGCCTGTTGGTGCGGTTCATTGCCAATACCCCGCCGCTCGAGGACAAGCTCGCTTTCGCGAGCGAATTGGCCACGCACGGGCTGCCCCCGGCAACCGCGCCGTCGCCGCAGCAGCAAGATGCACTCGAGCAATTTCATCGTCGGCTGGGTTTGGATCTCTCGCTGCACGCGCCGGACGGCAGCGTGATCGCTGCCGTCGGCCGGCCGTTGCCGCCGGCTGCCAATGCCGAACGAGGATTTCTGCGCGGGTTCGCCGGCCCGATCTGGGTGCTTCGGCTCGATGGCAGCCGCGCGCTGGTGGCGCGCTTACCGCACCGATCGCGTCGGCCGGAGACCGCGCTGCTGATCGCACTCGCCACGATCGCGGTAGCGGTCGCGATTGGGGCCTATCCGGTGGCGCGGCGCCTCACGCGCCGCCTCGAGCGACTAAAAGCCGGCGTTGAGCGGCTCGGCGAGGGCGACTTGTCGGCGCGTGTGCCGGTCGAAGGCAAAGATGAAGTCGCCGCGTTGGCTGAGAGCTTCAACCACTCCGCGAGCCGCATCGCGGAGCTGATGCGAGCTCACAAGATGTTGTTGGCCAATTGCTCGCATGAGCTGCGCACGCCGCTGACCCGGATCAATCTCGCGCTTTCGCTGCTTGGGGACCAGGTTGATCCGCGCCGGCGCGCGGAGCTGACGGCCGACATCGCGGAACTCGATCAGTTGATCGATGAGCTCCTCCTCACCAGCCGGCTTGATGCGATACGGAGCCCGGAACGGCGTGAGGACATCGATTTGCTCGCGCTCGCTGCCGAAGAGGCTGCCCGCGACGGCATCATCGTCGAAGGGCAATCGGTATTCGTGCGCGGCGACCGCACGCTGCTGCGACGCATGACGCGCAACCTCATCGACAATGCTCGCCGTCACGCGAACGACTCCTGTCCGGACGTGCGTGTTGCAGCGAGCGATGGCCACGCCAGGCTCGCGGTTCGCGACCATGGTCCCGGCGTTCCGAAAGACGAGCAGGAAAAGATCTTTGAGCCGTTCTATCGCCAGTCGCAGTCATCAAATGGGGGCGGCAATGGTATCGGCCTCGCGCTTGTGCGCCAGATCGCCCGCAACCATGGCGGTGAGGTCGAATGCCGGATGGCCGACGGTGGCGGGACCGTGTTTCAGGTAACCCTGCCGAAAATCGCCGAGACGCCCGTCTGCGCGGCGGCCAACGAATCCTGAAACGATTGCGCCCCGCGGGGCAACCGGCTTACCGACCCGCGGGCTGGTCCAACCGGCTCAGGTCCAAGACCACGCCGCCGCCGAAGCGGATAACGTCGCCGTGCTCCTCGATCTCCAACCGTTTGGCGGTGAGCGTGCCGTTGAGGAGGGTGACTTCGACCGGTCGCTCCGAGACGACGCTGCCTTTCTTGACGTCGACAAGCGCATCTTGCAGGCGGCCGGCGTACCCGGTCGAAGAGTGAATGAAGATCCGGTCGCTGAGCGTGAGCAGATCCCGCTTGCTGTCGTATCGGCCGCTCGCGGCAGTCAGCTGGACCGTGGCCCTGTCCTGCAGTTCCACCTTGGCCCAGATTTCGTTGAGATCAACGATGTCGGGCTTGGTCAGATCCTGTGACGCGGAGCGCGCCGTCACCTCATAGGGACGCTCGTCGCGGGTGAAGCCGGCGTAGTGCGGCGCGCCCATGCTGATTCGGGTGCCGGATATCACGATCTTGCCCGGATCGATACGCAGACCGACAACAGTGCGAAACGGGTTGAAGAACGCCGCGACCACCAGGGATCCGAGCACGAGCGCGCCCACCGCCGGGATCACCCCGCGCAGTAATCGGACGAGGCGACTGTGGAGGGTGGCCGCTCGAAACTTGGCCGGGTTGGGACCCCGGCGTTGTTGGTCATGCGCGTTGCGCACCGGCGCAAGGCCAACTGCGGCCCGCGGCCTGGTCATGTCCCGGCAGGCGGATACACCGCCAATCTCGCCGTGAGACGCCCCGCCGGTATCCGCATCCGTGCAGGCTAGCGGAGGAGCTTTGCTGCGGTTTTTCCGCAATGTTTCCGAACATTGCCGCGCACGGCATTTCAGCAGGTTCGCCGCCCTCGGGCTGTTCGGGACGCGGCGCGAGAGACGCACTTAACGGAATGCTGAACGTCGCGTGACGAGCTTTGGTCCGCTGTGTGACAGGGTTCCCGGAGCTTTATCCGCAGTGACAAGGTGCGGCGATATCCGTCACAATTCCCATGTGGTTTGTGATGCGGTTATGAATGTCTTGCGACAGATGAGGGCGGAACATGAACGTTGCGTTGATCGGTGCCAGCGGAAATATCGGCTCGCACGTCCTAACTGCGACCAAAGCGACCGGCTTTTTTCCGCGCCTCGCATTCAGCGTTGCGATGTGACACGCTATCGGTCTTGTGCGGCCGATCCGCAATCGCCGCGTCGCATCCTAAGAAAACCTGTCGCTATGGAGTGCGGACATGCTGATCTGCGGTTTGGAATTTCGATCGGCGCGAATTGCCGGGACGGCGGCATGTGTGGCTCTGGGTGGGCTCGCGCTCATTCCCCTCGCGGGACCGCCGGCGATCGCCGACGATGACGTTCAGTCCAATCGCATTCGCATTGAATACGCGCCGCCCAAAAGCCCGGAGATCGAACCCTATTATCAGCTGGTGACGCAGAGGAAGGCACTCGAGAAAGTGCAGGTGCTTTTCAGCCCCCTGATGTTGCCGAGCGAGATCACGGTGCGCACATCGGAATGCGGGATTTCCAATGCCTGGTATCAGCGACCCATCGTGACCATCTGCTACGAGTACCTCCGAGATGTTGTCGACATGGCGCCGAAGGCGCCGTCGCGCGACGGCATCACAGCCTACGACGCCGTCGTCGGACAATTCCTGTTCACGGCAGCCCACGAGATGGGGCATGCGGTCTTCGACTTCCTGGATGTGCCGATCTTCGGACGAGCGGAGGACGCTGCCGACCAGTTCGCGGCCTACATCTTACTGCGCATCGGCAAGCAGGACGCACGCAAGCTGATCGAGGGCGCTGCCTACATGTACAAAGACTATATCGGACGCCCAACCGTCACGGTGCCGGTCACGGCGTTTGCCGACGTGCATGGTGCCCCGCTGCAGCGGTTTTTCGACCTCCTGTGTGTTGGTTACGGCGCTGACAGTGAGATGTTTGCCCCTCTGGTCAGTTATCTGCCGCCCGCTCGGGTCCCGGGCTGCAAGACCGAATATGGCGAGGTCAATTTCGCGTTCCAGAAGCTCATCGAGCCGCATGTCGATCAAAAGCTGAGGGACGAGGTGTTGAGCAAGAGCTGGGTGCCTGCCGATGATGCGCCGCCCCCGCGGATATCCGACTTGCCGCAGGCGAAGCAGGGAGGGGCTTCGCCCGAGAGCGTCCCGCAAAGCTTGAAATCGCAAGACGTTCCGGCGTCGTCCCTGCGGTGAGCCGCGAGCGCGGCGTTACTGCTTCAACGTCGCGGCGAGCGAATCGTAGGCTGCGCGCGCCCTGGGAAAGCCCTTGGCCGCAAGATCGTCGAGATATTTGTCGGCGACCGGCTTAAGCCCGGCGCGCCACTGCGCCATCGTCGCAGCGTCCGGCACGATCACCTCGTGGCCGGGGGCGTTCGCACCCTCACGCACCGGCTTATCCCACTTGTCCCAGTACGGCCCGAACTTCGCCACCCATACGTCGCCTGAAATCGAATCGATCGCGGTGCGCACCTCCGGTGGGAGGCTCTCATACTTTGCCCTGTTCATGACGATGAAAAACGCCGAGGTATAGAACTGCGTCTCGGTGTGGAACTTCATGTAGTCGTTAAATCCCGGGAGCGGATTGCCCCAATTGGTCACGATGCCGTCGAGGCGGCCGTCCTTGACCGCCGGCATGACGTCGTTGACCTGCAGCACCACCGGTTCTCCGCCGACATAGTTGAGTGCGGCCGCCACCGTGTTGTTGGCGACGCGCAGCCGCAGGCCCTTGAGGTCGGCGAGATTGACGACGCGCTTGTCCTTGGTGTGGATCAGTCCAGGGTTGTGCACGAACAGCGCGAGGACCTTGTAGTCCTTGTATTCGTCGGCGAGCGTGCCGTCCTTATGAAGCCCCCACAGCGCCTGCGAGCCGCGCAGCGCGTTTGGGACCAGAAACGGCAATTCGATCACCGAGGAGCCGGGAAATCGGTCGCTCTCGGCGCCACGCAGTCCGAGCGCGATATCAACCCTGGCGTCGTGCACATTCTTGGCCTGCTCCGTGACCTTGCCGACCGGCGAGGTGCCGTCGAACAGTTCGACCTTCACCTGGCCGTTGGTCTTGGCCTCGAGTTCCTTCGCCCACGGCTCGACCACGTCGACCTGGAAGAAGCTGGTCGGGCCGAGGAATTGGCTGAACTTCAATGTGATTGGACCGGCCCCGACCGGCAGCGCGCCCAAGACCAGCAACGCGACAAGCGTCGCGACTGACATTCGGAACAGCCGACCCATGCTGGTCTCCCTCGTACGGATTGTCGGAGGCAAGTTGGTTGTCGCATGCACTCGGCGCGATGTCACGCCGGATCGCCGGCCAGCATCTTGGCGAGCATGAAGCCGGAAGCGGCGTTGACGCCGGCGCCCGGCCACGTCGAGGCACCACACAGATAAAGGCTGCGCACCGGGGTCTTGTAGCGCGACCAGCCGAACAACGGGCGCATCAGGAAGTTCTGGTCGAGATGATGGCTGCCCGAGATGCTGTCACCCCCGATCAGATTTGGGTTGTCGCGCTCGAGATCGAGCGGCGAGAACACCGCGCGGTCCAGGATCTTGCCGGAGAGACCGGGCGCATAGCGCTCCAGCAACGCGAGAACGCGCGTCGCGTACGCATCCTTGGCCTCGTCCCAATGGGCCGCCTTGATGGTTCCGGCCGCATCACCGCGGATCGTTGCCGGCAACGTCCGCACCTGCACCCAGAGCACGTGTTTTCCGTCCGGTGCGCGGGAGGGATCGATCGCGGTTGGCTGTCCGACCACCAGCACCGGGCCGCGCGGCAACAGCCCGGCCATCGCTTCCGTGTAGGTTGCCGCCATCGCCGCAAGGTTCGGCGTGAGATGCACATAGGCGAAGCGCTGGAGCTCGCGTCCCGCCGTCCAATCCGGCAGGTCCGACAGCGCGAGGTGAATCATCATGGTGCCCGGCCCCGACCGGAAACGCGCGATCCGCGCATCAAACGCCGCGCGGCCCGCGTCCTTGGCGAGCAGTTGGCCGAACACAGGGCGCGGGTGCACGTTGGCGATGATCGCGCGCCGCCCGGTCAGCAACTCGCCGCCCGCCAGCCGCACGCCGCTCGCGCGTCCGCCGTTGAGTTCGATGCGTTCGACAGTGCGGCCGAGATGAAGCTCGCCACCAAGCGCCTTCAAGTAGGAGACCAACGCGTTGATGACGGTTGCGGCGCCGCCGCGTCCGATCGCCATGCCAAAAGTCTGTTCCGCCATCGACTCGAGGTAGGCAAACAAGGCGCCGCCCGCGACGTCAGGCGAAAAGTCGAGATGCATGCCCCAGGCCGCCATCATCGTCTTGAGCTGCTCGCTCTCGAACTGCGCGTCGAGAAACTCGCGTGAGGACGACAGCACCAGCCTGATCAGTTCGCCGAACCATGCTCCGCCTTTGGCGCGGTAGCTCGCCCACAGGCTGCGCGCTGCGGCCCAAGAAGGCATCGGTGTGCCGAGCAGCGGAAAGATGTGCGCAGCCTCCTCGCCGAACGCAGTGGCCATGGTACGCCAGCGCTCGGCGTCGTTCGCCGAAAACAATGCGATGCGCCGCGTGGTCGTGCTGAGATCGCGGTTGACGCCGAGCCAGCTGCCATCCGGAAAGGCGCTTGCAAAGCAATCGTCCGCTCCGGCAAACGCAAGCCCGTGCCTAATGAGGCTGTCCTTGTAAGCAGCGAAGAACGGCGAACCGGCGAACAGGCCAAGGTTCATCGCGAAGAGATCGTGCGCAAATCCAGGCAGCGTTACGGCGCGGGTCTTGACCGCGCCGCCGGGTTCGCCGGAGCGTTCGACGACCGCGACCTTCCAACCCTTGGCAGCGAGGTGAACTGCCGCCGCGAGGCCGTTGTGTCCCGCTCCGATGATGATGGCGTCGTACATGAAGTCCCCTCGTCGAGCTCGGCATGTCGCCGCTATCCTGCGGCCACCGGTTGCCGCGTCAGCCAGCCCGCGTCGACCACCGGGAGTGGGATCGCGTCGATCAGTGCACGGGTATAGGCGTGCGCCGGCGCCCTGAACACGGCTTCGCAGCGGCCTTGCTCGACCACGCGGCCGGCGGACAGAACATACACGCGATCACACACCGCGCGCACGACCGAGAGATCGTGGCTGATGAACGCCATCGCGAGATGCAGCTCGCGCTTGAGCTCGCCGAGAAGTTTCAGCACCTGCGCCTGGGTCGAAACGTCGAGGCCGGAGACGATTTCGTCGGCGAGGACGAAATCCGGCCGCAGCACGACGGCACGCGCAATGCCGACACGCTGGCGCTGGCCGCCGGACAATTCGTGTGGATAGCGGTCGAGCAGCGCGAGCGGAAGACCGACGCGTTCCATCACGGCTTGAACCCGCCGCTCGGCGCCTGCTCGATCGGCGGCGATCGCGTGCAGTAACAGCGGATCGGACAGAATCGATCGGATCGTGCGCCGCGGATTGAGCGACGACATCGGGTCCTGAAAGATCATCTGCATGCGTCGCCGCAGCGGCCGCATCGCCGTCTCGGCAAGATCGACGATGTCGTTGCCGTCGAAGCGAATGCTGCCGTCGGCCGGGCGGAGCAGCCCGATGAGGGCACGGCCGAGCGTGGTCTTGCCCGATCCGGATTCGCCGACGATCCCGACGGTCTCGCCGCGGCCGATGGTGAGGTCGATACCGTGCAGCACCGGCCGCGGCGGCAGGCGGCGTCCGGACAGGCTGCGCTGGCCCGCATAGGCCACAACCACGCCGCGCGCATCGATCAACAGATCAGCCATGGCTCGCTCCGTCGCGGTCGAGTGACGCGATCTCCGCGCGGCAGGCCGCGATCACGTCGGGGGGGATCGGGGCGAGGTCTTGCCCGGGCCGGTCGTAGCGCGGGCACGCTGCGATGAGCGCGCGGGTATAGGGGTGGCGTGGCCTCTCCAGCAAGGTGGCCGTTGATTCCTGCTCCATCACCCGGCCCATGTAGAGCAGCGTCGCGCGGTCGCAGATCTGCGCCACGACGCCGAGATTGTGGGTCACGAAGATCACGCCGGTCCCGTGCCTCTCCTGCAGCGAGCGGATCAGCCGTAGGATCTGTTTCTGCACCGTCACGTCGAGCGCAGTCGTGGGCTCGTCGGCGATGACGAGCTTGGGATCGAGCGCAAAGGCTGCGGCGATCAGCACACGCTGGCGCATACCGCCCGAGAGTTCATGCGGATAGGCGCGCATCACGCGCGCCGGCTCGCGCATCTGCACGTCGTGCAGCAGCGCGAGCGCGCGGTTCTCGGCCGCCTTGCCGGAGAGGCCGCGCCAGAGCCGCATTCCGTCCGTTAGTTGCGCCCCGATGCGTCGGCCCGGATTGAGCGCGGTGAGCGGATCCTGCGGAATGAGCGCGACTTCGGCGCCGAGCACGTGCCGTCGCTTGTCCGGATCGAGCGTGAGCAGATCGCGCCTCTCAAGTGCGATCGCGCCGCCTGTGAGACGGATGCCGCGCGGCAGGATGCCGAGGATCGCCTTGACGATCGTCGACTTGCCGGCGCCGCTCTCGCCCACGATCCCGTGCACCTCGCCGCGCGCGACGCTGAGCGACACGTCGCGTAGGATCGCGCCTTCGCCGTCGCGCGTCGAGACGGCGCTCAGGTGCGACACCGAGAGCAGCGGCGCGGTCATCGTTGCATCACCGGATCGAGCGCGCGGCGCAGGCCGTCGCCGACCTGATTGAAGGCGAGCACCGTTGCAAACAATGCAGCCAGCGGCGCGGCGAATACCCACCAGGCCTGGTGGATGATCTGTCGACCCTGCGCGATCATCCCACCCCAGGTCGGCGTATCCGAGGACACCGACAGGCCGACGAAGGACAGAATCGCTTCGACGATCACCGCGATCCCCATCTCGAGGGTGAGCAACACCAGCAGCACGGGCGCCACATTAGGCAAGACTTCGCGGAACAGAATCGCGAGCCGGCCAAACCCGAGCACGCGGGCGGCGACGACGTAATCCGCCTGCGCTTGCGCCATGGTCTCGGCCCGCACCACGCGCGCGAAGCGCGTCCAATCGATGATCGCGATGGCGGCGATCACCGATCCGACTCCCGCTCCCGTGATCGCAACCACCAGGATCGAGAGCAGCACCGGCGGGAACGCCATCCAGATCTCGACCAGCCGCGACACTGTCGCGTCGGTCGCCCCGCGAAAATAGCCCGCCAATAATCCAAGCAGGGTGCCGAGCAGCGCCGCGAGCGCCGAAGCCACGAACGCGACAATCAGCGCGATGCGCGTACCGAAGATCAGCCGCGAGAGGACATCGCGGCCGAGATCGTCGGTGCCGAACAGAAAGCCGGCCTCCGCGCCGGTAAAGCCCATCGGCGGCAGCGTGCCAGCCAGCAGATCCTGCTCGAGCGGATCGCGCGGTGCGATCAGCGGCGCGAATACCGCGAGCACGATCAAAATCAAAATGAATCCGCCCGCAAAGACGACCTTGGGCTGCGCCAGCAATGCGCGGATGCGGTTGCGGCCCGCATGCCGCGACCCGGCGATCGCGCCCGGCGCATCGAGCGATGCCTCAGCCATGGCGCAGTTTCGGGTTGAGGGCCGCGACGCTGATGTCGATTGCGAGATTGATCAGCACGAACAGCCCGCCAAACACCAGCACCAGGCCCTGAATAAGCGGAAGGTCGCGATTGATCACCGCGTCAATCGCCATCGAGCCGATCCCCGGATAGGCAAAGATGCGCTCGACGATGACAGTGCCGCCGATCAGGAACGTGAACTGCACGCCGGCCAGCGCCAATGTCGGGCCGACCGCGTTGCGCAGCGCCTCGCCGGCGACCAGGCGAATTTCGGTCATGCCCTTGACCCGTGCGACCAGCACGTAGTCCTGGACCATGGCTTCGCTCAGGGCTTCCTTGAGAATGCGGATGATGACTGCGGCGAGCGGCAGCGCGAGCGCGAGCGCCGGCATCACCATATGGGCTGCGGTATCGCGGGCGATGGCGAAGCGGCCGGTGATCAGGCTCTCGAACAGATAGAAATGCGTGGAGAGCGCCGCATCGACGCTGGGGTCGGAACGACCCGAGAGCGGGAGCACCGGCCATAGCACGCCAAGCACCAGCACGAACGCGAGCGCCCAGACGAAGTCCGGCACCGCCAGCATGAGGCCGTTGACCGCATCGATCACCGCCTCGCCGCGGGTGCGCCGGATCAGCGTGCCGGCGATCGCGGTTGCGCCGCCGAGCAGCACCGCGAGCGCACACGCCACGACGGCGAGCTCGAGCGTCGCCGGCAGCCGTTCGGTCAGCAACTCGAGAACATTGCGCCGCAGCGAGATCGAAATGCCGAAGTTGCCGTGCAGAATGCCGTCGAGCCAGATGCCGAACTGCACCAGGAATGGCTGGTCGAGCCCATAGCGCGCGCGCAGTTCGGCAATGTCATGCGCGCTGGCGCCGGGCGCGATCATCATCGCGACCGGATCGCCCGGAGCAACGCGCAGCAGCAGGAAGACCACGACCGCGACGCCAAACAGCGTCACGATCGCCATGGCGGCACGCCTGAGCAGTGCGGACGCGATCATCACGGCAGTGGCCGAGCCTCATTGGCGGCCGCGCGCTCCCACGCCTCGTCTCAGCTCTTCTTGGTGACCAGCGTGGGCTGCATGGCGCCCGAGACGTTGGGAGTCACTTTCAGGTCGGCCTTGTAAACGATGGGCTGCACATATTGCAGCAGCGGGATCACATAACCCTGTTCCGCAATATAGCGATCGACCGCCTTGTAGCCGGCGATGCGCTTGGCCTCGTCCTTCTCGCCCCACAGCGGGCCGATCATGGCGTCGAGATCCTTGCTCTTCCAGCTCGAGTGGGGCGACGGGCCGAACATGGCATGCCCGGTCGAGGTCGACGGATCGGCGATCGCGTTGCCCCAATTGTAGAACGCGAGCGGCGCCAGCTTGTGGCTGGTGCGCAGCTCGAAATGCTTGGCGATCTCGTAGACCTCGATGTCCGCTTCAATGCCGACCTTGCGCCACATACCGACGATCGCCTGGATCATCTCGTAGTCTTTCGGCTTAAAGCCGCGGGTCGTCTGGAGCGTGGTCTTGAACGGCTTCTGCGGCGAATAGCCGGCGGCCGCCAACAGCTTGCTGGCCTGGTCGGGGTTGTAAGGAACCTTGATGGTCGGATCATAGGCCTGATATTCGGGCGCCTCGAGCGTGTCGATCGGGACGCCGTAGCCGCGCAGCAGGCGCTTGACGATTGCCTGCTTGTCGATCGCGTGATGCGCGGCAAGCCGGACATTCTTGTCGAGGTTCCCGTCGCTGTTGATGAAGATCATTCCGATGTCGGAGATCGGGGTTGCGACGCCGACCAGCCCGGGCTTCGCCTTCAACCGGTCGAACTCCTCGTAGGGGATCTCCAACGTCAAGTCCGAGGAGCCGCTCTCGAGCTCGGCGACACGGCTGGTCGCATCCGTCACGAACTTGAACACCACGGTCTCGAACGCCGGCTTGCCGCCCCAGTACTTGGGATTGGCCTTGAGCCGCAGGAATGCGTTGCCCTGGTAGGCGTCGACCATGTAGGGGCCGGTACCGATCGGCTTCTTCTCGAATCCTTCCGGACCAACCTTCTCGAAGTAATTCTTCGGCAGCACGTACGCCGTCAGAAACGCCATCCACTTGAAGATCGTCGGATCGAACTGCTTCATGTCGGCGGTCACGCGCTGACCATCGACTTTGAAATTGCCGAGCGTCGACCAGACGAACTCGATCGGGTTGCCGGTCTCTTTCTTGCCGGCGCGTTCGAATGACCAGACGATGTCGGCTGGGGTGAACGGCGAGCCGTCATGCCAGGTCACGCCCGGCCGCACGTCCATCCAGATCCCGGTCTTGTCGTTGTTCCATCCCCAGGCCGTCAACAGGCCCGGCTCGAACGCGAGATTCGGCTTCTGCCCGATATACTGGTCAAACACCGACCGGTAGATCGCCTGGATCGTGGGATTGACCGCGGACGGCCCGACCGTCGGGTCGAACGACGGCAGATTGACGTTGTAGGCAATGGTGAGCGTGTCGCTGGCGGCGGCCCGCGCGCCGCCGCGCGGGCCGATCAGGTTGGCGATGAACCCGCCGGCGGTCAGCGCGAGAGTCTGTCGACGTGTTGGTGTGAGGATTCGGTTGGGCATATCATCCCCCTTCGCTGGGACATCGTCGCTCGCGCGCAATCCGACCGGAACCCGCGCGCCATAACCCGTGTGCTGCAAGCCGCTGCTCACGGAATGTTTTAAGCTTAAAGAAAATTCCGGAGCACTGCCAGTTCATAGTGTGGGCGAGCGCGCGGCCTTGGTCGCTGCCTTTGTGTGCAGGGGACCTAGTGCTTCATGACCCCGTAGAGGCGCTTGTCGGTTGTCTTCTCATAGTCGAGCCCCTTGGGATAGGTCAGCAGCTCCATGTTCGCACCCCACGGCGTCTTGAAATAGACGAAGGTCTCGCCGCCGTTCGGTTGTCCGCCCACCGGCGTCGGATCGCCCAGCACTTGCACGCCCGGCACGGTCTTCAGGTAATCCACGGCCTGCTTGAGGTCATTGACATAGAACGCGAGATGGAAACCACCGACGTCGCTATTCTTCATCGGCGTCTTGACCTGATCCTTGGCGTCGTATTCGAACAACTCGATATTCTGGGTCGGCCCGCACCGCACCATCGCGAGCGTCGTCGATGCGCCGGCGTCGACCGCGAGATTGGTCTCCATCCATTTGCCCTTTGGGTCGGCAAACGGGCCGGCAGTGTAGACGTATTGGCAGCCCAGCACCTTGGTGAAGAATTCGATGCCGTCCTTGAGCTTCGGTACCGTCATTCCGATGTGATCGACCCCGACCATGGTCGGGATACCGTCGGCGCGGGCGGCACCCATGGCGATGAGCAGCGCAACCGACATAGCGCCGCCAAGTCCCAGAACGCGTGAATTGGTCATGATTGTCGCTCCTCGTTAGCCCCGTTCGTCGTGAGACCGTAAAAGATCGAGCGATATCTTAGGGCTCACGCGAGGCTTTGGGCGAGCAGAAATCCGGAGCCGGCGCCCAGTCCGGGCCCTGGATGGGTCGACGCGCCGATATGGTAGAGCCTCGCCACGTGCGTGCGATGATTGAGCGAGGTCTTGAACGGGCGCCAGACAAAGAACTGATCGAGCCCGCAAAAACCGCCGTAAGGGTCGCCGCCGACCAGATTGATATTCATGGCTTCGAGATCCGCCGGCGAGTAGGCGCGCCGGGCGAGCACGCTGTCGCGCAGTCCGTCGATATGTGCCGCCAGAAGCCCTTCCACCCGATCCGCGAACCGCTCACGCACCGCCTCGGTCCAGCGCCCGTCGGACGTCGTTGCAATCTCGCCGGCCGCGTCGCCCTTGATCACGCGCGGCGCTTCCGGCAGCTGCAGCCAGAGGATCGCCTTGCCCGTGGGCGCGCGGCTGGGATCGAGCGCCGCCGGCTGCCCAACGCAGATCGTCGGTACCGCCGGGAGGAGGCCGCGCTCACACTCGTTGGCGGCGCGCGATACGCCGTCGAGCCCGGGCGTCAGGTGCAACAGCGCGACGCCGGCGAGTTCCGGCACCTTCCAGCGCGGCGGGGCGGCGAGTGCATAATGGATCTGAAGATTGCCCTTGGCGTAGCGAAAGCGGTCCACGCCGCGGCGCACGTCCGGCGGCAGCGGTTGGCCGCGGAGGAGGCGTTCGTAGAGCTGCCCGGGGCCGACCGAGCAGATCACGCCGTGTTCGGCAACGACCGTGCTGCCGTCCGCAAGCCGCACGCCGCTGGCGCGTCCCTGCTGATCGAGGATGATGGCGTCTGCGTCGGCGCCGGTTTGGATGCGGCCACCCTGATCGGTGATCAGACCTTCGAATGCCCCCAGCAGCTTGTCGGCGCCGCCCACAACGATCGGACACCCGGCGGCCTCGATCGCAAAGCCGATGACGTCGGCCATCGCGGCGCCGTAGGCGCTCTCCGGATTGAGCCCGGTATGCAGCAGCCACGGCGCAAACAAGGCGCGCGTCACCTCGGACCGATATGACGTCTCAAGATGGGCGCGCCCGGATGCCAGCGCCTCGCCGAAAAACGCCGCCAGCCCGCGCACCCCGCGCCGCCAGCCCTCGCGCAGCAACAGGCGCGCCGTCGCGAGCGACCACAGCGATCCGCCGAGCAGCCCAAACACCAGTCCGGCGTCGCCGCCGAACCGGTCCATCTGCGCAGCAAAGCTCGCGCCATCGCCTGCCGCCAGCGCGTCGAACGCTGCGACGTTCCGCGCGCGGTCCTTGGTCAGAACGGCATGGCGGCCGTCGGGCAGAACGACCCCGGTCGGCCGGTCGCTGTCGGCGAACGCCAAGCCGCGCTTTTGCAACTCGGGCCCGAGCGCCGCGAACGCCGGCGAGGTGATGAAAAGCACAAACGTCGTCGCCATCACGTCGTGGATGAAGCCGGGCGCGGTCGCCGCTTCGGTGCGGATGCAGCCGCCGACACGGGCGTTGCGTTCGAGCACGAGGACGCGGCGGCCCTTGCGGCCGAGCATCGCGGCGCAAACCAGCGCATTGATGCCGCTGCCGACGACGATGTAGTCGGGCGCGCTCATGGCGGAGCCGCGCCTAGGTTGAAAATCCTCGCTGGGCTCATCCCTCGCTCGCTCAATTCCACAGCCGCTTGGACGCGATCGCCGCCCCTTCGGCCAGCGCGCGCAGCTTCTTGAACGCGATCGCCGGATCGACTTTCGCGTAGGCGGCAAACGTGCCGAACCCGCAGTCGGTGCCGGCGATCACGCGCTCGCGGCCGACGAAGCTTGCAAACCGTTCGATGCGCTGCGCCACCAGCACGGGATGCTCGACGTAGTTACTCGATGAATCGAGCACGCCCGGGATCAGGATCTTGTCTTCCGGCAGCTTGGCGTCGCGCCAAACCACCCATTCGTGCTCGTGGCGGGGGTTAGCCGCCTCGAACGAGATTGCCTGCGCCTTGGCACGCAGCACGATCGGCAGGATCTTCTCGAGCGCAATGTCGTGGTCGTGCGGACCCTCGTAGTTGCCCCAGCAGATGTGGATGCGCACTTGCGCGGCCGGGACGTTCGCCAGCGCCAAGTTCAGCGCTTCGATGTCGAAGGCGGCGCGCTTGAGGAATTCCGCCTCGGTCAGGTCCTGAAATCCGGTGTGGCGCGACATCGCGACGTCCGGACAATCGATCTGCAGCAGCAGGCCGGCGCCGGCAATCGCCTCGTACTCGGGCTTTAGCGCGGCGCTGAGCGCCTCAATGTACGCCTCGTGGCTCGGATAATAACGATTAGGCTGAAACGATGAGACCACGCCGGGCGAGGCCGCGTTGAGAAAACCTTCGGCCGCGCGTGACGATGCCAGCGCGGCGCGAAAATTCTCAACGTCGATCTTGACGGCGTTGGCGTCCTTGATGCTGACCGGCGCGGTGCAGGTCAGGCGGCGGAAGGTCTGCGATCCGAGGAAGGCCGTCATGCGTTTGCGAAACTCGGGATGGTCCGCGAGGTCGAGGTGCGGCTTGGGAGTGAACTCGCCGCTGAAGCCGTTGAATCGGTCCTTGATGTAGGTCGCGTACCCGATCTTGCTGGCTTCACCGTCGCTGACCACGTCGAGGCCGATATCGACCTGGCGCTTGACGACGTCGGCGACGGCGCGGCGCATCACGCGATCGAATTCGGCCTGGTCATAGGGCTCGCCACGATCTTTGCGCAGCAGCAATGCGACCGCGTCGTCGGGCCGCGGCAGGCTGCCGACGTGGGTGGTGAGAATCCGCTCGCTGCTAATTTTCATGAGTGCCCCGCTTTCGAAGTTCGTGATACATCGCGGCACCCTCTGACACGAACTTCGAAAGCAAAGGTTGCCTCAGATGACGCGCTGTGCACGCAGTTTTTCAATCTCGGCGGACGTATAGCCAAGCTCGGCCAAGACCGCAGCAGTGTGCTCGCCCAGTTCGGCAATCGGCGTCCTGATCGCGGCGGGCGTGCGCGAGAGTGCGACCGGCTCCGCCACGATCCGGATGTCGCCGCGCACCGGATGATGCACGCCCGCCGCCATGCCGAGGTGCCGGACCTGCGGATCGGCGAATACTTCATCCATGTGGTTGATCGGTCCGGCCGGAACGCCGACCGCCTCCAGGCGCACGCTCCAGTCCTTCGAGGTCCGGGTCTTGAACGCCTTCGCCAATTCGGCGTTGAGCGCGGGGCGATGCTTGAAGCGCAGGTTCTGGGTCGCGTAGTCAGGATGGCCGGCGAGATCGGGCCGGCCAAGCGTCTCGCAGAAAACCTTCCATTGCTTGGGTCCGCCGAGGCCGATGTTGATGAAGCCGTCCGCGGTCTCGAACGCGCCGGTCGGCGTGACGTAGGGATGGTCGTTCCCGGCTTGCGGCGGCACCTCGCCGTCAATCAGGTAGCGCGCGGCCTGGAAATCCATCATGGCGATCTGCGCTGCGAGCAGCGAGGTCGTGACCCATTGGCCTTCGCCTGAGCGTTCGCGCTCGGCGAGCGCGACCAGGATGCCGATCGCCGCATAGAGTCCGGCGGAGGAATCGGCGATCGCCGCGCCGGCGCGCATCGGGCCGTCGCCCGGACGGCCGGTCACCCACATCAGGCCGCCCATGCCCTGCGCGATCTGATCGAAGCCCGCGCGCGTGCGGTATGGGCCGGTTTCGCCGAAGCCCGAGACCGACGCCAGGATGATGCGCTTGTTGACGGCGCGCAGCGCCTCGTAACCGATGCCGAGCCGCGCCTTCACATCGGGACGATAGTTCTCGGCCACGACATCGGCGTTGGCGACCAGCCGCATGAAGATTGCGAGCCCTTCCGGCGCCTTGAGGTTGAGCGTGAGCGAGCGTTTGTTGCGGTGCAGGTTCTGCATGTCGAAGCCGTGCCGGTCGCCGCCCATGCCTTCATTGGGGTCGACGCCCGGCGGCGCCTCGATCTTGAGAACGTCGGCGCCGAAATCTGCGAAGATGCGCACACAGGTCGGGCCGGCGCGCACGCGCGTGAGATCGAGCACGCGCAGGTTAGATAGAGCCTTGGAGGAGAGGGGAGGCGGCATCGATCACTCGGAATGCTACGAACGGGCGTCAGCCCCACACCGCGTCGGCCAGCTCGACGACGCGCGCGAGCTTGCGCCGCTCGTCATCGAGGCTCAAGGGATTTCCCCCCACGCTCGACGCAAAGCCGCATTGCGGACTAACGCCGAGGCGATCAAGCGCAATGTAGCGCGCCGCCTCGTCGACGCGCTGCCGCAGCAGGTCAAGCGGCTCGAGCTCGGGCCGCTTGCTGCTGATCAACCCGAGGATCACGGTCTTGTCCTTCGGCACGTGGCGCAGCGGTGCAAAGCCGCCCGCGCGCTCGCTCTCGTATTCGAGGAAGAACGCGTCGACGTCGGTCTCACCAAACAATTGCTCGGCGACCGCGTCATAGCTGCCTTCCGCCATCCAGTGACCCTTGTAATTGCCCTTGCAGAGGTGAAGCCCGACGGTCATGCCGGGTGGGCGCGCCGCCACGCTGAGGTTGATGGCGGACACATAGGTCTCCACCAGCCGCGCCGGCTCCAGGCCGGCGGTGCTCACGCGCGCTTGGATCTTCGGGTCGCACAGCATGGCGATCGCCACTTCGTCGAGCTGGACGTAGGTGCAGCCCAGTGCCGCCAGCGCCGCGATCTCCTCGCGATAGACCGCAAAAAGGTCGTTCCAGAAATCCTCCAGGTGCCGATAGGCATCGCGGCTGACGCTCTCATTGCCGCGAAAGAAGTGGATGCAGCTCGGGGTCGGCATGGTCACCTTCGGGGTGCGCGCGGTCGCCTGGCGCACAAACGCGAATTCGTCGGTGGTAATGCCGCGGGTACGCTTGATCTTGGCTTCGACGTACGGCGCCTGGAAGGTGGCGTGACCGCCGCTCGCGTCGTGGAAGTCGAAGATCGAGTCCCGGGCGGTCAGCCCGTCAACCGCCTGCACGAAGCCGTAGAACCAGGAGCCGCGGCGAAACTCCCCGTCGGTGATCGACGAGAGTCCGACCGATTCCTGCATCGCGATCGCGTCGCGGATGCAGCGATCCTGGATCTCGGTGAACTTGCCGGCGTCGATTCGGCCCTGCGCGGCGTCACGAAACGCCGCCTTGAGTTCGTTCGGGCGCAGCAGGCTGCCGACATGCTCGGCCCGAAACGGCGGAGTTTGTTTTACCGTCATGCCACGTCCGCCGGACTCAACCGCGCCTGTCGACGAAGCGTGCCGCCTTGATGCTCGCTTCAAACTCCTTGCCCAGGGTGCCCGGCTCGAGAAATACGATCTCCGGCGCTACTTCGAAGGTTTTCTGCACGCTCGCCTCGATGCTGCGTCCGACCCCCTCGCGATCGAGCCCGCGCCGCGGCTCGACCAAGAGGCGCAGGCAATCGAGCCCGCCGTGGGCGCAATAGACCTCGGCTTTGAAGTCGGCAATGGCTTGATTGTAGAACATCAGGTCTTCCAGCTCGTTGTGGTTGATATTGACGCCGCGCACCTTGAAGAACCCGACCGTGCGGCGGGCATGACGCATCACCGGAAACATCGACCAGGGACCCTCGCCGTGTCCCTTCGAGGTCATGCTGATGAGATCGCCGGAGCTCCAGCGCAGGAACGGCGTGACCTCGTTGTTGGCGAGCGCCGTGATCACCAGCGAGCCGATCTCGCCATCGCCGACCGGCGCGCCGGTCGCCTCGTCAACGACTTCACAGAAGAACAAGTCGGACCAGACGTGCAGGCCGTCGTGGCCCGGCGACTGCACCGACACAAGCGCCCCCTCGGTCATGCCGAACTGGTCGGACACGACGGCGCCCCACGACCGCTCCAATTTCGCGCGCTTGGCTGGCGAGAGCGGCTCGGCCGCAACGATGATTTTTTTGACTGTGCCCGCCGCGAGATCGATGCTGTTGGCTTCGGCCAGGTTCGCAAGGTGCAGGCCGTAGCTGCCCATGCCGGCCCAGATCGTGGGCTTGAGGTCGCGGATGAGCTCGAGTTGGGTGAGGGACGGGGTGTTCGAGCCCGATCCGCACCAGATCGTGCCGATGCCGAGATCCTCGGCGGCGCGTGCGTAGAGATGCGCCACCGGATGAATGCCGAGCGGAAACGACACGTGCACGAGGTCGTCAGGGGTGGCGCCGATCACCTCGAACGCGCGCCGGAAGCACATGATGCTCATGTCCATGTCGCGCGCCGAGCGCGGGTAGAACAACGGCCGCCCGGTTACGCCGCCGGAGCGCCAATATTCGACCACGTCGGCGCGCGGCGCGACGCAGAACTCTTCGTGAAAGCGCTCGGCCGGGATCGCCCGCAACTGATCCTTGGTCAGCAGCGGAATCTTCGCCCATTCATCGGCATGGTCGAGCCGGTCGAGCCGCAGGCCGGCCAGACGCTGGCGGAAGAACGGGGCGCGAAGCGCCTGCTCGACGGCGCGCCGCTTGCGCTCACGCTGGATCTGCTCGATCGCGCCCGGCGACGACGGCCAGCGCAGCTCCGCCCCCATGGCTTCCTCCGGTCAGTGTTTTTTCGCGCACGATTGAACGCCGCCGGCACGATAACGCGTTTTCAGAGAGCGCACACACCCTGTCGTGGTATGCACGACTGTCACATTTGACCACAAAAGGGGCATTTGCCTCAGAGAGCCGTTGTGACCGATTAAATTATAGGCGGCTCGCCCATTAATGCGGCGTCCGCGCTGATCGGGGTCCCGGGCGCACCCGCCCCGCCATCAATCTCATTGCAGAACCAAAGTCTTATCGCCCCCGGCGGCTTGGCACGAAGTTTGCGGTCGTCAGGTACGGAAACGCCAGTCAGCGCGTTCCTTGGCGTCAATTTCAGAGGAGCTCCAATGAACATATTCGCGCGTGCGGTCGCTCGACCGCCTTCCCGGCGATGGCTTGGTGCCGCTGCCGGTCTTGCCCTCGGCATCGCGGCCGTCCCGGCAAGCGCCCAGGACACAATCAAGGTCGGCATTCTGCATTCCCTGTCCGGCACCATGGCCATCAGCGAAACCACGCTCAAAGACGTGATGCTGATGCTCATCGACGAGCAGAACAAGAAAGGCGGTCTGCTCGGCAAGAAACTCGAAGCGGTGGTCGTCGACCCCGCCTCTAACTGGCCGCTGTTCGCCGAGAAGGCGCGAGAGCTGATCAGCAAGGACAAGGTGGCCGCCGTATTCGGCTGTTGGACCTCAGTGTCGCGCAAGTCCGTGCTGCCGGTGTTCAAGGAGCTCGACTCGATCCTGTTCTATCCGGTTCAGTACGAAGGCGAAGAGAGCGAGCGCAACGTGTTCTATACCGGCGCTGCCCCCAACCAGCAGGCGATCCCCGCCGTTGACTACCTGATGAACGAAGAAAAGGTGAAGCGCTGGGTGCTCGCCGGCACCGACTACGTCTATCCGCGCACCACCAACAAGATCCTCGAAGCCTATCTCAAGCAGAAGGGCGTCGCGGATTCCGACATCATGATCAACTACACGCCGTTCGGGCATTCCGACTGGCAGACGATCGTGGCCGACATCAAGAAGTTCGGCTCGGCGGGCAAGAAGACCGCGGTGGTCTCGACCATCAACGGCGACGCCAACGTGCCGTTCTACAAGGAACTCGGCAATCAGGGCATCAAGGCGAAGGACATTCCGGTGGTGGCGTTCTCGGTCGGCGAAGAAGAACTCGCCGGCCTCGACACCAAGCCGCTGGTCGGCCATCTCGCCGCCTGGAACTACTTCGAGTCGATCAAGACTCCGGAGAACGAGGCGTTCATCAAGAAGTGGCAGGAGTACACCAAGAATCCGAAGCGCGTGACCAACGACCCGATGGAAGCCCACGTGATCGGCTTTGCGATGTGGGTGAAGGCGGTTGAGAAAGTCAAATCGACCGATCCGAACAAGGTCATCGACGCCCTGCCCGGCATCGAGGCGCCCAACCTCACCGGCGGCACCTCGAAGATGCTGCCGAACCATCACATCACCAAGCCGGTGTTCATTGGCGAGGTGCGCGCTGACGGCCAGTTCGACACGGTGTGGAAGACGCCCGGACTCGTGCCCGGCGACGCCTGGTCCAACTATCTCGACGGCTCCAAGGACCTCGAGGCCGACTGGGTCACGCTCAAATGCGGCAACTACAACAAGGTCACCAAAAAGTGCGGAGGGGCCTGATCGCGACGCGACCATGACATGAATTCGGGCGGGCGGCCGCTTGCCGCCCCCCTTTGTGCAATGCCGGGGCTTTAGACATGCGTGCCTTCTGCGAGCGCCTGCTGGCGCTGGTCTTCGCGTTGAGTATTCTGGGCGTCGCCGCCTCCGCGGCCCGCGCTGACGCCTACGAGGATGCCCTCGCCCATTTCCTCGCCGATAGCTTCGACGACACGATCGAAGGCATCAGCGCGGTGGCGCAGAGCGGCCATCCGCTGGCCGAGAAAGTGATCGTCGCGCTGCAGGACGGACGGCTGCTGTTTAGCGCCGAACAAAAGCGCGTATTCTTCAAGGACGATGGTGATCGCTTGTTCGACGCCGCGTCCGGATCGCCCGCCACTGGTTCTCCACCCGCCGATCTCGCGCAGGTCCGTCTCAACAATCGCCTGCGACGCATTATCGAGGCGACCCTCGGCGGGCTCACACTCCTGGCGCCCGATCCGGCCAAGCGGCTGGAAGCCGCGCAGGCCGTGTTCAAGTCGCGCGACTCGAACACACTGCCCGCGCTGGAGCAGGCGATCGCCAAGGAGACCGTTGCACGCATCAAGCGCGCCC
>JBPYFJ010000098.1:0-2806 GCA_051985675.1 Xanthobacteraceae bacterium | reverse complement strand
ACGAGAATGAGCCGCGCCGGCGCCAGCGGATTTGCGGCGTCGCCGGCCGTGAAGCTATAGAGCGCCTGGGGCGCTGCTTCGCTCGGAATCGAAATCGTGAGCTTCGTCCCATCGACCAGGGTCTGCGAGCGGCCGTTGCTGGTGACGAGCGTATTCGGCGCCTGGCTGTCGGGAACCGACAGGTACATGACAGAGACGCCGGTATCCATGAGCAGGGTGCCGCAGGCGGCCGGCGCGACGCCGTTGACCGCGATGCACACCGGCGTCGCGGCCCAGTCGTCGCCGGCCCGCTCTAGCTTGATGTAAGCGAAGTCGCCCTGGGTGTTGCCCGCCGTCAGCCCAACCGAGATGCCGCTGCTGCTGATGAGATAGCCGCGCCGCAGGTGCCCCGCCTTGCTGCCGTTGACCGCCGCTACGTTGAGGAACGGGTTCTTGCTCGGCCCGCTTTGCGGCTGATGATCGTGGCGCCGGGCGAAGCCTATTCCCAGCATCAAAATCCCGCGCGGCGCCTCGCGCGGCGTGCAGCGCCGCGCGTTGTCCGTGCATTCGACGCGGTCGACGGCCAGCACCGGGATCGGGGTCGTTGTGATGCCGGCGCCGTTGCCGCCCATGACGGTCACGGGGGTTATTACCCAGCGGCCGATCATGATGCGCCCCGAGCTGGAATAAGTGAGTTGGCCCGCTCCCAGCGACTGCAGACGGTCGATGTTCGGGATCTTGTCCGCCGATACCACGATGCCCGTGGAGCCGGTATCCATCACCGCGGGGTAGCTGCGTCCGCCGAACGAGATGCGCAGGCGCGGCGGCCGCGTCAGGTCCGCGCCGGGAGCGGGCGCGTTGAGATAGGCGAGGTAGGCGCTCTGCTCGAATCCGGCGTAGGGACCCGGCGATGCAGCGAGAGCCGCGGGGACCCCGAGCGCGAGCGCTGCGAGCGCCCGAACCCCCTTAGCGACCGGCCGGACCGTCATGCCGCCAACGTGCCAAATATGCGACATCGCAGGAACCGCTAAGGCAAATAGATTGGGCGTTAACATCTCGGCACGACTGACATGTCCGCTTTGTGCCAGAAGCGCGCATTCGTGCTGCTGCAGCTCCGCCGAGGTCGCGCCGAGTCACTGACCGCGTTATTTATTGGCCTTCACCGGATCCTTCACGTTTTCGACCTTATCGATGTCGACGTTGACAATCTTGCCGTCCACGCTTTCCACTCGGCGAATGTAAATCGTCTGCACGACGTCGCGCGTTTCCGCATCGATCAACATGGGGCCGCGGGGACTCTCCCACTGCATGCCTTTCGCGGCTTGCACCAAGCTGTCACCGTCGGCTTTTCCACCCGTCTTTTTCAGCGCCTCATAGATAAGGTGCATTCCGTCAAACCCTCCGACCGAGAAAAAGTCCGGATTGCGGTTGAACTCAGCGTTATACGCCTTCACGAAATCCTCGTTCTTTGGCGAGCGATGGTTGTAATCGTAATGCTGCGCGCTGAGCCTGCCGATCGCCAATTCACCCAAGCCTTTGATGGCGGCCTCATCGACCGCCTCACCAGAACTCATGATCTTGATCTTGGTTGGATCAATTCCGCGGTCCGCAAATGCCTTGCCGAGCGCGGCGGGCTGCGATCCGCCTGGCACGAATACGAAAATTGATTCCGGGTTCGCATCCTTGATGCGCTGGACGAACGGAGAAAAATCCGGGTTGGCCAGCGGGGTACGCACGGAGCCGATGATCTCTCCACCGCTGTCCTTGAATCCGCGCTGGAAGTACTGCTCGCCATCGATACCTGGCCCGAAATCGGTGACCATCGTGTAGGTCTTCTTGATGCCGCCTTTGGTCGCCGCCCATGCCCCGAGCGCTTGGGCAACCTGCGGCAGGGTGAACGACGTGCGCACCACGTAGGGCGATTTGGTTGTCAGCATCGACGCGGTTCCGTTCATGCTGACCATGAACTTCTGGCTCGCGGCGGAAACGTCGGCGGCGGCAAGCGCTTCTGGTGAGGTCGGGAAGCCTGCGAGGATATCGACCTTGTCGCGCACGACGAGTTCCTGTGCCAGCCGTTTCGCCACGTCGGGGTTAGGTCCGCCGGAATCTCTTCGGATGACCTCGATTTTGCGGCCGGCAACCGTGTCGCCATGCTGCTTCATGTAGAGCCTGATGCCGTTATCTATTTGCTGAGCAGTGTCCGCAAACTGCCCGGAGTAGGCGGCGATGATTCCGATCCTGATCGGCTCTTGGGCATCAGCCGGGAAAGGCGTCGATAGGGCGGCGATCACGGCGGCGAGGGCGAGCGCGACACGCTTCATGTTTTCATCTCTCTGCAACATTATCTCGAGCAAACACTATCACCCCGGGCGAGCAAAGAACACATTCGGCCCGGACGCGCCAATCAGGCATGGGAGCCGGTCCAGGATTGATCGCCGCAGACGGAGTGAATGACGTCGGCCCCAACATCCATTGCACAAGAGCGTTGGCCCCGGCGGCCGCATTTGCTGTGTGACTTGGATGCTCGGTGAACGCCGCACGACAATCGCTCACAAACGTCCTGCCTCAAACAAGAAGTCCTGCACGGGAAATGCGAAGACCTCAAGATGACCTATGTTTTTCCCGTCCTCCCCAACGTCACACCTTGATTTTCTCGCTGGGTTCGCGCCGTAACCCGCCGCGAGCAATCGCAAGGCAGCGCTTATTCGATCACCTCGTCGGCGCTCGCTTGCAAGGTCAGCGGCACGGCCAGGCCGAGCGCCTTGGCGGTCTTCAGGTTGACGACCAGCTCGAACTTGGTCGGCTGCATGACCGGCATGTCCGCCGG
>JBPYFJ010000097.1:0-51001 GCA_051985675.1 Xanthobacteraceae bacterium | reverse complement strand
GTGCTCCAGCTGTCCGGCGGGACCACCGGCGTCCCGAAACTCATCCCGCGCACACATAACGATTACACCTTCAACTCCCGTGCCGCCGTGTCGGTCTGCGACGTGCACGAGCGCGACGTCCTCCTGGACGTGCTGCCGATCGCGCACAACCTGCCGCTCGCCTGCCCGGGGATGCAGGGGTTCCTGCTGTCCGGCGCGACCATCCGCCTGTCGGCCTCCGCCCGGGCCCAGGACGTGTTCGCTGCCATCGACCGTCACCGGGTCACCCACATCCACGTGGTCCCGTCCCTGCTCATCCGCTGGATCAACGACCCGGGCGTGGCGGGCCACGACCTGGGCTCGGTCCGGGTCATCCAGAGCGGAGGCCAGCGGCTGCAGCCGGAGACCCGGCTGCGGACCGAGCGGGTGTTCCGCAACGTCACCGTGCAGGAGAACTTCGGCATGGCGGAGGGGCTGCTGATGTTCGTCCGGCTCGACGACCCGCCGGAGGTCCGGCTGGAGACGGTCGGCCGTCCGATCTGCCCCGACGACGAGGTGCGCCTGGTGGCGGAGGACGGGCTGGACGTGCCGGACGGGGAGATCGGGGAGCTGCTGGCGCGCGGCCCCTACACCCTCCGCGGGTACTACAACGCGCCCGAGCACAACCAGCGGGCGTTCACCCCGGACGGCTTCTACCGCTCCGGCGACCTGATGTGGCGGCACCCGAGCGGCAACTACGTGGTCGCGGGCCGGAGCAAGGACCTGATCAACCGGGGCGGGGAGAAGATCTCCGCGGAGGAGGTGGAGAACCTCATCCTGTCCCACCCGGCCGTGCTCGACGTGGCGTGCGTGCCGGTGCCCGATCCCGTGCTCGGCGAGCGCATGTGCGCCTGCGTGATCCTGCGCCCGGGAGCCGCCCTGACCCTGCCGGATCTGGTGGAGTTCCTCACCGCGCAGGAGATCGCCCGGCACAAGCTGCCCGAGCGGCTGGCGGTCGTCACCAGCTTCCCGCTGTCCCCGGTCGGCAAGGTCTCCAAGAAGGACCTGGCGGCCATGGTGGTGAACCTGGAGGACCGATGAGACGGGTGGATCTGCATGCCTACCCGGGCACCGCGGAGTGGATCGCGTCGCAGGGGCCCTATGTGGAGCCACTGGGCCGGTACTGGAAGAAGGAGTGGACGGCCAGGACGGAGGAGGAGGTCGTCGCCGACTTCCGCGCCCACGGCATCGAGGCGATGCTGGTCGCCTTCGACATCGAGTCGGTGACCGGGGCGCCGCCCTGCACGAGCGCCTACGTGGCCGGGATGCGCGACCGCCACCCGGAGACGTTCGCCGGCGCGTGGGGGACGGTGGACCCGCTGCGCGGTGAGCAGGCGGTCGAGGACGCGCGGCGGGCGGTGGCTGAGCACCAGGTACTCGGCTTTCACTTCCACCCGATCATGGGGCGCTACTCGGTGGACGACCCGCGGTTCCAGCCGTTGTTCGACGCGATCACCGCGCTCGGCGTGCCGGTGCTCGTCGACGTCGGCACCACCGGCATGGCAGCCGGCATGCCGGGCGGCGACGGGGCCGTGCTCCGGCACGCCCACCCGCAGGCGATCGACGTGCTCGCGGCCGCCTTTCCCGGCCTGACCGTGATCGCCGCCCATCCCGGCTGGCCCTGGGTGGAGGAGATGACCGCGGTCGCGCTGCACAAGGGCAACGTCTACTGGGAAATGTCGGGATGGGCGCCCAAGCATTTCCCGGCGCAGCTCAAGGTCGACATCCGCGCGCGCCTGCAGGACAAGATCATGTTCGGCAGCGACTATCCGAGCCTGCCGTACGAGCGCATCTTCAAGGAATGGCGCGAGCTCGGCTATTCGGACGCCGTGATGGAGAAAATCTTCCACGCCAACGCGGAGCGCGTGCTGGGATTGTGATCACGCCACGCGCACTTTGCCCATGCCGAGGATCTCGCGTGCCTCGGCGGCCGTTGCCGGCTCGGCGCCGAGCGAGCGCATGATCGTCACCGCCTTGTCGACCAGCGCGGCGTTGTGCGGCGCCTTCACTCCTTTTTCCAGATAGTAGTTGTCTTCGAGCCCGATGCGCACATGCCCGCCGAGCAGGAGGGCCTGCGCCAGCATCGGATAGGCGTGCGGCCCGATGCCGAACGCCGCCCATTTGGATTGTGGCGGCAGTTGGTTGCGCAGATAAAGCAACGTCTCCGGCGTGGCGGCCGCACCGTAGCTTACCCCAAGCACGATCTGGAAAAACGCCGGCGATGCGACCGCACCTTCGCCGATCAGCTGCCTGGCGAGCGCGATGTCGCCGGAATCAAACACTTCAAGCTCAGGCAGCACGCCGGCCTGCCGGACCAGCCGCGCAATCTCCGCGATGTGCTCGGGCGCGTTGATAAAGGCGCGGGTGCGAAACCACATGGTGCAGAGGTCGAGGCTGCACATGTCGGGTTTCAGCGCCACCACGTGCTGGGCACGCACGTGGGGAAGACGAAACTCCGTGCCCGGCCCCGCGGCTGCGGGGTCCTCCTTGCCCGGCACAAACATCGCACCGGGCCCGGTTGTAAGATTGATGATCACGTCGCTGCCGCTGTCGCGGATGCGCCCGACCACCTCGCGATAGAGTTCGAGCTCCATGCTGGAGCGTCCGGTCGCGGGATCGCGCACATGGATATGGACGACCGCGGCGCCGGCCTTGGCGGCGTCGATCGATTGCTGCGCGATCTGCATAGGGGTGACGGGGACCGCCGGATTGTTGCCGCTGATCGGCGCGCCGCCGGTGACCGCGCAAGTGAGGATGGTCGTTGGCATGGCGACCGCGCCGCGCGCTATTGCGCGGCCTGCAGCGGGCGGCGCTCGGATGCGGCAAGCGCAGCATTGACCCGCGGCATCACCTCGGTCGCCATCAGCTCCATGGAGCGCTTGGTCAGCGCGGGATCGACCCAATCCATCCCGGCGTAAACGAGTTCGCCGAACGGACCGGTCTCTTCGTGCAGCGCCAGAATTTCGTCCACCACCTTGTTGACGGTGCCGTGGATGACCAGACGGTCGACCACATAATCGTCGGTGATCTCCTGGTCCGGCTGATTGGGTGAGTGCTTGAAGCCGGCGAGCCGCTTGGCCATGCGAAACTTGCGCAGCAAGTTGAAGTAGTAGAACCGGTACGGGCTGTTGGCGTCCTCAACCGCATAGCGCGCCGCCACCTTGTCGTCATCGGCCACGAAGATGGTGCGGGCGATGCGCCAGTGATCGGGGTTGACGGCCGTGCCGACCGAGCGCGCCCCCTCGGCGTAGGCGTCCCAATGCGACTTGAGCCACTGGGGCAGCAGAAAGTTTGCCGACAGCGGGTGGATGCCCTTGTGGCCGAAGAAGGTGGCGCTCGACGAGCTCGGCGCCACAACGGTGCCGACGATTTCCGGATAGGGCTTCTGGAACGGCTTGGCGACGGCGCCGAGACCGAATTCGGCGCGGCCCATCTTGGCGCTGGAAATCTTGAAGCGGTTGTCGGGCTGATCGAAGTTGTAGGGCGCATCGGTCGTCCACAGCGCGAACAGCGCGTCAACCGCCTCGTGGAAAATGCGGGCGCGGTCCTCATTGAGATGGCCGAGCAGCTCGGCGTCGGCCGGCAGCGCGCCGGCGCTGACGCCGAGCACAAAGCGTCCCTCGGCGAGATGATCGAACATCGCCGCGTGCGCGGCGATCAGCACCGGATGGGTCTGCGACAGGTTCGCGGTGCCGGTCGCGAGCTTGATCTGCTTCGTTTCCGGAATCAGGGTTGCCAGGAACTGGAAGCTGTTGGTGACGTTCTCGATCGTGTCGGCGATGTGCTCGCCGCAGAACGCATCGTGGAAGCCGAGCTTGTCAGCCAGGATGAACGACTGCCGATCTTCCTTCAAGGTCTCTACCCATCGGCGATGCGGCGGGTGCATCGGCATGGTGAAAAAGCCAAGTCGCATCGTTTTCCGTCCCTGCTCAGTTATTTTCGAACATGATCATAAAGCCCTACGTCGCGTCAATCCGGCCGACGCCGCGTCTGCCGCCAGCGCATGTACTCAAGTCTTCTCGGCGCTGAAGAAATATCGGTTGAGGCTGAAGAACGAGGCATTGCGTTGTTCGGTCTCCGCGAGATCGGCGAGCCAGGCGTCGAGGACGCACGGATCAAACCCTTGTTTGGGGAGAAAATCCGCCATCAACCGGCTAAGGCCGTGGCAGAAATCCCCCGCTCGGTAGCTCGTGCTCAGCACCGGATAGGCCTCGACGTTGACGACTCTGAATCCGGCGGCGCGGAGCCGGGGAGCGAGCGTTCTCGGCAGCCGGGGATCCGCGCAGTGCATATCCCAGGCCTTCATGATCCGCGCCATCCGTTCGGCGTCGCCCGCGTGCCAGACCCACGAATCGAAATCGGTGTCGATGATGAACGCGCGGCCACCCGGTCGCAGCACGCGGGCCATCTCGCGGAGCGCGGCATCGGCGTCGGCAACATATTCGAGCACTTGCGTGCTGACCGCGACATCGAACTCCTCGGCGTTGACCGGCAACGCCGTCGCGTCACCGACGCGATAGTCGATTGTTTCGCTCGTCTTGCTGCTGGTCGCAAAGCGGATCAGATCTTCTGAGATATCGATTCCGATCACTTGGCCAACCGGTCCGATCGCCGCAGCCATCATTTCGCAGAGAAAGCCCGGCCCGCAGCCGACGTCGACGATGCGTTCGCCGTGGTTGAGACCCAGGCGTTGCAACGTCGCATCGCGCTGGCGCACCAGGTCGGGCGCCCGGTACGCGGCGATCAGCTTGGTTGCGGCGTCGCTGGAGAATGCCAAGCCGGACATCGGATCCTTCCCGGAGGGCATCGCCGTAACATCATGCCGACGGCCGGTCAGCCGGCCGTGGTTAACGCCCTCTCCGATAGCACAAATCCATGGCCGTTCCCGGCCTGGCGCCGCATCCGGTAAAATCGCCATAAAGCGATTGTTTAAACGTCGCACCCATAATCGCTCGCGAGGACGGGTCATGGGTCTGGGGTGGGGGCAGTGTGAGATTGCGCCTTGAATACAATGCGGCGCCGTTTGCGACGGCCGCGATGATCGCGATTGTGGCGGCAACCCTCGGCGGCTGTTCCAGCGCTCTTTATCAACAGGAGCAGACGCCCAGATCCGGGTCGGTCCGCGCCGCGACCTTGCGCACCATGGACAAGCTCCACATGGAGCGCGCGGCGCCGGTCCTCATTCGTATCTACAAGGAAGATAGCACCCTCGAAGTCTGGAAGCAGGATCGGACCGGTCGCTTCGCATTGCTCAGCTCGTATCCGATCTGCAAATATTCTGGAAACCTTGGACCGAAGATTGCCACTGGGGACTACCAGGCACCTGAAGGATTCTACGACATCAGCCCCGATCAGATGAATCCGACGTCGACCGAGTATCTGGCGTTCAATACCGGTTTCCCTAATGCCTATGATCGCTCGCTCGGAAGGACCGGGAGCTTTCTGATGGTCCACGGCGGTTGCAGATCGGTTGGCTGCTACGCCATGACCGACGCCGGCATCGAAGAGATCTATGGTCTGGTCGATGACGCCTTCAAAGGCGGCCAGCAGAAAGTTCAACTACAAGCCTTTCCGTTCCGCATGACGGCGCAAAACATCGCGCGCCACGCGGGCGATCCGAATGTTCCGTTCTGGGAGATGCTGAAAACCGGGAGCGACGCGTTCCATGCAACCGGGCGGCCGCCGGCCGTCGCGGTGTGCGAGCGTCGCTATGTGTTCAACCCGGGCGTCATTGACGACGATCTCGACGCGAGCGGCCCTTGCCCGCCCGGCATCGATGCGACGCCGCAGGGCCGCATGCGGGCCGCGTCCTTGAACGGGCCATCAAATATTGACGCCCGCCCTAATCGTCCTTGAGTTGCTCGAACAGCCCGCCGATTTCGTCGACATCCAGTGAACGATCGCCCGATGTTATGTGCGCGCTCACGCGGTCGCGCTGCGGCAAGTCTTCCATCACAAACCATACCGCCTCGCGCAGGGTCGCAAAGTGACGCGCTTCGCCGCCGCCGATCTCCTGCGGCGGCATAAGGTCAACAGGAATCCAGTGCACGTCGGCGGGTTGCTCCAGATCGTAGTCATAGCTCATGCGTCGTCTCTCCCCGTGTCGTTATCGAACGCTATCCCGAACTTCGGCGTGCCGGCCATAGCGCAGTGAGCTGTCATCGGGATGTCATATGGGCGGCGGAAGGTGATTTTCCCCCGATCACCATGACCGCCCCACGGTTGAAACCGTCCCCCCGGTTTGGTGGAACCCCATCCCACTTTGGTGATCGGGGACTGCTTCAGCCGCAGCAGGATTTTCTGACTATTTTCTCCCAGACGACTGACTGGCCCGCCTTTCGGCGGGCCATTTGTCGTTTTCGGCGTCCCGTCTATGGGCCGCGGACGGCCCAGGCATCGCCCTCCGGAGTGTTGAAGGGCAGCATTCGCAGTCCTATTTTTGGCGGCGTCTGCTGTCCGGAGTGCGCATGCAACTCTTGAAAGGCGGCCCGGTGTCGGCGCTGATCTTGTCAGGCGTCGCTCTCGGTCTCCTGGTTCTTGCTCCGCTCGGCCCGCTGTTGGGCTTATGGCAATATCCGTTCAGCCTGTACCGGCTGATGCCCGCCTCGGGCTGCGTCGCGGCTGCCGCCGTCATCCTCGCCGTCGTGACGCTGGCGCGGGAGTGGTCGCATCTGCGCGCGCGCCGCGTGGTTATGCTGTCCGTTGCCCTCGTGCTGGGCGCGGTTCTCGCCTATCTGCCCGGGCAATATTTTCTCACGCGCCGCACGCTGCCGCCGATTCACGACATCACGACCGACACCGATAACCCGCCAGCGTTCAGCGCCGTCCTGGCTGCACGCGCAGCCGAGCACGCCGGAAGCGTCGAACGTCGCGATCCCAACCTCGCGCGGCTGCAGAAAGCGGCCTATCCGGATGTGGCCCCGTTGCAGACCTCATTGCCCGTGTCGCAGGCGTTCAACGAAGCACTGTTCGCCGCGAAATCGATGCCGGGCTGGACGATCGTTGCCTCGGATCCCGGCGCCGGCCGCATCGAGGCGACGCAGCAGAGCCGCTGGTTCCGCTTCACGGACGATATCGTCATCAGGGTTACGGCGGACGAAACCGGAAGCCGCATTGACATGCGCTCGACGAGCCGCCAGGGGCGCAGCGACTACGGCGTCAACGCCGCCCGCATTCGCGCCTATTTTGTAGCGCTGAGGAAGCGGATTGGCTGAACCACCCGCCACCCGCTGCCCGCCCGCCGCGCATGGAATGAACTGGGGACAGCGAATGAAGATCAGCGGATCAACGGCTCTGGTCACCGGCGCAAATCGCGGCCTCGGCCACGCTTTCGTGCGCGCGCTTACCGAAGCGGGTTGCGCCAAAATATATGCCGCAGCACGCAATATCGCAGGCCGTTCGCAAGACCGGATGGTCGAACCCATCCAGCTCGACATCACCAACCGCGAACACGTGGCACGGGCCGCGGCCCAGTGTCATGACGTCAACATACTCGTCAACAATGCCGGGGTTGCGACATTCACGCCGGCGTTGGGTGCCGCCACGATGGATCATGCTCGGCTCGAGATGGAAACGAACTATTTCGGGACGCTCGCCATGTGCCGTGCGTTCGCGCCGGTGTTGAAGCGCAACGGCGGCGGCGCGCTCGTCAACGTGCTGTCGGTCGTCAGCTGGTTCAACACGCCAATGCAGGGAACGTATTCGGCATCGAAAGCGGCCGAATGGTCGCTGACCAAGGCGGCGCGGTTCGAATTGCATGCGCAGGGAACCTTGGTGGTTGGGGTCTACGCGGGCTACATCGACACGGATATGACCGCCGCGCTGACGTTTCCGAAATCGAGCCCGCACGATATCGTCGCGCGCGTCCTTGCCGGCATCGAGGCCGGCACCGAAGAGATATTGGCCGATGAGCGCGCCCGCAGCGTTCACGCCGAGTTGCACAAGGATGCCGGGCCGTTCGACGCCAACATGCAGAAGGTCTGGGACGACTTTGTGCGGCGGCAGCCGGGTCCGGCTGACCTCACGCCATGAAACCCGGCGAATCGTCGGGTTCGGCGCGCCGCCGGACGCGGCTCAAGGGCCGGAAAACTAGATCTTCCCAGCGAACGCATCCGCGATGTAGGCGTGCGCCAAATTGTAGCCGTGCCGGGTCGCGGGTTCGTTGTAGACGGCGACGGGCGGGAAGTTCACGCCGACGTCGGTGAAAGCATGAACGATGCCGCCGAACGTGAGCATCGCCCAGCGCGCGCCGGCCGCGTCCATCTCCTGCTCGAACGCCTCGCGCTCGGCCTTGGGCGCAATCGGATCGGCGGCCCCATGCACCGCGAGGCACGCGGCCTTGACCTCGCCCTTCTTGGCCGGCATCGGCGTTGCCAGGCTGCCGTGCATGGAAACGACGGCGCTGACGTCGGCGCCGGTGCGCGCGAGGTCGAGGACGTTGGCCCCCCCGAAGCAATAACCGATCGCCGCGCGCCGGCTTGTATCGCCGATACCGCGCTTGCCCGCCTCCTGAAGCATCGTATCGAAGGCGGCCACGATGCGCTTGCGCGTTTCCGCCGCGTTCTTCATCAGCGGTGCCAGGAACTCCATCGGATTTTCCGTGCCGGCCGGCTGGTTTCCCTCGCCGAACATGTCGGCCATGAAGACGACGTAGCGATCCGCAAGCAGTGTGCGCGCGACGTCGGTCGAGACCGGCGTGATGCCGAGCCAGTTTGGCGCCATCAGCAACAGCGGGAGCTTGGTAGATTTGGTCTCGTCATAGACGAGCGCGCCCCTGTTGTTGAGGCCTGATACCGTGTATGCGATCCGTTCGGTTTTCATGCTGCTGCGTCCTCCCGCTAAGTCCTAGCCTGCAAGGATATCGAATCGGGCCATGCGCGGCTATCTGGCTGGCCTCATCGCGGCATTGCTTTTTTTGCGAACTCAGCTAGAGCGGCCAGCTTCGCGCCCCTAGGCGCGCTTGCCAGGCGCTTGCGGTGGCTGGGGGTTGTTGGCCGGATTGGTGTCGTATTTCGACAGTCGCGTGATGAGCCCGCTGGCGGCGAGCGGCTGCAGGTCTGCCTCAAGCGCGTCGGCAACCTCCTTGGCATAGACTTCCTGATCCTGCACATAGAGCGTGAAGGACCTAATGTACTTTTCCTTCTTCGCCGGATTTTCGATCGTTGCCTTTGTCCACGCAAGGAGTGGATAGTTTTCAACGCCGCGCGCTTCCGCCTCCGCAACATAGTCCGCGAAGGCGTCAAACTGGCATTTGGCGAGGGCGCGATGCTTGGCAAGGATATCGATCAGCGGCGTCAGCGCCGAATTGCGCTCCTGACGGCGCAGCGTTTCCGCCGTGGCGGTATCCTTGACGTCGAACCTGACCTGATATTGCCATTCGGTCATCGCGCTTCTCATTCCTGCGCCGCGCTTGATCCGATCGCGCGCAGCGACTCCGCACGCAAATTGGTCCATAGCCTTGCTGTGATGTCGCCAAACCGCCGATCGGAGACGATCCGGCTGTCGCGCTCGCGCGGCCAATGGGTCGAGACAATGTCGATGAAACGACCGGGGCGGGCCGACATCAGGCCGATGCGATCCGACAGCATGGTGGCTTCGTCGAGTGCGTGCGTTATCAAGACAATCGTCGCTCCGGTATCGCGCCAGATGCGCAGCAACTCGTCACCCATGAGCAGACGCGTCTGCTGGTCGAGCGCAGCGAAGGGTTCGTCCAGCAACATGATGGACGGCTCCAGCACCAGCGTTCTCGCAATACATACGCGCTGCCGCATGCCGCCGGACAATTGCGCCGGATAGCTTTTGGCGAACGCTGCGAGGCCCATGAACGATAATGCGTACTCGACACGTCGGCTGATTTCGGAGGCTGCCAACCCGCGCCGGCGCAGGCCGAACGCGACGTTGTCCCAAACGTCCAGCCAAGCGAAGCTTGCATCCTGCTGGAACACGACGCCGATCCCATCGGGAACTCTGCCCGCCAATGGTACGCCGTTGCAAGCGACCGTCCCGTCGGTTGGCGACGAGAGCCCCGCGAGCGTATCGAGGAGCGTCGACTTACCGCATCCAGACGGCCCGACGATCGAGAAGAACTCGCCGCTCCTGACATCGAGATCCAACGGCCCAAGCGCGTGAATGCCTTTGCCTCCCGGTGCTCCCGGAAACACCTTGGTGAGACCGCGCGCTTCGATATGGCCGCCCGCCTCACGCATGACGACGGAGCTTCCGTTCGAGCATGTGGAGTAAGCCGTTTATGGCCGCAGCAAACAGGAAGATCAGCAGCACCAGCGCGAATATGTCGACGACATTGTGAATTTCCATCGCCCGAATGAGCGCAAATCCGACGCCCGACGAGGATGCGAACAATTCGGCCAGCAAGGTTCCGAGCAGCGTTACCGCCACGCCGATGCGGATGCCGGTAAAAACTTCAGGAAGGGCCGCGGGCGCCAAGACGGTGGCAATAGTCGCGCCCCAGGACAATCGCAACGCGCGCGCGGTGCGGCGGTGGACCGGCGAGACATTCCGCAAGGCCGCCATTGTCGCAATGATGACAGGGAATATTCCATGGATTACGCCGAACGCCACCTTGGCCGACAGCGTGAGCCCGAACACCAGCAAGATGATCGGATACAGGGTGATTTTTGGGATCGAATAGATCGTCCCCAGAATCGGATCGGCCACTTCGGTCGCAAATCGACTGAAGCCAAGCACAAAGCCGATGCACGCGCCTCCGGCAATGCCGATCGCACAAGCGAGAATAAAGGCTTGCCCGGTGCTGGCCGCATCCTTCCAGAAATTCGCGGACCGCAGCAACGCCGCGGCACGGACGATCGCGCTCGAGGGCGACGGGACTACATCGCCGCCGACTAGCATATAGAGGCCTTGCCACACGAGCAGGAAGCCAGCGAGCACCAAAACGCCGTCGAGGCGCGATGCCCTCATGGCACACCAAAACGACGGTGAAGCCGTTTCTCCCACGCCGCCAAGGCGCCGTTCACGATCATGACCAGGACGAGCAACAGCAACAGCATGCCGTACATGGTCCGGTTGTCGAAATCCTGGTATCCGAAAGCGATGCGCTTGCCGATGCCGGCAGTTGAAAGAATAAACTCGCCCGCCACGATCCCGATCACCGAATAGGCAACCGACAGTTTGACGCCTGTGACTAGGTGGGGCCCGGCGGCCGGCAGCCTGATCAGGAACAAGCTGCGTAATCTATCAATGCTCAAAACCGCGGCAGTTTTTGTGAGGACGGGCGACACCCGATCGAGGCCGCCGAGCGTGTTGACGATCATCGCGACAATGCCGACCAGCGCGCCCATCGCGATCAACGCCGCCCGACCCACGCCGAATGCGACGATAAGCAACGGATAGAACACAAACACCGGTACCGCATAGTAGGCGGACAGCAGCGGCTCCAAGGCGCGCCGCAGCCTCGGCAACGCATGCAAGATAGCGCCCACGGCAAAACCGCCAACGACGGACAAGACGACGGCGGCCGCCGTATTCACGACCGTGAACGCGATGTCCGCGTTGTACCTTCCGCTCTCCAGAATCTGCCACAGCGCCGCGACCATTTCGGTCGGCGGGATCATGGTCATGCGATTGATGATGGATGCCCGGCACAGGATTTCCAATGCCGCGAACGCCCCCGCTACAATAAGGACACGAACAACAGCAGTTTTAGTCGGCTGAAACGACATGCCGGACAAGCTTGTATTTGGGCGATCGCGCGTGACCGCTTGTGTTGCGAGAGATGCTCAGAAGGCCCTTTGCATCGTTTGCGGCAGGAATTGCTGATCGATGATCGACTTCCAGTCGATCGGCTTGTCTACTTCACCAACGAGCTGCAGGCCTTCTGACATCTTGTCGAGCCCGAGCTTCTCGAACTCGCCGTGCGTCCACTCGCCTTCGTAACCGAAATATTTCGGGAAATAGGTCGCGACCTGCGCCGGATCCTGCTGCCACACCTTGGCGTAGATCCGCATCGCCTCGTCGCGATTGTTGTAGATGTAGTCTACTCCGCGGCTGCGGATCGCAATCAACTTGCGCAGCAGGTCCGGGTTGCCCTTGGCAAACTGTCCGGTGGTGATGCCAACGAGCCACGTCATGCGCGGGATGATGTCCGCGAATGGCAGTATCACGCGATATTTGGCATCGTCCAGCGTGAGCACCGGATCGATCATCGGCGCAGCCTGGATCGCGCCCGTCATGAGCGCGGTTATTCCAGGTCCGAAGCCGCCGGTTGCCACCGGCTCGACCTTGCCGTCCATGCGGGTTTCCTTCAGCGCCAGTCGCAGCAGAATCTCACTGGTCGACTTGGGCGCGGTAAATCCCGCCTTCTTGCCGGCAAGGTCCGGCATTTTCTGGATTCCCGATTTGGGATCGGCCACCAGCGCAATTTCTCCGATATGGCTGCTTGCGCTGTTGACGATGATGACGTCAATGCCCGAGCGGGCCGCCGCGAGCGCTGCCGAAGTCGCAACTTCGCCGTAAGGCAGATCGCTGGCAAGGACATTGCGCAGCGTCGTCCCGCCGCCTGCGCCGGCAATGATTTCGTCGACTTTGACGCCGGCGTCCGCGAAGTAACCCTTTTCCATCGCAACCGCCCAAGGCAGGCTCGCGGTGACGCGGCCATACTGGCTGACAGCAAGCTGAAACGCTTGCGCCGGCGGCGTGGCCATTGCCAGGCATAGGGCAGCGCCAAGGATCGCCAACGGCCGTGTGATCATGATCTGCTTCCTCCTAGCAATGAACATTTGTACGATCGCGTGCATCCCAACATGCATTCAACGTTTGAAGCCATCGGCTCGCCCCCACAATCGCGCGCTAGCGATCCTCGCCCCTTCGACCAGCGCACAAAGCTTTGCCCAGGCCACATCGGGATGGACCTCGTCGCCGGCGCCCGACGTGCCGAACCCGCAATCGGTGCCGGCCAGCACGCGCTCGCGCCCGACCACGCTCGCGAAGCGCATGATTCTCTGCGCCACGAGCTCGGGATGCTCGACCAGATGGATACAGTGCGACACCACGCCCGGAATAAGGGCCTTGCCGTCGGGCAGCGCCGTCTCTTGCCAGACCTGCCACTCGTGCTCATGGCGCGGGTTGGCGGCCTCTATGACGTAGGCGCCGGCACGAATCCTCAGCATGAGATCGACAAAGTGCCGGAGCTCGAAGTCAAACACGCGCGGCGCGATATTGACGCTGTAGCAGGTGTGGAAGCGGACCCGATCTTCCGGGATGCCCCGCAACGCGTGGTTGACCGCTTCGACGCGCAGCGCGATAAACTTCCTACATTCCTCGACCGATGCTCCGGGCGTCCTGTTGTAGTGCGTCGCCATCCGCGGATCATCGATCTGCAGGACGAAGCCTGCGTCCACAATCGCCTTAAATTCGACGCGCATCGCATCGGCGAGCGCGGTGAGATACTCCTCGGACGAACCGTAGTGTCTGTTTTCGTAATAGAGCTCGAGGTTTGACGGCGAAATCGCCGTCACAAAGACGTCTTGCGCATCAACGCCGGATAACGCGGACCGGAGGTTGGCGATGTCGGCCCGCAGCTCATGCTCTCCGACGTATTTGACGGGGCCGGAGCAAACCCATGCTTTGGGTCGCACCATCCTCTTCGCAACCAATGCGCCCGAGCGCCCTGCCAGCATGATCTTCATGTCTTCATAGGCCGCCGGAAACGCCAGCGAATCGCGCGTATCGCCGCGAAACCGCACCGGGCTGTCGATCTCCTGCAAGCCCGACAGCCGCCCCCGCGCGTAGGCCATCCAGCTGACCTTGCTGTGCTCGCCGTCGTTGATGACGTCGACGCCGACGTCCGCTTGGCGGCGCACAATCTCGGCGATCGCCTGGCTCACACGTCGGTTGAGGACGTCGTCGTTGTGCTCCTGGCCCATTTCCTTTGCATTGAGGGCCTCAACCAGATCCGACGGCCGTGGCAGGCTCCCAGTGTGCGTCGTCAGGATCCGGTTGGAGCTCATTTTCATTGCATTGACCTGCGGGTCCGCATCGCCGCTCGGCTTACTTCAATCGTGATCCCGCCTCGAGCACGATACCGAGGTCCATATACTTTTTGACATCGAGCCCGGACTTGAGGAATCCAAGATCCACCATTTTGTCGATATTGTCCTGCAGGACCGCCGCATCGAGGATTCCATTGGGGTCACGGTAGAAGTCATTCTTGGTGAACAGCCAGGGATCGAGTTGCTGCGGCGGAACCTTGGTCACGCCGGCAACAATGTCCACAGCTTCGCGGTGATTGGCGGGGTCGGTATAAAACCGTCGCGACCGAAGGGCATCCTCCATAAAATCGAGCATCACCGCGCGATTTTTCTCGAGGAATCCGGCGCGCGCGACCCAGATGACCTGGGCGGTCGGCCCAAGTGAATCGCGCTGCGTAAACAGCGTAGCCGCAGCCTGCCGCAGTCCCGGATCCGTCGACATCGCAGGCACGCCAAGTCCGATCAGATCGGCCTTCTTGTCGAACAAGACGGCCTTCATATTCGCGAAAGCGACTTCCAACTCGGTGTAGTCGCGCTTCTCCTGAAGGCCCTCCTTGCGCGTAATCGCCCGCAGCGCCATGTCGGTGCCGCCGCCTCGCACGTTCACGGCGACTACCCGGCCCTTCAGGTCCTTGATCGCTTTTACCGGGCTGTCTTTTAGCACCATGAACTCGGCGCTGTAGTAGCCCGGGAAGCCGTCGATGAACTCGTCGCTGATCACGCGCAGGTCCTCAAGCCCTGCGTTCTGGATCGCAAGCGGGAACGACGAGAAGGTGAGAAGGGCGATGTCGAGATCACCGGACGCGAGCGCCGCGACCGATTGCGGCGTGCCGGGAAAGCGGATCGGATCGACCGTGTAGTTTGTGCCTGCGTGCTTCATCATCTCCGGTTTGGACATGAACAAGGGCGGCAGGTTATTAGGCACCGCGACCCACGAGATCCGGATTTTGGCGGGCTCGCTGTGCGCACCGGGGGCGGACACCAACACAGCCGCCAAGGCAGCGACAATCGACAGGCATTTCATCGTTGCGTTTCCCCTGTGCTCTTCTGTTCCGAATCGTAGAATCCACCTCACGCCGCCGTCGATCGGGCATCCTCCTGATGCCAGATCAGCAATCGGCGGCGCAACCATCCGGCCGCGGCGACCACACCGTAACCGATCGCCATGATCTCGATGATCCCCGCGAATACGTCAGGCGAATCAAGTTGTCGCGACGCTTCCAACATGGCAGCTCCGAGACCGTAGCCTCCCATCATCATCTCGGCGACAATTTCGACGATCAGCGCGGTCGGCAGTGCTACCTGCAACCCCGTGATGATTTGGGGAAGCGCCGCCGGCACCATGATCTCCCAGGCAATCTCCTTGCGGCCAGCACCGAGGCTCTGAGCGGACCAGATGAGCTCGCGTTCGACGCCCTGTACGCCGGCAAGCGTGGCCGTAACGACCGGGAAAACGGCGCTCACCGCAATGATCGTTATCTTGGAAGCGTCGAAGAGGCCGAACCAAAGGATGAAGACCGGAAGAAACGCAATTTTCGGCATCGGAAGCCCGATCGAGACGATCGGATCCAAGAACCAGTTTGCCAAGCGGCTGCGCGCCATCAGCACGCCGAGGGTTACGCCGACTGCGGCTGCAATCGCGAAACCAAGGAATGTCCGGTAGAGCGTCAGGGCGACATTCAGAAAGAAATCCCCAGACGCCACATCGGCCCCGAGACGTACTATCACCGCGCTGATCGGCGGCAGCATGAATGCGCTGACGCCGCCGCTGCGTGCGGCGAATTCCCAGCCGACCACCACAAGCACGGGAGTAATGGCGGGCGCCAGGAACCAGAACGCTCGCCGAAGGACGGTGTGGTTGGAGAGGGAAACCGCCGCCCGAGACGGAACGGCTACGACGCGCGCCATCGCAACATCCGTCCCATCAACAGGAGATAACCGCGATCGGCGATGAAGCCGAGCAGCGCGACAGTCAGCACCGTCGCGAACATCGCATCGTACACGCCGCCGTCGCCGAGCATGCCGATCATGTAGCCAAGCCCCCTGCGCGCGGCGATCAGCTCGGAGCTCACCAGCAAGACAAAAGAGGTCGCAAGTGCGATGCGAATGCCGCTCAACAGTTCTGGCAGCGCGCAGGGAAATACGACGTCACGCATAACCTGCAACCGGCTTGCCCCGAAACTGCTGGCCGACCAGATCAACGTGTGATCCGCGCCGCGTGCCCCGTTGAACGCGCTGATCGCGACCGGCAGCAGACAGCCGAGAAAGATCAGTACGACTTTCGACGCATCACCGAAGCCGAGCCACAGCACCATCACGGGAATCAGCGCCGACTTGGGCATCGGGTAGAACAGACGCACGAGCGGACCGATGAAAACGTTGACCAGACGCGACGTCGCCATGAAGAGCCCGGCCCCGGCGCCCACCACGACCGCGAGCAGAAGGCCAAGCCCCACGCGATAAAGCGAATCGAGGCCGTTCGTGACAATTTCGCCGCTTCCGACGAGGCGGAGCCACGATGCCAGTACCGCGGTCAGCGACGGCAAGACGTTCGCCGGCAGCAGAGAAAGGCGTGCGACCGTCTCCCAGGTGACCGCGATCACCAACAGCGGAGAATAGCGCACCAGCGGCCGGACCAACGCACGAACACCGGCAGATGATTGGGAATCAAACGGCCACATCGCGTTGGGTTGTTTTTGTTGCATGGATCAATTGCCTCCCCCTCCAGAATTATCGCGTATTTTTGCGAGATAACCAGATCAGAGATGGGTATCGTGGCAGAGACTATTCGGACGCTGGGAGATCGGTCATGACGCAGCCGCGGCTGAAGTATTTTGGTTGGGGCCGGGAAGGCGAAGGTTTGACGGCGGACGAAGAAGCCTTCGTGCTCGGCCGGATCGAACAGCGGTTCGGCCCGCCGGCCGACCGAGACGTCAAACCGCCTCCGCTGGACGACATCAAGCTTGCACCTCCCCGGCTCAAACCGCCTACCTCGTTGCCATTCTGCTCGATCGCGCGCTATGACCGCGCTGCCCACACTTATGGCAAGTCCTTCCCGGATTACGTACGCGGGCTTGCCGGCGACTACGCCGGTGCGCCGGATGTTGTTGCCTATCCGCGTAGCGAGGATGAGGTCGCGGCGGTCCTCGACTGGGCGGGCGGCGCCGAGGCGAGCGTCACACCCTTTGGCGGCGGATCGAGCGTCGTCGGCGGCGTCGAGCCGCCGCGCGATGCGGCGCGCCACAAGGCGGCGGTGACGGTCGACCTGCGCGAGCTTGGCCGCGTGCTCGAGGTCGACAAGACTTCGCGTGCCGCGCGCATCGAGGCCGGCGCGTTCGGGCCCGCACTGGAGGCGCAGCTCAAGCCGCACGGACTTACGCTGCGTCACTTTCCGCAGAGTTTCGAGTGCTCGACGCTCGGCGGCTGGATCGCGACCCGCTCCGGCGGGCATTTTGCCAGCCTCTACACGCACATTGATGATTTCGTGGAATCGCTCCGCGTCATCACGCCGAAGGGCGTCATTGAGACGCGGCGGCTTCCCGGATCTGGCGCCGGCCCGAGCCCTGACCGATTGCTGATCGGCTCGGAAGGCATTTTGGGGATCATCACACAGGCCTGGATGCGCCTGCAGGACCGCCCCCGGTTCCGCGCCGGAAGCGGGGTGCAATTTCCGGACTTTTTCACCGCCGCGCGCGCGTTGCGCGCGATCTCCCAGGCCGGACTATACCCGGCAAACTGCCGCATCCTCGATCCGGAGGAGGCGTTCAACACCGGCGCCGCGGATGGCTGCGTTGCGATCATGGTTCTTGCATTCGAGTCCGGCGATCATCCGGTCGAGCCCTGGATGGCGCGTGCGCTTGAATGCTGCGCGGATCACGGCGGCACGGCGCAGAAGGCGGAGCGCGCCGACGCCCACCGCGAGGGCTCGGCCGGGGCCTGGCGCAACGCCTTCATCCGCATGCCGTACGGGCGCGAGCGCACGATCGAGCGCGGAATCATCAACGATACTTTCGAGAGCGCGATCACCTGGGAGCGCTTTGAGGCGTTCCACGATAATGTCAAGGCGGCGACCGAACGCGCGATCGTCGCGGCGACCGGACGCGCCGGCCAGGTGACCTGCCGCTGCACCCACGTCTATCCGGACGGGCCGGCGCCTTACTTCACCTTTCACGCGGCCGGACGGCACGGCGATCTGATCGCGCAGTGGCATGCCATCAAGTCGGCCGGCCTCGATGCAGTGATCGCAAACGGGGGTACGGTCACGCACCATCACGCGGTCGGGCGCGACCACCGCCCCTGGTATGATCGTCAGCGCCCGGAGCTGTTTGCGGCAGCATTGCGGGCCGCCAAGGCGGCGATGGATCCGCAGGGCTTGCTCAATCCCGGCGTGCTGATTGATCCGTCGCCAGGGTGTTTCACGAGCTCTTCGGCGAGACTTGATGAGTGAGCCAAATCACGTTCGGCGTTGCATCAGCGAACGGAACAACATCCGGCTTTGAGCGTTTTGTTGTCCATGCAATCCATGCAGGTATTTCTCTTGGCTGCCGTGTTGACCGCCTTGACAGTGACGGTCGCTGAGGCGGCCGAGACCTGCACGGAGCATTTCAAGACCTGTCACGCCACCTGCGTGATGAAGGAACCTGACCAACCAGATGCCTCCGGGGAAAGTTGCAGGCACCAGTGTCGCCGTTTGCTGCAACGGTGTCTCTCGACCGGTTGCGCTCACGGCGCATGCGGTTACGCCCGAAGCTAAAACTCGACGTCGAGCTCTTCGAGCTCGTCCGGCTCCGCTTTCGCACCCTCGACCCAGTCCTGCATCACCGGTAGTGCCATGATGGTCTCGCAATAGCGCGCTGCGACCGGATCGAGCTTGACGTCGTACGTGAGGAAACGCGTGGCGACTGGCGCGTACATGGCGTCGGCCATGCACGGTTTGTCACCGAACAGGAACGCGCCGCCGTAGTTCTTCAGGCATTCGTTCCAGATCGTTGTGATGCGCTCGATATCGGTGCGTGCGCCCGCCCACGACTTAAAGCCCGGATAACGCGCCTTGATGTTCATCGGCAGCGCCGAGCGCAGATTGGAGAAGCCGGAATGCATCTCGCCGGAGACCGCGCGGCAGTGTGCGCGCCTTGCGCGCTCTTTCGGGATCAGCCCGGCATCCGGCATGATCTCGTCGAGATAGTCGGCGATTGCTAGCGTATCCCAGACCTTGATGCCGTCGTGCGTCAGGCAGGGGACCAGGAACGACGGCGACAGTAGCAGCAGCTCGGCGCGCATCGAAGGGTCGTCCGCCGACACGACCTGCTCGGAAAACTCGAGCCCGGCGAGCTTGCACAGGAGCCACCCGCGCAACGACCACGATCCGTAATTCTTGCTGGCGATGGTAAGCGTTGCCTGGGCCATGCGTCATCCCCTCTAGTGGTCCGGCCCGACTGGTTGTTGCCATTGCCGGGACATCAACCCGCCGTCTGCAATCGGCGCGGCGATGATCCAAACGGCCGGACACCACCCGTTGGGTCGCACCACATGCGCGGCCCCGGCAGCTGCGCGATCAGTCGATTTCTGAATTAGCGCAGTCCGCTGCGCCTGAAAAGCGCGCACGGGATGGGCGACGTAATTTTTCTTGCAGCGCTTCGCCGCATAGCCCACATTCGCCCGAGCGTGGGGACGTACCGCCGGGGACGGACCTCCGAAACCCGGTGCAGGATGCTCTATCAGGCGTATCAGGCGCACGCCGATTTCATGCTGCCGATCCGCGCGCTTGCGGGGGGCAGCGCGCAGGTCGTCAGCCTGGCGCCGCTCGGGCTTCCCGATAGCCTCGCAACCCGCAATCTCACGGCGGCCTACGAGTTGATCGCGCGGTCCGGGCTCTCGCACGCCCGCCCGCCTTACGGCATCAGCAGCGTGATGGTCGGCAATCGCGAAGTCGAGGTGCAGGAAAAGCCGGTGGTGGTCACGCCGTTCGGCACGCTGCTGCACTTCAAGAAGGACATGGACGCGCCGCAGCCGCGCGTGCTTCTGGTCGCACCGCTGTCCGGCCACTTCGCGACCCTGCTGCGCGAGACCGTGCGCACGATACTGCCAGAGCACGACGTCTTCATCACTGACTGGCATAACGCACGCGATATCCCGATCCAGCACGGCCGCTTCGGGTTCGACGACTACATCGAGCACGTGATCCGGTTCCTGGAATCGATCGGGCCGGGCGCGCACATCGTCGCGGTGTGCCAGCCCTGCGTCGCAGCGCTGGTCGCGGTCGCCGTCATGGCGGAGGACAATCACCGCGCCCTGCCCAACAGCATGACCTTGATGGCGGGGCCGATCGACACGCGCGTCAACCCGACCAGGGTCAACGCGCTCGCCAACTCGAAAACGATCGACTGGTTCGAAGAGCGCCTGATCGCGCGCGTGCCGTTTCGCTGCGGCGGCGCGTTCCGGCGCGTCTATCCGGGATTCGTCCAGCTTGCCGCCTTCATGAGCATGAACATCGAGCGCCACATCAAGGCGCACCAGGAGCTCTATCAGAACCTGGTCAACGGCGAGCACGCCAAGGCGCAGGCGACCAAGACGTTCTACGACGAATATTTCGCGGTGCTCGACCTCACCGCCGAGTTCTACCTGGAGACCGTGCGGCTGGTGTTCCAAGAACACGCCCTGCCGCTCGGCACGCTCGAATATCACGGCCACCGGGTCGACCCCAAGGCGATCCGCAAGACCACGCTGTTCACAGTCGAAGGCGAGCGCGACGACATCTGCGCGGTCGGCCAGACGGTCGCGGCGCACGAGCTCTGTTCCAGCCTGCGGCCTTATCGCAAGCGCCATCACATGCAGGCCGGCGTCGGCCATTACGGCGTGTTCAGCGGCAAGCGCTGGACCGGGCAGATCTACCCGATCCTCAAGAACGTGATCTTGTCGAGCGATTGAGGCCGGTGGTCCCGATCTTGCTTGAATGGGAGCCGTGACGATCTCCGAGGTGGCGCCATGCGTGCTGTGAGCATCGAGGCGGAGCCGACCGCGCTTTGGGTCGATCTCGACCGGACCGCGCTTGTGATCATCGACATGCAGCGCGATTTCCTCGAGCCGGGTGGTTTCGGTGAAACGCTTGGCAACGACGTGAGCCGGCTGCAGTCGGCGGTCGGACCGTGTCGCGCGGTGCTCGAGGCCGCCCGCGCCGCCAAGCTTCTCGTTATCCATACGCGCGAAGGCCACCGGCCCGATCTCTCCGATGCGCCGCGCGCCAAGATCGAGCGCGGCGAGCCCGCGATGCGCATCGGCGCGCCCGGTCCAATGGGCCGCATTCTGGTCCGCGGAGAACCCGGCCACGACATTATTGCGGAGTTGCGTCCGGTCGACGGCGAGCCGATTGTCGACAAGCCCGGCAAGGGCGCGTTTCACCAGACCGATCTGCAACAGATCCTGCAGAAACACGAGATCGAAAACCTCCTGGTATGCGGCGTCACCACCGAGGTGTGCGTCAACACTACCGTGCGCGAAGCTAACGACCGCGGTTTTCGCTGCGTGGTGCTGAGCGACTGCTGCGCTTCGTATTTTCCCGAGTTTCACGCCGCTGGCCTCGCGATGATCAAGGCGCAGGGTGGAATCTTCGGCTGGGTGTCGGCGTCGAGGCCGGTAATCAGCGTTCTGAACGCCTGACGCGTCGCTCGGCCTGCATACAAAACTGCATACAGAGCGGCATCCGCTGCATAATTTTGCAGCAGCCAGGTCGGCGAGGCGATCTGCGTCGCGCCGGCCAGCGAGCCACGCCCCGGTAACCCGCGTGAGCTCCTTATCTGACGCGCAAGGTCCGGAATCCGCAGCTTTTTTCCACGCACGCCTAGCGCGTCCGCAGGCGGTGTGGCGAATAGCCAGACCCCGATTGGCGCGTGCCTTGCATTTCAAAGCGTGATGGCACGCCCTGCCTGCGTCCGCGGCAGGTCCATTGGAGGGCTCGTGTAATGGCATCCACGGCATCAGCAATGTCCCCGGCATCGTTTCGTCCAAAACTCTGGGTGCCCGGCGACTGGAACGCCTTCTTCGGCTTCGGCACCAACATTCTGGTCAACATGCTGACGCTCACCGCGCTGCTGCGCTTTGTGCTGAAGATGCCGGACGCGCTGGTGTTCGGGCGCATTCTGCCTGCCGCCGGACTGATGATGTGTCTGTCGACGGCATACTACGCGTGGCTCGCCTACCGGCTCGCGCTGAAGACCGGCCGCAACGACGTCTGCGCGCTGCCGTCCGGCATCAGCGTGCCGCACATGTTCATTGTCACCTTCGTGATCATGCTGCCGATCACGATTAAGACGGGCGATCCGATCAAGGGCTGGTCCGCGGGCCTTGTGTGGGTGTTCTTCCAGAGCTTCATTTTGATGATCGGCGGCTTCATCGCGCCCTACATCCGGCGCATCACGCCGCGCGGCGCCCTGCTCGGCACGCTCGCCGGCGTGTCGATCACCTACATTTCGATGCGGCCCGCGCTCGAGATGTACATGACGCCGGTGATCGGGCTCCTCTGCTTCGCGATCATTATCGTGAGCTGGTTCGGCGGCATCAAATATCCCAAGGGGATTCCGGCCGGCCTCGTTGCAATCATTGTCGGCACCATCATCGCGTGGGGCTCGACCGTTTTCGGCCTCAACATTGGCGGCATGGGGCTCGACAAGCTCGCGGCCGCGGTCGGCAGCTTCGGTTTCTCGCTGCCGCTGCCCGCCTTCGGCGAGGTGTTTTCCGGCTTCGAGTTCCTGGGGATCATTCTGATCACCGCGATTCCATTCGGCATCTACGACCTCGTCGAAGCGATGGACAACGTCGAGAGCGCGGAAGCTGCCGGCGACCATTACCCGACGACGCGCGTGCTCACCGCCGACGGCGTCGTGAGTCTCATTGGTTGCCTGATGGGCAATCCCTTCATCAACGCGGTCTATATCGGCCATCCCGGCTGGAAAGCGATGGGCGGACGCATCGGCTACTCGGCCGCGACCGGCCTGATGGTGATCGTCCTGTCGTGGTTCGGCATCATCGCGGTGCTGCTCGCCGTCATTCCGGTGGTCGCGATCCTGCCAATCCTGCTTTACATTGGCATGCTGATCGGCGCGCAGGCATTCCAGACCTCACCGCACATCCACGCCCCCGCGATCGTGCTGGCGCTGGTGCCGCACATCGCATCGTTCTCGCGCACCATGATCGAAGGCGTGCTGGGCGCGGCCGGAACCACCGCCGCCGCCGTCGGCTTCGACAAGCTCGCCGGCCAGGGCGTGCTCTATCAGGGCCTGGTCGTGCTCGGCGGCGGCTCGATCCTGACCGGCCTCGTGCTCGGCGCCGTCGGCATCTTCACGATCGAACGCAAGTTCGTGGAAGCCTCCGCGTTCGCGCTCTCCGGCGCCGTGCTGACGTTCTTCGGCTTCATGCACGGCGAAGCGGTGGGTCTCGACGTGACGCCCGCTGTCGCCCTCGGCTACGTGCTGGTGGCGGCGTTCCTCTATGGGTTGAGCCGCTTCCCCGCCACTGCGTTTGCGGAGCTCCCGATCGGACACGCCGCTACGGTCCCGGCTGAATAGCGCGATTGGGGATGGGAGCGACGGGCCGGCTTCGCGCCGGCCCGTCTTTTTTGCACGCAGGCCCGCACCGCAGGCCGCCTAAAGTTTCGGCAGAAACGCCCGTTTGTATGCAATTGCGGTGCAAGAGCCTCCGGCCGATTTGGCCCGAGCTCAGAACCCCCCGCGATTCCAACGCGTTGGCGTTTTCCCCGGTTGGCATGAGCCTTGCGGAGTCCTCGGCCAAGCACAAACGAACGGACAACAGGGGACTTGGCATGAAACGTCGCGATTTCGTGAAATCCATGACTGCGCTTGCGGCCGGCACTGTGTCGGCGCCAGCGATCTTCTCGCCGGCACGGGGGCAGGGCCGCGCGGAGACGCTGCTGATCGTCTCCGAGAGCGGACCCAACAATCTCGACATCCACGGCGTCGGCACCAACGTGCCCGGCTACGAAGTGTCGTGGAACTGCTACGACCGCCTCATCAGCCACGAGATGAAGACGCTGCCGAACGGCACGCAGTATTACGAGCGCGACAAGTTCAAGCTCGAGCTCGCTGACGACATGAACATCGGCGACATGTCGGTCACCTTCAAACTGAAGAAGAATGCGACCTTCCAGGACGGCAAGCCGGTCACCGCCAAGGACGTCAAATGGTCATTCGACCGCGCCGTCACAGTCGGCGGCTTTCCGACTTTCCAGATGGGCGCCGGCTCGCTCACCAAGCCCGAGCAGTTCGTGGTGGTCGACGACAACACCATCCGGGTCGACTTCCTGCGCAAGGACCGGCTCACCATCCCCGATCTCGCGGTGATCGTGCCGTGCGTGATCAATTCCGAACTGGTGAAGAGCAAGGCGACCGAGAAGGATCCCTGGGGGCTCGAATACACCAAGCTCAACACCGCCGGCAGCGGCGCCTACAGGGTTGTGACCTGGAATGCCGGCAGCGAGGTGATTCTGGAGCGCAACGACAACTGGAAGGGCGGTCCGCTGCCGAAGGTGCGCCGCGTGATCTGGCGCATGGTGCCGTCGGCCGGCAATCGGCGCGCGCTCTTGGAACGCGGCGATGCCGACATCTCCTACGATCTCCCCAACAAGGACTTCGTCGAGCTGCGCGACGCCGGCAAGCTCGACATCGTGTCGACGCCCTACTCCAACGGCGTCCAGTACATCGGCATGAATGTGAAGAACCCGCCGTTCGACAACCTCAAGATTCGCCAGGCGGTGGCATATGCGATCCCGTATCAGAAGATCATGGACGCGGCGCTGTTCGGGCTCGCCAGGCCGATGTTCGGCGCGAAGGCCGACGTTACGACGGAGCCGGTGTGGCCGCAGGCCCACAAGTACAACACCGACCTCGCCAAGGCGAAGCAGCTGCTCGCGGAGGCCGGCTATCCGGAAGGCTTCGAGACCACGCTCTCGTTCGACCTCGGGTTCGCGGGCGTGAACGAGCCCATCTGCGTACTCACGCAGGAGAGCCTCGCCCAGATCGGCATCAAGACCACCATCAACAAGATCCCGGGCGCGACCTGGCGCACCGAGCTCAACAAGAAGGTGATGCCGCTCTACACCAACGTTTTTTCGGGCTGGCTCGACTACCCCGAGTACTTCTTCATCTGGTGCTATCACGGCAAGAATTCGATCTTCAACACCATGAGCTACCAGTCGCAGGCCATGGACGCGATGATCGACGCCGCCGGCGCCGCCGCCACAACCAACGACAAGAGCGGCTACGAGAAGGACGTCGAAGGCTTTGTCGATCTCGCCTTCGCCGACATTCCGCGCATCCCGCTCTACCAGCCCTATGTCAACGTCGCGATGCAGAAGAACGTCTCGGGCTACCAGTATTGGTTCCATCGCCGGCTCGATTACCGCTCGCTGGTGAAAGGTTGACGCTCGGAGGCGTTTGCCATGGGCGCCATGCTGCTCAAGCGCGTGCTGGCCGCGATCCCGAGCCTGATCGGGGTCGTCATTGTCACGTTTTTGCTCACCCGCGCGATGCCAGGTGACCCGGCCGCATATTTTGCCGGACCCGCCGCCACCAAGGAAGCAATCGAGCAGATCCGCGCCAAGCTCGGGCTCGATCAGCCGCTCGTCATCCAGTTTGTGCGCTATGTCGGCGACCTCGCGCACGGCGATCTCGGGACCTCGCTCACCACCGGCCAGCCGGTCGGCGCCGAAATCCGTGCGCGCCTGCCGGCCTCGGCCGAACTCACCCTGCTCGGGCTGATCGTGTCGGTCGTGATAGCGGTGCCGCTCGGCATCATGGCGGCAACGCGGCCCGGCTCGTTGATCGATCACACCTGTAGAATCGTGACCACCGCCGGCGTGTCGCTGCCAGTGTTCTTCACCGGGCTGATCCTGGTCTATGTCTTCTATTATCTGCTCGGCTGGGCGCCGCCGCCGCTCGGACGCCTCGACGTGTTCTACAGCGCGCCGCCAACCGTCACCGGCTTCTACCTGATCGACAGCCTGATCGCGCGCGATCCGGAAGTGTTCATGGCGAGCCTCAAGCAGCTGATCCTGCCCGCGCTCACGCTCGCGATATTCTCGCTCGCCCCGATCGCGCGCATGACCCGTGCCTCCATGCTCTCGGTTCTCTCCTCCGACTTTGTGCGCACCGCGCGCGCGAGCGGGCTCTCGGCCTACACGGTGATCGTCACCTACGCGTTCCGCAACGCCATGCTGCCGGTCATCACCACGCTCGGGATGGTGTTCTCCTTCCTGCTCGGCGCTAACGTTCTCGTCGAGAAGGTGTTCGCTTGGCCCGGCATCGGCTCGTTCGCGGTCGAGGCGCTGATCGCCTCCGACTTCGCGCCGGTGCAGGGTTTCGTGCTCACCATGGCGATCCTGTACGTGGCGCTCAATCTCTTGATCGACGTTCTCTACGGCCTCATCGATCCGCGCGTGAGGCTTGACGCATGACCAGCACCGCCGCAAATCGCGCCGAGCCGGAAGCTACCGCCGGTATTGTATTAGTCGCCGCCGCATCGCTCACCGCCGAAACAGTGCTGCCGCCGCCCGAAGCGCCCGCCGTGGTTACGCCCGCCGCAAAGCCAAAACCGCGGCCGGCTTCCGGCGCCGCCGCGACGCTCAACCACATCCGTTATGTGCTGGGCGAAAATCCGGTCACCGGCTTTGCGTTCGCACTGTTCCTGCTGATCGTACTCGCAGCTGTCTTCGGGCCGACGCTGGTGCCCTACGATCCGCTCGCGAGCGACACCGCGATGGCGCTGAAGCCCCCGTCGGCCGCGCATTGGTTCGGCACCGACCAGCTTGGCCGCGACATCTTCAGCCGCGTGGTGGTCGCGACCCGCCTCGATTTCGGCATCGCGGTCGCCTCGGTCGCGCTGGTGTTCGTGATGGGCGGGCTCGCCGGCGTCGCCGCCGGCTTTTACGGCGGATGGACCGACCGCATCGTCGGCCGGCTCGCCGACACCGTCATGGCGTTTCCGCTGTTCGTGCTCGCCATGGGCATTGTCGCGGCGCTCGGCAACACCGTGCAGAACATCGTACTGGCGACCGCAATCGTGAACTTCCCGCTCTACGCCCGCGTCGCGCGCGCAGAGGCCAACGTGCGCCGCGAGGCCGGCTTCGTCGAAGCGGCGCGGCTCTCGGGCAACAGCGAGCTTCGCATCCTCGGCTTTCAAGTGCTCCCCAATGTGTTCCCGATTCTGGTGGTGCAGATGTCGCTCACCATGGGCTACGCGATCCTCAATGCGGCCGGTCTGTCGTTCATCGGGCTCGGCGTGCGGCCACCGACAGCGGAATGGGGCATCATGGTCGCGGAAGGCGCGGCCTTCATGGTGTCGGGCGAATGGTGGATCGCGCTCTTCCCCGGCGTCGCCCTGATGGTCGCGGTGTTCTGCTTCAACCTGCTGGGCGACGGCGTACGCGACGTCGTCGACCCGCGGAGGCGCACATGACCGCTGTGCCCGCGCTGTCGGTCGAGAACCTTTCGGTCGAGTTCGGTACTCGCTCGGGCGTGGTGAAGGCGCTCGAACACGTGAGCTTTAATGTCGGCAAGGGTGAGACGCTCGCGCTGGTCGGCGAATCCGGCTCCGGCAAGTCGGTCACCGCCTATGCGGTGATGGGCATACTCGATCCGGCCGGACGCGTGACCGGCGGCAAGGCGATGCTGGGCGGGCTTGATCTCCTGAATGCTTCGCCGGACCAACTCGCAAAGGTGCGCGGGCGCGAGATCGCGATGATCTTTCAGAACCCGCGCTCCGCCCTCAATCCGATCCGGCCGGTCGGCCGCCAGATCGCAGACGTCCTGCTGCGCCATGCCGACGTCACTCGCGCCGACGCGCCCGCAAAGGCGGTCGAACTTCTGCGCGCGGTTGGCATCACCGATCCGGCGCGCCGCGCCAAGGCCTATCCGTTCGAAATGTCGGGCGGCATGTGCCAGCGCGTGATGATCGCGATCGCGCTTGCCGCCAAACCCTCGCTGCTGATCGCCGACGAGCCGACCACCGGCCTCGACGTCACAACGCAAGCCGTGATCATGGATTTGATCGGCGAACTCGCGGGCGAGATCGGCATGGCGACGATCTTCATCACCCATGATCTCGCGCTCGCCGCTCAGCGCGCCGCCAACATCGCGGTGATGCATGCCGGCCATATCGTGGAGCTCGCGCCGACGCGTGAGTTGTTCGCGCATCCGCGCCATCCCTATACGGCCGAGCTGATCGCAGCGACGCCCGACACCGCCGCCGATCTTGCCGAGCTTGCCTCGATCCCGGGTTCGCTCCCGGATCTGCGCCGCGCCGATTTGCCGCCGTGCCGCTATTCGGAACGCTGCCCGCGCAAGCGCGACGCCTGTGACCATCCATTGCCTGCAGCGGTCCCTGATAGTCCTCATCTGGTCGCCTGCTGGAATCCGTTATGACTGCCCTGCTCGACGTCGCCGAACTCTCCAAGCGCTTTCCGGCCGGCCGCCCCTCCGGTCCGATCGCGCGCCTGCGCAAACGCTTCTCCGGCGGACCCGAGAAGCTGCCGCTGGTCTACGCGGTCGACGATGTGAGCTTCACCATCGCCAAGGGCGAGACCGTCGGGCTCGTCGGCGAGTCCGGTTGCGGCAAGTCCACCTTGGTGCGCGTCGTCACACGGCTCCTCGACCCGACCGATGGCGCCATCAAGCTCGGTACCCGCGAACTCTCGCACACGCCGGCCAAACGCTTTGCGCGTGATATCGACCGCAAGCGCATCCAGATGGTGTTCCAGGACGCAGGCGAGAGCATCAACCCGCGGTTCACCGCGTTCGCGGCGATCGCCGATCCGTTGCGCCGGCTGCGCGGGCTTTCCGGCCAGGACCTGCGGCGCAAGGTCGTGGAAGCCGCGACCCGCTGCGGCCTGCCGCTCCAGTTGCTGAGCCGGTTTCCGCATCAGCTCTCCGGCGGGCAGCGCGCGCGCGTCGGCATTGCGCGCGCGGTCGCGGTCGAGCCCGATCTTCTGGTTCTGGATGAGCCGACCGCGGCGCTTGACGTCTCAGTGCAGGTCGTGATCCTGCAGCTGCTGCAGCGGCTCAAGAGCGAGCTCGGCATGAGTTATCTCTTCGTGTCGCACGACCTTTCCGTCGTGCGGCTCCTGTGCGATCGGGTGCTGGTGATGTATCTCGGCAAGATCGTCGAAGCAGGACCTGCCAAGGATGTATTCGATCATCCGCTGCATCCCTATACCCAGGCGCTGGTCGCCGCCGTTCCGAGCATCAACGAGCATGGGGTTGAGCGCCTCCATCTGACCGGCGAACCACGCAGCCCGATCGATCCCGATCCAAAGGTGTGCCGGTTCTACGGCCGCTGTCCCCATGGGGTTGATCGCTGCAAGGCAGAGATGCCGGCGCTGCGCAGCTTTCCGGGCCATCGCGAAGCCGCCTGCCACTTCGCCGGACCTGTCGGACAATGACGCGCGATCCACTTGACGCACTGATCGACGTCGCCGCACGCGTGCTCGAATTGCCGCTCGAGCCCGAATGGAAGCCGGCGGTCGCCGCCAACCTGCGCGTCACGCTCGAGCATGCCGCCGCGGTCGAGGCCTTTGCGTTGCCGGATGACGCCGAGCCCGCGCCGGTGTTCAGGGCCTGATCATGGATTCGGCCTGGGCATCCGCATCGGAGATCGCGCAGGCGGTCAACGCCGGGACGATCAGCGCCAAGAGCGTGGTCGAGGAAGCGCTCGGCGTCATCGCGGCGCGCGATCCGCTGCTCAACGCGTTCACCGCCGTGACCGATGCGCGTGCCCGCGCCCGCGCCCAAATGCTGGACAGTAGGCGTGCGCAGGGCGAAGCGCTCGGTCCGCTCGCCGGCGTGCCGTTCGCGGTCAAGAATCTGTTCGACGTGAACGGTCTTGCGACCCTCGCCGGTTCCAAGATCAACCGCGACCTGCCGCCGGCGACCCGCGATTCCCCGCTGATCGGACGCCTCGAAGCCGCCGGCGCCAATCTGATCGGCGCGCTCAACATGGGCGAATACGCCTACGACTTCACCGGCGAGAACCTGCATTACGGGCCCTCGCGCAATCCGCACGACCTCAATCGCATGACCGGCGGTTCGTCCGGCGGTTCCGGCTGCGCCGTCGGCGGCGGACTCGTTCCGCTCGCGCTCGGCTCCGACACCAACGGCTCGATCCGCGTGCCCTCCTCGCTGTGCGGAATCTTCGGGCTCAAGCCGACCTACGGCCGGCTGCCGCGCAACCGCACCTTTCCGTTCGTCGCGAGCCTCGATCATCTCGGGCCGTTTGCGCGCAGCGCGCGCGATCTCGCGCTCGCCTACGACGCGATGCAGGGCCCCGATCCTGACGATCCAGTCTGCGTCGATCGTCCGGCCGAGCCAGTCGCCGACTTGCTGGAGCGCGGCACCGACGGCCTGCGCATCGCGGTTGCGGGCGGTTATTTCCAGAAGGGTTTGTTTCCGGAAGCGCATGTCGCGCTCGACCAGGTCGCGGCGGCGCTGCACGCCAACACCGAGGTCGAGCTCCCGCAGGCCGCGCTCGCGCGCTCCGCCGCTTATCTGATCACCACCATCGAGGGCGCGAGCCTGCATCTCGAGCGGCTGCGCAAGCGCGCGAATGATTTCGATCCGGCGGTGCGCGACCGCTTCATCGCGGCCGCGATGATGCCGGGCACGCTCGCCGTCAAAGCGCAAAAGTTCCGCCGCTGGTTTCAGGCCGAGATGATGAAACTGTTCGCGCGCGTCGACGTCATTGTGGCGCCGGCGACGCCGTGCACGGCGCCCGAGATCGGTCAGAAGACATTTGCGCTCGGCGGCGTCGAAATGCCGGTGCGCGCGAATCTCGGCCTTTATACTCAGCCGATTTCGTTCATCGGCCTGCCGGTCGTCGCCGTGCCGATCCCGCTCGAGCCGCTCCCGATCGGCATCCAGCTCATCGCGGCACCCTGGCGTGAAGACGTGGCGCTACGCGTTGCCTACGCGTTGGAGACAATAGGGGTTGCGGCCGCACCGCGACCAAAAATTTGAAATGGAAACGGCCTGATGGAGATCGACCTGCCCGACGTCGTCGCCGAGGTGAAGGCGGCGTTTGCGCGCTACGAGAAGGCGCTGATTGGAAACGACGTCGTCGAACTTAACGCGATCTTTCATAACGATCCGCGCACCATCCGCTATGGCGGCACCGAGACTCTCTACGGTTACGGCGAGATCGCGGCGTTCCGCGCCGCACGCTCGCCGGCGGGCCTTGCGCGCAGCCTGTCCAAGACCGTGATCACCACCTACGGCCGCGATTTTGCGGTGGCATCGACATTGTTTGAACGCGCGTCCGCGCCCGGCAAGATCGGGCGCCAGATGCAGACCTGGGTGCGGTTTGCGCAAGGCTGGCAGGTGGTCGCGGCTCACGTCAGCCTCATCGACCCTCCCGCGGAGGCACACGCATGACCTTGCTGATCGCCGAGCGCGAGGCGCGCGCGCCCGTCCTGCGCAAGACGCGCGCCGAAGAACTGCGCGCGCAACTGGCCGACGACATCGTCCGCGGCGCGCTTGTGCCCGGCCAGACCCTCGACGAGACGGAGCTTGCGCGCCGCTTCGGCGTGTCGCGCACGCCGGTGCGCGAGGCAATCCGTCAGCTCGCGGCAAGTGGACTTGTGGAGACGCGCCCGCATCGCGGCGCCGTGGTCGCGCGGCCGAGCCACGCGCGCATCCTCGGCATGTTCGAGGCCATGGCCGAGCTCGAGGCGCTGTGCGCCGGACTCGCGGCCGAACGCATGAACGCCGGCGAGCGGCGTGCGCTCGAAGCCGTGCATGACGCGTTGCGCGCGTTAATCCAGGCCGGCGACCCGCAGCGCTATCACGAGGTCAACGAGCAATTCCACGCCACGATCTACGCCGGCGCGCACAACGCCTATCTAGCCGAAATGACGCTCGCGACGCGCACCCGCGTGCAGCCGTTCCGCCGTGCGCAGTTCCGTCTGCTCGGGCGGCTTGCCAAGTCGCATGTCGAGCACGATCGCGTGGTGCTTGCGATCCTACGCGGCGATCGAGCCGGTGCGGTAAGCGCGATGCGCGCGCACATCATCACCGTCGGCGAAGAATACGAGGCATACGCGGAGTCGCTGTAGCTTACGACTGCTTAGCCACAAACGCGCGCCACCCGCCGAAGTCCGAAATGTCCTTTGCGCCGGTGGTCGCGTCGGCTTCGACCAGAAAGCCTTTGACGCGGCGGCCGTCGGCGAGTGTGAGCGTGCCGATCGCGAGAGGCGGCGGAATATCTTCGACAAATCGTCCGAACGCCGCGTGCCGCAGCGCCCACAGCTCGACCTCAATGGCGCGCCCGCTGCCGCGCGCAACGCGGAGTAATCCCGGCTTGGCGGGCGTCGAGTGAGCCAGCGCGAACAGCCGATAGTCGGATTTAGTCTTGGCGGTCTCGAGGAAGCGCGCGTTGAGTGCGCGCAATTCGCCGTTGAGCGGCATGCCGGAGAGGTGCGCGCCGACAACCGCGAGCGCGACCTCGTCCGGCATGAGCGTCGGCGGCAGCGGCGCGAGCGGCGGCAGCGGTTTGCGCAGCGCGCCGAGCGGCAGATCGGTGCCGGCATGAAACGCGCGCCCTACGCTCGCAAGCAATGCATCCTGGCCGGCGGGTGCCAGGAACGTGACGCCGAACGGCGTGCCGTCGTCAGCCATGGTCGCCGGCACCGCGAGGCCGGCTAGATCGAGCAGATTGACGAAGTTGGTATAGGTCCCGAGGTTGCTGTTGAGCTGTACCGGATCGCCCTCGACCTCCGCGACCGTATAGGCCGCCGGTACCGTCGGCACCATCAGCACGTCGATATCGGCGAAACACGCGCGCACCGATGCGCGCAACTCCTCCATCCGATAGAAGGCCCGGAACGCGTCGGCCGCGCTCGGCTTGGCGCCGGTCTCGATGATGGCGCGCGTCACCGGATGAACCGCGTCGGGATGCGCCTCGATGAACGATCCGAGCGCGGCCCAGCGCTCGGCAACCCAGGGCCCTTCATACAAGAGCTTCGCCGCTTCGAAGAACGGCGCGAAATCAATCTCGATGATGTTTGCGCCGAGCGCGGAGGCGATCTTGAGCGAAGCCTCGAACGCGGCCTCAGCGCGCCCATCGCCGAAGAAGATACGGCCCGCCTTCGCGGGCACCGCAATCCGCAGAACGCCCGGCAGCGCGCCGGGCGACCCGACCGGCTCGGCGATCGCGGCAAGCGCCGCGAAGGCATCGTCGGCCGTCAGCGCAAACAGCGACACGCAATCGAGGCTGCGGCACGCCGGCACCACGCCCGCGTTCGAGATCAGGCCGAGGCTCGGCTTGAGCCCGATGATGTTGTTGAGCCCGGCCGGCACGCGGCCCGATCCGGCCGTATCGGTGCCGAGCGCGAGCGGCACGAGCCCGGCCGCAACTGCGACCGCCGAGCCCGAGCTCGAACCGCCCGGGCTCAAGTGCGGGTCGAACGGGTTGCGCGGCACCCCATAGGGCGAACGAACGCCAACGAGGCCGGTCGCAAACTGATCGAGGTTGGTCTTGCCGATGACGACCGCGCCGGCGCGCTTGAGGCGCGCGACCGCGCTCGCGTCGCGTTCGGGCTTGTACGCAAAGGCCGGGCAGGCCGCGGTGGTCGGCAGGCCGGCGACGTCGATGTTGTCCTTGATGGCAACCGGCACGCCGTAGAGCGGCAGGCTCTTGTCCGTGAGCGTGCGCGCGTCGGCGACCGCGTCGGCCTCGAGGCGCAGCGAGATGAACACCGCCGGGTCGTCGTGGGCCTTAATGCGCGCGAACGTGCGTGCAACCGTGTCGGCCGGGTTTTGCGTCCCGGCACGATGGGCTTGGGCGATGGCGGCAACGGTTTCGATCACGCCGGGCTCCGGAGGAACGAGTTTACGGAGCGGCGACGCAAATTGCATGCCTAATAGCCGATCTTCTCCAAATTGACGCCGGTGGTTTCGATCCGGAACGCCCAGGTCACGGCCGCGCCGATGAGCGAGGTTGCGACCAGGATCATCAGCAGCGCCTGGGTCCCGATATCGGCGAGCAGGACCGGGAACAGGAATGCAGTCGTGACCGCCCCGATCTTGGCAACTGCGGCGGCGAAACCCGCGCCAGTGCCGCGCAGGCGGGTGGGAAAAACTTCGCCGGCCAGCAGATAGGTCTGTGCGTTCGGTCCCATGTTGGTCATGAAGTTGAACAGCATGAAGCCGGCGAAGATTAACGCCATGCGGCCCGCTTCGCCGGCGTAGTTGGAGAGCGAGGCAAGCGCGAGCCCGGCGGCGCAGCCGATAAAGCCAACGACCTGCAGCCGGATACGCCCGACCCGGTCGGCGAGCAGCACCGCGACGATGATGTCGACGATCAGCAGCACATCGATCAGCGCCGCGCCCTTGGCAGCGAGTTCGTCGTTGGCGATGAGATCGCTGATGTTGCGGATGTGCGCCGCCTTGTGGCCCACGCTGGCGGCGAGAATCGTCGGCGTGAAAATGCCGATGCCGTAGGTGCCGAGGTCCTGCAGGAACCAGGGCACCGAGGCAAAGATCGTCGCGCGCCGGTTCTCCTTGTTGAACAGCGCGGCGTAGCCATCCTGATGCTTGGCATGCGGGCGCATACGGCGGGAGAGAAAGATCTCGCGCGGGTACGGCGGCTTGCGCGCCAGGAGGCGCGCGGTCGCACGTGTTGCATCCTCGACTCGGCCGCGCGCGAGCAGCCAGTGGCCGCTCTCGGTGACGAAGAGCCGGCCGACCGTGACCAGCATGGCAGGAATGATCGCGGTCGCATACATCCAGCGCCAGGCGCCGATCTCGGGCACGTTCTTGAGGATCACGTAGCCGACTGCGGTGCCGATCAGCGCGCCGAGCGCCTGGAACCCGAAGGCGGCGAGCACCAGCTTGCCGCGGTCGGTGCTCGGAATGCTCTCGGAGATGATGAGATGCGCGGTCGGGTAATCGCAGCCGAGCGCCACGCCGATGCCGAACAAAAAGAACACCAGAAGCGCGAACGAGCCGATGCCCAATGGCGGGGTTGCGACCAGCAGGCACAGGAAGGCGACGAACAGCATCATCTCGACGATGAACATCGTCTTACGGCCGAAGCGGTCGGCGAGCCCACCGAGGAGAAGCGCGCCGACCAGAATCCCAGCGAGGCTCGCCGCGCTGACGAGGCCGTGCTGAAAGGCGTTGATCTTGAACTCGTCAGCGATCAGCGGCAGGGCGACGCCGGTCATGAACACCACGAAGCCTTCAAAAAATTTTCCCGCCGCCGCGAGCGCGAGGATGCGCCACTGCATAGCAGTCATCGGCGTCATGTCGACCGCGGTGCCGTCCGCCCATATCGGGCGTTCGTCGATATAGGCCTGGATCGATTTGGCGGCGGAGGAGTCTGTCGGTGCGGGCGTAGTGTTGATGGTCGGATCGTTCACGATTCCACCTCCGACGCCTTTCGAACGATGAGAGCGTCCACCGCCATAAGGTCGTTATTGGTTGTCACGATCACCGGATTGAGATCGATGGACTCGATCTCCTCGCCGGCCGCGAGGATCAGTTGCTGGAGCCCGGCCAGGATCGGTTTCAGGTGGTCGAGCACGGAGCGTCCTGATGCGTCGCTGCCGCGCAACAACGCACCCAGACGCGAACTTGCAATCCGCGCCATCATCGCTGCGATATTGAGCTCGATCGGCAGCAGCATCACCTGATCGAGCAGTTCCGCATTGATCCCGCCGAGCCCGAACACCAGGAAATGCCCGAGCGCAGCCTGCCGGCTAACTCCGACGATCAGCTCCCATCGGGCTGGCACCATCGGCTGCAGCAGAAAGCGCGCATCGGCTTTGCCGCGGGTCTTACCGGTGAGGGCTGCATGCGCGCGCGCAAGCTCGGCCTCGTCGCCGATTGGAGCTACGACGAGACCGGCCGCGGCTTTGTGCGCGACACCCGGCACCATGGCCTTCAAGGCGACCGGATAACCAAACCCAGCCGCCGCCGCGCGGGCCTGCGTCAGCGTCGTGGCGTCCCTGCCCTCGACTAGCGGCACGCCGAGCTGGCGCAGGATCTCGCCGCTGTCGGCCTCCGAGAGCACGTGACCCTGCGCGGCGGCCAGCCGTGCGGCGGCGCTGGACGCCGCATTGGACAATGTCAACGGCGCAACGAACGTCGCTGGCACGTGCGCGGTCCGGTGCGCGGCAAGCGCGTCGAAGCCGAGGGCGGTTTCATGCACGAGCACGATCCCGCACTCCCGGTATTGCTGCTCAAGGCTGGGCTCGAGTCCGCCCGGCGCAATCACCACAATCGGCGCAGGCGTTCGTTGCCTGCGCCGGCGCAGGACATCCACCAGGGTCGTGTCCTGGTCGGATCGCGGCGCGATATGCGCGTAGCAGACCGTCGGACCGAACAATCCGTCGCGTTCCAACAGTTCATAGATGCGATCGAGGTCGCTCCACTCGGCAAGCGCGCCGACGTCGAGGGGATTGCGCAGGTGTCCGCGCGCGGGCATGCGCGCGATCGCAGCCCCGGCTTCGCCCTGCCACTCGCCGGTCGCATCGCCGGCGAGCGCGAAGCCGCGGTCGGACGCGTGATCGGCGAGCAGCGCGCCGCCGGCGCCGGATGTGGTGACGCAGATCAGCCGCTCCTCGGCGCGGCCTCCCGGATAGCGCGCGAGCAGCGCGCAGGCCGCCGCGAGCGCTTCCACCGTTCGAACGCTCGCCGTCCCGCAGGCGGCAAACAGTGCGTCATAGGCGCGCGCGCCGCCGGCGAGCCGACTTGAATGCGCTAGCGCCGCGCCGACCCCGACCGCCGAGCGCCCGACCTTGAGCGCGACGACGGGCTTGCCGCGCGCCTTCGCCCGCACGGCGAGTTCGCGAAAGCGCGCACCGCTCGCCAGCGCCTCGATCGCAAGCCCGATGACGCCGGTCGCAGCGTCCTCGATGCAATAGTCGAGGATATCGAGCATATCGAGATCGGCCTCGTTGCCCACGGGGATGAATTTCGACAGGCCCACGCCGAACGACTGCAGGGTGCGAACGAAGCCGCCGAACAGCGCGCCGCTGTGCGAGATGATCGACACCGGGCCCGGTGCGATCGCGTAGCCGTGCGCGGCGTTGTAGCCGAGCGAGAGCGCGGCCGTGGCGTTGTAGATCCCGTTGGTGTTCGGGCCGAGAAGCCGCATGCCGGCGCGGCGCGCCAGCATCGCAACCTCGGCCTGACGCGCAACGCCCTCCGCGGTGCCGGTTTCCGCAAAGCCGATGGCGCCGATGATCGCGCTCCGCACACCCCGCTCCGCACACGCCCGGATCGCCTCGACGGTCTCTTTCGCCGGCACCACCAGCATGGCGCAGTCAACCGCGTCGGGGAGTTCGGCAGCGGAGCGAAGACACGCGAGACCTTCGACTTCGCCACCCGCCGCATTGATTGGAAAGATCCGCCCCCCAAAACCGCCCTTGATCAGATTCCGGACGACCGAATGCCCGATTTTTCCCGGCGTGCGTGACGCGCCGATGACAGCAACATGGCGCGGCTCGAGCAGCGCACGCAGTTCGGCGTGCCGCGGCTCGCCGGACGAGGTCTTCGCGCTATCTGCCGGCAAGGGTGTCCTGCTGTTTCATGCGGTCGTTCCACGAGGGTCTGCCGCACGATAGCAAAACGCGCTAGCCGCCGGCAAAGAGAGGCCAGCGCGCCCTTGATGCCAGCGCGGCGTAGCTAGAAGGAAGGTGTTGCGCGTAACGCCGGGCCGCGCCGTGACTGCACCGGTGCGTCAATTCGCAATTGGTCCGCCGATCCAACGAGCAAAATTCCGGATACCTTCGACGCGGACGGCGAGCGCGCAAACCTCAACGGCATGTTCGACAGGGGTCAGAATATTAATGATGTTGATGATGACGCGCATGGACGAATTCAGGAAGCGTTCGGAGCCAAAGGGGTTCGTCTGCGACCGGACCGGTTTGTTGTGCACGTGAGAGGACGACTGTCGCGATTCGCGACGAAAGACGTGGATGGCCGGGACGCGGCCCTCGGCCGGCCCGGCCATGACGCTGCAGTTGCGGCAAGCGCGTTTCATCAATCGCGGCTGCGCAACCACCTCGCCCCGCCATGCCGCAGCCTTGTGCCCGCCATGACGCTGAGCGTATAGCAGCGATGTGCGCTCACGCCGCCGCTAGCCCCTCCCGTGCCCGCGACGGCAGCGGCGGGAACATCAGCGCGATCAAGACTGCGCCGAGCGCGACCGCCGACGAGCCGATGTAGAGCCAGGCGTAGCTTGAGAACGTGTCGAACACGAAGCCGCCGGCGAGCGGGCCGATCGCCATGCCGATCGCCGAGACCATGGTGGCAGCGCCGAACACGGTGCCCATGATGCGCGGGCCGAAATACTCGCGCGCCAGCACCGCGTAGAGCGGCATCACGCCGCCGTAGGCGGTGCCGAACACGACGGCGAGCGCGTAGAATTCGCCGAGCCGGCTGACCGTGAGATAGCTTGCGATGCAGATCGACTGCAGCAAGAGGCCGAGCACCAGCACGAGCTTGACGCCGAAGCGGTCGGCCGCGATCCCGAACAGCAATCGTCCGCCGAGGCCCGAGAGACCCTCGACACTGTAGATCGACACCGCCGCCATCGCCGGAATGCCGCAGCCGATGGCGTAGCTCACCATGTGGAAGATCGGCCCGGAATGGGCGGCGCAGCAGGCAAAGAACGTAAGCGCGAGCACGGCGAACTGCGGCGAGCGCAACGCCTGCGCCGCGCTGAGGCCCACGCCGTTGGCGGAAGGTCCGCGCGCGGCACCGGCGCCCGCCGCCGCCGGCGGCTGACGCACCAGCAGCGCGGCGGGGATCAGCAGGATCCAGGCGGCGATGCCGATCGTCAGCATCGCGGTACGCCAGTCGTAGGTCGATATCAACCAACGCGCAAACGGCGAGATCGTCATCGGCGCGACCCCCATGCCGGCGGAGACGAGCGAGACCGCAAGGCTGCGGTTTTGCTCGAACCAGGTCGACGCCGCCGCGATCATGGGCGCGAAGAACGCGCCCGCCGCGACGCCGACCAAAATGCCGTAGACGAGCTGGAACTCGATCAATGCGGAGGCGCGGCTCGCCAGCGAAAGCGCGAGCCCGAGCAGCACGGCGCCGCAGAGCACGACGACGCGGGTGCCGAAGCGGTCGCTCAACGCGCCCCAGGCGAAACCGGCGATCCCCATGGTCAGAAAGTCGAGCGTCATCGCGCTTGAGATCCCGGCACGCGACCAGCCGGTCGCAACCGACATCGGCTGCAGGTAGACGGCGAGCGAGAACATCGCGCCGATGGCGACGCAGGTCATGAGTGCGCCAACCGCGACGATCACCCAGCCATAGGAGCGCTGCATATTTACCTCCGGCCACTTGACACAAGGGTTGATATCAACGTTAATGACGCATGTCAAAGCTGCCCGACGTTTCATTTGCGACGACGCACCATATTCGCGACAAGTGCATCTGCCTGCACATGCAGCGCGCCGCGCGCGTCCTCGCCCGGCGCTTCGACGAGGCGCTGCGCCCGCTCGATCTCACCAACGGGCAGTTCTCGCTGCTGACCTCGCTCAACCGCGCCGAGCCCGCGCGGATCGGATCGGTGGCCGCGCTGCTCGCGATGGACCGCACCACGCTGACCGCTGCGCTCAAGCCGCTGGAACGGCGCGGTCTAATCGCGGTTGCGGTCGACCCGGAGGACCAGCGCAGCCGCCTGCTCACGCTCACCCGCGCCGGCCGCGCGCTGCTCGCCAAGGCGGTGCCGATCTGGAAGCGCGCGCATGCCGAGGTCGACCGGCTGCTGGTCGGCGGCGATCCCGACGCGCTGCGGCGTGATCTGCAAAAGCTCGGGAAGGTGTGACGCGGCTTCGGGGCACGCCGCAGCCGCAGAGCTGTTGCCCACTCATGCAAGGTACCTCTGCGTTGCGCCGCCTTTATTTACATCGCACGCGCCGGCCGCCACACTGAGGCCAAATCCACCCGGACGGGGACGGCCATGCGGCGCATCGGAACGCGGACATTCGCGGTCTTGGCAACTCTCTCCACGCTTCCCGCACACCTCGACGCAAAATCGATCGACGAACTCACATCCTCCTGCAGCGGCCTTGCGGGGCGCACGATCGACGCCGACCGCATCGGCCTTCCCAGCGCCGGCGGCAAGATCGCCAGCGCCGAGATCGCAACGCTTACCGCCGCGAACGGCGCGGGCGCGCCGTACTGTAAGGTGATGGCGCAGGTCGCGCCGCTCGATCCGAAAAGCTTTCAGATCAACATCGAGATCAACCTGCCGCTCGATTGGAACGGCAAGGCCGTGCAGTACGGCGGTGGCGGCTACAACGGCGTGCTGATCACCGGCCTCGACCCGCTGCGCGACCAGCCGCCGGACCTGCCGCCGCCCGTGGTGCACGGCTACATGACCTTCGGCACCGACTCCGGTCACGTGGGGAAGGAGCTGCCGGAGATCCAAGCGTTCGCGCTCAACGACGAAGCCTTGGTCAACTTCGCCTACGCGGCCTACAAGAAGACCCGCGATCTCGCGCTCGAGGTGGCGGGCGAGTTCTACGGCCGCAGGCCGGAGCGGCTCTACTATTTCGGCGGCTCGGAAGGCGGCCGCGAAGGGCTGACCATGGCGCAGCGCTTTCCGAACGATTACGACGGCATCGTCTCGATCGTGCCGGTGATCAACTGGGTCGCGCTTCAGACGGTCGGCAATCGCAGTGGCATCGTCCAGCAGAACGGCGGCTGGCTGAATGCGGCAAAGGTCGCGCTGGTGAGGAAGGCCGTGGTTGCGGCGTGCGACGCCGACGACGGGCTCGCCGACGGCATCATCAGCCGCTACGAGGATTGTGCGAAAAAGTTCGATCCGAAGGCGCTGCGCTGCCCGGACGGCAAGGACCAAGGCGACACCTGCCTCTCGGATGCACAGCTCGCGGCGCTGACCTCGCTGCACACGCCATACGAATTTCCGTTCGCGCTCGCGAACGGGGTGCGCACCTATCCGGGCTACAACTGGGGCCACGAGGACCAGCCCGACGGCATGCTGTATTGGATGACCGGGCCGAAGCCCGCACAGTTTCCGCTGCCCGATCCGGCCCACCAGGGGCGCAATTGGTACTACGGCAACGGCTGCATTCGTTACCTGATCGCGCGCGATCCGAGCTACGACACGTTCGACTATGCGCCGGAGAGATTCCGCGCGCGCGTGCTGGAAATCTCCAACCTGATGGATTCGACCAACCCCGACCTGTCGGAGTTTCAAAGACACGGCGGAAAGCTGATCCTCAAGGACAACGCGCACGATTTCGGCAAGAGCGCCAACAACACAATCGCCTACTACAAATCGATGGCGGTGCGCATGGGCCAGAACTCGGTCGACAGGTTCGTGCGGTTCTACGTGAACCCGGGCGTGTCGCATTCCGGCGCCGGCGTCAGCGGCACCGACGGCGCGCCGGTTCCGCGCGCGGTCGATTTCCTCGGCGTGCTCGACGCCTGGGTGACCAAGGGCAATACGCCGGAGACATTGACGCAGACCGCGCAGGCGTCGGTGCCGCCGTTTACCGTTTCGGCGACGCGGCCGCTGTGCCGCTATCCGGCCTACCCGCATTACAAGAGCGGGCCGCCGAACGACGCCGCGAGCTTCGCCTGCCGCGCCCCGGATTGATCGCGACGGTACCTACCCAATCGCGTCCGCGCGAGTGTGAGGACGATCACTCGGCATCGACTTGAGAACGTGCACGATCAACGGGGGAGGACGTGTGAACCGGGCCTTGAACCAAGGGGGTTCCCATGCGTACGTACCTCAATCACATTTTGCGTCGCTCTATCCGTGGCAGCCGTGTTCACAATCGGTGGCGGTAGCAGCGGCAGTGGCAGCGTCGGCGATGTCTTCAAACAGGCGCTGGGCGATTTTGCGAAGTCGGCGATCGACGGGCTGCTGAAGCTTCCATCCAAGTGACGAGCGCCGCGCCGTCACGGCGTGCGCTTAAGCTCGGAGCAGCTCACCACGCTCGACTCGGTCCGGCCGCCGGCCTGCTTGTAGCAGAACGTCATGGTGTTGTTGTTGACGAGCTGGCCGTCGAGAAAGCCGTCGGTGTCGACCAGCACAACGGTCTTGCTGTCCTTGCCGGTGAGTTCGCCGATCATCGGCTCGCTGGTCTGTTCGCCGCCGCCGCTCAACGTCTGCTTGCCCCAGAACCGGCGGCCTTCCTGATTGGTCACCTCGATCACGAGGTCCTTTTCGAACAGGCCGGGCTTGTCGAACGTGCCGCGGTTCGACGGCCAATGCGGCGCGACGCCGGCGACGATCGTGTGGGTCTTGCCGGCCCACTTGCCCTTGATGTTCGGGATTGCATCGGCCGCGAGCGCCGAACTTGCGATCGAAAAGGTGAGCGCCGCGGCGCAGATAAAAATGAGTTCGGCGCAGAGTCTTCGCGTCATAGCTCTCTCCGGATGTTTGGGCGGTTCGATCAGCCCAGCGGCAGGCTGGTACCGGCAGCGTCATGACATAAGGTCCGTAATCACTTCAACCGACTGGTGCCCCGCTTCCGTTATTCGCTTGACATCATACCAACTAGTCGGTATGGTGCGATTCATGACGACGACACCGCAGCCCCAGCACGAGTCGAAGGCAAAAATTCTCGACGCCGCCCTCCAGGTGATCCGCACCAAGGGCTATGCGGCAACGACGGTCGACGACGTCTGCCACGCCGCCGGCCTGACCAAGGGCAGCTTCTTTCATCATTTCAAGAGCAAGGATGAGCTCGCGCTTGCTGCAACCGCGCATTTCGCCACGATGGCCGACGGCCTGTTCGCGGCCGCGCCCTATCGCGCGCTGTCCGATCCGCGTGACCGCGTCATCGGCTATGTGAAGTTCCGCAAGGCGATTCTCGCCGGCGAACTGCCGGAGTTCACTTGCCTCCTCGGCACCCTGGTGCAGGAGGCCTACGAGACGCACCCGGCGATCCGGCAGGCGTGCGACCGCTACATCAGCGAACATGCCGCCATGGTCGAGAAGGATCTCGCCGAGGCGAAGCGGATCTACGCGCCGAAGGCGAAGTGGAGCGCGTCAAGCCTCGCGCTGTTCACGCAGGCCGCGATCCAGGGCGCGTTCATCCTCGCCAAGGCGAAACACGGGCCGCAGATCGCGGTCGAGTGCCTCGATCACCTGCAGCGCTATCTCGAAACGCAGCTGACCCCGGTCAACAAGCGAAGTGGAGGTTCATGATGCCCAGTGTCCAGAAAATCTCGCCGTGCCTGTGGTTCGACCGCGAGGCCGAGGAAGCGGCGAACCACTACGTCGCGATTTTCCCGGACGCGCGTATTGTCAGCGTCTCACGCTATGGCGATGCCGGGCCGCTGCCGAAAGGCACCGTGCTCACGGTCGTGTTCGAGCTCGCGGGCCAGCGCTTCATGGCGCTCAACGGCGGGCCGATGTTCAAATTCAGCGAAGCGATCTCGCTGATGGTGTCCTGCGACACGCAGGACGAGATCGACATGTTCTGGGAGAAACTTTCCGCCGGCGGCCAGCCGGGCCGCTGCGGCTGGCTGAAGGACAAGTTCGGACTGTCCTGGCAGGTGATCCCGTCGATGCTGAGCGAGATCATGGGCGGCGGCGACGCGATGCGATCGAACCGGGTGATGTCCGCACTGATGGGCATGAACAAGCTCGACATCGCGGGCCTGCGCGCGGCCGGCGAGAGCGCGGCGGCGTAGTTCACAACGCTGTCATTCCGGGGCGCGGGCGCCCTTCGACATCCGCCCTCATGGTGAGGAGCTCGGCCGAAGGCCGAGCGTCTCGAACCAGAGGGCGGAGGCTCAGGATGAGGGCCCGCGAGCCCGGAATCCATAACCACGATCCGGGAGTATGGATTCCGGACAGCCGCTGCGCGGCTTCCCGAATGACGCCCGCACCTTGTTGAACGGCCTACCACCTCGACGAACGCGATTCGATCAACCACGAACGGAAGGAGCAGCACCATGTCAAAAGGTCACGGAGCATTTGTCTGGTACGACGTGATGACAAGCGACACCAAAGCCGCGCAGGCGTTCTATCACAAGGTGATCGGCTGGGATGCGATGGATGCCGGCATGGCCGATCGCTCCTACACCATCCTCTCCGCGGGCCAGACCATGATCGGCGGACTGATGCCGATCCCGGACGACATGTGCAAAGCCGGCCATCCGTCGGCGTGGACCGGCTACATCGGGGTCGACGACGTTGACGACTACGCGAAGCGCGTCACTGCGGCAGGAGGCACGATCCATCGGGGGCCCGAAGATATCCCGGGCATCGGCCGGTTCGCCGTTGCGGGCGATCCGCACGGCGCGGGCTTCATCATCTTCAGGGGCGCGAGCGATCAGGTGCCGACGCCGGCGGCGCCGGGTACGCCCGGTCACATCGGCTGGCGCGAGCTCCACGCCGGCAACGGCGACGGCGCCTTTGCGTTTTATTCCAAGCTGTTCGGCTGGACCAAGGCCGACGCGATGGATATGGGCGCGCGCGGCGTCTACCAGATCTTCGCGATCGACGGCGCGCCGTCCGGCGGCATGATGACCAAGATGCCGGACACGCCCGCGCCGTTCTGGCTCTATTACTTCAACGTCGAAGCTATCGATGCCGCCGTGACACGGGCCAAGGACGCCGGCGGGGAAGTGCTCATGGGCCCGCACGAGGTTCCGGGCGGAAGCTGGATTGTGCAGTGCTTCGACCCGCAGGGCGCTATGTTTGCAATGGTGGCAAACAAACGTTGACCTGATTGATGGGGTCGGGCCGCGATAGCGCGGATTTTCGCAGCAAAATCAGTCGCTCGGGACGTGGATCGCACGCGCGGATTTTTCTCCGGTTGCACGGAACAAAAATTCAGCGGCAGACCTTTCCAACAGACCGGCCGGCGGATCCCCCAATGCCCCACCCCCCGCCGGTCAGTAGGTTCGGGCGCGGTCGCCACGTGTAGGCCGCGCCCGAATCATTTGTTGTTGGTGTAGATCCCTGTGTTGTTGCTGGAAAACCTATGTCGCCGGTGAAGAACTGCGTTGTTGCCGGCTCACGGCGGTATGATCATGACTCTTGCCGCGAAAACAGGCATGGAACCATACCAACGATGAGGTTTGCGAGGGAACCAACTGGCCCGCGTTCAGGTTTGAGGAAGCGGTGGGGCACCGATGGGGTGCCAAATGAAACTGCATATGGATCTTACGGACGAATTTTACAAACACGCGGCCGATTGCGAGGAGATGGCCAGGCTGACACACGATTCGGAAAGCAAGGCGGCGTGGCGCGAGCTCGCCCAGCGGTTCCGGCATGTCGCCGAAAGAACAGTGCCGCCGCCGTCATCCTACGCATCAAAGCGCGCGGCGGGTCACGATATGAGAGCGGGCCGGGCCTGAGCACCAGCACGGTCAGGTCCCGGATCCTGAAGTTCACGACCGCAGCTCATCCCGCACGAACTTCGGAACCGCAAGGGAAACGCATGGGTTGACCCCACGCGCGCGCCGGGGGAAACCCATGCGGTGACCGAACCCGACCCGCCACCCCTCCTCGTTCCGCCACCGATCGCGACCGCCGACCTCACCTTATCGGACGGCGCGCCGATCAGGCTGCGCCGCTACGGGGCGGGCCCGATGCGGCTCATGCTCAGCCACGGCAACGGGCTTGCGATCAACGCCTATCTGCCGTTCTGGGAGCCGCTGCCGCACGACTTCGAGCTCGTCGTGTTCGACATTCGCAATCACGGCGAGAACACACTGCACGATCCGCGTCAGCACACCTGGCCGAGGATCACGCGCGACATCGAGGAAATCTTCCACGAAACCCGGGCCCGCTTCGGCGACAAGCCGACAGTCGGCGTGTTCCATTCGCTCTCGGCTGTCGCCGCGCTGCTGAACGCGGTCGACGGTGGACCGCCGTGGCGCGCGCTCGCAGTGTTCGATCCGCCGATCTTTCCGCCGCCGGGCCAAGCCGTGCACAAGGTGCAGGTCGCAGAGATGGAGCAGCTGGTGGCGCGCGCGTCGGCCCGTCCGGTCGCCTATCGCACGCCCGAGGGGTTCGCGGCGCAGCTCAAGCAACGCCGCGCGTTTGCGCGCTGGGTTGCGGGCGAGCATCTGCTGTTCGCGCGCGAAACGCTGCGTCCGCTCCCCACCGGCGAATGGGGCTTGCGCTGTCCGCGCAACCTCGAGGCTTTCATCTTCAAGACCAACAACGACCCGACACTGTGGGGAAAGCTCGGCCGGCTCCCGATGCCGACGATTGTGATCGCCGCCGATCCAGATCTTCCGGACGCCGGGGCGCCGTCGCTGATTTGCCGCGCCCTCCACCAAGACACCGGGATCAACTACACGACCATCCGGGATACGACGCATTTCCTGCAGGTCGAGCAACCGCGCGCCTGCCGCGACGCGCTGATGGCGTTTCTGCAAAGCACCCATTTGATGCCCGCGCACTGACAGGCGGTAGCGGGCGCGTTATGATTGATGCTCGGGACCATCGAGGCTTGGGTCATGATCACAACGTGCAGGACACTCGCGCTGGCGGGCGTGTGGATGTGCGTGGCCCCGCTCCCCGCCACCGCGCAGGCGCCAGGCGAGTGGCGCGCGGATGCGCCCGGGGTTGCGCACCACATCACTGCGGCCGACCTGCCGCGTCCGTTTGCGAGTCCCTCCACCCGCAGCCGTTCGACGGTGGTCCCGCGGCCGGCCGGCGCCGAGCTCAAGGTCCCGCCCGGCTTCGAGATCAGACAGGTCGCGCAGGGGCTCGAAAAGCCGCGCCTGATGCGGCTCGCACCGAACGGCGACATCTTTGTGTCGGAAACCTCATACGGGCGCGTGCGTGTGCTGCGGCTTGCTGCGGATAACAGCGGTTTAGCTCAGAACGAGGTGTTTGCTGCCGGGTTGAACCTGCCGTTCGGCATCAGTTTCTATCCGGCGGATAATCCGCAATGGGTCTATGTAGCGCAGACCGACAAGGTCGTGCGCTTCCCTTATGGCGCGGGCGACACCAAGGCGCGCGGTCCGGCGGAAGTCGTGGTCGCCGAGCTTCCGCACGGCGGCAATCACTATTCGCGTGACGTGGTGTTTTCCGCCGACGGCCGCACGATGTTCGTGTCGGTCGGCTCCGGATCGAACGTCGCGGAAGGCATGGGCTCGCTCGACCCGGCGGCGCTGGCGGCGTTCATCAGAGATAAGCCCCTGGGCGCCACCTGGGGCAACGAGGCCGAGCGCGCCGACGTGCTGGCGTTTGATGCCGACGGCAAAAACCGGCGCATCTACGCCACCGGCATCCGCAACTGCGTCGGCATGGCGATCAACCCGACGACTGGCGACCTGTGGTGCTCGACCAACGAGCGCGATCTCCTCGGCGACAATCTGGTCCCGGATTATCTGACGCGCGTGCGCGAGGGCGCGTTCTACGGCTGGCCTTGGTACTACATCGGCGCGCACCAGGACCCGCGCCATCCCGGCGCACGGGGCGATCTCAAGGACAAGGTCACGGTCCCCGATGTGCTAATCCAGGCGCATTCGGCATCGCTGCAGATGATGTTCTACACCGGCGACCAATTCCCGGCCGACTACAAGGGCAGCGCATTCGCGGCCGAGCACGGTTCCTGGAACCGCGCGACCCGCACCGGCTACAAAATAATTCGGGCGCCGGTGAAGAACGGCGTGCCGACCGGCGAGTACGAGGATTTCGTTACCGGCTTCGTGGTGAACGACGCCGACGTGTGGGGCCGCCCGGTCGGTATCGTGCAGGCCAAGGACGGCTCGCTGCTGTTCTCCGAGGACGGCAACGGCACGATCTGGCGAGTGACCCACAAGGACCGCGCTTCGACGAGGTGAGTTGCGCGAAGCGGCGCCCTATCCCGCCGGCGCGGCGGCCTTGCGAGCCGCAGCGACGAGGCGCACCAGATCGAAATCGGGATCGGCGGCCTGGTCCGGCGTAAGCGCGGTACCGGCCGGAATGAGCTGACGCCCGGCCATGTGATCGCCCGGGCGATTGATCGAATCGATGCCGATCAGCGCGCCCTGCCGGAAATAGAACACCGAGAATTTCTGGTCCTGCGGCGACCCGCGCACCACCGACTGATCGTGGCCGTCCGACAGCCCGACCATCTGCAGCTTGAGATCGTATTGGTCCGACCAGAACCACGGCACGGCGTCGTAGGGCTTGAGCACCCCGGCGAGCGTCGCGCCGGCGGTCTTGGCCTGGTCGAGCGCGTTCTGCACGGATTCAAGCCGAATCGGCCCGCCGAGGGCAAAATGATTAGGATGGCGGGTGCAATCGCCGGCGGCGACGATGGTCGGATCCTGCGTGCGTCCGAACGCGTCGATCACGATGCCATCCTGGCAGGCGAGGCCGGCATCGGCCGCGAGCTCAACGTTCGGCAGAACCCCAATGCCAACGATGACGAAATCGGCCGCACAGCGCGAACCGTCGCTCAAGAGGACCGAGCGCACGTGACCGCCCTCGCCGATGAGCTCGCGCACCGTCGTGTGGGTCAGTACGCGGACGCCGGCTTGCTGATGCACGCCGCAGAGAAATTCCGACAGCTTGACCGGCAATGCCCGCGCCAGCACGCGCGGCAGCGCCTCGATCACCGTCACCTCCTTGCCCAGCATGGCCAACGAGGCCGCGATCTCGAGCCCGATGAAACCGCCGCCGATGATGGCGACCGATTTTGCGTCCGGCATGCGCGCCTTCAGCGCAATCGCGTCATCGAGCGTGCGCAGATAGAGAACGCCGTCGAGATCCGCGCCCTTGACCGGCAGTGGGCGCGGCCGGCATCCGACCGCAAGCGCGAGCTTGCCGTAGGTGAGCGAGCGTCCGTCCGACGTCGTCACGGTCCGCTTCGCGCGATCGATCGCGGTAGCCCGCACGCCGGTGAGCGGCTCGATGCGGTTCTGCTCCAGGAATTGTTGCGGCCGGATCGGCAGCGCGCTCTCGGCGACCTTGCCGGTGAGGAAGCCCTTCGACAATGGCGGGCGCTGATACGGCAGATGCGGCTCGTCGCCGATCAGGAAAATCGGCCCATCGAAGCCCGCCCCACGCGCCGAGGTGGCGATCTGCAGCCCGGCGTAGGACGCCCCGACGACGATCAGTGGCTCGCTCATATGACAATCCCCTTGTCGGCAAAGGGTTTGTACCGGATCGGCGCCAGAGGCAATATGGCTGGGTGCCAGCCAACGGGGGCGCGACATGACGGCCACGACGTTATCCGAACCGCAGGCGCGCTCGCGCGCGGCCGCGGTGATTGCAGCATCGATCGGCAATGCGCTCGAATGGTTCGATTTTGCCGTCTACGGCTTTTTCGCGCTCACCATCTCCAAACTGTTCTTTCCGGCTGGCGACCAGACGCTGTCGCTGCTGCTCACGTTCCTGACCTTCGGCATCACGTTCTTCGTGCGGCCGTTCGGCGCGGTCGTGCTCGGCGCCTACGCCGATCGCCACGGCCGCAAGGCGACCCTGATCCTGACCATCGGCCTGATGATGCTTGGCACCGCGATCATCGCGGTGGTGCCGACCTACGCCTCGATCGGTGTTCTGGCTCCGCTCGCGATCGTGATCGCGCGCATGATCCAGGGTTTCTCGGCCGGCGGCGAGTTCGGCAGCGCGACCGCATTCCTCGCGGAGCAGAACCCGCAGCGGCGCGGCTTCTATGCGAGCTGGCAGCTCGCAAGCCAGGGGCTGACGACCGTACTGGCGACGGGGTTCGGGGTTGTGCTCAGCACGGCCCTCAGCCCAGGTGAGCTCGAGAGCTGGGGCTGGCGCACGCCGTTCGTGTTCGGGCTGCTGATCGGCCCGATCGCCTATTACATCCGCCGACACGTCGACGAGGCGCCGGAGTTCACAACAGTCGCACGCAGCGACGCGCCGCTGCGCGACGCGCTGCTGACCTACAAGTCGCGCATGCTGATCGCGCTCGGCGTGGTCGTGGTCGGTACGGTCGCGACCTACATGACTTTGTTCATGCCGACCTATGCGGTGCGCGAGCTCGGCCTCAAGCCGGCCGGCACGTTCGCGGCCGGGCTGCTCTACGGCGCCCTGCAGATCGTGTTGATCCCGCTGTTTGGCGCGCTGTCCGACCGTATCGGGCGGCTGCCGGTTCCCACCTTGTGCGCAGCCGTTGTTCTCGTAGCGATCTACCCGCTGTTCGGGTGGCTGGCGGCCGAGCCGACGCTCACGACCCTGCTGATCGCCTGGGCGATCCTCGGCGTGCTGATCGCCGGCTACCACGGCAGTACCCCGGCGCTGATGGCGGAGCTGTTTCCGATCCGCACCCGCACCACCGGACTGTCGATCAGCTATTCGTTCGGCGTGATGATCTTCGGCGGGCTGGCGCCGTTCATCCTGCAATGGCTGATCGAACTCACCGGCAGCAAGCTCGCGCCGAGCTTCTACGTCATGTTCGCGGCCGGCATCAGCCTGATCGCGCTTGCCGCCGCGCGCGGCGCGGGGTTCCGCTGAGCCGCGTTCGTGAGGTCGCTGATGTTGCGGCCCGAGCGTGACGAGTCGGCGTGTGAGGCGCTCGGGCGCGAGCGCGGCGCGCTTCCAGTTGAAGATTTGCGGAGAGCGGGCTTGCCGAGCCGCAGTTCGCGAAGACTGGTGGGCGCACAAGGACTCGAACCTTGGACCCGCTGATTAAGAGTCACGTATTTCTTGTGCTATTTCAAGCTATTAGATGTAAACGCCATAGATTCGGAGGTCTCGGAAAACAATGGGTTACGACTGATTCGTAAACTGCGGCGTCGCGGCCCTGTGCCTGGGCAATCGAGAATATTCTCGTTACGCGGTAGCACTACGGGCCGCCCGCCGTCCGCGCTTTGAGTTGGCTTCTTGCGTCAGAGAATGTCCGTAACAAGGCTGGGCAACGCAGCGGCTCGCGCACTCCTCGATTGCACCTGGGTCGGCCGTCAGTCAGATATTGAAATGCGACGCCTACTCGCCCGCGCTTGTCACATTCACGGCATTTGACTTCGATGGTCTGGTTCATCAGCCCCCGCCTAATA
>JBPYFJ010000096.1:0-10162 GCA_051985675.1 Xanthobacteraceae bacterium | reverse complement strand
GGCAAGCCCGGCGCGCGGCTGGAGCAGGTGCGACGTATCCTTGGTCACACTGGTTCGGTTGCGCACAGCCGCGGCTGGCTTGAACGCAACCTGCCCGGCGAGGCGATCGAGATCGTGGAAACCAACTCGATGGCCGCTGCGCGCGCGGTGCTCGATGGCGATGGGTCGGTTGCTTCCGTCGGCAGCCCGGATCTGGCGAAGGAGCTCGACCTCACCGAGATGTCCCGCGACATCGATAAGGGGACCGTGGTCAACTATTGGGCGGTGTCGCTCGAGCCGCTGTTTGATCCCACGCCCGACCGTTTGGCAGTTGCGGGGGGCTTTCGCGGCGAGCCGGAGATGCGCCGCATGGTCTGCGCGCTCCGCGATAACGGATTCGACCTGCATGCCATCTCCCCGCGCGCCACCGGCGGCGCACTCTACGAATATGATTACCTGTTTCGCTTCCGCCGCGGTGGCAGACTGGACGCCGTGCTATCCGTGCTGTCCCGCGTCCCGTCCGCGCGCCTCGCCGGTGCCTGGCGCAGCTCCGGCGCGCCAGACGAGTCAATGATCGGATCGCCATGAACACGACCTCCCGTCGCCTCAGCGGAAAAGTAGCCCTCATCACCGGCTGCGGCCCGAATATCAACGGCGGCATCGCCTACGGCCTTGCCGACGAGGGTGCCAAAGTCGTCTGCGTCGACGTTCGTGCCGACTACGCCGAGGCCTGCGCGCGGGCCATTCTCCAGCGCGGCGGCGAGGCTGTCGCTGCGACCTGCGACGTGTCGCGCGAGGATCAGGTCATGGCGACCTTGGACAGGGCCAGAAGCACATTCGGCGTGGTCGATATCCTCATCAACGGTGCCGTGCTGCAGATCCGGAAGGGCGTGCTCGATCTGACGGCGGAGGAATTTCGCCGCCAGATTGACGTCAGCCTGATCGGCGCCTTGTTGTTCACCAAGCACGTCGCGCGCGGCCTGATTAGAAACAACAAACCCGGCAGCATCATCTCCATCGTCTCGACCGAGGGGCATCAGGGCAATCCGGGTAATGTCGGCTATGGCACGGTGAAGGCCGGACTGCTCAATTTCACCCGCAGCGTCGCCATGGAGCTCGCGCCCTATGGCATTCGCGTCAACAGCCTGTCGCCGACGGGGACCGACCCAGCCGAAGGTCTCGAGCGCGCGGCGGCATGGGGCGTAACGTGGGAGGCCGGTCAGGGACGCTCGCCCAACACGGATACCACGTCGGGCGATCAGGGTGTGCCGCTCGGCAAGCGTCCGAGTCCACGCCATTATGCGAAGGGCGCCGTGTTCCTGGCCTCGGACGATGCGGAAATGATCACTGGGTTCGATCTGCGTATCGATGCCGGCACGGTCGCCCGCTACTGGCGCTGGAATCCCGGCACCAAGATTGCGCCTGCGTACTAGAGCCTTCATCCGCTCGGACAAAGCCCTGCGATGGGTCACGTGAGATCACTTGCAATTCCAGTGTTCGCTGCTGCAGCGCTGATATGTGCGCACCGTGGCAGCCGCGCCGACAGCGCGGCGGTCGCAAGCTTCTATGCCGGCAAGCAGATCACGCTCATGGTCGGCACCGGGCCGGGCGCCGGGTACGACGCCTACGCGCGTCTGGTCGCGCGCTTCATGAAGCCGCACATTCCCGGCCAGCCCACCATCGTGGTGCAGAACATGCCGGGCTCGGCCGGCGTCAGGGCCGCCGGCTACATGTACAATGCGGCGCGCAAGGACGGCACCTTCATCGCCATGAACCCGGCCGACTATCTCCTCGCCGAACTGTGGAATCCCGAGCAGATGCGCTTCGATTCGCGCAAGTTCGGCTGGCTTGGGACCGTCTCCACCATCACAGACGTACTCGCGGTGTTTCGGTCGAGCGGTGTGCGGAACATTGCAGACGCTAGAACCAAGGAGCTGACGATCGGCGCCACGGCCGTGATCGCGACCAACTCGTTGCAGCCCGCGCTCGCCAATGCGCTGCTCGGCACCAAGTTCCGCATCGTCAAAGGCTACAACGGTGGCAGCGATCCGATGACCTTGGCGATGGAGCGTGGCGAAATCGACGGGCGTGCGAACAGCTGGGCCAGCTGGAAACTGCTGCGCCCGAGCTGGATCGAGGAGAATCTGTTGAGCTTCTTGCTGCAGTTCGGCCCGAAGGCTCCGGATCTGCCGGCGGACGTGCCGGCAATGGCGGACCTCGTCACTACGGCGCGCGACAGGGCTTTTGTATCCATGCTCGACATAACCCAGCATACCGGCCGCGCGATGTTCACCACGCCAGATGTCCCTGGCGAACGGCTCGAGGCGCTGCGAATGGCGTTCGATGCGACCATGGCCGATACCGCTTTCGTGGCGGAGATGACGCGGCTCGCGTTCGACCTTCGCCCGCACAGCGGCGCCGATATGCAAGCTGCCATCGAGCGGGTGATGCAGGAGCGGGACACCGTGGTGCCGCAGTTGAAGGCACTGCTCAAACTCGACTGAGCCATGACACTGGTGCGCCCGACAAGACTCGAACTTGTGACCTCTGCTTTCGTGTCGCCCGGCGGCCCGCCAATGGAGCGGCCCCCCATTTCCTTGGGCGACCTGATGTTCGCGTCCTGAGCGGTCGAATAAGCGCGAGAAGGAGCGCATTGATTTAAAATTGTCAAATAGAAGGAGGGGCACTGGCGGCGTATCAAGCAGCTATTGACCAGGAACTTGCATTTTGCGATCCGCCCACAGTTCAGAATGGTCCGGCTGCGTAATACCTGAAAAGACAGAGATTGGTCCGGTGGCCGCGTGCCGCCTGATGCGACGGCCTCATCTGCGCGAGCGAGGTGACCGCTCATGAAGCGGTCAGGCGCGAGCTAGCTATCGGCCTCTTCAGGACCAAGAAAGGCTGCGATCACGCTCGGCATGCGCCGCACTGCATCCGCCATCCCATCCGCTATGATCTCTCCGTGATCGAATACCACAATGCGATCAGCCAAATCAGTCACCAGTTGCATGTCGTGCTCGACCCATAGCATCGTGATCTGCAGTTCGTGGCGTATTCTCAGCAGGAAGCGTGCCAAATTCTCTCGTTCCTCGCGCATGAGGCCGGTCGAGGGTTCATCGAGCAGCAGGAGCTTGGGGTCGAGCGCGAGCGCCCGAGCCACGCCAACCAATTTCTGAACACCAAAGGGCAGGTCTGCGAGCGCCCGCGTCAGCGTGGTCTTGCCGGAACCGGACAAACCCATGACGAGAATTCTTGTCGGTTCCATTCTCTTTCTTGGACCACGTGGTTCGCGCATGTTTCGGTCGTCACCGTCAACGGCGGTCAAGTGACCTCGAGGTCCTACTTCGCGTGGATCGAGTGGTTCGGCAATCCCTGGACGCCGGAGTCTGACTTCCCGGTCAACCCAGGAGAGACGATCTTCTGCATCGTCTGCGCGGCGTCCGGAAACGCGAACGGCCTCGCGATGTTCACCAATAAAACGACCGGGCTCGCGATGAACTATCCCATGCATGCGCCCGCTGGCGTCACCCTGAGCGGCAACATCGCCGAATGGATCGTGGAAGATCCAGGTCAGAGCGCAAACAAACTCTACCCGTTTCCAAACTACGGTGTTACGACAGGCGTCGAGCGGCCGCAGCACGATCACGGCGTCCAACTCCCCCGCGAGTAGCCGATCCTCGAGGCTTCGGTCCGGCGGCAGAATTTCGATGTGGACGCCACCGGGCGGATGGCCCAGTGGAAATTCCAATGGTTTGGTGCGCTCCCGTTCTCCGACGCGGATCGACGCCGTGCCGGTCCCGCAGGAAGCCCCGCACCACCACGGCGGCTGTCATGTCGTATTCTTGCAGGCCCACGGTCTTGCCCCGCAAATCCTCAGGGCAAGCGATGCCGCGATCGGTTCGGATGAAAAGCGACGAATGCCGGAACGCCCGCGACAGGAACACCGGAATCAGCGCGTAGGGAAAGTCGCCTTTCGATACTGCCGTCACCGTATTGCTGAACGAGATTTCGCAAACGTCAAACGGTGCCTCGGTGAACGCCTTCGCAAAGGTGATTTCCGGGCGCAGCAACTCGATATCGAGCTCGCAGCCTTCGACCTGAACGCGACCGTCCACCAGCGCCTGCGCGCGGTCGTAGTGCCAGATGCCGTGGTGAGCCGTAGCGACCCGCTTATCTTCTCCGTCAATGCGCGGGCGACCGCTCGCTCCTCTGCGAAACGTGCCACGGCACGACCAGCCGCTCGATCAGGTTCATGAGATAGAACAGCACCGTGCCCAGCACGCCGAGCAACACCACCGAGGCGAATACGCTGGTGGTCTGAAACATGCCCTGCGCGGTCAGGATGGCATAGCCCAGCCCCACCTGCGAGGCGACGAACTCGCCGGCGATGGCGCCCACCAGCGCGAGCGATATAGCGACTTTCATGCCGGCAAACATCGCCGGCAGAGCGGTGGGGAAACGCACCTTCCAAAGCACCTGGAGCGGCGTGGCGCGCATCGATTTGGTCAGTTCCAAAACCTCGGGATCGACCGAGCGGAGCCCAAGCACGGTGTCGATCACGATCGCGAACAACGCAATCAGCATCGAGATCGCGACCTTGGAGCTTGTGCCGGTGCCCATCCAGATGATGAACAGCGGTGCGAGCGCGATCTTCGGGATCGAATTCAGCGAGACCAGCAGCGTGTAGAGCGTGTTCTCCAGCACCTTGGAATAGACGATCCCGACGGCCGCCAGCACACCCACCACCAGCGCCATGAAAAATCCCAGCATGCACGAGCCGATCGTGAACACTGCATGGCGGCCGTACCACAGCGGATTGCTCGCGAGCTCGACGGCGATCTCCGAGGGCGCGGGCAGGATGTAGTTTGGTACGCTGAGCAGGCGCACGCAAAGCTCCCAGAAGAGGAAGAAACCGCCGATGACCAGCGTGACCGATGCGGCGCGTTTCATGGCCTGACCTTGAGAAGGCCGAGCTTCTCGAACAGCCGCCTGATGTGTTTGGCGTAGTGACCAAACTCCGGCGTCTCGCGGGTGTCGAAACTGCGCGGGCGCGGCAGATCGATCGAGATGGTTTCGAGGATGCGCCCAGGGTCCGACGCCATGACCACGACCTGGTTAGACAGCAGCACCGCCTCGCTGATGCTGTGGGTGATGAACAGCACGGTCTTGTGCGTGTTCATCCACAACCGCTGGAGCTCCAGATTGAGCTCGTCGCGCGTCAACGCATCGAGTGCGCCGAACGGCTCATCCATCAGCAACAGCTTCGGCTCTTGGATCAGCGCCCGGCAGATCGCGACGCGCTGGCGCTGTCCGCCGGACAATTCCCACGGCTGCCGGTTCTCGTAGCCGGAAAGACCGATCAGCGCGAACAGTTCGCGCGCCCGGTCGACCCATTCCTCTTTATGGTACCCTTTGATCTCGATCGGGAACAGCACGTTCTCGATCGCCGTGCGCCAGTCGAGCAGGATGTCGCGCTGGAACACGATCGCCATGTTGTCCGGCGGTTTTGTGACACGTTCGCCATCGACGTGGATCGTGCCGCCGCTGATCTCGGTGATCCCGGCGATGCATTTGAGCAGCGTGGACTTGCCGCAGCCACTCGGACCCACCACGCTGACGAATTCGCCGCGGCGCAGTTGCAGGTCGATGTGCCGGATCGCACTGACCGTATCGCCCTTCGGCAGCTGGTAGGTTTTGTCGAGGCCCTTGACGGAGACGTGGATGTCGGACGCTTCCGTCATCCCGGACGATACGGGACCCCGTCGATCCTCCATCCGCTAGCCCGGCACGAGCTTGTTCGTGTAGTAGTCCGACGGCGCAGAGCCCGTCGGGATCGCCTTGGTCTTCTCCAGAATGTCGATCGTGCCCTTCCAGTCTGCATCGGACTGCCAGCCGAAGCGCTTGCCTTTGGTCGCATCGGTGAAGAAGAACGGCCGGTATTCGACGATCTGCCCGCGCAGGATACCCAGATCGAGCCGCTCGTTCGGCCGCTGCTTGACGATGGCGTCGACGCCTTCGTCGATATGGTCGTTGTAGATGTACTCCCAGGCTCGCACCACTACCGGCACGAAACGGCGCAGCGCGTCCTCTTTCGTGTCCAGCGTGCGGCGGGTGACGATCAAGCCGTAGCTTGGAATGTTGATACCGACATCGGCCAGCAGGATGCCCTCGGACGGGCGCTGGCGATCCGCGGTCGTCTTGGCGAAGGGGAACGTGGTCAACGTCGCATCGACGCCGCCGGACATGTAGATTGACAACAGCGCGGTCTGGTCGACGCTCACCAGATTGACCTTGTCGCGCGAGGCGCCACCGGCCGCGAAGAATGGATCGACCAGCGATCCCCAACTGGTCCCCGCGGTATAGGCGACCCTTTTGCCCTCCAGGTCCTTAACCTTTTTCATTCCGGAGTCCTTCGGCACCAGCGCGCCGAGATCGCCGCGACGTGCCAGACCCGCAATCGAGATGATCGGCATCCCCTTGCCGCGTGCGACCGCCATGGCGCCAAGCTGCACCCAGCCGATGTCGACATCGCCCGTCGCCACCTGCTGCATCGTCACGCCGGAACCGCGACCGTCGGAAACTTCGACGTCGAGCCCGGCTTCCTTGAACCACCCCTTCATCACGCCGAGATGAAGGCCGGCATGCATGCCCCACGGCAGAAAATCGACGCGCGCGGTCAGCTTTGGAAGCTGCTGAGCGATGGCCGGGCCATTCGCCGCCATCAAGCCTGCCGCAGCCGCGCCCTTCCAAAAGGATCGCCGGGTGATCGTCATGATGTCCCTCCTCTGACGTCGACGGATCATCGACCAATCCGTGGCGCGCGCTATTGGCCGTCTGGTCAGTCAACTATCGGTGTCAGGCCGGGTCAATCCGCCACCGAGTGGCACCGCGCGAACGCGGGCGATATCAGGGACTGTTCGGTGCCGCATAGCTCAGATCGATGGGTTCCAGGCGATCGGCACCAGCCGGTAGCTCGTCCCATCCTTCTCGGCGTGACCGAGCGAGGGGAACGGGTAATGAAAGCCGGCGATCAGCGACTTCTCGGCAACCGCCATGTCGTAGAACTTGCGGCGAGTCTCGATCGCCTTCGGTCCGTCGATGTCGAACACGGCGGACCAGCCCGGATTGCGCACGAACAGCGCCGGATGATTGGTGACGTCCGACTGCATCAGCAGGCGTCCGGAGCCCGATGCGATGACGAACGACGTATGTCCCGGCGTGTGGCCGACCGTCGCAAAGGCGGTGATGCCCGGCGCCACCTCCTTGTCCCACTCGTATTTCGTCACTTTGCTCGACACCACGCCCATGACGCGGCGCGCGTTCTTGAAATAATCCGCCAGCCGGCCCGGGGGCGCGCGGCTCATGTTGCCGTCGTCCATCCAGCGCCACGTCTTGCGCCGGCATCTTGATTTCGGCGTTGGGGAACGCGATGCCGGCGTCGGCGCCGACCAGACCGTTGATATGGTCGGGATGCAGATGGGAAATGACGACGATGTCGATCGCCTTCGGGTCGATCCCGGCGGCGGCCATGTTGGCTTGGAGCTGGCCGGCGGTCTTGGGTCCCGCCGCGCCGTAGCCGCTATCGATCAGGATGAGCTTCGACCCGGTGTTGACCACCATCGGATTGAAGATGATGGTCAGCTGGTCCCGGGGCATATACGCCGCCTCGAGCGCGGCATTCACCGCCGCCTTGTCGGCATTGGTCACGAACCCGTCTAGCGACTGCACGGTGAACGAGCCGTCGACGATTTGGGTGAGCTCGTAGTCGCCGACCTTGTAGCGGTAGAAGCCAGGCGCCTGCTTTCCCGCAGGCGGCGCTGCGGCAGGGCTCGGCGAAATCGACGAAAGCTGGCCGCCTGTTGCCAGCGCGGCGGCGGCGCCCATGAGCACGCTGCGTCGTGTCGTTTCCATCGTGACGTCCTCCCGTAATCAGTGGTTTTTGAGCCGGGATTGCCCGGATGAGCCCCGAATTGACGTGAATGCTAGGCGTTTCCTGAACTGGTTGGAACCCCAGATTTGAGGTACGGCCGCAAACGCGATTAGCGATGGCGGGTTTTGGCGGCGGGAGCGGCGCAGCCGACAGCTTGAACACTGTCCCCCTCGGCGCCGACACATCACAACAGCAGTTGCTGGCGATGCCACAGCACGCGTGACGTGCAGCCGAGTTTTTTCAAGAGCTGGCGGCGACAGTGTCGATGATTGGATTCCTCGGCCGTAGGGACACGGTCAAATTGCGCGGCGTGAGAAATTGAACGGGCCGCGGCTTCTTTTCTTACATTCGGCCAAGGCTATATTTATGCTTGCAAAATCCCTACGGGCTGGGGTGAGATGAATTCCTCGCAAACACGCAGAGTGATCGCCGCGGGCATGGTGGGTAACGTGCTCGAATGGTACGATTTTGCGATCTACGGCTACTTCGCGTCTGCGATTGGCCGGCAGTTCTTCCCTCATGAGGATGCGGTCGCTCAGCTTCTTTCGGCCTTCGGCGTCTTCGCCCTAGGCTTTCTGATGAGGCCCATAGGCGGCGCGTTCGTCGGCCATATCGGCGACCAATTCGGACGCCGCGCCGCGCTCACCTTCTCAGTCGCGGCCATGGCGATCCCGACTTTCCTGATCGGACTGTTGCCTGGATATGCGACGCTGGGCCTCTTGGCGCCGGCCGCGCTCACGCTGTTGCGCATGGTGCAGGGCCTTTCGGTTGGTGGCGAATATACGAGTTCGATGGTGTTCCTGGTCGAACGTGCGCCCGAGGGCCGCCGCGGCTTAATGGGTGCGCTAACCGCGTGTGGAGCGGGCGCGGGCATCCTGCTCGGCTCCGCAGTTGGTGCGGTATTTGCGGCCAGCATGTCGACCGCGGCGTTGGAATCCTGGGGTTGGCGCATTCCCTTCCTGCTCGGGCTCATTGTGGGCATTGCTGGCTACTTTCTCCGCCGGCATATGCTCGAGACGGCACCGGTAGAGCGGCGCAAACGTCCTCCGATCGTCGAGACACTGCGCGATCACTGGCGCATTGTTATTGGATTTGCGGGCTTGTCGGTCTTCATCGCCGTAGGCTTCTATGTCAGCTTCGTCTATCTCGTGAGTTGGCTCCAAATCGCCGACGGCATTCCGCCGTCCCGCGCACTCGAGATCAATTCATTTAGCATGGCGGTCAGCCTACTTGTCGTGATCGCGGCCGGCTTATTGAGCGACAGGTTTGGGCGCAAGCCCTTGCTCATCGTCACATGCGTGCTCGGTTTTGTTGGCGGGGTACCCATTTTCTGGCTATTGAACCAGCCCTCCGCGCTGCTTGCACAATTTGGGCAGCTTGGCCTCGCACTTGTCATCGGGCTCTATGGCGGCGCATTACCCGCCTTTTTGGTGGAAGCGGCGCCGCCGCAGGTTCGGTGCACGGCGGTGTCGCTGGGCTACAATATTTGTTTAGGCGTGATCGGCGGGTTAACACCGCTCGTCGCGACGTGGTTGGTCGAACGAACCGGTGACGAGATTGCGCCGGCCTTCCTGATCATGGCATCGGCGGCTGTCCCGGCCGTGACGCTAACGCGCTTTCGCGAAACCTACCGAGCCCAATTCGCTGGCGGTAGTTCGAACGCTGCTCCAGCACACCCTTGAAAGTGCGCCGGGTTGGCGCTTTCTTGCCATGATCGGCGGCGCCACATCACGACGCGCGCCTCGAACGCAGACGATGGCTAAAAGAGCATCGACGGCCGGCCTTGGTGACGGGGCACCGTTCGAAACACAGCGCGGGCGAGCCAGTCGCTTCTTGCAACATCACAGCATCAACGTAGCGGTGTCCGGTTCGAGTCCAAACAACTCGCGGCCGATGGTCTCCAGGTTTCGGGGATGGACACCGATGTGCTGGCTGACCGCATGGACATCGCGAAACGCGCGCTCGATCGGGCAGGTGGCGTAGAGCGACGTCGCTCCACCTGTGAGGTAAATGAGGTCGACTGCCTGCACCGCGCTCGTAACCGCGTGCCAGGTCGCCAACCGTACCTGCACTCGCTTCGGAACTGTCGCGCCATGTCCCGCGAGCATGTCATTCCACAACCGGGTGGTAGCGTCGAACAAGAAGAGCCGCGCCGAACGTACGAGGGCTTCGGCCTGCGCCAGCCGAGTCTGCGCGCCGCGGTCTTCGCTCAGCGGTTGGCTAGTCCGCTCGTGGCGCTTTTCCCCCGCCAGG
>JBPYFJ010000095.1:0-3459 GCA_051985675.1 Xanthobacteraceae bacterium | reverse complement strand
GAGGGCCTGCAGATGATGCGCGGTTTCGGCGACAATCTGGGCGACGTCCGTGCGTCCGCCTATGCGCCTGATGGCACCCGGCGCACGACGACGGCGCGACCGAACGCCAACTCTCCACGCGGCACTGGCGCTGCGCAGGGGAACGGAGTCTTCCCGCTGTTCCGGTAAATCACCGCCGGCCGCCGTGATGCCCTCCAGGGCGGCCAACGCCGCAACTTCGCCCCTGCTCCCAAAGACGATATAACGGGCGTCCCGATCCCGAAGTTCGGCGAGCGCCCGCTCGCGCCCGAATGGTGATGTGAGCGCGTGCCGCAATCCTCCCAGAGTTTCCTGATGCAAGAGGCCCTCGGACTGCATCGGCAGGGCGCGCTCGCCGACGCCGCCGCCCGCTATGCCGAAATCATGCGCCGCGAGCCTAAGAACGTCGACGCCGTGTTTTTCCTGGCGTTGATCATGACCCAGCAACGGCAGTTTCAGGAGGCCACGCGGCTGCTGCGCAAGGTTGTCAAGCTTGCGCCCCAGCACGCCGGCGCCCACAACCTGCTTGGCGCGACGTTGCGGGCCACCGGCCATCATGATGAGGCGCTCCGGAGTTTTAAGCGCGCGCTCACCCACAAGCCGGATTTCTTCGAGGCTTACGTCAACGCCGCCCAGGCCCTGGTCGACCGCGGCGAACCGACGGAAGCCGTTGCGATCCACGAGCGCGCGGTTGCCGCCAATCCGGGGCGCGCCGAACCATGGATCAATCGCGGCCTTCTGCTCGATTCGATCGGCCGCTCGGAGGACGCCGTCGCGAGTTTCGATCGCGCCCTGCACTACAGCCCGGATTCATTCGAGGCCTGGTTCAATCGCGGCAATGCCTGCGCGTCGATGAAGCGGCACGAGGATGCGATCGCGAGTTTTGAGGCGGCGAGCGCGATCCGACCGGAGTTTGCGATTCCCTTCGTCAATCGGGGCAATTCGCTGCTGCGCCTCGGCCGCCGTGAAGAGGCGCTCGCGAGCTATGACAAGGCCGCCGCGCTGCAGGGCGACCTCGCCGCTGCGCATTTCGGGCGTGCGATGACGCTCGAAGAGCTGGGCCGCTTCGAAGCGGCGGCCGAAGCCTTCGACCTGATGCTGGCGATGCCGGCCGTGCGCGCCGACCAGCTGTTCACCGCACGCCTGCGCGCGCGGCGTTCGGCAACGCTGGCGGAGCTCGGCCGCCTCGAGGAGGCGCGTACCGACGCCGATGCCGCGCTCGCGCACGCGGCCGACGACGACGAGGTGCTCTACCACGTATCAAACCTCGATCTCCTGCAGGGCAACTGGCGCGAGGGCTGGGCCCGTTTCGAGCGCCGGCTCTCCCTGGGGGTCGGCGTCCCCGACGATTTCAAGGCACCGCCGTTTCCGCGCTGGACCGGCGAACCCCTCGGCGACAAGCTTCTCGTTCTGCGTTGCGAGCAGGGCCTGGGCGATCGCATCCAATTCTGCGGGTTCGTCGGAGAGCTCGCCCGGCGCGGCACCCGCGTCGTGCTGTGGACGAGCGCATCCTCGGCGCCGCTGCTGCGCACCGTCCCGGGCGTCGAGCGGGTGATCACCGACATCGGCGCGCTCGACAAGACCGAACAGGCGCGCTGGCTTCCGCTGATGAGCCTTCCGTTTGTGCTGGGGACAACGCCGGAGACGGTTCCGGCGCGGGTGCCGTTTCTGAGGGCGGATCCGCAACGCGCCGCCGGCTGGCGCGAGCGCCTCGGCAGCGAAGGTTTCAAGATCGGAATCACCTGGCAGGGCAGCACCGATTTTCGCCTCGATCACAGCCGGTCGCTGCCGCTCGCGTCATTCGCCCCGCTCGCGTCGATCGACGGCATCAGGTTGATCTCCCTGCAAAAGGGACTCGGCGAGGAACAGATTGCCGACGCGCCGTTTCGCGATCGTATCGAAACGCTCGGCGAGCGCTTCGACGAGGACGGCGGCGCATTCGCGGACACCGCCGCGGCGATGATGAGCCTCGACCTCGTGGTGTGCCCGAACACGTCGATTGCGCATCTGGGCGGCGCGCTCGGCCGCGACGTCTTTTTGGCGCTGCCGCGTGCCGGCGACTGGCGCTGGCTGATCGGACGCGACGACAGCCCGTGGTATCCGACCTTTCGGCTGTTCCGGCAGACCGCATCCGGGGACTGGTCCGACGTGATCGCACGCATGGCGGACGCCATCAGGGAGCGCATGGCGGCGCGATGAGCAAGACGATCCTGATCACCGGCGTGACCGGCCAGGACGGGTCCTATCTGGCAAAGCTCATGCTGGAACGCGGGGACCGCGTGGTCGGCGGCGTGCGCCGCACTTCGTCCGACAATACCTGGCGGCTCGCCGAGCTCGGTATTCTGAGCGACGTCGAGCTGATCGATCTCGATGTCGCCGAGATTACCAATGTCCTACGGATGGTCGAGCGCACCCGGCCGGACGAGATCTACAACCTCGCGGCGCAGAGTTTTGTGCGATCCTCGTTCGAACAGCCGATCTATACCGCCGATATCGACGCGGTCGGACCGGCGCGCATTCTGGAGGCGATTCGAACCGTCAATCCGGCGATCCGCTTCTATCAGGCCTCCACCTCGGAAATGTACGGCAAGGCGAGCGAGAGCCCACAATCCGAGCGCACGCCGTTTCATCCGCGCAGTCCCTATGCGGTGTCAAAGCTCTACGCCCACTGGATCACCATCAACTATCGCGAAAGCTACGGCCTGCACGCTTGCTGCGGCATCCTGTTCAATCACGAGTCGCCCCTGCGCGGGCGCGAGTTCGTCACGCGCAAGATCACGTCGGGGTTGGCGCAGGTGAAGCACGGCCAGATCAAGACGCTCGCGTTCGGAAACCTGGACGCCAAACGCGACTGGGGGTTTGCGGGCGAGTATGTCGACGGGATCAGGTGCATCCTGCAGGCGCCCAAGGCCGCCGATTACGTGCTGGCCACCGGCCACGCGCAGAGCGTCCGGCACTTCATCGAACTTGCCGCTCCCCACTTCGGTTTTGCCCTTGAATGGCGCGGCAACGGCGCGCATGAAACCGGCATCGACACCAAATCGGGACGCACCATCATTGCAATCGATCCGAGCCACTACCGCCCGGCCGAAGTCGATGCCCTGGTGGGCGCTCCGGACAAAGCCGCATCCGAGCTCGGCTGGCGCGCGCAGGTCATGCTTCCCGAGCTGGTCGCAATCATGGCGGAGGCCGACGATCGTCGCGTGCGCGACGGCAAGCCGTTGAACTAGAGTGCGGTGCCGCCGATTTGAAGTTCCTGCACCATCTGCCGCGATCTCGTTCAGGAACTTCAAATCGAAAAGCGGCACCAGAACTATATAGTTGCTAGTGCCCCCTTTGTTTCCGAAGTGCGTGTCAGAGGGTGCGGCGACGTATCACGCACTTCGGAAACGGGGCACTAGTCGTAATGCCCGACGAGACCGCAGCCGTGGAGCCGTCGTT
>JBPYFJ010000094.1:0-4109 GCA_051985675.1 Xanthobacteraceae bacterium | reverse complement strand
TTTGAACCAAGCGCGTCCCCGTTGCGACTAACCGGGTGGCGCATTCTGGATCGCTGGATTCGGTGCCGTATCGCCCGGGATTGAGGGGGCAGCGCCCGGCACGGAAGCAGGAAGGGGCTACCATGATTAATTCGCGAATTGGCACCCGGGCCAAGGGCCTCCTGGTGGCGGCGGCGCTTGCCGGCGCGGCCGCGAGTGTCGGCGTTTCCGGCGCCGAAGCCGGGCCGGGCTACGACGGGCTTTGGAGCGTGGTGATAGTGACCAAGAGCGGCCAATGCGATGCGGCGTACCGCTATCCGGTGCGCATCAGCAACGGCAGTCTCGGCAACGCCGGCACCGCGCCCATCAACATCTCCGGCAAGGTCGGCAAGAACGGCGCCGTGGTCGTCAACGTCAGCGCCGGCGACAAGAGCGCGGTGGGCAAAGGTCGTCTCGCCGGCGCAAGCGGCGCGGGCTCCTGGAGCGGCGGTTCCTGCTCGGGAATCTGGGAAGCCGAGCGCCGCGGTTGATCCCCTGAGCGTTCTGCGCTAGCGCGGAGCGTGGTGCCCGGGCTCGGCCCGGGCATCCGTTGCTCCGAGCATTCCGGCACATCCCGTATGCAGTCGCCCAAGCGAGATCTGTCCTCCATCGCGCTGCCCCCGGCTTTGATTTACGCGACCGCGCTGACCTGCGGCGTGCTCGCTGCCCTCGCGCTGCAGATTTATTTGCGCGGCGCCGGCTTCGATTTCGCAAGCCTCTGGGGCGACGGTGCGTTTGGCGGCGGCGCGCGCGAACTGCGCACGACCGGCCCCTGGTGGGCAGTCGCCGGCATCGCCTTTATGACGAGCGGAGTGACGGCGGCGGCGCTGAGCCGGCTTCCCCCGCCGTGGCGCCGGTTGCGCCTGCTGCGATGGGTCGCGGGCACCGCCCTCGTGCTGCTCCTGGCGCAGCTCGGTCACCCCAGCGCCGCGCCCGAGGGGGTAGGTCCGGCCGTGCACCTGGCGACAAGCTTGGCGGCCCTCCTCCTCGCGGCGTTGATGGGCTTACTCGCAGCCTATATCGCCGTGCGGCGCTGAACGGCTGTTGCGGGGGGGGTTGGCCACCGCAACCACTCGTCGACTCGGTCGGGCGACGCACAGCCGTCAGTTGTAGGACGGTCAAAGAATCGGCAGGCCGGCTCGAACCTTGACCCCTGCTGGTGAGACTAACAGTCACGCAGGTGTGCGCCCTCGCCACTGGTCGGGTCGCGCGGGGGCGAATTCGGAGAACTTGATGGCATTTGCCGACTACGCGCCGGCCGAGGCAAACAATCCAGCAAAAGAACGACGCGGCCCCTCGCTCTGGGTAACAGCCCTGTTGACCGCCCTCACTCCCGGGCTCGGCCATCTTTATCTCGGCCAGGCCCGGCGTGGCGTGACGCTGTTCATTCTGGTGATCATCGCCGACACGCTGCTCATGTTCGCCATGATGGGCGTGCTGGCGCGGTTCTGGATGTTCGCCGTGAGCGGCGCGCTGCTCGTCGGATTGTGGCTTTACATCATGATCGACGCGATCTCGCGCGCCCATCGCATGCGCGACTTTCCCCATCAGCGCTACAAACGATGGACGACCTATGCCGGCGCCTTTGCGCTTGCCTGCCTGATCTTCGCCGGTCCCTGCATTTATGCCGTACATGCCAAGTCGTCGGGACGGCTCCTATGGCTGAACGCCGCCAGTCCCAGCATGGAGCCGACGCTGCGAATGGGGGAATATTTTCTCGCCGACGCAACTTATTACCACAGCCGCCATCCCAGCCGCGGCGAGGTCGCCGTCTACGTGCACCCCAAGCAAGAGCAGGTCCACTACATCAAGCGCATCGTCGCGGTCGAAGGCGACCGCATCGCCATCAAGGGCGGCCGCGCCATCGTCAACGGCATGACGGTCGAGGAACCTTATGTCGATGCCGGCGATCCGCAGGCCCGCTTCGCCAACGAGGCGGAAGTGCGCGTGCCGCTCGGATATGTGTACATGTTGGGGGACAACCGCGCCAATAGCGTCGACAGCCGCGACCGGATCGCACACGGCCCGGTGCCGATCGGCAATCTAATCGGACGCGTCACCGACATCGCCATCTCGCGCCACTTGGCGCGCATGGGCCGCTGGATCGGCACGCCGAGCAACTATTAGCGGCGTGTCTTCTTATTCAATCACAGTGTCGGCGAGCAATTGCAGCGTGTTGGGCACCGCAAGGCCGAGCACCGCCGCGGTTTTGGCATTGATGACGAGCTCGTATCTGAGCGGGAGCTGAACCGGCAGATCGCCTGGGCTCGTACCCCGTAAGATCCTATCGACGTAAGATGCTGCCGCGCGTACGAGCTCGAGCTGATTGATACCATACGACATCAAGCCTCCACTCTCGGCATAGAAGCCGAACGAATAGATCGCGGGCAAACGGTATCGGGCCGCCAGTGCGATGATGAGGTCGCGCCGCGTCGCCGTCAGCGCGCTCGGGGTTACGATGAGCCCGCCGCCGCCGCCCTGTCCGAAAGCTGACACAACGCGCTCGATATCAGCGGCATTGCGGACCTCGGCCGCGGTCACGGATAGCCCCAAGGAAGGCGCCGCCGCCTCGATCACACGCAGGAACCCGACGTTGGGCACGATCTCCGGAACATGCACCACTGCGACGCGACGCAGATCGGGGGCGATCTGTTTGAGAAAAGCCACCCACTTCCCGCCGATGGCATGCTCGAAATTGTGGAAGCCCGTGATGTTTCCGCCAGGATGCGGCAGGTTGGCCACAAATCCGCTTCCGACCGGATCGGACACCCAGGTGAACACGATCGGGATAGAGCGCGTCGCTTTCAGCGTTGCCGAAACCACCGAATTGGTTGAGACAAAAATCACGTCAGGCTTCAGGCTCACCACGTCCTCGGCCATGGCGCGCATACGTTCTTCGCTTTCGCCGGTGAACCGATAGTCGAAGCGAATGTTGCGCCCGTCCGTCCAGCCGAGCTCTTGTAAGCCTTGTCTGAAGTTCGCGAGATAGGCCTGCCACACTTCGTCGTTCTCGGCGAAGCCCATGATGACGCCGACGCGCCGTACCCCGTCGTTCTTTTCTGCGCGCGCGGTCACCGGGCGCAGTGCCACACTGCTGAGCAGCGTGATGAACGTGCGGCGCATCATAGCGGACATCAGGCTTCCTCCCGCCCTGGCCTCCTCGACCAGTCTACCGCCGCCGCAGAATGGTGGAGAGAGGGTAGGCAAATCCTTGGGCTAGACCTGAATCGTTCTGAATTGGATGGGTCATTTTCGGGCGTTGATTTTCAAGACTTTTCCGGCGCGAGCAGATGTTCGAGCGCCTCAGGCCTGCCGCCCGCGTGTCAAGGTAATCCTTGCCTAACCGCTCGAGGGTACGCCGATCGAGGTATCCAAGGTTCGACCGCAAGCGCGCTAAACTGCGAGCCAAGATAACGCTTGTCATCGCTCGCCCCTAATGAGTGCCGTGTGCACGGGGACCCGGTCGAAGAAAAAAATAAATCTGACGGGAAAGTTTTCCTTGTCTCTCCGTTTCTCAACGCCGTTCTCATGATATTGATTCTTGTTATGAATTACATATTGTAAATCACTTCTGGTAGAGTGCTACGGGGTAGACGGTATATGTCTCTAGAAATAATTAGCTTGTGGCACTCAGATACAACCTCAATAAATTTTGCGACCGTACGTTCCTACTGACTGTGCCAGATTCATCGCTGTTAGCCTCTGCGTCGTACAACGGTCACAAGGAGGAGCACGCGATGAGAGATTTCCTGTTCGACGGCGCGGACGTCAGCCTCTCTTCCCTCCCGCAGAAGGACACTTCGACCCTGCGAGATCAGAGCCACCATCACAGCACGAGCATCGAGTACCGCTCGATTGATGGCTCCGGCAACAATCTCTCGCAGACCGACCTGAACGCGGCCGGCACCGACTTCACTCGCATCGGACCGGCGAACTTCGCGGACGGCGTCGACGCCATGACTGACGGCCCCAATCCGCGCACGATCAGCAATGTCGTCGTCGGCCAGGGCGACGCGGCGGTGCCCAACCCCGAAGGGCTCTCGGCCTACATGTATGCGTGGGGTCAGTTCATCGATCACGATCTCGATCTC
>JBPYFJ010000093.1:0-6770 GCA_051985675.1 Xanthobacteraceae bacterium | reverse complement strand
CCGCTACCTTTACCGCCTCATGTTGAAGGGCGAAACGCCGGTTTGACGGAGCCACCGCGCCGCGCCGAAGGCTTCTCCGACGTGCCCGGCTCGCATCACAGGATCAACGAGAACGCCAGTGGCGGGGGATCGTAGTGGCCTTGCGCTGCTCAACGGTACTCGAGCGTGATGAACGCGCGCCGCCTCACTCGATCACCTCGTCGGCGCCGGCGAGGAGCGCGGGCGGCAAGTCGAGACCGAGCGTCTTTGCCGTTCTAACGTTGATCACCAGCTCGTACTTGGTCGGAGCCTGGACCGGCAGGTCCGTCGGCTTTTCGCCCTTGAGGATGCGATCGACGTAGGCCGCTGCGCGACGGTACTGGTCGAGCATGTCAGGCCCATAGGAGATCAGGCCACCCTCGACGGCGAAGGAGCGGTAGGAGTAGATCGCCGGCAATCCGTGCCGGGCCGCGAGCGTGATGATGAGACGGCGATGCCGCGACGCCTCGGGGCTCGACGTGACGACCAGGCCGCCGTTGGGCGAACGCGCCAACGCGGTGATGTCGCGCTCGATGTCGCCCTCGTCGCGTACATTGACGGGAATGGCTTCCAACCCGAGCGCCGGCGCCGCCGATTGGATGGCGCCGAACTGCCCAATTCCGGAAGCGATGGTCGGGTCGCGAAGGACGGCCACTCGCTTGAGGCCCGGCGCGGTCTGCTTGAGCCTCTCCAGCCATTTGCCGCTCAGGCCGTATTCGAACATGAGAAAGCCTGTGGCGTTGCCACCCGGACGCGCCAAGTTTGCAACGAAGCCGGCGCCAACCGGATCAATGACGACCACGAATACGATGGGCACGGTGCGGGTCGCCTGGAGCAGTGGCGCCACGGTTGTCGTGCCGGAAGCAGCCAAGATGACGTCCGGCGTCGATGCGGCCAGTTCAAGCGCATGTTTGCGAACCTGCTCCGCGTCCGTCGTCGCCCAGCGGGTATCGACCTGCACGTTGCGGCCGTCAGTCCAACCCGATAGCGCCAGCGCCTGCCGGAACGCCGCGATGCGGCTCTCATATTCGGGATCGTCTGGGCTGGCGGCAACGAGCACGCCGATGCGGCGCATCCGCTCCCTCTGCTGCGCGTGCGCCGCGAGCGGCCACGCCGCCGCGCCGCCGAGGAACGTGATGAACTCGCGGCGCTTCATTCGATTACCTCGTCGGCGCGGGCGAGCAGCATTTCGGGCACAGTAAGGCCCATCGCTTTGGCGGTCTTGAGATTGATGACCAGCTCGTATTTGGTCGGAGCCTGCACCGGAAGATCGCCCGGCTTCTCGCCCTTGAGGATGCGGTCGACATAAGAGGCCGAACGACGATAACCATCGAGCAGGTTCGGCCCATATGAGATGAGACCGCCAGCATCGACAAAAAACCGATAAGGATAGACGGCGGGCAGCCGGTGCCGCGCTGCCAGCTTGATGAGCAAGCCGCGCTGGGTGGTTGCGGTCGAGCTTACGGTGACGATCAAGCCGTCATTGGGCCCCCGCGCGAAGTCGGCCAGGGCGCGCTCCGTCTCGCCGCCGCCGGAATGCACATCGATAGGGCTCAGTTCCACGCCGAGTGGCGAAGCTGCGGCCCCAATCACGGCCCATTGCGCGATGCCTGCCGGACCTTCGCGTTCACGCACGATACCGACGCGCGCGACCTGGGGCGCGATCTCTCGCAACATCTCAAGCCACTTGGCGCTCAAGGTAAATTCGAATTGGGTGAAGCCGGTGGCGTTGGTCCCCGGTCGCGCCAGGCTTCTGACGAAGCCGGAGCCGACTGGATCGAGGGGCTGGGCCATCACGATCGGCACTGTGCGACTGACTTGCTGCAAAGCCAGCGTGGTCGGCCCGACGCCGGCCAGGATCACTTCCGGCCCCAGTGCGACCAGATCGGCCGCCTCCTTGCGCAGTCGCGCGGCATCGCCCACGCTCCAGCGATAATCAATCCGCATATTGCGGCCGACGGCCCAGCCCAGCTCCTCAAGGCCCTGGATGAACGCGGTCAGGCGGGCCTGCGACTCCGGCTCGTCCGCGGCGCTATGCATGAGAACACCGACGCGCCGCATCTGCTCACGTTGCTGCGCGTGCGACGCGAGCGGCCATGCCGCCGCGCCGCCGAGGAGCGTGATGAACTCGCGGCGTCTCATTCGATCACCTCGTCGGCGCGAGCGAGCAGCGTTGGCGATACGTCTAGGCCGAGCGCCGTGGCAGTGGTCAGGTTAACGATGAGATCAAACTTGGTTGGCTGCTCGACGGGGATTTCGGCTGGCTTCGTTCCGCGCAATATCTTGTTGACATAATCGGCAGCGCGCCGAAATACGTCGGGTTGGTTTGCTCCATAAGACATCAGTCCGCCTGCCTCGACAAACGCTCGGAACGGAACCACCGTTGCCAGGCGTGCACCGAGAGCGAGAATGCTAATGCGTACTCGATGCGCATTCATGATCGGGTCGAGAACGACATAGAGTGCTTGCGCTCGCCCCTTGAGCGCCTCGAAGGCGGGCGTGATCTCCTGTCCCCGTCGCACTTCCAATGGAACGATATTGATGTTGAGCGTGTCGGCGGCTGCCCGAGCCTCATTCATCTCCAGCATAGAATTGGGGCTGTCCAAATTCGCCATGATTGCCAGCCGCGTGAGACCGGGGACAAGCTCGCGCAAAAGCTCGAGCCGCTTCCCGGCGATATCAGTCGTCTGGAGCGACACTCCGGTCGCGTTTCCGCCTGGCAACGCAAGGCTTGCGACAAGACCCGTGCCAATCGGGTCCCCTGCACCCGCGAACACTATCGGGATGACCGATGTGACCTCCTTGACTGCGAGAACCGCCGGCGTCGAATAGGTCACGATGACATCGACTTTGAGTTGGACGAAATCGCGCGCGATTTCAGTAAACCGTTCAGCACGTCCCTCCGCCCAGCGATACTCGAACGCGACGGTACGCCCTTCGATCCAACCGAGCTCGCGTAATCGCTGCACAAAAGCGGCGAGCCGTTGCCCCTCATCGGAGGGCGAAGCCCAGCTCGCGCCGAGAAATCCGATCTTCGCCACCCTGTCGGGCTGCTGCGCGTGCGCCGCGCGCGGCCACGCCGCCGCGCCGCCGAGGAGCGTGATGAACTCGCGACGTTTCATTCGATCACCTCGTCGGCGCGAGCGAGCACAAACGGTGGGATGTCGAGGCCGAGCGCCTTGGCTGTGACGAGATTGAAGACGAGCTCGAACTTGGTCGGCTGTTCTATCGGCAGGTCTGCGGGCTTCGTCCCACGCAAAATCTTGTCGACATAATCGCCCGCACGCCGGAACATGTCCGCATTGTTTGCCCCGTAGGACATCAGGCCACCTGCTTCGAGATAATCACGGAAGGGATGTATCGTGGGCAGCCGCGCACCCACGGCCAAGATGTTGATCCGCGCGTGATTGGCGTTTATCAGCGCGTCAGGACAAACATAAATCGCCTGCGGCCCGCTCTTGAGCGCCTCGAAGGCAGGCACGATATCCTGTGCGCGCCGGATTTCCGGCGCCTCGACCTCCAGCTTAAGTTTGTTCGCCATTTCTCGAACCTGATCGATCTCCTTGACAGACGGCGCATAGCCGACGTTTGCGATGACTGCCAAGCGGCGGAGATCGGGGAGCACCTCCCGCAAGAGTTCGATTCGTTTACCAGCAAGGTCGGGCGTTTGCGTCGAAAGGCCGGTGATATTGCCGCCGGGACGCGACAGGCTCGCGACCATACCGGCCCCGACCGGGTCGACGGCGATTGCGAACACGATTGGGATGGCCGAGGTGACCTCCTTCGCCGCGAAAACTGCACTTCCCACTGTGACGATGACATCCACTTTGAGCCGGACGAATTCGGCTGCGATGTCCATGAACCGATCGCTCCGCCCGTCCGCCCAGCGAAATTCGATCGCAACTGTGCGGCCGTCCACCCAGCCAAGCTCGGCCAAACGCTGCACAAATGCGGCGGTCCAAAGGCTCCAGTTCGAAGCTGTGCTTGCGCCCAGGATTCCAATCGTTGGACGCGGCCGCTGCGCTGCTGCCGCGATCGGCCACGTCGCTGCCGCGCCGCCGAGCAGCGTGATGAACCGGCGGCGTCGCATCATCACTCGATCACCTCGTCGGCGCGCAGCAGGACGTCCCGGCTCACGTTCAACCCGAGGGCTCGCGCTGTCTTGAGGTTGATAACGAGCTCGAACTTGACGGGCTGCTCAATCGGTAAATCGGCGGGCTTGGCCCCGTTTACGATTTTCTCCACGTAGCCGGCGAGGCGCTTGGCCTCAAAAACTCGGCTCGGGCCATAAGATAAGAGCGCACCCGCGGTGGCAAATTCACGCCACGAAGCGATCACGGGCAACTGTCGCTCCTCGCCATACTTCGCGATTTTTGCGGCAAAGAAATTCGTCATTCGCGAGGCGATGATGAATAAGCTGTCGGCGCCGCTCGTACTCGCCGCGCTCAGGGCTTTGTCGAGTTCAGCAACGTCGTTGATCGGGTAGGGGGTGAGCTCGATGCCAAGGGTGTCAGCTCCGCGCCGTGCGAAAGTCATTTCGTCGTCGAGGTGTTGTGGATTGAATATCGCGGCAACGCGCCTGGTACTGGGAACGACGTCTTTGAGTAGTTCCATGCGCTTTGCCGCCATTTCATCGGTGAGAAACGTAAGCCCAGTGAAGTTCTTGCTCGGCCGGGCAAGAGAGGCGGCGATTCCGGCGCGGATCGGGCTGTCGCTCACGGCGCCGGCGATGGGGATGGCGCCTTGACTTGCGTCGAACAGTGCCTTGATGACGTCGCCGCCGATCGCGAGCAGCAGATCGGGTTTTTGCGCCACAAGTTCCTCAGCCAACTTCGGAAGCTCCGCTGGCACGCCGTTGGCGTAGCGGTAAAGGACTTCGATGCTGCGGCCGTCGACCAATCCTCGTTCAGCAAGTGCGCCTTTCAGCGACTGATCGATTGGGCCCGTCGCCGCGTTGCCAAATACGAGCCATCCGATGCGGAAGGGCCGCCGTTGCGCGACCGCGGTCAGTGGGATCGTCGCCGCGGCGCCGGCGAGCAGCATGATGAACATGCGACGTGTCATTCGATCACCTCGTCAGCGCGGGCGAGCAGCGTCGTCGGAATTTCAAGCCCGAGCGCCCTGGCGGTCTTGAGATTGATGGTCAGCTCGTACTTGGTCGAGCCCTGCACCGGAAGATCGGCCGGCTTCTCTCCCTTGAGGATACGAGCGACATAGCCGGCCGCTTGCCGGAACGGCTCGACGAGATCGGGCCCATAAGATGCCAGGCCACCGGCAGTGACGAAGAAGCGTTCCCAATACACCGCCGGCAGCTTGTGCCGCGCTGCCAGAGCAATGATCAAATCGCGGTGACGCACCGCCGCGGCGCTCGACACCGGTATGAGACCCCCATTCGCAGCGCGCGCGAAAGTTTCGACGGACTTCTCGATCTCGGCGGCATTGCGCAGGTTGATCGGGATCACCTCCACGCCCAGTGACGGCGCGACCGCCCGCATGGCACCAAACAGGCTGGTCGCAAAGGCCTGGCTGGCATCGCGAAGGACTCCCACGCGATTGATGCCCGGTGCAATCTCCTTGAGCAGCTCCAGCCATTTTCCAGCGATACTGAATTCGTATGACATGAAACCGGTGATGTTCCCGCCCGGCCGGGCCAAGCTGTCGACGTAGCCGGCACCGACCGGATCGTTGCCGAGTGTGAACACGATCGGCACGGTGCGGATCGTCTCCATCAACGGCCCCATCGTCGACGCCCCGCCGGCGAGAATAACGTCGGGCGCGAGGGCGGCCATTTCCGCCGCGTGTCTGCGAAGCTCGGAGATGTTGGACGTGCCCCAGCGGATGTCGATCTGCGCGTTACGCCCGATGGTCCAATCCAACAGTGCCAGCCCCTGCAGGAACGCGCCGACGCGTGCCTGCCAAACCGGATCGTCCGCGGTGGCGGGCACGAGTACGCCGATACGCCGCGTGCGCTCGCCCTGTTGCGCCCGCGCCACGACCGGCCACGCCGCCGCCGCGCCGCCGATGAGCGTGATGAAATCGCGCCGGTTCACTCGATCACCTCGTCGGCGCGGGCGATAACCGTCGAGGGAATATTCAGGCCGAGCGCTTTCGCTACGTTGAGGTTGATGACCAAGTCGAACTTGGTCGGCTGCAACACTGGCAACTCGGCAGGCTTTGCACCTCGCAGGATCCGGCCGACATAGATGCCCGATTGTCGCCAGGCGTCGAGAAAGTTCGCTCCGTAACTCATCAGGCCGCCGGCCGCGACGTACTCGCGAAACGGATGGATCGTGGGAACCTGGTGGCGCGCCGCCAGCGCGGCGATTTGTTTGCGCCGATCGAATAGGAAGGAATCGATATTGATGAACAGGGCGCCCACCTTCTGGTCGACTGCGGCAGCGAACGCTGTCTCAAGCTCGTGGTCGGTAGCGGCGGTCAGCACATGCAGCCGTCGCCCGAGCGCTTGCGCGGCCGCCTGCAGGTCCCGGGTATCGTGCTCCGCGTTGGGATTGGCGGGATTTACCAGCAACCCGAGCACCACGGCGCCCGGCACGGTCTCGCTCATCAATTCCAGCCGTTTGGCTCCCAACACGTTCATGAAATTGGTCATACCAGTGACGTTACCTCCAGGCCGGCTCAAACTCCCCACCAGTCCGACTTTGACGGGGTCCTCGCCGATCACGAAGACGACGGGAATTGTGCTGGTCGCGGCCTTCGCCGCCAATGCGGCGGGCAACGTCTGCGTCGCAATG
>JBPYFJ010000092.1:0-85965 GCA_051985675.1 Xanthobacteraceae bacterium | reverse complement strand
CCGGTCATGGTGCCGGCCTTGGCGGTTCTCCCCGGGCCCCCTGGGATCCTGGCTGCGAACCAGGCGTTCTCGGACGCCGCTGGTCTGCCCCGCTCCAGGATCGCCTCATGAAAGCGCCCCTCATTGAGCAGACTGCAGTCCCCGATACATTATGCTTATTATTCGTCAATAATTTTTATTATTGAGACAACTGCTTGCGGGTCGTCGTTCCGGGACGCGAGCGAAGGCCGCGGTTGCACCACCACAGCCGGGATCGCGCGGCCCACTCCGGTTGCACCCGCGCGGGGGCTCGCGAAATTATCACAGCACGGTGTGATCCCGATCACTGGTACGTTGCAACCTCCGGTACTAGGTTTTGGTATCACCCTACGGCCAGCCTCCGATAGGTTGGCCTCTGGGCAGGGCACACAGGTACCGGCTGAACTGGTGAACCGTCCCGTCAAACGGGAACAGGGGCCCGTGCAGGCGACTGCCGGCCCTCAGCGCAGGCTATGACTTTGGGGGGCGCCCATGTTGAGCGTCGGACTACTCGGAGTATTCCGCGTCGCAGGTGTCGATAATCGGACGTGGTCGGAGTTGGGGCCGGCAGGCCGCGGCCTTGCGAGTTTCCTGTTCGCCTACCCGAACCGCCCGCACCGGCGCGAGCGGCTCGCCGACCTGTTCTGGCCCGAGCTCGATACCGAGCGCGCGCGCCGCGCGCTCAACTCGGCGATCTGGCGCCTGCGCAAGCTGCTGGCGAGCGAGCCACGAAGCGCCGGCGGACGGAATTTGCTGACGATCGGGACCGAGACCATTCTCGAGCGCGCGCCGTGGCTCGACATCGACGCGACCGCCCTGCAGGAGACCGCCGCCATGGCGCTCCGCAGCCCGAAACGCTGCTCGACCATCACACGTTGAACCATGTCGCCGCGGTGCTGCACCGTTACGAAGGGCCGTTCCTCGACGGCGACGACGGCGACTGGATCCTGGAGGAGCGCGAGCGCCTGCACTCGCTGTTCCTGCGCACCGCGACCATGGCGGTGTGCCGGCTGGGCGCGGTCGGCCTCTATCACGAGGCCATCGCGCTGGCGCGCCGCGCGTTGCGGTTCGATCCCTATCGCGAAGAATTGGTGCGCAATTTGCTGACCTGCTGGCGCTCGACGAGCGCCGGTGCGAGGCGATCCAGTACTATCAGAATTGGAGCAAGTCGCTCAAAGCCGAGCTTGATATCGCGCCGCTCCCGGCCACGCGCGGCGTGCTTGATGAGATCAAGGGCCTGCAGAGCGCGGACGGATTCCAGACGCTGCGCGCGCGGCTCGAGGCGGCGCGCTGAGACCGGAGCGCCGCTACTCCCCATTCTCAATGAGGCCATAAGCCGCCACCGGGAGAGGTAACCGCACCCCGCTTGCCTTGCCGCTGCCCCACTTGCGGTGCGTATTCCGACCGCGAACCGGGGCCGGGAAAGCGATGACGCGTCGCGCGCGGGGTCTGCGAAAATTTCTGATTATTGCTTCGCTGGCGTGCAGCGGCGCGCCCGCCGTTCTCCCCTCCACCGCCCTCGCCTTCACCGAAATCGAGATCCGCGCGGACCGCGACGGCGCGGGACCCAGTCATATCTTTCTGCTGCGCGACAGCATCGTCGCCGTGGTCGACCCGCTCGACGGGGCGATTTCGGCTTACCGCGACGGGGAGAGCGCGGCGTTGAAGACGACCAAGATGCCCGCCGGCTTTCGCCCATGGCGGCTGGTGCGACAGGCCGACAAGGTTGTGATCATCTCCGAGGATGAGAGGTCCCGTATCGAGGTCGATCGCGACCAGACGCGATGGCCCGCCGCGTTTGCGGCATCCGCGCATGACGCCAAGCGGCCGGAACTTCGTACTCCGCCGGTCGTGCGCACACGCTCCGGGCTCATGCTCAAAGCCTTTCGCGGCGAAGCCGCGCTGCAGGTCCGGCCGATCGGCCCCTACTATCTCGCGAGCCTGCGCGAGCTCGACCGCATCGGCGATGGCCGGCGCTATGTTCTTTGGAAAGAGTACTATCTGAGCGAGCCGCCACCCGATCAGGCGGACGATCAGCGCATCAAGGTCGACGTCTACATCGGCCGCTTCGAGAAGAACGGCATCCTCTCCGGACTAGCACCGCTGCCGCTCGCCATCATGTCCCGGGTCGGATTCGACTATGCGACGATCATGCCGGACGGAACGATCGCGCTGTTGGCAAGCCTTGTATCCAACGGCAAAGCCGGCGCGTTCAAGATCTACCGCCTAGGGTTCGAGACGCCGTCGAAGGATCTGGTCGACCTGCAACAGGCGCGCGGGAAGCCCCGACGTTGGGCGCCGCCGCCTCCGCTCTCCAAACTGTTGCCCTTGATCGAGCCGGCCGACACCACCGTCATCAGTCTGGGCGACGAGCGGCCGTTTGCATCGCGCAACGGCTCCACGGACGGCACCGTGGTGCTGAAACCCGCGGAGCTTCGCAAGCGGATGGATGCCTATCGCGATCATTCCTGGACGTTGACCGAGCAGAACCTGCGCCATCCGTGCGAGGTCGAGATCGTGCAGGGCATTCCGATTGCCTGCACGCGGCGAAACAGGTTCGTGCTTCCTCCGGATGAAGCGCGCGACCGTCCTCCCGTCGTCAAGACCGGCCTGCCCTATGACTGGGGCGGATCCGACACGATCGAGCGCTTTGACCAGAAAATCCAACAAGGCTACGTGGCCGGCAATATCGGCGGAACATTCTGGTCAAGCGAGGTGCGCCGCGTCACCGCGGGCGTCGACTGCTCCGGGCTTGTCTCCAACGTGTGGCAGCTCGGCCGCCACGTCGGAACCACGGAGCTGCCCGACATCACCAAACGTGTCGCGGCGTTGGACCGGATGCGCACCGGCGATGTGCTGCTGCTCCCGGACCACCATATCGCGCTCTACCGGCAGCAGGAAAAGCCCGACGGCGCATCGCTCGCCATCCGGGTCACGGAAGCGTCGAGCCGCTGCGGCTCGGTGTGCGACAGCCTCTACGAGATCGACCACTTCCAGGACTATGCGCTGCGCAGGCTGAACAGCCGGCCTGATTGATCCGGTCTCGTTTGTGATCGATGCGTTATCGATCTATCGCCGCCCTCCGACCTCGTCGATATGAAACAACAAGTCGGCCGGATCCTCATAAACGCGGAACGCGCCCGATTGCTGCAGCTCATCGAGCCCGTAGCCGCCGCTGAGCAATCCGACGGCAAGCGCGCGGCAGCGCGTCGCCGCTAGCATGTCCCAGATGCTGTCGCCGACCACGATCGCGGTCTCGATTGGCGCATCGAGCCGCGCAGCCGCCGCCAAAAACAGATCCGGATCCGGCTTGGCATATTTGACCTGATCGCGCGTCACCACCGGGGTGCGCTGCGGGTCGACGCCGAGTGACGCGAGATTAAGCCCTGCGGTCTCCATCAGCCCGCTGGTGGCGATCGCCCACGGAATGCCCGCGTCCGAGAGCCACGCCAGCAGTTCGCGCGCGCCCGGCAGCGGCCGCACGTCGTCCGCGTATTTCCGGTAGGCCGCCGCGTGGCGCCGGCGCAGCCGTTCGACGCGTTCGACGCTGATGTCGAGCCCGGTCTCGCGCAGGAGCTGGTTGGTGAACAGGCCACCGCTCATGCCGATCTTGCGATGAATGCGCCAGACGGCAAGCTCGATGCCTTCCTGATCGAGCGCGTCCTTCCAGGCACGGACGTGCTGATACACGCTGTCGATCAGCGTGCCGTCGAGATCAAACAGAAATACCGGTTCGATGCGCATGCTCACCTAGTGTCCTGCTTCCGACGCACCCCTCGCGGCAAGCATTTTTACCAGCGTCGGAAGCAAAGTTGCGGCCAAAACGATTGCCGCGGGGAAAATCTCGCATGATCCCCTCCGCAACATCGGCCGCCGGCGCGCTGCCCTCAATATTCACGCATCACGACAATTTGGGGTACGGTAAGCCGGTTGGGCCGTGTCCGGGAGGTGAGCGTGGACGTTGCGGCATGGCTCCGCGGCCTCGGGCTGCAACAGTACGAGCCGATATTTCGCGACAACGATATTGACGGCACGGTGCTGCCTAGCCTGACGGCCGAGGATCTCAGCAGCCTAGGCATTGCCTCGGTCGGCCATCGTCGCCGCCTGCTCGCCGCGATTGCCTCCTTGAACGACAGCGGCAAGCAGCCAGCGATCGTGCCGGTCCCGAACGGCCCTCGAGCAGCGGAAGCTGAGCGGCGACAGCTCACGGTAGTGTTCTGCGATCTCGTCGGCTCGACGGCGTTGTCGTCACGGCTCGATCCCGAAGACCTGCGCGAGGTGATCCGAGTGTATCACCGGTGCATCCAGGAAGTTGCAGGGCGGTTCGACGGATTTATCGCCAGATACATGGGTGACGGCGCGCTGATTTATTTCGGTTACCCACAGGCGCGCGAGGATGACGCTGAGCGGGCGGTGAGGGCCGGGCTTGCGCTGGTCGCTGCCGTGCCCGTGTTGAGGCCGCACGCGGCTATCGAGCTCCAATGCCGCGTCGGGGTCGCTACGGGACTCTCCGTAGTCGGTGATTTGATTGGGGCGGGCGCGGCCCAGGAGCAGACTGTCATCGGCGAGACGCCGAATATTGCCGCGCGACTGCAAGCGCTCGCCAAACCAAACGCCGTGGTAATCGCTGACAGCACGCGCCAACAATTGGGGTCTCTCTTCGAGGTCGTCGATCTTGGGCCGCAGCGGCTCAAAGGATTGGTGAAGTCACAGCGCGCTTGGCTAGTATCGGGCGTTAGCAGCGTCCATAGCCGCTTCGAGGCGCTGCGCTCGGGCGAGACAGCGTTCGTTGGTCGCGAAGAAGAGCTCAATTGTCTGCTCCGGCTCTGGCAGCAGGCCAAGGACGGTGTTGGGCGAGTCGTGTTGATCTCGGGCGAGCCGGGGATCGGCAAGTCGCGTTTGGCGGCGGTGCTTCGGCAACGTCTCCAGACACAGCAGCACAACGTCTTTCAATATTTTTGCTCGCCTCACCACCGGGACACCCCCTTTTTCCCCATCATTGGTGAACTCGAGCGGGAGGCACGATTTCAGCGCAACGACACGCCCCAAGCAAGACTCGACAAGCTCGGGGCGATGCTCGCTCCAATCGCGCCATCGGAGGAAGATATAGGGCTCATTGCCGAACTCCTGTCGCTTCCCTATTCAGGCCGCTATCGCGTGCCCGATCTCACACCGCAGCGTAAAAAAGAAAAAACGTTGGAGGCGCTAGTACGATACCTCGCGCGGGTTGCGCAACAGCAACCGGTGCTGATGATCTTCGAAGACCTGCACTGGACGGATGCGACGTCGCAGGAATTTCTCGATTTGATCGTCGATCGAATCGAGGGACTGCCCGTGCTGTTAGTCGCCACCCTGCGATCCGAATTCAACTCGCCCTGGGCGGGGTCACGCCAGGTTGTCTCGCTGACGCTCGCTCGCCTCGATCAGGGGCTTTGCACAGCCATCGTCGATCAGATCGCAGGGCCTAACACATCGCTTTCCAAGGAGATTGTGGCCGAGATCGTCGAGCGCACCGACGGCGTGCCGCTCTTCCTCGAAGAGCTGACAAAAGCTGTCCTCGAAAACGCCACGATCGGGCCCATTCCGGCGACGTCCGTGGGAGTGCCAGCAACGCTTCACGCGTCACTGATCGCGCGCCTCGACCGGCTCGGGCCGATCGCGAAGGATGTCGCACAGGTCGGCGCCGCAATTGGGCGCGAGTTCTCGTATGAGCTGTTGGCGGCATCCGCGCAGCGCAGCGAGCGGGAGTTGGCGCAGGCCCTGACCCTGCTTGTCGATGCAGGTCTGATCTTCGCCTCGGGGAGACCGCCGCAGGCCACCTATCTCTTTAAGCACGCACTGGTTCAGGATACGGCCTACAGCATGCTGCTACGAGCCGCGCGCAAGACATTGCACGCGCGGATCGCTCGCACCCTTGCAGAGCATTTCCCGAGTGTTGCAGAGGCACAGCCGCAAGTTCTTGCGCACCACTTCACCGAAGCCGGCCTGATCCAAGAGGCAATTGCCTATTGGTCTCGGGCGGGCGAACAATCCGCCGCGAAATCGGCGTTTGTCGAGGCAATAGCGCAGCTGAGGAAAGGGCTGCAGCTGATTGACGAACTGCACGATTTCCGGGAGCGCAAACATCGTGAGCTCGAGCTGCAGGTCACCCTGGCGGCAGCACTCATGCAGGCGAAGGGCCATGCAAACACCGAAGTCGGCTTAGTCCTCCGTCGCGCACGGGACTTGGTATTGGATACCAATGCTGCGGGCACCATCCTCCACTTTTCGGTGCTGTACGGGCTTTGGGTCGCGCAGTACCTCGGCGGCGAGCCGATCGCAGCGCTCGAGCAGGCAAAGGAATTCCTGTCGCTCGCCCAATCTCAGGCACAGTCCGGACTATTGTTGACCGGGCACCGGCTCGTCGGCTCGTCGCTGATCCCGACTGGAGATTTTCAAGAGGCCTTATCGCATCTCGACCGGGCGGTGGCATTGTATCGGCCGGAGGAGCATGAGGCGCTGGCTTTCCGCTTCGGGGCAGACATCGGGATTACCGCCATCTGCGTCCGCGGTTGGGCACTCTGGCATCGCGGTTTTCCCGATCAGGCGAGAAAAGCTCTCGACGAGGGAGTTCAGTCCGCGCGGAAGTCCATCCACCGGCACACTCTTGCCTATGCCCTGATTTATGCCGGTCTGACGGCAATTTCAGCGCGCTGGACAACGGAAGGAGCGAACGCCGCAAACGAACTGGTTTCGCTCACCGAGGAGCATGGATTTGCGCTGTTTTTAGGTTACGGCTTGATCCTCCAAGGCGGCGCCATGGCTCAAAGCGGGCAAGGAACAGTCGCTGCCGAACGTATCCGTGAAGGCATCGCGGCGATGCAAGCAACAGGTGCGCGCCGCGTCGAATCGATGGTTCTCGGCTTGTTAGCCGAGGCGCTCGCGGCGACGGGAGCGATAACGAAAGCTTTTGAGGTGCTGGCTGCGGCGCTAGCAGCGGCGGAGGCTTGCGGCGCACATTGGGCCGATGCTGAGCTCCACCGCTTGCGGGGCGAATTACTTCAACGCCTGTCGATGCCAGACTGGGCGGAAATCGAGCGTTGTTTCCGCACTTCACTCACGGTTGCGCGCGAGCAAGGTAGCCGCGGGTTCGAGTTGCGTGCTGCGATCAGCCTCGCTCGGTTTTTGAGCAAACGAGAGCGACGAGACGAGGCTCGCGACCTGCTGGCACCCCTCTACGGCTGGTTCACCGAAGGTTTCGATACACCTGACCTCAAGGAGGCAAAAGCGCTGCTCGACGCGCTGAATGCGTAGCTAGCCTCGTGCCCCGCAGCGGTCCTCGAGCGACGGCCAACGATCTGATCCAGCCGTAGGTGTGTGCAGTTGACGATAGTGGCTAAACTATGAGACGCAGCGTCGCGGAGCCCAATGGGCCGACATAATAATGACTGGAAGTGGAAAAGACATGAATGAGCATGAAGAGATCGCAAAAGCGCTAAAGACGCGCCTTGCAGAATTGCGGACGCACTTTGCGAAGGTCGATCGCGAATTACACAAACCGCTCCCGGCTGATTCCGAGGACCAAGCCATTGAACTTGAAAATCAAGAAGCACTTGAGGTCATAGGAAGAACCGAGCTTGCGGAAATCCGGCAGATTGAAGCCACCCTCGAGCGGATATCCGAGGGCACATACGGCGCTTGTGCCAAATGCGGAAGGCCGATCGACCCAAGACGCCTGAAAACGCTGCCAACAGCAGCTACGTGCATTTCCTGCTCGGCTTGATTTTCAAGTGTAGCGCGACCACCGGGCAAGGGCACAGGTCTCAGATCCGACCGACACGGCTAGCCAACGCCGACGAAGTGGCCGGATAGAATGGTGTTTGTTGCCAACCCGCAACGCTCACCCTTGGTCTTATCGTTGCTCACGATAGCGAGAACGCGACGTAGAGCGCTATCAATACCGCTGCAGTAATCACCGCGTATTTGAGCACGATGTAATACAGCCAGTGCTTTGGAAACGGCGTGTCCGGCTTCGTCATTTTCGCCAATTTGCTAAGCAGCCCGCTGCCGCTTGATCGTCTCGACGTGCGCGCAAGGTGCGCAGTAGTAGACCCGTATTTCTGGGAGGCCTCCCAAACGCGGGATTGTCCGCACGTGCTTCATGAAAGCACCGCAATGCGGGCAAACTGGCACCGGAGACTCATTCAGCATTGCGGCAAGATAAGCGGATGCCAATAACCAGCAATTCAGGGATTGTACTTAGCCACCGGCGGCACCGCGGTCATGCGGGCAGGCTACGTTTCGCTTCGTTGCAAAGCGATTCCGCCGATGTCCGTTAGTTGGCGCTTAGCGGATATATTGCTCGCGCGTCCACGGACGTCCGCTTTTGAGGGAGAAGCTGACAATCAAAAAGCTGGGACGAAATGGCCAATTTTATGGGTACCTAGTGCCCCGTTCCCGAAGTACGTGATGCATCGCAGCACCCTCTGATACGCACCTCGGAAACAAAGGGGCACTAACAACTACATGATTCCAATTTCCGCTTTCAGATTTGAAATTTCTGAACGAGACCGCGGTACATGGTGCAGGAAGCACTGTTGTGGCTTTGGATTTGACGTTCCTCCGAAGGAGCCGCCGCACTCCCGGCAGGACAGCTTGCTTCGGACACCGTGGACGAGCACAGGTGGTGCGGGCAGTCGGCAAGGTTAATCCCACCTCCTGAGATCAGCTATCTCATATGTCGGAGAAATCCGAGGGTATGCGTCACCTTTGCCCTGGGACGGTCGTCGAACTCTCATCAGCGATGCATCACAGCTCACGTTGCCGCGTCGCAAGGGTTTTGCCGTAAGCGGCGATCGCGCGCGCCGCATCCACGGTTACATCGGTCGGCGTGGCCAGCTTGACAACATACCGACTAGTCGGTATGGTACTCGCCATCTCTGGTTCTCAAGGGAGCACTCGGGGTGCTTGACGCTGGCGGCTCGCAAGTGGAGCCGCAACGATCCGAACGGAGACTTCAATGGAACCACACGCTGTCGTGAGCCAAGCCGAGTGGATCGCGGCGCGACGCGCGCTGCTCGCACGGGAAAAAGAGTTGACGAAGCTGCGCGATGATCTGAGCGCCGCGCGACGCGCGCTGCCCTGGGTCAGGATCGAGAAAGAATATGTGTTCGATGCGCCAGACAGGAAAGTCACGCTGGCGGCTCTCTTCGACGGGCGCAGCCAGCTCTTCATCAAACATTTCATGATGGGGCCAGGTGTTGCGCATCAATGCGTCGGGTGTTCGCTCGAGGTCGATCACGTCGACGGCTTGCTCGAGCATCTTCACAACCACGATGTCACCTATGTTGTAGTTGCGCGCGCGCCCATCGACGAGATTGAGGCCGTGCGCAAAAGGATGGGCTGGCGCTTTCCCTGGGTCTCCTCCTATCACAGCGACTTCAACTACGACTTCAACGTGTCCTTCAAGCCCGAGCAGGTCGCTTCCGGTCGTGCGCTCTACAATTTCCAGCAGGCGCCGGAATGGGCAGCCGGTCTGGAAGATCTTTCAGGCGATAGCGTGTTCTACAAGGACGAGTCTGGTCGGATTTTTCACACCTACTCGACCTATAGCCGCGGGGGCGAGCAGTTTCTTGGCATTTACGGATACCTGGACGTGATGCCCCAGGGCAGAAACGAGGCGGGGCCGTATCACTCGCTGGCAGACTGGGCTCGACCGAAAAACATGTATGGCAACGGCGGCACGGTCGAGCCAAACGGCCGATACCATGCGCCAGGCTGTGGCTGCGCGATGCATAACTGACGGACCGGTCGGTGCCGAAGATTGGTGCGCTGTTGGACCTTTCCTGGTCTACGCGGACTCGCGCCGAATTATTATGAGATCGGACGACCTCGATCCCTCATCTGCAAGTGAATAGCTTTCTCACCAGTAAGTCCGGGAGGGACGTATCTCGACCGCTCCGCCCTTGCGATGCAAAATGGACATGATCAAGCGACGGGAATCTTGAGTGCTCAAAAGAAAAGGCCTCGCCACATCGGCAGGGCCAGTATTCCATAGTCCCCCACAGGGGAAGGTGCGACCCTACCAAGGGGGATCACACAAGGCTCCAATGACATTCACACCCACCATGTGGAGCATCCTGGAGACAGCGCGCGAGAAGCCGCACGTACTCCTGCGTTCCGACCAGATTGGGCCGGCTCGACTGCTTGAGCGGGGGGATTTCTCAAGCTGCACCAATCCGCCGACTGGTGGATGTTGGCAACGTTGACGGATGCCGGTCGAAAGGCATTGACCACGCGCGACGCCACCTAACGCGGTCCGTTATTGGCACTAAGCGGACAGTCACTGTCGCGGCGCGAATGTCGGCTTTCGGGTTAAAGCGGACATTCGGAACTGCGACCGCATGTCGGCTAATGACCCAAATGGGACGTTAGCAACGCTTTGGCGCAAATGTCGTGCTAGGAACAAGTATGAAAATACGCCACGCTTCGCCTCGCGATATGATCGCAGTTGCAGAGCTCGCTAGAGAGCTTGCGAAGCACGTCAACGATCCCGATCCGGGTTCGGATGCTTCTCAATTGGTGGACAGCGGTTTTGGTCAAGATCGGTGGTTCGAATGCCTTGTTGCTGAGGAAGGAAATCGCATCGTTGGCTTTGCCGCATTTTGTCGGAGATTTGAATTTCATACTCGTGAGAAGCGCCTGTGGCTGAGCGATCTTTGGGTTGCGCACGATCAACGCCGTGAAGGTATTGGAGGGGCTCTTGTTATCGCGGTCCAAGCGCGTGCCGCTGAGTTAGGCTGCGCCGCAATCGACTTCGAACTTGCGCACAACAACGATATGGCGCGGGACTTTTATAAAACTCTGAAGGCAGAAATTTGCGCCGAGGTCGAGCTTTGGCGTTTTGGCAATTTAGCTGTTGATGTCGCTTAGTCCGTTCCTTTCGAATCTGCGCTGTTCATTTTCGTTGGTTCGATCGGCGCTAATTTGTAGGCCCGACCCCCGTTGGTCCACACCAATCGTCTTTCGATATCTCTGTCGAAAGCTGACTGGGCGCCAACGGTCGTGCATATACCGACGATCCAACCAACAAGAAACGAAACCACTATCCATCCTTCCATGGTCCGCCCTCGGCCCTGATTCCCATCTCAATGCCTGCGCATACGCTTAGTAACATCGGCCCTGAAAATGGTTCATCGCTCGCTTGGCGAGAAATGCCGGAGGATTCCGCCGCCGACCTGTGGCGCGATGCGAGAGTCTAGGATTACAAACATTCCGCCTAACCGATAGTGTTGACTCGGCAACAAATCCGCCACGCCAGGGTCGGCAAAGGCCGCAACAGATCAAACGATGCCCGCGAATCGCTGCGGCCGACGGCATCGCCAACGCATTGACATCCTCGCCGGACGGCCGTTTAGTCGCCCCACCAACGGTCTCTCAGTCAGAGAGCGAACAGGGAATACGGTGCGGAATATCCTAGTGGGCTGACTTGTCCAGCATTTGATTGCCAACTGCTGGTGCAGACCACGGGTTCCCAAGCCGCAGCTGCCCCCGCAACTGTAAGCGGCGAGCCCGAGCCACGACGCCACTGGGTCATCCGGGAAGGCGGTGACGGGCGAAAACCCGCGAGCCAGGAGACCTGCCGTTGGTTCGGGCGTGGCCGGGCGGGGTGCCTCGGTACTTCTCGATCCTTGCGCGGCACCCGGAACGAGGCCTTTGCCCGTGGACGCCGCCGTCATCTATGTCTGCATCACCTGCCGGCGCGTTGGCGAGCCGGACGAGCCGCGTCCCGGCGCGCTGCTCGCCGCGGCCACGGCGGCTGCCGCCGCGGGCAGCGATGTCGAGGTGCGGCGCGTCGCGTGTCTTGCCAATTGCACGCGCGGCGCCAGCGCGGCCGTGCGCGCCAACGGCTCATGGACTTACGTGTTCGGGGGACTCGATGCCGGGTGCGGGACGGCGCTGATTGACGGCGCACGACTCCTCGCCGCGGCCGCCGACGGCCTGATGCCGTGGCGCGGCCGTCCAGAACCGCTCAAGCGCGGGCTGATCGCCCGCATGCCGCCGCTCGATTTCACCGAGGACCATTCATGACTAACAACTCGCTCGCGCGCGTGCCCTGCACCATCGTCACCGGTTTCCTGGGCGCGGGCAAAACGACGCTGATCCGCCATGTGCTGGCCAACGCGGGCGGGCGGCGGCTGGCCGTGATCGTCAACGAGTTCGGCGACGTCGGCATCGACGGCGAGATTCTCAAGGGTTGCGGCGACGCGGCCTGTCCGGAAGAAAATATCGTCGAGCTCGCCAACGGCTGCCTGTGCTGCACGGTCGCGGATGAGTTTGTGCCGGCGCTCGACCTGATCCTCAAACGGCAGCCTGCGGTCGAGCATATCGTCATCGAGACGTCCGGCTTGGCGCTGCCCAAGCCGCTGGTGCAGGCGTTTCACTGGCCGGCGATCAAGAGCCGCGTGACCGTCGACGGCGTCATCGCGGTCGTCGACGGGGCCGCGCTGGCCGAAGGCCGTGTCGCCAGCGATCTGGCCGCGCTGCGGCGCCAGCGCCTCGCTGACACTGCGCTCGACCACGACAATCCGGTCGAGGAAGTGTTCGAGGATCAGATCGCATGCGCCGACCTTGTCGTGCTCAACAAGCGCGACCTCGTGTCCGACCGCGATGCCGAGCAGGCGAGCGTCCGGATCGCGCATGCGCTCCCACGCGCCGTCAAGGTCGTGAGCGTCGCCGACGGCAAGGTCGATCCGGCTGTGCTGCTCGGGCTCGGCCTCGCCACCGAAGACGACATCGAGAACCGCCGCACCCATCACGATCTCGAGGTTGAGCACGACCACGACGACTTCGACAGTTTTGTCGTCGCATTGCCCGAGATTGCCGACCCGGCGAGCCTCGCAGCCCGCGTCGCCGGCGTTGCGGAAGCGTTCGACGTGCTGCGCATGAAAGGTTTCGCTGCGGTCGCCGGCAAACCGATGCGGCTCCTGGTGCAGGCGGTCGGATCGCGCGTGAGCCATCACTACGACCGGCACTGGAGCGCGAGCGAGCCGCGCGACGGCCGGCTGGTCGTGATCGGACAGAAGGGTATCGACCGCGACGGGATCGCGCGGGCGCTCACCGGGTAGGACATGCACCTCCTCGCTACCTCATCAACAACATTCGACGAGATCGTCGAACCGGTCGATCTCGGACAGCCGCCTGGCGACATCGCGGTGCTGTCGTTTGCGGACAGTGATCTGTCGGCGCTGGCGGCCGCGTGGGCGTACGATAAAGACGTGCTGCCGAGCGTACGCCTCGCGCACCTGCGCGACCTGCGTCATCCGCTCTCGGTCGATCTTTGGATCGACCAGGTTGCCGCGCACGCCAAGGTGACCGTGGTGCGCCTGCTCGGCGGGCTCGACTGGTGGCGTTACGGAATCGACCGGCTTGCCGCGCTGGCACGCACCCGCGGCATCGTGCTCGCCGTGCTCCCGGGCGAGGATCGTGACGATCCGCGGCTCGCCGAGGCCTCGACGCTTCCCGCCAACGAGCTCGGCGACCTGCTCGCGTACTTCCGCGAAGGCGGACCGGCGAATCTGCGCGCGCTGCTGCGGGTGCTCGCGCGGCACGCGGGCGCGGATCTGGACGCGCCTGGACCGCAGCCGGTTCCTCGGCTAGCGGCCTATCTGCCGGGCCAAGGCGCGATCGCGCTCGATGCGTTGATCGCGGCCCTGCATAGCGGGCGCCCGGTCGTCCCGATCATTTTCTACCGGGCCGCGCTGCTGGCGGGCGACACCAGGCCGGTCGACCAATTGTTTGAGGCACTCATTGCGCGCGGGCTCGCCCCCGCGCCGCTGGTGGTGACCAGCCTGAAGGATCAGGACGCCGCCGTGTTCGTGCGCGATGCGTTGCAACGATTGGCGCCCGCCCTCATCATCACCACGACCGCCTTCGCGGCCGGCTCGGCACCGGGCGAACCGACGCCGCTCGATGGGCCGGACGTCCCGGTACTGCAGACGGTGATTGCCACGACCCGTCGCACCGCATGGCGTGACAGTGCGCGCGGTCTCGGCGCCGCCGATCTCGCGATGCATGTCGTGCTGCCGGAACTCGACGGGCGCGTGCTGGCCGGCGCGATCGCGTTCAAGGATCCGCTTGCGCAGCAGGACAAGCTTGCCTTCACGGCGCTCGCCAACACGCCCGATCCCGACCAGATCGCAATCGTCGCCGATCGCGCCGCCGCGCTGGTACGGCTGCGGACGCTCGCGCGCGCGGACCGCAAGCTCGCAATCCTGCTGCCGGACTATCCGGCGGCACCGGGGCGCACCGGCTACGCGGTTGGCCTCGACGTGCCGGCGAGCGTCGTCGCGCTGTGCGCTGACCTGGCGGCCGCGGGCTACACGGTCGACGGCGCCCCCCCCCAGACGCCGCGCGAACTCCTCGACGCGCTTGCGCCCGGAGCCGGCGATGCGATGCTCTCGCTTGGCGACTACGCTCGCCTCGTCGCTGCGTTGCCGGCCGACGCCATGACCAGGATCGAGGCGGCATGGGGTGCTGCCGCCGCCGACCCGGACGTGCACGAGGGCGCGTTTCGCTTCAAGGCGCGCGCGTTCGGCAATGTGCTGATCGTGCTGCCGCCGGATCGCGGGCGCGCCGATCAACGCCGCGCCGATTATCATGACCCCTCATTGCCCCCGCGCCATGCGCTGCTCGCGCTCGGCCTCTGGCTGCGCCGGCGTGCCAAGGTCGATGCGCTCGTGCACATGGGCGCGCACGGCACGCTCGAATGGCTTCCCGGCAAGGCCGTGGCGCTGACGCCATCGTGTTATCCGGAACTGCTGGTCGGTCCCCTCCCCGTCCTTTATCCGTTCATTGTCAGCAACCCCGGTGAGGCCGCGCAGGCCAAGCGCAGGATCGCGGCGGTCACCATCGGCCACCTGCCGCCGGTGCTGGTGGCGAACGGTCTCACCGGCGAGATGCGCGAGCTCGAACGGCTGGTCGACGAATATGCCCAGGCTGATGGCTTAGATCGCAAGCGGCGCGAACGGCTGGCGCGGCTGATCATCGAAACCGCGGACCGGGGCGGCCTGGTGCGCGAAGCCGGCGTTGGTCGCGACGCCGCGCCGGACGAAGCCTTGCGCAAGATCGACGCCTGGCTCTGCGATCTAAAGGACCTCGCCATCAAGGACGGCCTGCACGTCTACGGCCGCCAATCAAGTCAAACGGACGCGGCCGATCCGGCATGGGCGGCGAGCGCGGCGGCGGAGCGTGACGCGCTGATCGCCGCGCTCGACGGCCGCCGTGTTGCGCCGGGACCGGCCGGCGCACCCGCGCGCGGACGCCGCGACGTATTGCCGACCGGCCGCAATCTCTTCACCGCCGATCCGCGCACGCTGCCCTCGCAGACCGCGCTCGATTTCGGCCGGCTCGCAGCCGACGAGGTGCTGCGCAATCATCTGCAAACCCACGGCGAGATGCCGCGCGCGCTGGTGATCGACCTGTGGGGCAGCGCGACGTTGCGCACCGGCGGCGAGGAGATCGCGCAAGGCCTTTGGCTCATGGGCTGCCGCCCGATCTGGGATCCGGCAACGGCGCGCGTTACCGGGGTCGAGGTGCTTCCGACCGCCACCTTGGGGCGCGCACGCGTCGACGTGACATTTCGCATTTCCGGGCTCTTTCGCGATCTCTTTCCCGGCCAGATCGCGCTCATCGACGCGGCCGTGCAGGCGGTTGCGGCGCGCGATGAGAGCGACGACGAAAATCCGCTCGCCGGCGCCCGGCGCGGCGATCCTCGCGCGCTCGCGCGCATCTTCGGCACGGCGCCCGGCGCCTATGGGGCGGGCGTTGAGGATTTGTTGATGCGCGACGCCGACCGTGACGCGCTCGGATCGGCCTATCTGGCGGCGACCTCGCACAGCTATGGCGGCCCCGATGGCGGCAGCAGTGCCCTGCCCGGCGCGTTCGCCAACCGGGTGGCGAGTTCGGACGTGCTGATCCACACCACGGACGACCCTGGCCGTGATCTCCTTGAAGGCGCCGAGGACGCGGCCTTCGTCGGCGGCTTTGCGTCAGCCGCGGCTTTGTTGGGCCGCGCGGTCGATCTGATTGTGCTCGATGTGGCCGATCCGCGGCGCCCGCGTGCACGCCCGCTCGGCAGCGCGCTTGCCCGTCTGGTACGCGGCCGTGTCAACCCGCGCTTCATCGCCGGCCAGATGCGCCACGGCGCGCGCGGGGCGGCGGAACTGGCCGAAACCGTCGACCGGCTCGTTCTGTTCGCCCACACTACCGCCGCAGTCGACGGCGCGTTGTTCGACCTCGTGTACGATGCTTATCTGGGCGATGACGCCGTGCGCGCGTTCTTGCAGCGCGAGAACGCCGACGCGGCCCGCGTCATCGCCGACCGTCTCGACGCGGCGCGCCGGCTCGGGCTCTGGCACCCGCGCCGCAATGACCTCGGGGTCGATCTGCTGCGCAACGCGGAGGCGTTGCCATGAGCGCGCGCCGCGGCGCCTGCCCGACCTTGTTCACGCCGATGCAGACCGGCGACGGGCTGCTGGCGCGGATCGTGCCGGCTGAGCGCATCACGCCCGCGCGCTTCATCGCGCTCTGCGAAGCAGCGGCGCGGCATGGCAACGGCACCATCGAGGTGAGCGCGCGCGGCAGCTTGCAGGTGCGCGGGCTGTCGGCGCAATCGGCGCCGCGCTTCGCAGCCGACGCCGAGCAACTTGGCATCGCCGCACCGGGCGTGCCGGTCATCACCAATCCGCTGGTCGGCGACCCCACGGCGCTCCTTGACGCCGCCGGGATTGCCGCCTCCCTGCGGGCTGCCATCGATGACGCAGGATTGGCGCTCGCGCCGAAAGTCTCGGTGATCGTCGATGGCGGCGGGGCGCTGCATCTCGACGCGCTTGCCGCCGACGTGCGGCTGCGGGCGATCGAGACGAACGGCGGCGCTTGTTTCCACGTTGCGCTGGCGGGTGATGCCGCAACCGCGACACCGCTCGGCATGATTCCCGCCGGCGCCGCGATCAACGTCGTTCTCGGCCTGCTGCGCGCGATCGCAGCGCGGGGCGACGGTCGCGCGGCGGACCTGCTGCGGAGCGAAGGGGTCGCAGCCTTCCAGAATGGGTCGCATCCGTGGCGCGACGTGGCCCAGCCGCAGCCCCGGCCGGCGGCGGAGACCATCGGCCTGCATCCGCTGCGTGACGATCGGTTTGCGGTTGGCGTCGCGCTCGCGTTTGGACACGCCCACGCCGAAGACCTGGCGGCGTTAGCGCGCGCCGCGGCCGACCGCGAGGTCAGCGCGGTGCGCCCGGCGCCCGACCGTGCCGTGTTGCTGATCGGTCTTCGCCGAAGCGACGCCGTTGCCCTTGCGCGCGAGGCCGAGCGGCTCGACTTCATCGTGCGGGCCGACGATCCGCGCCGGCGCATCATCGCCTGTCCCGGCAGGCCGGCATGCGCATCTGGATTGATCGCCTCGCGCGCGATCGCGGCCGAAATCGCGCGGTTCCGGCAATCGCCGGGGAACCGAATTGCGGTTCACGTGTCGGGCTGTCGCAAGGGCTGCGCCCATCCGGCAGCGGCTGCTCTCACCATCGTGGGGACCGAGCGCGGCTGCGGGATCGTGCACGATGGCTCGGCACGCGCGACCCCGTGCGCCTACATCGATCTGGCCAACATCGCCGCCGAATTCGCACGATTTGCAACGAGCGAGGCCGCGCATGGGTGAACCACACAATTATCTGCGCGACGGCGCCGCGATCTACGAGCGCTCGTTTGCGATCATCCGGTCGGAGGCGGACCTCGCGCGTTTCTCCGACGAAGAAGCCGCGATCGCGGTCCGCATGATCCACGCCTGCGGACTGGTGGACGCGGCGAGCCAAATCGCGTTTGCTCCCGACTTCGTCGCCGCGGCCCGCACCGCGCTTGCCAACGGCGCACCGATTCTGTGCGACGCCGAGATGGTCGCACACGGAATCATCCGCCGCTTCCTGCCGGCCGAAAACGAGGTGGTCTGTGCGCTCAACGATGCGCGCGTACCGGTACTCGCGCAGCGGCTTGTTACCACGCGTTCGGCGGCGGCGCTCGAGCTGTGGACGGATCGGCTCGCCGGCGCGCTGGTCGCGATCGGCAACGCGCCGACCGCGCTGTTTCATTTGTTGGAGATGCTCGACGCCGGCGCCCCGCGCCCTGCCGCGATCATCGGCATGCCGGTCGGCTTTGTCGGCGCCGCCGAGTCCAAAGACGCGCTGGCCTCAAGCGCGCACAACATTCCGTTCCTGATCGTCCGCGGACGCCTGGGCGGAAGCGCCATGGCGGCCGCCGCGGTCAACGCATTGGCGCGGCCGGCGTCATGAGCACGACGACCAACGGCGGACGCCTGATCGGGGTCGGGGTCGGCCCCGGCGATCCCGAGTTGATGACACTCAAAGCGGTGCGCGCGCTCAACGACGCCGATCTGGTCGCACATTTCGCCAGGAACGGCAGTGCCGGCAACGCGCGCACGATCGCGGCCGCGCACCTGCGCGCCGGGACCGAAGAACTGGCGCTGCGCTACCCGGTGACCACCGAAATCGCCAAGGACTGCGACGCCTATCGCGACGCGATGACTGCGTTCTACGACGGCGCCGCCAACGCCATTGCGGCGCATCTCGACGCCGGGCGTACGGTCGCGGTGATCTGCGAAGGCGATCCGCTGTTCTACGGCTCGTTCATGCATCTGCATGTGCGGCTGGCGCGGCGCTATCCGACCGAGATCGTGGCTGGCGTCACCGGGATGTCGGGAGGCTGGTCGGAGGCTGCAACGCCGATCGCGCAGGGCGACGACGTCTTTGTTGTCCTCCCGGCGACGCTGCCGGCCGGCGAGTTCGAACGCAGGCTCGCCGACGCCGACGCCGCCGTGATCATGAAAATCGGGCGCAACCTCGCTAAGGTTCGCACGGCGCTCGAGCGCACCGGCCGGCTCAAGCGCGCCATCTATATTGAGCGGGCAACCATGGGCAATGCGGTCATGCTGCCGCTGATCGAAAAGACCGACGATGCGGCGCCCTATTTTGCGATCGTGCTGGTTCCGGGCTGGGAGAAAGCGCCGTGACCGGACGCCTGCGCGTCATTGGAATTGGTCCGGGGGCTCCCAGCCAGGTCACCCCGGAGGCCGCGGCGGCGCTCGCCGAGGCGCAGGCGCTTTACGGCTACGGTCCTTACCTGGAGCGGATCCCCGCGGTTCCCGGACAGGCGCGGCATCCGACCGATAACCGGGAAGAAAGCGCCCGCGCCCAGGCGGCGCTGCGCCATGCCGCGCAGGGCGCTTGGGTCGCGCTCGTCTCCGGCGGGGACGCCGGCGTGTTCGCGATGGCGGCGGCGGTTTGCGCCGAAATCGAAGCGGGTCCGCGGGCGTGGCGCGCACTCGACGTCGCCGTCATCCCCGGCGTCACCGCCATGCTGGCGGTTGCGGCCCGCGTCGGCGCACCGCTTGGGCATGACTTCTGCGCGCTCTCGCTCTCGGACAATCTCAAGCCGTGGGACGTAATCGAGCGGCGGCTCGATGCCGCCGCCAATGCCGGCTTCGTCATTGCGCTCTATAATCCGGTGTCGCACGCCCGCCCCTGGCAGCTCGGCAAGGCGTTCGAGCGGCTGCGCGCCCACCTGCCGGATACGACGCCGGTGATCTTCGGCCGCGCCGTCGGCCGCCCGGATGAGCAGGTCAACATCACGTCGATTGCGAAAGCCGATCCGGCCGCGGCCGACATGGCAACGCTCGTGATCGTGGGCAGTGCACAGACGCGGCTGATCGAGCGGCCGGGACGCTCGCCGCTGGTCTATACGCCGCGCATCGGTCAGGAGGTCTCCGCGTGAGCGAGCCAGTCCAGGGCCGCCTCGACCGTGTCGACCGACGGCATCTCGGGGAGCTGCGGCCGCGTGATCATGATCACCTCGATCCCGAGCGCGCGCGCCGCCGCGATCTTGCTGTAGGTGGCGGGGCCGCCGCTGTTCTTCGATACGACCGCGTCGATGCCGTGCTCCTTGAGCAACGCGAGATCGTCGGCTTCGGTGAACGGCCCGCGCGCGGTCAGGTAGGTTGCGTGCGGTACGGCCAGCGGCGGCGAAATCGGATCGACACTGCGGATCAGGTAATGATGCTGCGGAGCCTGCCGGAACGGGCCGAGCTCCTGGCGGCCCAGGGTCAGAAAGACATGCCGAGGGTCCTGGCCGAGTGCCGTCACCGCGTGCTGCGCGTCCGCGACCTCGGTCCAACGATCGCCTTTGACCGCGACCCAGGGCGGCCGGCGCAGCGCCAGCAGCCGCACGTCGATCAGTTGCGCCGCCCGCGCGGCGCTGTCGGACATGGTCGCCGCATAAGGATGGGTGGCGTCGATCAGAACGTTGATGCGCTCGGAGGCCAGAAACTTGGCGAGGCCCTTGCTGCCGCCAAACCCGCCGACCCGCACCGGGACGCCCTGGGGCGCCGGCGACGCGGTCCGGCCCGCAAGCGACAGCGTCACCGTGAAGTCCTCGCGGCCAGCGAGTTCTTGCGCAAGCTGGCGCGCTTCCGCGGTACCGCCGAGGATGAGGATACGTTGCATGGCGTCTGCCGACCCCGTTCTGCGTGAGAATGCCGCGCCACACCGCTGGCTGTCCATCGTCGGCATCGGCGAAGACGGCATCGCAGGGTTGAGCCCGGTGGCCCGGGACCTGATTGCACGCGCGGAGATCGTGTTCGGGGGCGAACGCCACCTGCGGCTCGCAGCCTCTCTGGTCCGGGGGGCGGCACGTCCCTGGCCGAGCCCGTTCGGCCGGGCGGTCGAGGATGTGGCGGCCGAACGTCCCCGCCGGGTCTGCGTGTTGGCCTCCGGGGACCCGTTTCACTATGGAATCGGGGCCTTGCTGGCCCGACGGGTGGCGGCGGAGGAAATATTGACGGTACCGGCGCCGTCCGCCTTCAGCCTCGCCGCGGCCCGGCTCGGCTGGTCGCTGGCTGAGACGACCCTCATCGCGCTTAATGGGCGTTCGCTCGATCTGATCCGCCCTCACCTGCAGCCACAGGTCCGTATCTTCGCGCTCACAACCGACGGCGACGGGCCGGCCGCGCTCGCCCGCCTGCTGACCGAGGCCGGGTTCGGGGCGTCCCGCCTGACCGTGCTCGAGGCCCTCGGCGGCGCACGCGAACGCGTGCGTCGCACCACGGCCGCAGCGTTCGACCTCACGGAGGTCGATCCGCTCAATACGGTTGCGATCGACGTGGTCGCGTCGGAGGGTGCGCGCATCATCGCGCGCACGCCGGGCCTGCCCGACACGCTGTTCGAGCACGACGGTCAGATCACCAAGCGCCAGGTTCGCGCGCTCACGCTTTCGGCGCTGGCTCCCCGCCGCGGCGAGCGCCTGTGGGACATCGGCGCGGGCGCCGGCTCGGTTGCGATCGAATGGATGCTGGTCGATCCGTCGCTGCGGGCGATCGCGGTCGAGGCCCGCGCCGAGCGCGCCGGCCGGATTGCCCGCAATGCCGCCGCCCTCGGGGTGCCGGGCCTCGAGATCGTGCACGGCCAGGCCCCCGCGGCACTCGCAGGCCTGGCGCCGCCGGACGCGATCTTCGTTGGCGGCGGCGCCGGCGAGCCGGGTGTGCTCGATCAATGCGTCACCGCGCTGCGCACGGGCGGCCGCCTGGTCGTCAACGCAGTGACGCTCGAGACCGAGGCATTGCTGATTGCGTGGCACGCCGCGCTCGGCGGCGATCTGACCCGCATTGCCATTGCGCGCGCCGAACCGGTCGGCGGCAAAACCGGCTGGCATCCGGCGATGCCGATTACGCAATGGAGCTTCGTCAAACCATGATCATCGCCGGCGTCGGATGCCGCAAGGGCGCCGCGGCCGCCGAAATCGAAGCCGCCATCGCGGCCGCACTGACGGATAGCGGACTTGGCGCGACGTCGCTCGACCTGATCGCGACCGCGCAGGTCAAGGAGGCCGAGCCCGGCATCGCCGCGGCCGCGGCCGCGCTCGGCGTGCGCCTCGTGGTGGTAGAGGACGCCGATCTCGCCTTGGCCGACGCGCGCACCGTGACGCATTCCGAGCGGGTGCGACGGCACACCGGGGTCTCGTCAGTTGCCGAAGCCGCCGCGTTGGCGGCGGGGGGTCCGTCGGCGCGCCTGCTTGCGGCACGCATCGTGGTCGGACCGGCGACCTGTGCGTTGGCGACAACCGGAGCCAAGCCGTGACCGTGCATTTCATCGGCGCCGGACCGGGCGCGGCCGATCTGATCACGCTGCGCGGACGCGACCTGATCGCGCGCTGCCCGGTCTGTCTCTATGCGGGGTCGCTGGTGCCGACCGCGCTGCTTGCGCACTGTCCGCCCGGCGCGCGCGTCATCGACACCGCACCGATGTCGCTTGACGAGATCGAAGGGGAATTCGTCGCGGCCCACGCAGCGGGTCACGACGTGGCGCGGCTGCACTCCGGCGATCTCTCGATCTATAGCGCCCTTGCCGAGCAAACGCGCCGGCTGCGGCGGCGCGGCATCCCTTACACGATCACGCCCGGTGTGCCGGCGTTCGCCGCGGCCGCGGCGGCGCTCGGTCGCGAGCTGACGGTGCCGGAGGTTGCCCAGAGCGTGGTGCTGACGCGCGTGCCGGGACGCGCATCGCGGATGCCGGAGCGCGAGCAGCTCGCCGCGTTCGCCACAACCGGCGCGACCCTTGCGATCCATCTCGCGGTCCAGGCGATCGAACGGACGGCGTCGGAGCTGGTGGCGTTTTATGGTGCGGACTGCCCCGCAATCGTGGTCGCGCGCGCGAGCTGGCCGGATGAGCGGATCGTGCAAGGCACGCTGCGCGATATCGCGTCCCGCGTCACCGCCGAAGGCATCGATCGCACCGCGCTCGTCTTGGTCGGACCCGCGCTCGCCGCCGATGATTTTCGCGAGAGTGCGCTCTACGACGCGGACTACCGCCGGCGCTTTCGCGGAGCCGGATCGTGATCGAACGGCGCGCGCCCGACGAGATGCCCTTCGCGATCGAACATCAAAACCTCGACCGCGACGCCCGCGTCTTCGACGACGCGGGCGGCCGTCGCGCGCGCAGCCGCCGCCACCTGATCCCCGAGCGCGATATCTTGTGCGGCTGCCAGCGCAAACGCTTGCGCGGCGGTGTTGGCTGCAAGAATCTGTGCGTGCAGCGCTTCCGAGCCGCCGGCGGCACGCGCGATCTCCGCGAGCGCCACAAGATCGATCGCGCCGCGCTTCGAATGCAGGTCGAGCAAGCCCTGCGCGAGCTTGCTCATCTTGGCGACGCCGCCCGCGATGGTGACGCGCGGGAGCGGATGCGTGCGCACATATTTGAGCATGCCTCCCACGAAATCGCCCATGTCGATCAGTGCAATCTCCGACAAACCGTAAAGCTTCTGCACGCAGGCTTCCGAGGTCGAGCCGGTCGATCCGGCGATGTGGGTGAGCCCGGCCGCGCGTGCGACGTCGACGCCGCTGTAGATCGAATGAATCCAGGCCGAGCACGAATACGGCACGACGACGCCGGTGGTGCCGAGGATCGAGAGGCCGCCGACGATTCCGAGGCGTGGATTGAGCGTCTTCTGGGCCAGCGCCTCGCCCCCCGGAATGGCGATTTCGATCTCGACGTCGCCGACGCAGTCGAGGCGCGTCGCGACCTGCGCGATCGCGTCGCGGATCATCTGGCGGGGTACCGGATTGATCGCCGGCTCGCCCGGTCCAATCGCGAGACCCGGCCGCGTCACCGTGCCGACACCCTCGCCGGCGCGAAACGTAACGCCCGAACCCGGGGCGCCGGCGCGCGCGGTCGCCAGGATCAGCGCGCCGTGGGTGACGTCGGGATCATCGCCCGCGTCCTTGACCACGCCGGCGGTGGCGGAACCCGGCTCGCTGCGCGCGACCGCGAGTGCGAAGGTCGGCGTTTGACCGCGCGGCAACGTCACCTCGACCGGATCGACGAACTCGCCCGACATGAGCGCGCCGAAAGCCGCTTTGGCGGCCGCGGTGGCGCACGCTCCCGTGGTCCAGCCTCGCCGCAGCGGACGATCCTGCTTGGTCATGGCTTGGCATATATCACGACCAGCGGCGGGCACGCTTGATATGGCCCGCGGCCTGATCATTGCGGCGACCCGCTCCGGTTCCGGCAAAACCACGGTGACGCTCGCGCTGCTCGCCGCGCTGGCGCGCCGCGGCGTCAAGGTCCGCGCCGCGAAAGCCGGCCCGGACTACATCGACCCCGCGTTTCACGCCGCCGCGAGCGCGGCGCCGAGCTTCAATCTCGACAGCTGGGCGATGCCGCCGCCGCTCATCGATGCGGTGACGGCGCGCGCCGCCGAGAACGCCGAATTGCTGGTGATCGAAGGCGTGATGGGCCTGTTCGACGGCGTCGCCGGAGCACCGGGCTGTTGCGGGACCACCGCCGATCTCGCACGCCGTTTCGGGTTGCCGGTATTGCTCGTCCTCGACGTGCACGGCCAATCGCAATCGGCGGCCGCGGTCGTACGCGGATTTGCAACGCACGATCCCGCGGTCCGGATCGCCGGCGTGATCCTTAACCGGGTCGGCAGCGAGCGCCACCGCGCGCTGGTGATGGACGCACTCGCCGCTCTCGATATACCGGTGCTCGGCGCGCTCCCGCGCGATCAGCAACTGGCGCTGCCGGAACGTCACCTCGGGCTGGTGCAGGCCGCCGAGCATGCCGATCTTGCGGCCCGGCTCGATCATCTCGCCGGGGTCGCGAGCAGCAATTTCGATCTCGACCGCACGCTCGCGCTCGCCACCCCGCTGGCGCCGGCCACCTCGACCCGCATCATCGCCATCGATCCACCGGGTCAGCGCATCGCGCTCGCCAGCGATCAGGCCTTCAGCTTCATCTATCCGCACGTCCTCGACGCCTGGCGGCGCGCCGGCGCGGAGATCATTCCATTCTCGCCGCTCGCCGACGAGGCGCCGGAGGCGACCTGCGACGCGTGCTGGCTGCCGGGCGGCTATCCGGAGCTTTTTGCCGGCGCACTGGCGGCCGCCGATCGGTTTCGGACCGGGCTGGCGCGCTTTGCAGAGACGCGTCCGGCGCACGGCGAGTGCGGCGGCTACATGGTGCTCGGCGAGGGCCTGGAAGACTCATCAGGTCAGCGGCACGCAATGACCGGACTGCTCGGCCATGCGACGAGCTTCGCGCGGCGCAAGCTTCACCTCGGCTACCGCGAGGCCCGGCTGCTCGTTGACGGGCCGCTGGGCAAATCCGGCGGCATCGTGCGCGGGCACGAATTTCACTACGCAAGCCTGATTGAAACCGGCAACGATGCGCCGCTGGTCGACCTTAAGGATGCGGCAGACAACTCGCTCGGTCGCGCCGGCGGACGCCGCCACAACGTCAGCGGCACGTTCTTTCACGCCATCGCGCGGAACTAGGGCGTGTACTCATTAACGCCCGCGTCCGCTGACGGGGGTAAAGCGGACATTTGCAATTGCGGCGGCAATGTCCGCCAATGACCCAAAGCCGACATGGACCCAATCGCGAGTAATGAGCAGCAGTTCGTTATCCGGCAGGTCGAATATTCTGGTTCACTCGAAACAGGTTGCCGGGATCGTACTTTTTCTTCAAAGCGGCGAGGCGTTGGTAGTTGTCGCCGTACGCGGCTTTGACGCGCGCCTCTCCTTCATCGTCCATCATGAAGTTTGCGTACGCTCCTTCGAGATTGAAGGGATGGACCGCCTCCCAGTAGTCGCGCACCCATTGCTTCAGGAGCGGAGCCTTGGCCCGATTGGGATCGACACCCACAATGGCCATTGACCAAGTTGCGCCTCGGAAATTCCATGCCGTCGCATCGTGCTTTTGGCGGTGAGCAGCGCCGTCGATCGGATAGAGATGCATTCCAGAAAACGGCGTCGGTATTTTGGCTATGTGCGCTAGATGTGCATCGATCGCTGCATCCGGCAACCTTTCTACGAAATCACCTTTCCAATACCATTGCAGGCCCTTGGGGTAGAGTGCGTCGAAAAGCGATTGCAACACCGTGAACGGCATCGGTTGCGCCCAATCGATGATTGGCTTCGGCAGAGCTGCGCGGACGGCGTTGACCGCTTGCTCGGCACCGGCCGCCGATCCGTTGTGCGAAATGAGAAGCGCACAGGTCGTTTTCCCCCAATGCTCCTTCGGGAAGGGATCGCCCGGGGGAATGACCTGGAGACCGAGGAACATGTAAAATTCTTCTGGCAAGCCGGGCAGCGAATCTCGATACCAGCGCATCACCGTCGCGGCCTCCGCGAGGTCGAAGATGAGCGGGCCTCCATACACGATTTTGACTGGGCAGGTTCGGAACAGAAAGCTCGTCACCACACCAAAGTTTCCGCCACCGCCGCGCAGTGCCCAGAACAGGTCAGCATTGTCGGCCTCGGACGCAGTAACAAAGCGGCCGTCGGCCAGCACAAGATCTGCCTCGATCAGGTTGTCAATTGTCAGGCCGTACTGCCGAGTGAGATAGCCATGTCCGCCGCTCACGGTGAGACCCGCGACTCCCGTCGTTGAGATGATCCCAAACGGGACGGCTTGGCCGAACACGTGGGTCGCGTGATCGACGTCACCGGTGACGCAACCAGCGCCTACACGTGCCGTTCGCTTCGTGGGATCGACCCTGACCCCGTTCATCAATGATAGATCGATGACCAAGCCATCATCGACGCTGCCCAGACCGGGGCCGTTGTGACCGCCCCCGCGGATGGCGATGAGGAGTTTGTTGTCGCGACCAAAATTCACCGCCGCGATAACGTCTGCAACGTCTGCGCACCGGGCAATGATCAACGGTCGTTTGTCGATCATGCCGTTATAGAGTTTCCGCGCCTCGTCATAGTCCGGGTGACTGCGCGTGATAACTGCACCGCGGAAGCCCTGGGTGAAGGTCGCGATCGCTTTGTCGCTCATCACATGATCTCCAAATGCCTGAAGGTGATGCAACCATCATATTGTAGCGGAGGAAGTCGCTCTGATGTATGCTCCGTCGTCCGTCGTTCTTGTTCGACTTTCTGGAAAGGCACTGAGTATTGCCCATTCGTCCGGGAAACTTGATCGCTTTGCCGGGAGGCTCAGAGCAATGGATGTTCTCTCCGACGTGCTCCGCGCGGTGCGTTTCACCGGAGTCATTTTCTTCGAACGGAATGCTCAGGCGCCTTGGGTCGGCGTATCGCCCGATTCAACGGCCATCGCCGGCAAGGTGATGCCGCAAGCGCAGCACGTGATCAATTTCCATGCTGTGGTATCCGGAACATGCTGGGTAGCGCTTGTCGACGGCAGCGAGGCGGCCGTGCAGCTCAACGCTGGCGACATCATCATCTTGCCGACCGGCGCCGCCCATGTCTTGAGCTCCGCGCCAGGCATGCGCGGTGGTGATCCCGACCTTGAACTTTATACCCGCCCCTGCGACCGCCAGCTTCCGATCGTAACGCATTATAATGGTGGGGGCCGGGAGAGCTGCCATATGATATGCGGCTATTTCGGTTGCGACGCGCGGCCGTTCAATCCCTTGCTAGAAGCCCTGCCGCGCATATTTCACGCTCAGATGCCGGCGGCCGGACAAAGCTGGCTGTCTAACATGTTGCGTGTTGCCGCCGAGGAAGCCGAAGTCGGGAGCGCCGGCAGCGAAACGATGCTGGCAAAGCTTGCCGAATTGATGTTCGTCGAAGTCGTACGCAAATACATCGCTGCTTTGCCTGAGGGTTCCCCCAGCTGGCTCTCAGGACTCAGGGACCGCCATGTCGGGCAGGCGATGCGGCTGATTCATGGCCAGCCTGTGCACCAGTGGACTCTCGATAGCCTCGCCCACGAAGTTGGCCTGTCACGATCGGTATTTGCCGATCGTTTCACGCATTTTGTTGGCGTTTCGCCCATCCACTATCTCGGTCGCTGGCGCATGCAGCTGGCGACGCGACATCTTGAGAATCCCAGCGCCAGTCTCGCGCAGGTGGCGGCGGAGGTCGGTTATGAATCGGAAGCGGCCTTCAACCGCGCGTTCAAGAAGCATGTTGGCGCACCGCCGGGCACGTGGCGGCGAGGTCGAATGCCGTTAGCCAAACACTAACAAAAAGATCGTGGCAAAATTCCTTGGGCTTGTGCAACGTGGAGATTGCGTAAGTGTTGAGTATTGCCTCCACCCCGCGGCTGACGCATCTGTGTTCGGGGAGATCTCATGGGCATGCATACGATGGTTGTGGGTGGCGGGGCGCTCGGATCAATCCTGGCCGGCTATGTGGCAAGAAGCGGAGAGCGCGTGACGTTAGTTGCGCGGGGAAAGCGGGCCGATCACCTCGAGCGGAACGGCGTGACAATCGTCGGCCTCGAAGAATTCCAGACCCCCGTGACAATCGCGAGGACGCCCAGTGACGTCACGGATGTCGATCTCCTGATACTGGCCACCAAGACCTACGACACGGCGTCGGCTCTCGCAGGCATCCGGTTGTCACGACCTCCACTCGCCTTTTCCGTTCAGAACGGCGTTCAGAAGAACCTCGACCTCGCCAATGTCTTCGGCGCGAACAACGTGCTTGGGGCCGTGGCTAACTTTAGTGGTGAAGTGCGTTCCGACCAAGTGACGGCGTTCACCATGCACGACTCACTGCAGCTCGGCGAACTCAACGGCGTAGTGTCAGAGCGGCTGTCGACCGTTGTTGCGCTCCTGAGTAACGCAGGCATCAAGGCGCGGCAGGTCACCGACATTAGTGCCGTCGAATGGTCGAAGTATGCGCTTTATTCGTCGCTAATAGCGCCGGCCGTTTTGACACGGACGCCGACGTGGCAACCTCTCAGCGACCCCGATGCCGCGTTGATCGTTGCCCAGATCGTCCGCGAAATCGGCATGCTCGCCAAGACCCAAGGAATAACGTTGAAGGATGAAGGCATTCTACCGGCTGGCACCGTGTGTCGCGTAGGAACGACAGAGGCAGTGGAGATTGTCCGCAAGATCGGAGACTACTTTCGCAAGAATGTACCGGGACACAAGCTCTCGGCCCTGCAAGACCTTGAACGTGGTCGTCGGCTCGAAGCCGATGCGACGTTGGGCTTTGCCGTCCGATTGGCCGCCGATAAGGGACTTTCTGTCCCCACAGTTGAGACCTGCTATCGGCTCTGCATGATGCTAGATCGGCAGGCCCAGCCGAGCGCGCCTTAGGCCGAGATCACTCATGTTCGCTGTTGGCACCAAGCGGACATCGCTCTCGTGTCCGGGAATGTCCGCTTTTGAGCGAAAAGCAGACAGTCAAAGGTGAGACGAACCGGCCCCAATTTAATTAGTACACGCCCTAGTGCCGCCGATTTGAAGTTCCCGCGCCACCTGCCGCAATCTCGTCCAGGAACAGCTCTGCTAATTGGCCTGGATATGCGCCGCTTTCACCAACGGCGTGTTGATGGCGATTTCGTTTCGCACCAGGGTGTCCAGGTCGGCCGGCTCCATCTCCATCGGATCAACCCCCAGGTCGGTCAGTTTATTGTGCAGGCCGGGGCTCTCGAGAATTTTTTGCGTCATGTCGTGGAGCTTGTCCACGATCGGACCCGGCGTCTTCGCCCGTGCAAACATTGCTACCCAGAACGTGTAGTCGGAATTGGCGAAGCCCGCCTCGAGCGTCGTCGGTACGTCGGGAAGCGCGGCAGCGCGCTTCGGCGTGCTCACCGCCAGTGCAACGAGTTTCCCGTCGCGGATCAACGGGAGGAGCGAGGCCAACGGCCCAAAGAAGAAATCGACCCGTCCGGTCATGACTTCGGTAGAGGCTTCCGGGGTCCCGCGGAACGGCACGTGCACGCCGTCCAACCCCGCGCTGAGACGAAAGCGCTCGACGGCGAAGTGGGTCGCACTTCCGACACCGGCCGAGGCGTAGGTCATCATGCCTGGTCTCGCCTTGGCGGCAGCGACCAGATCATTCACGGAATGGAAGCCTTTGGACGGGGACACCACGAGAATGTTGGGCAGACTTCCAAGCGGGATCACCCCGGTGAAATCCTGCACGGTGTCGTAGGGCACTTTTGGATAGAGCGCCGGGATGATGGTGTGAGACGACGAACTCACCAGCAGCGAATAGCCGTCGGGGTCGGCCTTCGCGACCATCCCCGCACCGATCATGCCGCCGGCGCCGGGTCGGTTTTCGACGATAATCGTCTGACCGAGCTCGCGTGACAGCGGCTCGAACACCGTACGCGCAACAATGTCGGTCGCGCTCCCGGCCGTGAACGGCACGGTGGCGTGGATCGGCTTGCCGGGCCAGTTCTGCGCGCTGTCCTGCGCTTGTGCCAGCGACGACAGCCAGTCCCCGCCTCTCTGGATTGCCGCGCAGAGGACGCCAAGCAACACTGCCGCAATCAGAAGATGACACAACCGGTAAGTTAGTTTCATCAGCTGTTGCCCCACTACGGTGTGCTGGTCGGCCTTGTGATCTGCGAGCGTGTTCGCCGTACAAATGAATTTCAAAAAGGGGCGTGTCGTCATCCAAATGGATGATACGGTGATTGGCTGTTGGCGCTCCTGCCAACCACCGTCGCGGAGACGAACGCGTGGAGGACCGATGGGTAGTCAACGCCTTGCTGCGCCGATCCGAGGGCTGAGATATCTGCTGATGGCTTCGCTGTGCGTCGTATGGGCGCTTCACCTGATCGGAGCCGCGAACGCGCAGTCGCAAACCCAGACCTATCCGAACCGGCCCATCAAGGTGATTGTGCCGTTCCCGGCGGGCGGACCGACCGACGGCATGGCGCGCATCATTTCAGATCGGCTCGGGGCGGTGCTCGGCCAGAGCATCATCATCGAGAACCGTGGCGGCGGCGCCGGCGGCGGCGTTGGCGCGAAGGTGGTCGCGACCGCCGATCCCGACGGCTACACCATTCTGATGACGCCCGGAGGGTCGCTGACGACCGGTCCGGCGGTGCACAAGAACATCGGCTACGACCCGTTCAAGGATTTCACGCCGGTCGCCAAGCTCGTCGAAATGCCACAATACATTTGCGTTTATCCCGACCTGCCGGTGAAATCGCTCGCCGACGTCGCGGCTTACGCGAAAGCCAATCCGGGCAAGCTGAGCTGGGGTTCGCAGGGGTTCGGCACCGGGACACACCTGCTCGCCGAGTTGTTCAAGCTCGAAACCGGAACTAACTTCGTGCACGTGCCCTACCGCGGCACGGCGCCAATGCTTGCGGCCTTGCTGGCCGGCGAGATTCAGATTGCGACCGATCCCTCAACGACTGTCCTGCCGCACATCCAATCCGGCGGGGTGCGGCCGATCGCCATCACCACGGTCGCGCGCTCCGCGAAATTGCCGGACGTGCCGACCACGGCAGAAGCAGGTTTTCCGAAGCTGGTCGCGCCTTTCTGGCTCGGCGTGGTGGCCCCCACCGGAACCCCCGTCGATGTCATTGACAAACTCAATGCCGCTTTTCGCGAGAGCCTGAAGGATCCTGCGACGCGCGCGCGGCTCGACGCGCTCGGCGCCGACGTCAAGATCGGAACGCCGCGCGAGTTTGGTGAATTGCTCGTCGAGGAATATGCGCTGTGGGCGGGGGTCGTGAAGGCCGCCAACGTCAAGGTGGAATGAAAACTCGTGTGGTGAATCGCGAGGGCTTACCCGGCCTGCGTTTCGTTGGCCTCGTCGGGCGGCTTGTCCGACACACCCGCCTCCGCAAACGTCGCCATGCCGGTATGACACGCAAGTGCGGCGCGCACGAGTTGGATCGCAAGCGCCGCGCCCGATCCCTCGCCGAGCCGCATGTCGAGATTAAGCAGCGGAGACAGTCCTAGCGCTTCGAGCAGGAACCGGTGCCCGGCTTCGGCCGAGACGTGGCCCGCAACCGCGTGCCCGAGCGTGTCGGCGCGCAACTTAGCGAGCGGCGCAACCGCCGCCGTGCAGACAAAGCCATCGAGCAAGAGCGGAATGCGATGTTTGCGCGCCGCGAGCGCCGCGCCGAGGATGGCGGCAAGTTCGCGCCCGCCGAGCGCGGCCGCAAGCCGCAGCGGATCGCCCAGCAGATCGGCATGACGTGCGAGCCCCTGATCGATCACGGCGCGCTTGTGCGCAAGGCGCGCATCATCGACGCCAGTGCCGCGGCCGGCCCAGCGCGTCCCGCCGCCCCCGAACAGCGCCGCGGCGATGGCGGCCGCGGCCGTGGTGTTGCCGATGCCCATTTCACCAAGACAGACGAGGTCGGTCTGCGGCCGCACCGCATCGTATCCGGTCGCGACCGCGGCCAGGAACTCGCGCTCATCCATCGCGGTCGCCTGCGTGAAATCCGCGGTCGGCCGATCAAGCGTGAGCGGGATAACGCGCAAACCGGCGCCCGCCGCCCGTGCCAACTGATTGATGGCGGCGCCGCCGGCCGCAAAGTTTGCAACCATCTGGACGGTGACTTCGGCCGGATAAACGGAGACGCCCTGTGCGCTCACGCCGTGGTTGCCGGCAAACACCAAAATTTCGATATCGTCGAGACGCGGCGGATTCCGTCCCTGCCACTGCGCGAGCCAGGCCACGAGGTCTTCCAGACGTCCGAGGCTGCGCGGCGGCTTGGTGAGCTGCGCTTCGCGATTTGCCACAGCCGCCGCCGCGGCTGGATGTCCCATCGGCAGATCGAGACATGCAACGCGCAGTTCCGCGAAGGAGGAGAACATGGTCATCGGCTACTCCGTGTTACGCCTGCCGGCCAATGTCATTAGTATGGAACGACAATGTCGCCAAGTGACCGCCGCCGCCGATGACAGCGCAAATGCCGACGCTCGCCGACCTTGCTGCCGATGTCAAAGTCGCACTGAGCTTTTCGACCCGGCTTCCGCTTAGTCCCGGCTCCGCGACCGCCGGACCGGATCTGGCCCGCGCGCTGTGGGCGCTGCCGATCGCGGGTGCCGCCGTGGGTGTTTTTGGCGCCGCCGCCTACTGGCTTGCGGCGCGCTTGGGCTTGCCCCCGCTGGTAGCCGCAACCCTAGGCGTTGCCGCGACGATCGCTGCAACCGGCTGCCTGCACGAGGATGGCCTCGCCGACGTTGCGGACGGGTTCGGCGGCGGCGCGACCCGCGAGCGCAAGCTCGAGATCATGCGCGACAGCCGCATCGGCACCTACGGGGTCTGCGCGCTGGCGCTGTCAGTGCTGCTGCGCGCCGGCGCGCTGGCAAGCCTGATGGAGCCGACCCGCGTGGCCTATGCGCTGTTGGCCGCGCACATCGGCGCGCGGGCGATCCTGCCGGCGTTCATGTGGTTCGTGGCGCCGGCGCGGCGCGACGGCTTGTCCGCCGACACCGGCCGCCCGGCCGCGGCAAGCGTCGTCGTTGCCACGGTGCTCGGTGCTGTTTCGGTCGGCGTCGCGTTGGGCCCGGCGTCCGGACTGATCGCGGTGGTGCTCGTCCTCATCGCCGCCGCCGTCGTGGCGCGGGTGAGCCTGCGTCAGATCGATGGTCAGACCGGTGATGTTCTGGGTGCGCTCGAACAAGTCGCGGAGATTCTGATCCTGCTGGTTGCGGCGCGCATCTAGGGTGTCGGTAGTTTAGGGCTTAGCGCGAGCCCGCAGTGCGTCGAGCGCCCAGGCGCCGGCGCCGCGCGCCGCCAGCACCAGGAAACCGCCGGCGATCGCCAGATCCTTCTCGAAATGCAAGAGCTCGTTGCGATTGCCGAACTTGGTGTGAAAGATCACCGCCGTCGCCACGCAGAAGACCGCCAAGGCCAGGGCCGCGATCCTGGTGTAAAGGCCGGCGATGACGAGGAGGCCGCCGACGAGCTCGACCGCGATCGCAAACGGCAGCAGCCAGCCGGGCAAGCCGAAGGCTTGCATGTAGGCCACGGCGGCGTCATAGGCCGTGAGCTTGGCCCAGGCCTCATGCAGGAAGATTGCGGCCAGCAACAGACGGCCAAGCCACGCGCCGGCCGCCTCGAGTTGTTGCAACGCCATGGTCCGCCTCAGTTGGTCTTCGGCGCCTGCGCGAACAATCCCTGTTAGACTCGAGGGTGGCAAGGTTTATTCCGGGGTGTCCTCTGGATTTGCGGCATCCCGGGAATAAATTCGCGCCGTCCGGAGTCCACCTCACATGGCGGTCTGCGGACTGGTCACTAGTGCCGCCGATTTGAAGATCCTGCACCATATGCCGCAACGTCGTCCAGGAACTTCAAATCGAAAAGCGGCACTAGAATCAATTATTTGCTAGTGCCCGCTTGTATTCCGAAGTTCGTGTCAGAGTGTGGCGCCATGTACTTCGGAAACCGGGCACTTGAGGGCTTGGCATGAGCTCGCGAACGACCTTTGAGCAGCTTGCGCTGCCGCACCTCGATGCGGCGCACAATCTGGCGTATTGGCTGGTCCGCAGCCGGCCGGACGCCGAAGACATCGTTCAGGACGCGTTTGTGCGGGCGTTCCGGAGCTTTGCGACATTCCGGGGCGGCGACATCAAGCCCTGGCTGTTCACCATCGTGCGCAACGTGGCCTACCGCTGGCTGGCGGGGCGAAAGCGCGCGAGTAACGTGGTGTCGATCGAGGAGGCATTTGCGCCGCGCGCCGGCGACGCCGTCGGCGAGGCCTTCATCGCTTCGGAAGAGCCGTCGCCGGAAGCATTATTGATCGGAGCGCAGGAGCGAGCCCGCGTGCTCACCGCGCTCGCCGGGCTCGCGCCCGCGTTTCGCGAGGTGCTGGTGCTGCGCGAGCTCGAAGAGCTCTCCTACAACGAAATCGCCGACGTCATCGGCGCACCGGTCGGGACCGTGATGTCGCGACTGTCGCGCGCGCGCGGCGAGCTGCGAACGCGGCTCAGCGCGTTGATCGAAAAGGAAGAACAAGATGCAATGTGATGAGGCGCAAGCGCTGATCAGCGCCAGCATCGATGGCGAAGCGTCGGACGTCAGCGTTGGCGAGCTGCGCCAGCACATGGCCGCGTGCCCGGCCTGTGCCGGCGTGCAGTCCGACTTCCGCCGGCTGAGCCAGCAGCTCAAGAGCGCGGGCCGCGAGATCCTGCCGGCGCGCGTGGAGACGCGCGTGCGCCAGGCATTGGCGCAGGCGGAGGCTGAACAGCGCCCGGCTTTGGTCCGCGGCAAGCCGTGGGTCCGGCAGCTTGCCGCCATGGCGGCGGTCTGTCTGATCGCCGTATTCGGCACCTGGACGATGACCCGATACATGGACAGCGAGGCGCGCATTGAACAGGACGTGCTCTCCGCGCACGTGCGCTCGCTGTTGCAGGACAGTCCGATTCAGGTCGCGTCGGGCGACCCGCACAGCGTGAAGCCCTGGTTCAACGGCCGGGTCGAGTTTGCTCCAGAGGTGAAGGATCCGGCCGCCGAAGGCTTCCCGCTCGCCGGCGCACGCCTCGATTACATCGACGGGCGCCGCGTCGCCGCGCTTGTCTACAAGCGCCGCCTGCACACCGTGGACGTGTTTGTGTGGCCATCAGCGCACGCCGGCGACGCCGCGGCGCGGCTGATCCCGGTCAAGGGCTACAATCTCCTGACCTGGACCCGCAACGGGCTGACCTACTGGGCGGTGTCCGACCTCAACGGCGCCGAGCTGCAGCAGCTGCAGGCGCTGCTGTAGCGCGGCAGTCCTCGCTCCAAGCGATGATCGCGGGGCTTGCCATCAGCTTATTGCGCGTACTGGGGGCAAGATCGCTGGGGGTTTCTTTGGCAGATCAATCAATAGCCGCTTGGCGACTTGAAAATCCACAACATCATAAGCGGACTCATGCTCGGCGGAGTTTTGCGAGGCGTGGAACGGCGTAAAAATTCGAGTCACCGAGAGCCCCGGCTTGAAGCTTCACGAACTTCTGGGATTAAAGCTGACTGGTGAAACTCCAGCAGCCAACCGCCGTCGCGATTTACAAAAATGTTCGTGCCATAGTTGCGACTACTAGTTACGTCGCCAGATTTCGCGCGCCGATGCGATGTTTCGATGCCGTGTACCCAGGCCACGGGCCCGTTGACATTGACCGCGGTCACAACCATGGAAACACTGAACCGACTAAACGTCGGCCAATAGCCCTCCCAATTCCTTCTGATTGCTTCCCAGCCGATGTGGGTAACTGGATTAGTTGGCGGCGCAATCAAAATGTTATTTGGCGCGCACGACCAGACTTTTTCCATTGCGCACATGTCGCGCGCTGAAAGCGCCTTGTAATACGCGTTGTTGGCTGCCTTAACCTTGTTGGCTTCCGACGATGCCTTGGCAGACGAGCTTTTCGCCATATTTGCCTCCTGGCGAAGTCACTACGATCTGTGTTCACAGATATTTCGCACGGACATCCACCGTGGACTCGACGCCGAGCATGTCGAGACGCGACCCGAGCCAAAGGTCCGCACGCTCGCGGCCGATCTTGTGGAGATAGGTAAGAAACTTCCAATCCGTATTGAGTTTGCTGTTGACTCTCAGCCCGCGCATCACGTCGTCCGCGTCGATTGCATGAATCAGCATTCGTTTCAGGGCGCCGTCGCCGACGGATTTATCGTCAATGAGTTTTGTAACGAATGCGATCGCCCGCATTTCCCGCATGAGCGAGGAGTTAAAGCTTATCTCGTTGATCCGACTCAGGATGTCAGGCGCGGTGATGGGCACATCGTGGCGCTCGGTCGGATTGACGTGGACGATGATGATGTCGCGGGTCTCACAACCATAGATCAACGGGAAGAGCGCCGGATTGCCTATATAGCCACCGTCCCAGTAATGCTCGCCATCGATCTCGACGGCGTGATAGAGATTTGGCAGGCACGCCGACGCAAGCACACATGCCACCGAGATCTCGCTGTTGGTGAAGACGCGTGCTTTGCCGCTACGGACATTCGTTGCACAGCAAAAGAGCTTGACGGCGCATTCGCGTCGCAGGCGGTCGAAGTCGACAATCCCGTCGAGGACGGACCGGAGCGGATTGATGTTGAATAGGTTGAACTGATACGGCGACAGCACTCGGGAGATTAGGTCGAAAAAGAAATATCCCGGTGAATGCTCCAAGCCGTGGTTGCTGGTCAACCGGTCGTACCACGACGGCTGAAGAAAGCTCGGCGTCGCGCTCTCCGCCATCCGGCGCCAAAAATCGAATAGCGCTGTTTTCGCACCCTCGCGGCCGCCAACTGTCAGGCCATGGGCGAGCACCGCGGCATTGACCGCTCCCGCACTCGTTGCGCTGATACCGTCGATTGCGAAGCTCGGCTCCTCCAGGAGCCGATCGAGCACGCCCCAGGTAAAAGCGCCGTGAGCGCCTCCGCCTTGCAGCGCAAGGTTGGCGTACCGAGTCGGCCGCTTCGCAGCGCCGAGCTCCGTCTGTTCAAGCTTCAAGCCATCGTGCACAGACCCAACCCCCAATGACTGAGCAATGCAGTGAGCTTCGAATTTGCTACTCAGACCAAGGCATCGAGTTGCAGACCGATCAAGACAGCGCAATCACTCCATTCCGCTGGCGTCGCCAGCCAACAGACGGCGTGCGTGCCACGCAATCGCGCGTCGGCAGCGCGTTCGTCGCTTGTGCACCTGACTCGGGGATCTCGATGGTTATTCCCGACGGAACGGTTGATGAATCACCACCCCACTCAACGGAACGTGAAGACGGTAACCGGCGGCGATCACATCCACGTGTCACCGATGTAGACGACCGAATGCCAGTGGATAAATCGGGTGCATATTCGATCTAGTTGTTGTTAGGCGTTCTGGCCCAGCACCCCGCGCGCTCGCACGCGGGGGCCTTGCTGTGTCCGACCCGGGAACGACGGCCGAGGAGCTTTTCAGCATCCTCCTAGCGCGACCAAAAGCCGGATCATTCTGCCACCCCGATCAGGCGGTCGAGCGTCGCATGATCATGCAGGAGGTCCTTGCTGGCGCAGCGGTGCACGATCTCGCCGCGGTCCATGACCAGGCAGCGATCCGAGTTCGCGAGCGCGATCTCGAACTTCTGTTCGACCATCAGGATCGCCAGATCGCCACTCGCGCGCATGCGTGCGATCGCCGCCACCAGCTCCTGCACGACGAGCGGTGCGAGCCCTTCCACCGGTTCGTCCAACAACAGAACTGACGGGTTGGTCGCGAGCGCGCGTGCGATGGCGAGCATTTGCTGCTCGCCGCCCGAGAGCTGAACCCCCGAATTGCGGCGGCGCGCACCAAGACGCGGAAACAGATCGTAGAGCTTGTCGATCGCCCAAATACCCGACCGCGCCACAACGGCGAGGTTTTCCTCAACCGTCAGCGACCCGAATACCTCGCGCTCCTGCGGCACCCACCCGAGCCCGAGCCGGCTGCGGCGGTGCGCAGGCAGTGCCTCGACCCGCGCACCGTGGAGAAAAATCTCGCCACCCTGCAGCGTCGTCAAACCGCACAACGTCTCGATCAGTGTGGTCTTGCCGACGCCGTTGCGGCCGATCACGACCACCATCTCGCCGCGGGCAACCGCCAAGTCGACGCCGTGCAGCACGCGGGCCTGGCCGTACCCGGCGAGCAGGCCGTTGACCGCGAGCGCCGGGACGTCAGACGCCAAGGTAGACCTCCCGCACGCGCGGGTGATTGCGCACGCGTTCGGGCGTGTCCTGCACCACCAGCGCGCCGGCCGCGAACACCGACACGCGATCCGCATAGCGGAACACGAGGTTCATGTCGTGCTCGATGAACAGAACCGTGGTGTCCCCGGTCAGGATCGCCAACTGGCGAAACAGCTCGTGCCCCTGTTCGGTCGAGAGCCCCGCCGCCGGCTCGTCGAGCAGCAGCAGTTGCGGCCGCAGCGCCAGCGCCAGCGCGACTTCGAGCAACCGCTGCTTGCCATAGGGCAGCTTTTCGGTCGTCACCAACGCATCGTCCGCGAGGCCGAATTTTGCAAGCAGTGCGCTCGCCTCCTCGATCAAGCCTGTTTGCCGTGCCACCGAGCGGAGCGAGATGCCGCCCCTGCCCTCGCGTTCGGCCAGCGCGATGACGAGCGACGCGAGCGGGTTGAGCGCCTTGAACAGCGAGTTGATCTGGAACGTGCGCGCAATGCCGGCTTTCACGCGCTGCTGCGGCGAAGCGTGCGTGATCACACTGCCGTTGAACATCACGTCACCCCCGCTCGGCCGCAACAACCCGGTGACGAGGCTCACAAAGGTCGTCTTGCCGGCGCCGTTCGGGCCGATAATGGCGTGCCGCTCGCCGCGTCGCAGGGAGAAATTCAGATTCTCGAAGACAACAAGACCGCCGAACGCCATGCGCAGGTCGCGCGTCTCAAGTACCGACTGATCGGAAGCCGCATCCGTCATCGTCGGCGCAGGCGCTGCGCCAGCGTCTCGACCGACGGCACGATCCCCCTCCGAAAGAACGCCACGACGACAACCAGCAAGAGACCGATCCAGAAGTACCAGTAGACCGGGCTGAGCGCGGCGAGCCAGTCGCGCAGCAACAGAAACACGATTGCGCCGATAAATCCGCCGTAGAGCCGGCCGGTGCCTCCGATAATCAGGATCACCAGCACATCGGCGGAACGCTGGAACGACAAGGTGGCCGGCGAGACGAACTGCGTGGTTTGCGTAAGTAAGGCGCCGGCGGCGCCCGCGATTGCACACGCGATCGCGAACACCGTCGATACGTCGCGCTCGATCGGCGTGCCGAGCGTAATCATGCGGCGCGGATTTTCGCGCGCGCCCAGCAGCGCCAAGCCGAACGGCGACTTGACGAGCGCACGTGCCACCAGGAACAACACAAACGTCACGGCAAGCGCGTAGAGATAAGCGGTGCGGCCGTAGATATCGAACCGGAACAAGCCGAGCACGGGAGCGATCACGATTCCCTGCAGACCGTCGTCGCCGCCGGTGAGATCGCTCTGACGGTGCACGATATCGTAGAGGATCAGATTGAGACCGAGCGTGACCATCAACAGCGCTATGCCGCTCACCCGCCGGATGAGGCGGCCGGTGAGCCAACCGACGAGCCCGGCGATGATTGAGGCCAGTAGCAGTCCGCTGATCGGCTCGGTCCACCCGAACTTGCCGAGATAGCCGGCGGTGTAGGCGCCGATCCCAAAGAACGCAGCGTGGCCCACGGAGGGAATGCCGCGATAACCGAGCAGCAGATCGAGCGACATCGCGAACAGGCCCCAGATCACGATCTGCCCGTAGAGCGGGAGGTTCGCGTCAGGGACGAAGAACACCGCCAGCAGAGCCGCCCAGAAGATGATCTCGCCCGGGCCCCAGCGTGCGATGGATGCGAAATACTGGCGTCCTGACAACGGCGGCGCGTGAGAACTGAGCGAACTCATGCCCGCCGCCCCAACAGCCCGTGCGGCCGCCACAGCATGACCGCGACCGTGATCGCGTAGATCACGAATCCCCCGAGCTCCGGCACGTAGTACTTGCAGGCGACGTCCCCGATCCCCAAAACGAGGCCAGCGATCAGCGTTCCGCTGATCGTTCCCATGCCGCCGACCGAGACAACGATCAGCAAATACACCAGGTACCGCAGTGGAAAATTCGGATCGATGCCGAGAAGGTTGGCCGCCAGTGCGCCGGCGAGTCCTGCAAGCCCGCCGCCAATGGCAAACGTTAAGGCAAACACCAAGTCGGTATTGAGACCGCAGGCGCGCGCGACGCGATTATTGTCGACGCAGGCCCGCACGATCGCCCCGAACCGGGTCCGCTCCAGCCCGAACACCAGCACGAGCGCCAGCGCCCCGCCCACCGCCACCAGAAACATGCGATAGCGCTCGAGCGTGAACCCGAGCACGTCCTGCTGGCCGGTCAGCCAGGCCGGCACGCTGACCTGTTGGTAGGTGCTGCCCCAGAAATAGGTGACGATCGCGATCGACATGAAAATCAACCCGATCGTCAGCAGGACCTGGGTTAGATCATCGGTGCCATAGAAGTGCCGAAACACCACGCGTTCGAGCACCAGCGACACGATCCCGACCACGATGAACGCAATCGGCAGGCTTGCCAGGAACGGGATCCCGAGCTGCTGCGTGACGGCTACCATGACGTAGCCACCCAGCATCGAAAAGCTCGCTTGCGCAAGGTTGACGAAGTTCATCATGCCCATCGTAACCGACAGGCCGACCGACATGATGAACAGCAGCATTCCGTACGCCACGCCGTTGAAGAGCACCGTCAACACTGAGGTCATGGATGCTCCACCCGTACCGCAGGATTATTTGAACCCTTCGTTTGGTAGCGTGGCGATCTCGACATTCTGTAGAACGCCGTCGATCTTGTCGGTGCGCCGGATATAGATGTTCTGGATGATGTCGCCGGTGGTCTTGTCGATGGTAATCGGGCCGCGCGGGCTCTCGAACGAGCGGCCGTGCACGAACGCCATGAACTTGTCGGGGTCGAAGCTGCTCCCGGACTGCGCGGCCAAGCCGTCATAGACCAGCCGGAACGCGTCCCAGATCGAGATCGCGGTCCAGCCGATGCGCGGCGACTTGCCGTTGAGCGCTTCGAAGTCCTTGACGAACTCCTTGTTCATCGCCGAGTCGTGCTGGGTCGAATAAATCCCCGTGGTGATCGTGCCGAGTGCCGCATCGCCGACCGCGTCGACGTAGGTCTCGTCCGTAGTGTCGCCGACGGCCAGAATCTTGACGCCCGATGCCTTCAACCCGGAGTCGTTGACGGCGCGCAGCGCGCCGATGCTCGGTTCGCCCAACGGCATGAAGATGAACAAAGCGTCGGGCTTGGAATCCTTGATCCGCTGCATGTAGGCGGAGAATTCCGGATTGCTGAGCGGGATGCGGACGTTGCCAACGACGGTGCCGCCGGCTTCCGTCAAGGCCGAGGTGTAGTACTTCTCGCAGTCGTGGCCCGGCGCAAAGTCAGCCACCATCACGTAAACTTTTTTCCAATTGTTCTTCACCGCATAGGGGGCGAGCGGCTTGCACTGCTGCGGGGTCGCGAAGAAGGTGCGGGTGAAGTACGGCGACTTCTCGATGATGCCCGTCGTCGCCGCACCGATAACCATTGTCGGGACCTTGGCCTCGGTGACGATCGGGGCCGCCGCGAGCGTGTTCGGGGTGAAATCAGGCCCAATCAGGATCCGCGCCTTGTCGCGGGTCACGGCTTCCTGCACGAGCCGCTTGGCGACCTCAGGATTGGGACCGGTGGTGTCGCGCCGGATCAATTCGATTTTCTTGCCGCCAGGCGCCTCGCCATACTTCTTCTGGAACAATTTGATGGCGGCGTCGGTCTGCTGGCCGCTGAGCGAGGAGATGCCCGAGTAGCCCACCAGAACGCCGACCTTGACACTGTCCTCCGCGAACGCGCCGGTGCTCAGGGCAGCGATTAAACCGGTGAGGGCCGCCGCTGTGGCCAAGGTTTTCATCGAAATGGTCCTCCCGAACCCAAATTGTAGGGGTTCATCTGATTTTGTCGCCGGCTATAGTCGATCATAAAGTGAGAACCATTGTCAAAACGCTCCCGGGAGGAGTGCATGCCGAAGGTACTGAGCGAACGTGAGGTCCGGACCTTCGCGGAGGCTGGCTTCGTCTCGCCGGTGGTTGCGATATCGCCCGATGAGGCCGCCGACTGCCGCCGGCGGCTCGAGGCCTACGAGGCGGAGACCGGTCGTTCGGCGGTCGAGACAATTCACATCAAGGGGCATCTCTACTTCGATTGGGCTTGGCGCCTCGCCCGTCACCCGCGCCTCCTCGGCGCAATCGCGGACCTTGCGGGCCCGGACTTGTTCATCATGGCGTCGCGGTTCTGGATCAAGGATCCGCAGGACCGCAAGTTCGTGAGCTGGCACCAGGACCACGCCTATTTCGGGTTGAAGCCGCCGACCATCATCACGGCCTGGCTCGCGCTCAACGAGGTCACGCGCCACAACGGGTGCATGCGCGCGGTTCCGGGCTCGCACCGCACCGGTACCCACAAGCACGTCGAAACCCACGATAAGGACAACCTGCTGTCGCGCGGTCAGGCGCTGGTCGATGTCGATGAGACGTCCGCCGTCGATATCGTGCTCAAGCCGGGCGAGTTCTCGATCCACCACGGCCATCTGTTTCATAGCTCGGAGCCGAACACGTCGGATGATCGCCGGATCGGCTTTGCGATGATGTTCATCCCGGCGCATGTCGAATCAACGACTGGCCGGCGTGCCGCCACCTTGATGAGCGGCGAGGATCGTTACGGCTACTGGGATCACGATCCGTTGCCGACCCGAGACCGCGATCCCGTGATTTGGGATCTGATGTACCAGGCCGACCGCCATTATCGCGACAAGGCCCACCGGCAGGATGCCGAGGCTGCAACGCGGTAGAGCGGCGCGCAACGCGCACACCCGTGCGCCGCTTCCAACCCATTGGCAGAATGCCTATCATTGCTCAGCTTGGGGGTCGCGAATTGCGGTCTATGCCGAACGGAGAGCGCCCATGACTACGACGTTCAGACTGGGAAGCATCGCCGCGCTTGTGATTGGACTCGTGTTCGCAGCCGCTGCGACCCAGGCCGGAGCGCTACTCGGTGGTGGGGAAGCAGCGCTCAATCTATCCGTCCGCAACGCATCCGTCGTCGAGCCAGCTGTCGTCGTGGTGCGCCGACGAGCCGTGGCCGGCCGTCCCGTGACTCGGTGCGTTTGGGTTCGCGGGCGGCGCGTGTGCTGACCCGGTAAGTCCTTATCATTACGTCCCCAGCCCTTCGAACAGCACCGTTGAAATATAGCGCTCGGCGAAGTCGGGAATGACGGTGACAATCATTTTTCCGGCACTTTCCGGCCGCCGTGCGATCTTGAACGCTGCCGCCAATGCGGCACCGCTCGAAATTCCGCACGGGATTCCTTCGGCGCTCGCCAGCTTGCGCGCAATGCCAATCGCGTCGTCGTTGCTCACTGTGACGATCTCGTCGATCAGCTTGGTATCCATCACCTCGGGGATGAAGCCCGCGCCGATCCCCTGAATGGGATGCGGACGGTGCGTGCCTCCGGACAGAACCGGGCTGAGCTCCGGTTCGACGGCGACCATCTTCAGCGTGGGTTTGCGTGGTTTGAGGACCTGGGAGACTCCGGTGAACGTGCCGCCGGTTCCAACGCCGGAGACGATCACGTCCACAGCGCCGGCGGTGTCGCGCCAGATTTCCTCGGCCGTCGTCTTGCGATGGACCTCCGGATTGGCAGGATTGGTGAACTGACCAGGCATCACCGAGCCGGGAATTTCCTTGAGCAGCTCCTGGGCGCGCGCCATCGCGCCTTTCATCCCCTGCTCGCGCGGGGTGAGGTGCAGCTCAGCCCCGAGAAACACCAGCATTTTGCGCCGCTCGATCGACATTGAATCCGGCATGGTCAGGATCACCCGATACCCGCGCGCCGCCCCGACGAAGGCCAGTGCAATGCCGGTATTGCCCGACGTCGGCTCGATCAGGGTCGAGCCCGGCTTGATCTTGCCCTGCTGCTCCAACGCCAGAATCATGTTGACGCCGATGCGATCCTTGACGCTGGCGAGCGGATTGAAGAACTCCAGCTTCAGCAGCACATCGGCCTTGATCCCTTCGGCCTCACACAAGCGACGCACGCGAACCAATGGCGTGTTGCCCATCGTTTCAACGATGCTGTCGTAAATGCGTCCGCGTCCCGGAGCGTCGAAGCGAGCGGGGGGCATTGCAGTCTTGTCGTTCATGTCGTCACCGTGTGTTTTGCGAGGGGCCGCTCCGCACGTCTGCCGGCGCGGCGCCTCTCGGATGCGAGTGTTACGGTCAGCCGCCGGACTTTGCCACGAACGCGTCCTTGGCGCCCGGCTTCAACACCACATAGGCCCGGCGCCAAGGTTGGTCGTCGATCAACCGCCAGCGATGGCCGGTGCCAATGGTATCGTCCGCGACCAGCACATCACCCGGCCGCAACACGAATTTCTCGCCGTCCCGGGTGATGAACTCGAGCGTGCCGCTCAATGTGATCACGTATTGCTGCTCGGGCGCCGTATGCCAATCGTAAGATGAATGCGCCGGGCTCTCCTGAAAGTGGATCGCAAGCACGTCGGTCCGCGCACTCAGGTCGATCGTACCCTCGCGTACGTGCGAGGCATTATCCGGCCCGGTGAAGAATTTGAATGCCCGCAGCATGTTGCAACCTCGATTGCCGACCCGCCACTAAGCCGCAAACCAGCGCGCCGTAAGTGCGGCAAATGTACCGTTTCGCTTCACCTCGTCGAGAGCGCGGTCGATGGCTTCGCACAAGGGCTCATTGTTCTTCGCAACCGCGATCCCAAGTTCCTCATGGGTCGGCACCTGCAGGGCGACCGCCAGTTTGGGCCGATCTTTGACTAGCCACGAGATCACCGGAAACAACTTGATGACGAGCCCGATGCGGCCCGCTTCGAGATCGTCAAGCGCGGATCCGATGTCGTCATACGCGTAATAGCGAATGTCGGCGATGATCCCCTCGTCCTTAAGGCGCCTGGCGACAAAGTCCGACGTGTTGCCGTGCTGGATGCCGGCAACGAGACCGCGCAGGTCGGCGACCGTGGCGACGCGCTGGGTGCGCTCCCGATTGATCGCGACGGCCTGGTTGAACACGAGGTACGGTTTTGAAAACAAGACCCGCTTGGCGCGCTCGGGGGTGATGGTCGTTCCCGAAATGACCGCGTCATAGCGTCCGTCGCCGAGGCCGTCGAAGATACCGTTGAAATCGCTGCCCGCATAGCGCACGGCCCGCATTGTAAGCTCAAGCTCGCGGCAGACGGCCCCCATGAGCTCCAGGTCGAAGCCGCCGGGCAATCCGTCGGTCACGACTTCGAACGGCGGATCGGGGTACGCGGAGGCAACGATCAGAGTGCCGGGTTCAAGTGTGAGGGCCATCACGGTCTCAGCGCATAAGATCGTGCAAGGTTTCGCCTGATGCCGCTTCAGACGCAAGCCGCCTTTAGCATGCGTGATGTGGGTATGATGGACAGGCGATCGACGGCCGGAGCACCGCATGACGCGCAACCTCTCTCGACGCAGCACGCTAAAGGGGATCGCGGCAGGTCTCGTGTCCGGACCGGCGATCCTCGGCAGATCATCGGCACAGGACACCCCGCTACCGAGCCCGCCGAATCTGCCGGCGAGCGATGCGTTGCTGCTGCAGCCCGGAGATCCGGGCTACGACACCTACGAGCCGGCCAGCAACGAACGCGTACTGTTGCGCCCGAAGTTGCGCGCGCTTTGCAAGACCTCGAACGCGGTGTCCGCGATGGTCGAGTGGGCCCGCACCAACAGCCTGCCGTTTGCGCTACGCAGCGGCGGGCACAGCTACGAGGGTTTTTCGCAAAGCGCGAGCGTTGTCATCGACACCCGCTTGATGAACCACATCGAATTCAATCGCGGCGCGCGCACGATGACGGTCGGCTCGGGCGCAACGCTCGCGCCGGTCTACGAGACGATCGGAGCTGCGGGATTTGGATTTCCGGGCGGAAGCTGTCCGACCGTCGGCATCGCCGGACATGCGCTCGGCGGCGGGTTTGGCCTGATCGGGCGGCCATACGGGCTCGCTTGCGACAGCCTGCAATGGCTCGAGCTGGTCGATCCGCACGGCACCATCATCGAAGCCGATGCGCAGCATAACCCGGATCTGTTCTGGGCGGTGCGTGGCGGCGGCGGCGGAAGCTTTGGCGCGGTCACCAAGTTCCGCTTCGCAATCTACCCGATCAGCCGGATCCAGGTGCTCGGCGTCACCTGGGTGTTGTCGCAGGCACGCGCGGCTAGGCTGTTCAAGGCCTGGCAGGCGTGGGCGCCGCACGCGCCCTCGTCGATCACGACCTTCATGCGCATCAACGGGCAGGCAGACGGCAAGATCGAATTGCATTGCGCGGGCCAATCGACCGGCTCGCAAACGGTGCTGCGCCGCGAGCTGCGGGCGTTGCTCGATGTCGCGCAGCCGGCGTCGGCGTTGCGCATCCGGTCGATGTCGTTTTTATCAGGGGCCAAATATTTCTTCGGCCCGCCGCCAGAGCCGACCTACTTCAAGGCCAAGTCGGACTATGTCACCACGCCGCTCACCGACGACGGCGTGAACACCTTCCTGACCCAACTCCAGCAGACTCGCTCGGTGGTTGCGATCTGCGATTCCTACGGCGGCGCAATTGGCCGCGTGGCAAACGACGCCACGGCGTTTGCGCACCGCGCCGGAACGCGGTTCTGCATTCAATACTATTCCGAGTGGGCGAATGCCGGCGACAGCGCGGCGCATCTCGCGAGCATGCGAAACCTCTATGCCGCCATGCGTCCTTACGTGTCGGGCGGGGCCTACGTGAACTACTGCGATCTCGACCTCGTGGACTGGGCGCAGGCGTATTGGGGGGCTAATCTCGCGCGGCTACGCCAAATCAAGGCGGCCTTTGATCCCGACAACGTGTTCCGGCATGCTCAGAGCGTGCCGCCACTTTAGGGCGCGGCCGAGGGAGGACGCTGGGTGCTGACGCGCCGCGCATTTCTGCGCTCAACCAGCCTTGTGCCGGCGGTCATGCCGCTGTGGCCGGTGACCGGGTATACCAACGAGGAGGGCTATCCGGCCGGACCGATCCGATCGATCTGCCCGTTTGCGCCCGGCTCCGGGGCTGACATCAAGGTCCGGTTCTATTCGAACAAGCTCAGCATCGCGACCGGCAAGCCGGTGATCGTCGAAAACAAGCCGGGTGCGCTCGGCAATATCGCAACCGAGATGGTCGCGCGTGCCAAGCCCGACGGCTATACGATCTACATCGCTCCGGGCAGCTCGACGCTTGCGGCGGCGCCGAGCCTGTTCAAGAAGCTCGGCTACGATCCGATCAACGATTTCGAGCACATCACGACGCTCAGCGCATCCGCCTTCGCACTGTGCGTCCCGGCAACGACCCCCTTCAAGTCGGTCGCCGAGCTGACCGCTTATCTGAAAGACAAGGGCGACGCCGCATCCTACGGATCGATCGCCCCGCCCAGCCTGGTCAGCGCCGAGATCTACAAGACCGCGTTCGGGCTCAAGACCGTGGAGGTCAAATACAAGGAGCAGGGTCCTCTGCTCAACGACCTGTTCGGCGGACACCTTGCGTTTTTCTTCAGCGATCTGACGACCATCAACGCGCAGCTGAAGGCCGCGCGCATCCGGCCGCTGGCGGTGACCACGGCCAAGCGTCTCGCTTCGGCCCCGGACATTCCGGGCGCGCAGGAGGCCGGCATTCCCAACATGAATGTCATCACCTGGTGGTCGGTGCATGTGCCGGCCAGAACCCCGAAGCCGATCTGCGACAAGCTCGAAGCCTGGTTCAACGCGATCGCGGTCGAACCCGACGTGGTCGCGTTCAACGCTGCGGTCGGTTCGGATGTCCTGCCGGGCAATTCGGAATCGCTCAAGGCGCTGCTGATCAAGCAGACGGCCGAATGGCGCGAATACGCCCGGCTGGCGCGCATTGAACCCGAGTGAACGCTCATTCCGCTCGCGATCGATGGCGCGCGCATTGCGGCCTATTTGACCGCGCGTCGGGTCGTGTCATCTACTCTGGCGTCGCACCGCAGGTTATCCAACCGACGCGCACATGGTCTTATCGACGGTTCAAATTCTCGTGCTGCTGCTCGCGGTGACCGCCGCCGTCGCGGTGCTGTCAGCACGCTTGAAAATCCCTCCCGCGATCATCCTGGTACTGACCGGGGTCGTACTGGCACTCATCCCCGGGTTGCCCGAGGTGGTGCTCGCGCCTGAACTCGTCCTCATGATGGTATTGCCGCCGCTCATCTACTCGTCGGCAGTCGCGATGAGCTGGCGCGAGTTCCGTTTCAATCTGCGCCCGATTTCGCTCTTGGCGATCGGCTGTGTCGTGTTCACCACGGTCGCCGTCGCACTGGCTGCCTATTGGCTGATCGGCTTGCCGCTGGCGGTCGGCTTCGTGCTGGGTGCGATCGTGTCCCCGCCCGACGCGGTGGCGCCGCTCGCGATCGCGCGCCGCATGCGAATTCCGCGACGCCTGCTGGTCATTCTGGAGGGCGAAGGACTGGCCAACGATGCCACAGCGCTCATTCTCTACCGGTTCGCGGTGGTGGCGGTGAGCGTTCACATGTTTTCCTTGGGCACCGCCGCCGGGCTGTTCGTAGCCATCGTGACCGGCGAAATCGCCTGGGGAATCGGCGTCGGTTGGCTGATGCTGCGGCTGCGTCGCTGGGTCAACGATCCGCGCACGGAAGTCACGCTGTCGCTCTTGACGCCGTTCCTGGCCTACTGGCCGCCCGACTACCTAGGCGGGTCCGGCGTGCTCGCAACCGTCACCGCGGGACTTTATATCAGCTGGAACGGTCTGCGATTGATCAGCGCGGCCACGCGACTGCAAGGCATCTTTTTCTGGGACTTCCTCATTTATCTTATCGAAGGGATGGTATTTCTGATCACCGGCCTGCAGGCACGCACCTTGATCGAGCGCATCCATCACGTCTCGATCGCGGAATTGGCCATATCGGCCGTGATCATCAGCGCCGTTGTGATTGGCGCGCGCTTTGTCTGGATGTATCCGGCGACCTATATTCCACGCTGGCTATTCCCGGGCCTTCGTCGCCGCGACCCATCGCCGCCCTGGCAATGGCCGTTCGCGCTCGCCTTCACCGGCGTGCGTGGTGTCGTCTCGCTCGCCGCGGCGTTGGCCATTCCGTTCGCGACCGCGGATGGCCAACCGTTTCCGTATCGCGACCTTATTCTATTTCTCACGTTTTCCGTGATCCTGGTCACGTTGGTGGGCCAAGGCTTGCTGTTGCCGACGGTGATCCGCTGGCTCGGTCTTGCTCAGGCAGGCGATGAGGAGCACCAAACCGACCGACTGCAGGAGTTCAACGCCCGCCGCCAAGCCATCGAGGCAGTGCTTGAACGAATCGATCAACTCGCCGACGAGCGGCAGCTTGCCGACGACATGGTGCGGCAGGCTCGCGACCATCATCGCGACCGTCTGCGGTACATCAAGCACAGCAGCGACGGAGATGACGATCACCGGCTACGCACCGAACTCGACGACGAGATCGCGCTGCTGTTGATCGAAGCCGAGCGCGAGCACATCAACAAGCTGTCACGCGCCGGCGAACTCAAAGATGAAGCGCGACGCCGCATCGAGCGCGAGCTGGACTTGCGGGAAGCAGGTATCGCCAACCGGCGCAGCGACGATTGACGCGGCTCACTCCGCTAGTTGCGCGGCCCGACCAGAGCAAACATCGCGCCTTGCGGGTCCTTGCATTGGACGATCCAACTGCCGCCGGGCACTTCCATCGGACCGTTGATGATCTCGCCGCCGTTGCCCTTCACGCTTGCGGTCGCGGCATCGATGGATTTGACGTTGACGTAGTAGAGCCAGAACGGAGACGGCACCATGGGCGGCTTGTTGAACATGCCCCCAATCGGTTGGTCGCCCGCCAAAATAATTTGATATGTGCCCATTGGCCCCATGTCATGGGCCTCGCCTTTCTTCCAGCCGAACAATCCGCTGTAGAACGCGAATGCCTTCTGCCAGTCGTCGGCGCAAAGTTCGTTCCACCCGACGTGACCGGGCGTACTCGGCTGAGCCGGGTGATCCTGGGGCGGCGCGTTTTGAGTCTTGAACAACGCAAACGCCGACTTTTGTGGATCGGTCACCACCGCGAAGCGGCCGATATTGGGGATGTCGGTCGGCGCGACATACACCATGCCGCCGAGCTTCTTGATCCGATCCACGGTGCCATCGACGTCTTCTACGCCGATATAACCTGTCCAGTTCGGAGGTGCGTTCATCTTCTTTGCATTCTCCGGAATGTCCATCAGCCCACCGACCGACGTCTGCCCGGCCATCAACAGCGTGTAGGTCATGCCCGGCATCGGCACGTCCTGCGCGCCCCAGCCTACGACCTTACCGTAGAATGCCTTGGCCGCTTTCGTGTCCGTCGTCATCAATTCGTGCCAAATAAAACGCCCCTGGGGATTCGCCATTTCGGGTGCTCCTTTTCGAAACTCTTGCTTCGCATCAATCGCGACCGCACGCACTCTATGACAAGATCATGATAGCGGTGTCATCGCTGTTTCGTGGCTATAACGATGCTGGCAAGCCAAAGGTTGCTAGTGCCGCCGGCCATTAGGGCGCACGGTTGCCGGCCTCACGCCGATTTGTACGCCTCACACGTATGACCATCCTTTCAGCCCCCGGATGATGGCAAAGATCCGTGTCAGGAACGCGCCCAGAAGCGTTACGATCACGGCCAGGCGAATTTCCTCAGGCTGCAGGCGGCCGCCTTCCCATTGCAGGAAGAGCGCGAGCGCAAGCCCCCAGACGATCGCGATCTCCGGGTAGAGTTCTCCCCGCAGATTCGCTTCGAGCTGGTCGCGGCGCACAAGATCGCGCATCAGGCCCCCGAACGACGCGGTCAACACCGCGGCGATCGGCCCCCACAGCCACAACGGTTGCGCCGCCGTGTCGAGGGCCACGACCACCCCGACAACGGTAAAAGCCGCCAGGCCGACGGCGTCAAAGATCTCGATTAGACGCGAGCCGATTTGCCGGTGAGCATGCAGATATGGCGCAATCGATAGCACTTTGAAGCGCGAGACAACGCGAATCGCCACCATTCCGACGAGCACCGTCGCGAACACCGTCAGTAGGGCTGAGGGATTGCGCACTACTCCAAGCGGCTCGCGCTGCAACAAGAGATCGCGCACCACGCCGCCCCCAACGGCCGGAAGGCTCGCCAGAATCAGCGCGGCAAACAACGTGTATTGGCCGCCATAGGCGAGGACGACGCCCGACAGCGCGAACGCGGCGGTTCCGACCAGCACCAGGATCTGGAACCAATCGCGGTCGAGCGTCTGGTTGATCAGCACGGGCAGCGCGTAGGAATTGGCGATGCGGCGGAGCTCGCCGCTGCGCTTGAGTTCGTCGATTGCGGCATCGAGCCGCGCCAACGTCTCGGGCGCCTGCGTCGCTCGACTCAACATGAAATGTATGTCGGTTGAAAAACGCAACGGATGTTCTTCGATGAGAGCGCCCTCGCGCCGGCGCCACGCCGTGGTGGCGGCGGCAATACGGTCGGCAAGGAAGCCGTCGACGCGGCCGGCCAAAAGATTTTGCAGGTTTTCGGCCTCGTCGGCCGCCTTGACGATGTTGCTGCCGTTGGCCGGGTCCGCAATGAACGCGTTGACCCGGTCATCGGCATAAAGGAAGCCGGCGACGACGCCGAGCCGAAACTTCTGGTTCGCGAACATGTCGAGCATCTGCTCGACGGTCTGGAACGAATAGCGCCCGCTCGCCCCCCTGGGCAGAATCAGAACATCGGTCTCGCGGCGATACGGCTTTGAAAAATATTCATAAGCGTCACGCTCCTTGCTGTAGGTCGCGCCGGCCGCGACGTCGGCGGTCCCGGCCGCCAGCGCCGCCAAATGGTCTTGCCAGGGCAGATCCGGGAGCAGAATTTCGATGCCCATCATGCGCGCGAGGGCGCGTTCAATCTCGATGTCAAAGCCGGTGAGGATCGGCACCCCATGACGGTATTCGCGGTACTGGTAGGGATCCCAGGGGTACCAGCCGCCGCGCCAGCGTGAATGATCGGAGCTGCGCACGCGTTGATCGGGCGCCGGCGGAGCAGCGGGTTGCGCCAGCGCGTCATGACTTGGTGCAGGCCAAGCAAGGCCGGCGAACAACAACAGCCAGACGGCCCGCCTTGCGTTCCCGCGCAGTCTCAAGCAGCCGTTGAGTGTCATGGCCCGGTCGATTTGCATGCGCAAACCTCATAGGGGGTGGGCTCGCGCGATTTTCTTGTCGATGCGCGCCTAGTGGAGCGCTATTGGAGGCACGAACGCAAGGTCCGCGCCTGCAGGTGTGCGGGGTGGATCTGGGAGGTGCGGGTGGCGGACACGCAGGTTCTCATCGTTGGCGCCGGTCCGGTCGGACTATCGCTTGCCGTCGATCTCGGCCAGCGCGGCATCCGCACGGTCCTGGTCGAGAAGCGCAGCGGGCCGGCGTTCCTGCCGAAGATGGAACGGGTGAACGCCCGGACCATGGAAATCTATCGCCGCATGGGGCTCGCCAGGAAGGTGCGCGCGGCCGGGCTCGATCGCAACGTTCCGATGGACGTCTACATTGTGCTCGATCTCACCAAACCGCCGCTGCTGCGCCTCCCCTACCCGTCGGTCGCCGAGGCGGAGGCGTCGATTCGCGCTACGACCGACGGCACCGCCCCGCTCGAACCGTATCAGCTGATTTCGCAGTACACGCTCGAACCGCTGCTCAAAACGGAAGCCGAGTCGTTGCCGTGCGTCGGTCTGCGCTGGTCAACCGAATATGTTTCACACGAACAGGACCCGGGCGGCGTCACCACCACCGTGCGAACGGCGGACGGCGCGACCGAGCCGATCCGCTCGGATTACCTGGTCGGCTGCGATGGCGGCAGCAGCGCAGTGCGGCAGGCGCTCGGCATCCGACTCTACGGCGAAGCAAACCTGCGCGCGTTTCGGCAGGGTCTCTATTACAGCGAGGATCTGTTCGACAAAATTCCGATCGGCAACGGTCCCGGTCATGGCCGGCATTATCACGTCGCCGATGAGGAAGCGACATTCCTGATCATGCAGGATTCGACCAAATACTGGACTGTGCACGCCTCGGTTGACAGCGACGCCGAGATGGAGCGTCAGTTCGAAAAGACCATCGGAATTCCCATCAACTACAAGATGCTGTCCTGCAATCCCTGGCGCCAAAACCTACTGTTGGCGGAGCGTTACCAGGATCGCCGGGTGTTTTTGGCCGGAGACGCCGTGCATCTCGTCATCCCAACGGGCGGACTAGGCATGAATTCGGGCGTCGGAGACGCGGTCGATCTTGGGTGGAAGCTCGAAGCGACGCTCAGGGGCTTCGGCGGTCCGAAGCTGCTCGCATCCTACGAGGTCGAGCGCCATCAGATCGGCGATCGCAACGTCGGCGCGTCGCGTTACGCCAGTCTCGGGCGGCGCAAGTGGCGCTCGATGTGGCGGCCCAATATCCGCGACAATACGCCGGAGGGGCAGCAAACCCGCGAAATCCTGACGACGATTGCTGACGTCGAGCAGCGCAAGTCAAACGAGATGATCGGCGCGGAGCTCGGCTATCGCTATGTCGCTTCACCGGTCATCTGCGACATACCGGGCGGTCCCGAGCACCTGTTTCGCACCTACGAGCCGACGACCTGGCCAGGCGCGCGGCTGCCGCACGTCTGGCTCGACGACGGCAGCGCCATGCAGGACCGCATTCCGACCACGGGATACACGATCCTGCGCCTCGGCAGCGCCAAGCATGACACGTCACAGCTCGCCGGTGCGCTCGAGTCGTTCGGAGCGCCGGTCAGCGAGCTCGACATTCCCGACCAGGTCGCGCGCGAGATCTACGGATACGATCTCATCCTGCTGCGTCCCGACCTGCACATCATCTGGCGTGATAATGCAGCGCCCCGCGATGCGGCGGACGTCGCCCGTGTCGCCACTGGACATTGATCAGACTGGGAGCCCTCTCATCTGTGCTCGCAAGTCGTCTTGAGAGGCAAGTTCATCCGGCGGTAACTTGCGGCGGAGGAAACCTCGGCTGCGCGTTCCGCATTCCGAAGTTCGCATCAACGCGTGGTATAAGGCATGCCGAACGGTATGAGCGGAGCAATGACCTCTCGCCGGACGCGGCGGCGGCGCGACAGGATTGGGGCGACATGATCCGGTTCGTCCGAAGGATCGCGCGTGCGCTGTCTCCGGCAATCGCATTGTTCACCCTCGCGGTATCGCCTGCGGCCGCACAGACGCCGGACCCCTACCCGGCGCGCGAACTGCACGTCATTTGCGCGTTTCCGCCAGGCAGCGGCGCCGACGTTTGGGTGCGCTTTTTTGCCGAACAAGTGCGTGCGCGCGCCGGCAAGCCCGTCCTGGTCGAGAACCGGCCCGGCGCCAACGGCAACATCGCCGCCGAATATCTGGCGCGCGCCAAGCCCGACGGCTACACCATGTTCATCCATGCGCCGACGTCGGTTGCGGCAAACATTTTCATGTTCAAGAACACGCCGCCCGATCTCGACAAGCAGATCTTGGCGATTGCGACGCTGTTCCGGTTCTCCTTCTATCTCACGGTCGATGTTCACCGACCTTGGAAGAAGGTCGAGGACCTCGTCACCTATCTGCGCCAGAAAGGCGACAAGGCGAGCTTTGCCACCACGTCACCGCCAGGCCGGCTGATGGGCAACTTGTTCAAGACAATCCTGCAGCTCAGGGCAGTCGAGGTGCCCTACCGCAGCGCGCCCGATACGCTCTACGACCTGCAGACCGGGCTGCTCGACTATTCGTTCAGCGACGGCGTTTTTGCGCACGCGCAGGCGCGCGAGGACCGGTTGAAGATCCTGGGCGTCGGGTCGAAGGAGCGGATGAAAAGCGATCCCACGACGCCAACACTGGAGGAACAGGGTGTCACCGGTCTCGACGTTCCTGGCTTTTTCGGCGTAATGGTGCCGGCCGGAACCCCGCGGCCGGTGATCAACAAGATCAACGGCTGGATGGTCGACGTCGTGGCGCAACCGATGACGCGCGAGTTTATCAACAACTTCGGCGCCGATCCGCTGACAACGACGCCCGATCAGGCCGAGCGGCTGTTTCTTGCCAGCATCAGGGAATGGGGCCGGCTGGTGAAGCTGGCCAGGATCAAACCCGAGGGTTGAGACCAGTCGTATCCACGAACCATTTGAGGACCTCGATGCGCTCCAATCTGCTTCATGGCGCCACAGTCGCCGCAATCTTAGTGACGTTTGTTGCACCGACGGGCTCCAGCAGCGCCGGCGAAGGCCCGAAAGAGCTTGCCTACCAGGTAGTCGATCGCAATGCGGAGCAAATGGCCAAGATCGGAGACTCGATCTACTATTTCGCCGAACTCGGCATGCAAGAGTTCGAGAGCGCGCCGGCGAGCGTGCCAGGGGTCCTTTATCATCACTGGGCCGCAGCGGTCACGCCCACCAGCACGATCGCCCACAAAGGCATGGTGGTCGGCGCCAAGGTGTTGGCTGCGTCCGTTCTCGACCTCATGACGTCCGCGGAGCTGCGCGCCAAGGCGCGCGCTCAGTTCGAGGACGACACCCGGGACACGAAATACTTCTCGCTGATGCCACCGGACGCCAAGCCGCCGCTCGATCTCAACAAGGCAATGATGGATCAATACCGGCCAGCGATGAGCAAATTCTATCTCAACGCGACTCCGCGGCTGCAATAGCCGCCTTCAGCGGCTTCCGAGCACGGAGCCACGTCCCGCCAGCACCGGGATTGCGAGCATCGCGATCACGAACAGGCCCGTCAGCAGCTTCAGGTCCGATGGCTGGAGGCCGATGGCAAGCGCGAAGCTCACGATCTGATAGTAGACGACGGCGCCGATGACCGGTGCTGCCAGCTGACGCCCGAGCGTCGCACGACCGATGAGCTGTTCGCCGACGATAACCGATGCGAGCCCGTTGACCAGGACGCCAAATCCCATGCTGACATCCGCGAACGCCTGGTTCTGCGCCAGCAGCGCGCCGGCCAGCGCCGACAGCGCGCCGGCAAGCCCAAGACCCAGCAACGTGTAGCGGGCGACCGAAATGCCCTGGGCGCGCGCCATGCTCTGGCTGGCGCCGACTGCGCGCAGCGCCATACCGATTTCGGTTTGAAAGAACCAGTACAGCGCAAGCAGAACCGCTATCAACAGGACCGCAACCAGCGCAATCCTGGCCGTCAGGTTGCCGGTCATTGCCCCCAGCAGATTGTCGAACAGGGTCGCATAGGCAAACAGTGCGATGTTGGGCTTGCCCATCACCTGGATGTTGATGCTGAACAACATCGTCAGCACCAGAATGCCGCACAACAGCGTGTTGAGGCGGAGCCACAGGTGGAGCGATGCGGTCGCAAGCCCGGCAATCGCGCCGGCGCAGAGCGCCGCCAGCGTCGCAATCCACGGGTCGACACGTGCCGCGATCAGTGCTGCCGCGACGCAGGCGCCGAACGGAAACGAGCCCTCGACGGTGAGATCGGGAAACGACAGCAGGCGAAACGGAATCATGATGCCCAGCGCCGCGAACGCGTAGATCACGCTCTGCATCAGCGTCACCGGAACAAGATTGATATAGGCGTAGATGATCGACATCGCCCGCTCCACCCTATCCGAGCAGCATCCGGTCGCTGGCGAGATGGAAGCGATGGACGAGGCGATCGACCGTCAGCGCCGCCTTTTCGCCGTCGCGCGCCTCAAACACGATGCGACCCTCATTCATCATGATCAGGCGGTTCCCGTAGTCCAGCGCGTGCTGCATGTTGTGCGTCACCATCAGGGTGGTGAGACGATCGCGTGCGACGGCCTGGGTCGTCGCCTGCATCACGACGTCGGCGGTCTTGGGATCGAGGGCCGCCGTGTGCTCGTCGAGCAGCAATAGCTTTGGGGTCGTCAGGACCGCCATAAGCAGCGCGAGCGACTGGCGCTGGCCGCCTGACAGCAGATCGACCTTCTGACCCAACCGGTTCTCGAGGCCAAGCCCGATCGCGGCGAGCCGTTCGCGATAGCGCCGCCGCGCCGATGACGAAAGGGCAAGCCGAAGACCGTTGCGGGACGCCCGGCGCTCGGCAAGCGCCATGTTTTCCTCGACCGTCATCGCTCCCGCGGTACCGACCGAAGGGTCCTGGAAGACCCGCGCGATCGCCGCAGCGCGCCGATGGGTCGGCTCGGCGGTGACGTCGCGGCCGTCAACCTCAATGCGCCCCGCGTCGATTCGCACTTCGCCTGCGATCGCGTTGAGCAACGTGCTCTTGCCTGCCCCGTTGCTGCCGATCACAACCGCGAAATCGCCGGCCATGAGGCTGAGGGTCACATCGACGAGGGCGACCCGCTGGTTTGGCGTTCCCGGGTGGAACGCCTTGCGCAGCGCGCGCGCATCAAGCATGTCCGCCGGTCCGAAGGCTTTAGTCGATCACGCAGTTGCAGTCGGCGAGCGCGGCCGGCAACGTCTTGCCGGCGGCCTTCAGGCGCTTCGCACTGATGACGGGCGTGTGATCCGCCGGCGTCGGCTTGTAGTTGGCGAGCTCCGTCGGCTTGGCGCCGTTGAGAATTTGCGCTGCGAGCAGCCCGGCATTGTATCCGACCTTTGACCACGAGACTGACATGGCCGCGAGCACCACGCCTTCCTGCACGCCTTGCGGCGACGAGCTGATCACCGGAACGCCCATGCGCTCCGCGGTCGACGCGATCGCAGGGAGCGCCGGCATCAGCAGGCTCGAGGGAATCGCGTAGATGAAATCGACGCCCTGCAGCGCATTGGCCCGCGCGGCGATGTCGTTTACCGAATCGACGCTGACCGCGCGAAACTCTACGTTCTTGGCCTTCGCGGCCGCCTCGGCCAGGTTTTTGCCGGTCACGTCGTTGGCGTCGCCGGGGTTGTAGAGCATGCCGAATGATTTGACGTCGCCGAGCAGCTTGCGCGCAAAATCGATCACCGTCTCGGTCGACTGCATGTTGGACGCGCCGACGAAGCGCGCCGAGCCATGCTGCCAGTCCGGAACAAGTCCGGCCGCAACCGGATCGGTCACCGGCGCAAACACGATCGGCAACGACTGATCGCGGACGAGCTTCACCGCCGCCTGCGTCATCGGCGTCGTCACGGTGAGCATGAGATCCGGCTTGGTGGCTTCGAGCTTGGAGAGGACCTGCGGGATCAGCGAGGGGTCGAAGTTGCAGTCGCTGTACTCGTAGCTGATGGTCTTGCCGTCGACGAAGCCTTTGGCGGCCAGCGCCTGCTTGAACCCGTCGATCACCTGCGACAGCGACCCGTGCGGGCCGAAACTGGCGATTGCAACCTTCTTCATCTCGGCCGCCGGGCTGCGCGTCGCGCCGAGCGCCAGGACCACAACGGCCGCGGCCAACACCATCCGTTTCATCAGCAACTCCTTCGCGTCTTGTTGATGCATGATCGTTTGCAAGCCGCTAATGACGTCCCGCGATCATGCCTACAGAAAGTCCAATGTTGGCCCGCCACCCGTGGCTTTGAGCACGGAGCGTAGCGTGGATGCAAACATCTCCGTGCCGGACACGCCGACCATCGGCTGCCGCTTGGTCGTTGCAAGAAAAGAGCCGTCCGACCCCGTGGCCTCGACTTCGGATACGGCGTGGTCGAGCGCCGGATCCGCGATCATGCGGCCGCGGCAGCGATCGAGCCCGACGGTTGCGAGCGCACAGGTCACCATGGTGTTGACGTTGCGTGGAAACAGCGGGGCGATCCGGCGTACCGGACCGTCGAAAATGACGGTTTCACGCGTAATGTCCTCGGCACGCCATTTCACCGCGGACAGGTCGATGTTGTCCGGGTGTTTGCGAAACGTGATGGTCACGTCGCGCCACATGTGGCGCCACGCTATGAGCGCATCGGTACCCACCAGCGCGCCCCGCGGAACGATCAACCGGTGGCCGCTGCGTTCGGCGGTCGCAACCAGTTGCTCGCGCAGCGCGTCATCGGCGAGCGCGGTGACCGATGCCGGCATGTAATCGCAGGATCGCAGGAATGCCGCCGCGTGCGACCGGCTGACGTCGGGGTGCGCAGCCTCGACGATCAGGTCCGGCGCATGCCGCGCAAAATCGGCGAGGTCGTCAAGTACAAGGGTGTTCGGCACGTTCGCCAGCTTATCGGTGGATCGATTCCAGACGAAGGCAATCTCGAGCCCCTCGTAGTCCCGACCGGCGATCGTCCGATAGAGCCCGGCCCCGATGAAGCCGAAGCCAACGAGCCCAACCCGCACCATATCTGCCTCCGTAGCCGCACCACGCTATCGGAGGCGACCGTTTTTTTCTATATCACGGGCCACAAGGTCATGCGAACTTCGGCACCGGAACACGAACGATGAAACAGCAACTCGCGCGCGAGGCGTTCGCGGCGAAGGACGCGTCCGACCCGCTGCGCGGATATCGCGATGCGTTCGTGATTCCGGAGGGGACGATCTATCTCGACGGCAATTCTCTGGGCATGCTGCCGCATGCCTGTGCAGCGCGCGCCCGCCAAGTCGTCGAGGAGGAGTGGGGCCGCACGCTGATTTCGAGTTGGAACGAACACGGCTGGATCGATCTGCCGCTGCGGATCGGCGGCAAGATCGCCCCGCTGATTGGCGCCGATGCCGACGAAGTCGTGGTGTGCGATTCGGTCTCCGTGAACCTGTTCAAGGTTTTGGCCAGCGCGGTTGCCTTGCGACCCGGCCGGCGCGTGATAGTTACCAACGACGACAATTTTCCGACCGATGTCTACATTGCGGAGGGCTTGTGCGGGCTCCTCGGTCCCGATTACGAACTGCGCTTTGCTTCGCCTGCGAACGTCGAGCGTGCGCTCGAACGCGATGTCGTCGCGGTCAGTTTCAGCCATGTCGACTACAAGACGGCCCGCATCGAGGACATGGCCGCCATCACCGCGAAGGCGCAGGCTGCCGGCGCGCTTGCAATCTGGGATCTGAGCCACAGCGTTGGTGCGCTGCCCGTCGACCTAAATGCCGCACGCGCCGATTTGGCGGTCGGCTGCGGGTACAAATATCTCAACGGCGGCCCGGGTGCGCCCGCATTTCTGTTTGCGGCGCGCCGGCACCACGCCGATATGCGGCAACCGCTGTCAGGCTGGCTCGGGCATGCGGCGCCCTTCGCGTTTGGAAGACGCTATGCGCCGGCAACCGGGATCGCCCGCATGATCACCGGCACGCCGCCCGTCGTTTCGATGGCGTTGCTCGAGAGCGCGGTCGGCATTGTGGCCGAAGCCGGGATTGAACGGCTGCGCGCCAAATCAAAGGAGATGACGACCCTCCTGATCGAGTTGGTTGCGCGCGAGTGCCCCGGCCTGGAGCTCGCCTCGCCGAGCGATGCGAACCGGCGCGGCAGTCACGTGATTTTTGCGCACCCGGAAGGATACGCCATTGTGCAGGCGCTCAAGGCCCGCGGCGTGATCGGCGACTTCCGCGCGCCGCACTTCGTGCGTCTCGGCATTGCGCCGCTTTATTTGTCCTACGTCGAGCTGTGGGACGCGGTGGGGCGCCTCAAGCAGGTCATGGATGCGCGTGAATGGGACCAGGAACGCTTTCGCGTGCGGGCCGCGGTGACCTGACAACAATACTCGCGCGTCCCCCACCCAATAACGAGACCGTCATGAACCTGTCAGCTTCGCCATACGTTTTGGCCGCGCTCCTCGGACTGTGGCTCACGCCCGCGCTGGCTCAAACCGATGCCCCCAACAACATGCTGACGGCGGCTGGCTTTGTGGTCAAATATCCGGACACGCCGGAGAAGCAGGAGATCTTCAGTTCGCTGCCGCCGAACCGGCTGGTCAAACGCAGGAGGAACGGCAAAGTCTACTATGTCTATGCGGATCCTGGCGGATGCGGCTGCGCCTACGTCGGCTCGCCCAACGCCTATGCGAATTACCGAAACGGCGGTTTCCGCGATCGCGACAACAACGACCGCGTCGTCTCCGAGATGATGCGCGACATGGACCAGGACGACGCCCCGGAACAGCCCGGGTCGCCGAATGGCCTCGACTACATCTTCGGCGGCGCCGATTTCTGATCCGAAATTGCGCCGGTTTTCCCCCACCCGCCCGATGGGCCGTTGCCTAACCGCCACCGCGGGCGCATGCTGACCGCAAGAATAAAACCGCTGGGAGGACAGCCATGGCCGACGCACCGGTCGTCCTAGTTTCGCGCCTGCTCGATGAACGCGGGCTGAGCTCATTCCACATCAGGCTCCTGGTCTGGTCATTCTTTATCGTCCTCATCGATGGCTACGACATCGGCGCCATTGCATTCGCGGCGCCATCGCTGGTCCGAGCCTGGGGCATTGATCGCGAATCGCTGGGCCCTGTGTTCAGCGCCAGCCTCGTCGGCATCCTTATCGGCTCGGGCATTTTCGGCTGGGTGGGCGACCGTTATGGGCGCAAGGCGGCGTTGATCGGCTCGCTGCTGTTGTTCGGCATCTTCACCTGGATCGCGGCCTACAGCTCCTCGATCACTCAGATGTTCTGGCTCCGTCTGATCGCCGGAGTTGGAATCGGCGGCGTCATTCCCAACGTCATCGCCATTAACGTCGAGTCGGCGCCGCGACGGCTACGCGCACTGCTCGGTCTTATCGCCGTTGGCTTTGTGCCGATCGGTGGTGCCATCCCGGGGTTTGTGAGCGCGGCACTGGTTCCACAATACGGCTGGCAGCTGTTGTTCGTGATCGGCGGGATCGTGCCGATCGTCATCGCGGTGGCGGCGATCATCGGACTCCCGGAATCGATCAAGTACATGACGATTCATGAAAGTCAGCGCGGCAAGATGGAGCAGCTGATCGCCGAGATCCGGCCCGAGTTCAAGGTGCCGGCGAATGCAAAGTTCGTGATCGAGGATGAAAAGCAATTTCCAGGGTTCAACCCGGCCTATCTGTTTCAGGACGGACTCCAGATCATTACTCCACTGACGTGGCTCTTGTTTGCGCTCAACCTGATGGGCTTTTTCTTCCTGCTGAGCTGGACGCCGACATTGCTCACCGCCGCCCATCTGCCGCCGGCGACAGCGGCCCTGGCCGGCGCGTCCCTGCAAATCGGCGGCACCGTCGGCACCTTGTCCATGTGCGGCTGGCTTGCCAAGCACCGCTTTCTCGCGATTTCGTTGCTCTTCGTCATCGCGGTTCCGATCGTCGGGTCGATCGGCTACACCGGCGTTACCTCGGAGACTGCCCTGCTGATTGCGACCTTCTTCGCGGGCTTCTGCGTGCTTGGTATTCAGTCCGGAATCAACGTCGCGGGCGCCATGATCTATCCGACCTCGCTGCGTGCCAACGGCTCCGGCTGGCAGCTTGGTATCGGCCGGCTCGGCTCGATCGTGGGCCCGCTCGTGGGCGCGTTGTTTGTCGCCATGCCGGTGCAGCAGCTCTACATGTGGGCGGCGCTGCCGTTCGCACTGGGCGCGGTGGTTTGCTTTGCGATCCATCGGCTCAACACGGCGCGGCTTGCGGAGCGCCCGTGGTTGCGCGAAGGCGAACCGGCCGCGGCGGCGTAAACCGCCGGCATCTCGACCTGCTTAGCCGGCCGGACAGCGTTCTCGTTTTTGTCGTATTTGTGCGGAACACCCCACCGGCTGTTTGGGCGGTGGTCCAGCAGGGTTTGCCGAGGGGATGTGGCCGCATGCCGGGAATGATCAACCGAAACGGGCGGGCGATTGGACTCGCAATCACTGTTCTGCTGACCGCAGCTGGGAGTGCGCCGGCGCAGACGCGGCACGATTGCGGCGGCCCCAATCGAGCGCAGTGGATCGCCGCCTGCAGCATTGTGATCGACAATCCGCGCGAGCATCCCAAGGCGCGCGTCAAGGCGCTGAAATTCCGCGGTGCCGCCCATCACCTCCAGGGCGACTTCAAGGCGGCGATTGCGGATTTCAGCGCCGTGCTGGCGATTGACCCGAATGACTTTGAGGCGTTGAGCGATCGTGGCCTCGCCTACCAGGCGAGCGGCGATTCGACGCGCGCCCTTGCCGATGACGACAGGGCGGTAGCCATCAATCCAAAATTCGCCTTCGCCTATTTCAACCGCGGAATTGTCGAGGATTCAAAGGGCGATTTTGCCAAAGCGCGCCAGGACTATGACGAAGCCATCCGGCTCAAGCCCGAATATCCGGCCTTCTACAAGAACCGTGGGCTTCTGCGGCAGCGCCAGGGCGACATCGAAGGCGCGATCGCAGATGCGAGTACGGCGATTGGCATCAACGACAGCGATCCCGATGTCTACATGAACCGCGGCAACGCCTATCGGCGCCTCAATGCGCTCGATAAAGCGCTTGCCGACTATGAGACCGCGATGAAATTGAGGCCGAACTCGCCCGCGCCCTATATCGGGCGCGGCAATATCCGCGGGATGCAAGGCAACTACGATGCGGCGGTCGCGGATTTCGACACCGCGATCAAGCTCAACCCCAAGGATATCGAGGCCCACATCAACCGGGGTACTGCGCAGGCGCAAAAGGGCGACCTGGCCGGCGCGGTTGCGACTTACGACACGATCGTTCGCCTGTGGCCCGACGATGTGCCAGTCTATGCCAACCGCGGTTTTGCGCGCTTCGCCGCCGGTGACTTTGCCGGCGCCGCGGCGGATTTCGAACACGCCGCGCCGGGGATGCCGGCCAATCCCTACGTGCCGCTCTGGCGCTATCTCGCCCGTGCCCGTCTCGGCGAGAAGGATCCTGCCGAGCTCGAACGCAGCCTCAAGTCCGTCGATCAGAGCGCGTGGCCGGCGCCGGTGCTGGGGCTCTTTCTCGGCCGCGACAAACCGGAAGCGGTTCGTGCCGCCGCGGCCGAAGGGGACGCCGCAGGACGCGCGGATCGAGAATGCGAGGCGGCGTTCTATCTCGGCGAGCACGCGATGCTCGAGGGCCGCCGCGACGACGCCGCGGCGCTGCTGCGCCAGGCCGGCGATCAATGCCCGGCCGGCATGACCGAGCGGGCGGCCGCGCGCGGCGAGGTGGCGCGCCTCGCAAAATGAACCGGCCGCGTGCCCGCCGGCGCACGCCTTATGCGTCTATAGCCCAAAGCTATTTCGACCAAACCCGTGACGCGCGCGTCGCTATCCGGCTAATCCGATTGCGTTTCAACGCAAGCACATTCGTCCCGTCATAGCTCCCCTGCGTTCCGGCGCGCAGTGGCTCGCAAGTTTTGGGCCATATATCGATGATGAAGCGCGCATTGCCGGTTTTCGTAGAGTCAATTGTATAACCCAAATGTTGCACGTCTCGCATGATTGCGGGCGGACCGGTGTTGATCTTGCGTGCGTGCCGACACGCGCCGGCAACATGGACGAGACTCGATGTCGAACGACAAGCCAAACTCCGGAGCCATCCGGTTCGACCTGCAGGAACGCAGCACGTATCGCTTTTGGCTGCTGGTCACGCAGATGCAAAAATGTCTCGCCCAATTCTACGTCGCCCGCATCGGACGTCCGGCGAACGGCTGGAAGATCATGATGGTGGTCGGCCGGCGCGCCCGGGTCTCGGCGGCGGAAGCAGGTCAGTTGACCGACCTCGAACCCGACAAGGTCACCCGGATCGTCGACCGGCTGGTCGCACAGGGCCTCATGATCCGCACCCAGGAAAGCGCCGACCGACGGCGCGTCCGGTTGTCCCTGACTGCCGCCGGTCGGCGCGTCTACCACCAGTTGGACGATGTTCGTCGCGCGATCGAGATCGATTTCCTGGGCGCCTTGGCGCCTCGCGAACGCGCGACGCTCTATCGCCTGCTCGACAAGCTGCAGGCCCGCGCGGCGGCGATGTTTTCCGGCCAGCGGCCGTGGGCCAAGTATGAGATCAAAGCGCAGTTGGAACCGGGCAGAGCCGAGCTGCGCGATTCATCGGGCAGCGACATCGATGCTCGCACGGGTTCTGGCGAGTTCTAATCGGGACCAGGCGGGAATTCTCCCGGGTCACGCGCCATAATTGCAATTCGCAACACGCGTCGTCAGAATCGGAGGGCTCCCTCGCCACGATCCGCGCAATCCGGCACGGATCAGGTACGCATGAGGACGCGGAGCGACACGTTGGCTTGCCGCTCCACGGGCAATGAACCCAACGGGAGGATGCGATGGCAGCAGCGCATGACGTCATGACGCTCACGCGGGTCGGTCCCGGCACCCCGATGGGCAACCTGCTGCGACGATATTGGATTCCGGCGCTGATGAGCGAACAGCTCGCCGAAGCCGGCGGCGCGCCGACGCGCGTCCGACTGCTCGGCGAGAACCTCGTGGCCTTTCGTTCGCCCGACGGGCGCATCGGCCTTGTTGCGGAAAACTGCCCGCACCGCGGCGCGTCACTTGCCTATGGCCGCAACGAGCCCGGCGGGCTGCGATGTCTTTATCACGGCTGGAAGATCAACGCCGATGGGGCGGTGGTTGAGACCCCGGCCGAGCCGCCCGACAGCACGTTTGCGAAGCGTATCTGCCACACCGCCTACAAGATGTGCGAGGCCGGCGGCATGGTGTGGGCCTACATGGGGCCCCGCGACAAGGAACCGGTGTTCCCGCGCTTTCCGTGGCTCAACCTCAAGCCGCCTCACCTGCTGATCGCGAAGATCTATCAGGACTGCAACTATCTGCAGGGGCTTGAAGGCGATATCGATCCGGCGCATCCCAACTATCTGCACAAGGATTTCACCATCCAGGACAAAGCCAGCTGGCGCGGCGCCGGGTGGAACTCGATCCACAGCCTGATGTACGACGGCGTGCCTGAAATCTTCTGCGAGGAAACCCCCTATTCAATGCGGGTGGCGGCCGTCCGCAAGACGCCAGACGCAAGCTTCAAATACGTTCGCATTTTTGAAAGCTGCGCGCCGTTCTATTCCTTTATCGCGGCAGGCCCGCACGAATCACGGCTGTTCAAAGCCTGGCACCCGATCGACGACGAGCGCTGCTACACGTTCTATATTCACTTCGACCCAAATCGTCCGATCGATGCCGAGGCGGCCTATCGCAATTGGGGGCATCGCACGGCGCCGCCCTCCTACAAGACTCCGTTCAACAACGCCAATATGCACCAGCAGTCGCGCCGGACCATGATGCACAACAATTCCGGCATCGAGGGCGCGGCGATTCAGGATATCGCCATGCAGGAGAGCATGGGTCCGATTTACGATCGCAGCAAGGAACACCTGGGAGTGAGCGACAAGGCGGTGATCTTCTATCGCCGGCTGATGCTGCGGCTGATCCGCGATAACGAGGAAGGCCGGCCCCTGCCGGCGCAGGACGACAATCTGGATTTCAATCTGCGCGGCGTCTCTTGCGATGTGCCGGCTGATCAACCTTGGCAGGAAGCATTGAAATGGCAGGAGGAGTACGAGCGCTCGCATCCGCTGGTGTCGGCGGCCTGAGGCTGTTGGTTACCCGGCCGCGATGCCGCCGTCGACGACGAGCTCCGATCCGGTGGTGAACGCGGACTTGTCCGACAGCAGCCATACGACCGCGTCGGCGACCTCGGCGGCGCTCGCCAACCGCCCCAGCGGAATCTGACGCATCATCGAGGCGAGCGCGCGCTCCGGGTCGGAGGCCTGCGCCACCATGTCGTCCACCATGGACCCCGCAACGAACGCCGGGTGCACGGAGTTGCAGCGCACCTTCGGCGTCATGCGCGCGCCATTGAGCGCGATCGATTTCGTCAGCATCCGCACGGCGCCCTTCGAGGCGTTGTAGGCCGCGAGGTTGTAGCCGCCGACCAGGCCCGAAACCGAAGACATGTTGACGATCGAAGGCGCCGGCGCGCGGCGCAGCAATGGCAGCATGTGGCGGCATCCGAGAAACACGCCGTCGAGATTGACGTCCATCACCCGCCGCCATTGCGCGAGCGAGGTTGCCTCTACGGTGCCGATGAAAACGACGCCGGCATTGTTGACGAGCCCGTCGAGCCGGCTATGACGCCGCTCGATCTCATGGGCCGCAGCGGTCCAGGCCGCCTCGTCCGTCACGTCGAGCACAAGGTCCAAGGCGCCGCGGCCCGCTAGATCCGAACGCAGCGCGCTGCCGCCCTCACGTTCGATCGCCGTGCAGATCGCCCGCCCAATCGTGCCAAGCGCGCCAGTCACTAGTACGACGCGATCCTGCAGCGATCCGTTCATATCGTGCCAGACCGGCTTCAGCTGCCGCGGGTGATCGGCATCTCTTCGGTATCACCGCTGCGGAAGTTCCGCCGGTCGTGCTTGCGCAATTCGATCTTGGCAATGGCGGCGCGGTGGACTTCGTCGGGTCCATCGGCGAAGCGCAACGTGCGCTGGTTCGCATACATGTAGGCCAATGGAAAATCCGCCGATACACCGGCGGCGCCGTGGGCCTGGATGGCCCAGTCGATGATCTGGCCAGCCATGTTCGGCGCCACCACCTTGATCATGGCGATTTCGGCGCGCGCGGCCTTGTTGCCGACGGTGTCCATCATATAGGCGGTCTTCAGGGTGAGCAGCCGCGACTGATCGATCATGCAGCGCGCCTGCGCGATGCGCTCGTGCCAGACCGACTGTTCGGAGATCGGCTTGCCGAACGCCACACGCGACATCAACCGGCGGCACATGTATTCGAGCGCCCGTTCGGCGGCGCCGACCGAGCGCATGCAGTGGTGAATGCGGCCGGGACCGAGCCGGCCCTGCGCGATCTCAAACCCGCGGCCCTCGCCCAGCAGGATGTTCGTTGCCGGCACGGTAACGTCCTTGAGCGCGACCTGCATGTGTCCGTGCGGCGCGTCGTCGTAGCCGAAGATCGACAGCGGTCGCTCGACCGTGATGCCGGGCGCGTCCGCGGGCACGACGATCATCGATTGCTGCTTGTGCCGCTCAGCGCTCGGATCGGTCTTGCCCATCACGATGTAAACCTTGCAGCGTGGATCGCCCGCCCCGCTCGACCACCATTTGCGGCCGTTGATCACATAGCCGTCGCCACGCCGATCGATCCGGGCTTGAACGTTGGTCGCGTCGGACGAGGCGACGTCGGGCTCGGTCATCAGGAAGGCGGAGCGAATCTCCCCCCGCAGCAGCGGGTCGAGCCATGTGCGTTTGAGCTCCTCGGATGCATAGCGTTCGAACGTTTCCATGTTGCCGGTGTCCGGCGCCGAACAATTGAATACTTCAGGGGCAAAATGCACGCGGCCCATGATCTCACACAGCGGTGCATAATCGAGGTTGGACAGGCCCCCGTCGGGCGCACGCGGCGAGCGCGGCAAGAACAGGTTCCACAACCCGGCGGCACGCGCCTTGGGTTTGAGCTCCTCGATGACTTTGGTCGGCCGCCAAGCGTTGCCGGCGCGGCGGTTGGCTTCGATTTCTTCGTGGAACCGCGTCTCGTTGGGGTAGATATGGGCGTCCATGAATTCGAGCAGACGTTTCTGGAGCTCGCGGCTGCGCGCTGAATGCTCGAAATCCATCGGCGTTTCCTTTGTCGCTGGAAGGCAGTTGCATCATACACGCGGGCTAGTGTCCCGCTTCCGACGCTTGTGCCGGCGCGGATGCCTCGCAGACCCGCCCTGACAACAACATGATACCATCAGTTGCCGGGCAATCCGCCGGTTGCGCCTTAATGCAATTGACCAAAAACGGTCGATCGCGCAATTGTTGTACATTGATACCTGCGTCACTGTAGTCAGCATAGACTTCGTCTTGTTGCCCCGCACCTTGGGCAAATATCGATGACCTTGGTTGATTGTCTTTCCGACGCTTCGTGTTGCCGATCGGCGGCAATAATCCTTGGCGGGCGCACCTTCGCGAAGCGGGCGCATGAACTCAGCCATCATTCAGACCGCAAGCATGGGACCTGGGGCTCAAGCCAACGGAGCATTTCATGGACGTCGTAACGTTGCCGTCGCGAGCCCAAGAGGTCCTGGCGCCGCCGTTAGTGCCTGAACGCAAATCGCTCACGGTCTGTATTTTTTGCGGCGCCGCTGCCGGAAAGCGAAAAAAGTTTGAAGAACAAACGCGAGCGGCGGTACGTGTGCTGGTGTCGCAAGGCCACAGCATCGTCTATGGCGGCGCGAAAAACGGGTTGATGGGCGTCATGGCTGACGAAGCGATCAGGCTGGGCGGGTCCGTCATCGGGGTCATTCCGGCGCTGCTCGTCGACAAGGAATTGATCCACAAGGGCTTGAACAAGATCCACGTCGTGACATCAATGCACGAGCGCAAAAAGAAAATGTCAGACCTTGCGGATGCCTTTCTCGCTCTGCCGGGAGGTGCCGGCACGTTCGAGGAAATCCTTGAACAATGGACGCGGACCCAGCTCGGCATCCATGCCAAGCCATGTGGCGTACTTGACGTCGATGGCTACTTTGCACCGCTGCGGATGATGGTCGACCGGATGGTCGAAGAAGAATTCCTGCACGAGCGTCATAAAGGATCGCTCATTTTCGGCTCGACCATCGAGGAAGTTTTGTCAGGCCTGCAGGATTTTCACGTGCCGCAAGCAAAATATTGATTGGACATTGGCGCGGCTGGCGCGCGCCGGCCGGCGACCCGTTATGCTATCCCCTGGCGATTGGGCGGATTTGAGCGCCCGCGCCGCCGGGGAGAGCGCCGAATGCTGAGCGTTGAGAGGCCAGCCGACCTTATTGACTATGCCGGTAAGAAACTCGGCACCAGCGACTGGGTCCTAATCGACCAGGCAATGATCGACGCGTTTGCCGAGGCAACGGGCGACAAAAGCTGGTTTCATGTCGATCCGGAACGTGCCAAGCGTGAGATGCCGGGCGGGCGTACGATTGCGCACGGTTTTCTGACGCTCTCGCTCGTCGCGCACTTGTCTTCAACAATATACGAGATCCGCCGGCGCCGTCGCGGCGTCAACTACGGCATGAATCGCCTCCGCTTCACCGCCCCGGTCCCCGCCGGATCCCGGGTCCGGCTGCACGAGACCCTGAAGGCGGCAGAAGCCATCGAAGGCGGCGTCCGCCTGACCATGGATTGCACGATCGAGCTCGAGGGCGAAGAGCGGCCTGCAATGCTTGCCGAAATGATCGTGCTGGCGCTCGAGTGATCGGGCGGCGCTGACTTGCCGCGTGTGCGACGCGCCTCTAGTGTTCCAATTGCCAGGTCCGCGTGATCTTGCGGCACTTTAAGAAAAATCTACGAGGAGGAAACATGGGTTCCGGGGTTGCCGCCGTGAGCCACGCCATCACCGTGCTGCCGGCCGCGCTGCTGACCCGTAGCTGCCTTGCTGTCGGGAGCGCTACCGGCGCGCGCAGCCGACAAGCCGCCGCTCGTGCTCGCGAAGTCGGGGTACCTTTACGCTGGCGGGCAGATCGACGACGCGGCCGAACGCCACCCAATGGTTGGGCACCTGTACGCCGAGTTCATGATCCCAGCCAAGGCGACGCACCCCCTACCCCATCGTCATGGTCCCGGGCGGCAGCCAGACCGGGACCAACTTCACCGGCACAATCGCGGGCGATGAAGGGTGGGCGCAATATTTTGCGCGGCGCGGCTATGCGGTCTACGTGGTGGATCAAGTGGCCCGCGGCCGTTCCGCCTATTGGGCGCAGGTCTATGGCCCGCTGGCGCCCGCCAACCCGACATTCATGGAGCAGCGCTTCATCGCACCGGAGCGGTTCAGGCTCTGGCCACAGGCGCATCTGCATTCGCAGTTTCCCGGAGCCGGAACGCCGGGCGACCCCTATTTCCTGGCTTTTATGGCGACGCAATTTCCCTCGCTCGCCGATTTCGGCGTGCAGCAGAAGATCAACACCGGCGCGCTGGTGGCGTTGCTCGACAAGCTCGGCCCCGTGATCCTGCTAACCCATTCCCAGTCGGGCGCCTTCGGGTGGCCCGTCGCAGATCCGCGGCCCAGCCTGGTGAAGGCAATCGTTGCGATCGAGCCAAGCGGCCCACCGATGCACGATATCGCTTTCGGACCCGCGCCCGACTGGTTCAAGGACGTCGAGCGCACCAAAGTCTCGGGGCTGGGCGATGTTGTGCTGACCTACGATCCGCCGCTCGCGCCGGGTGCTGCGCTTGACGTGGTGCGCCAGGATCAGCCCGATAAGCCTGACTTCGTGCGCTGCTGGGCGCAAAAAGCCCCCGCCCGCCAATTGCCGAATCTGCGCAAGATCCCCGTGCTGATCGTTACCGCGGAAGCGTCCTATCATGCACCCTACGATCACTGCACGGCGGCTCGGCTGAAAGACGCTGGCGTGCGCAATACGATGATCCGTTTGGCGGACGTCGGGGTCCACGGCAACGGCCATATGATGATGGTTGAGAAGAACAGCGACGCGATCGCCGCTGTAATCGCCAACTGGCTCGCAACCAACGTTCCCGCGAAGGAGCGTCAGTCGCAGGCGCGTTGAGACGGAGTTGGCGCGTGCGCCGCGCGCTACTCCGCGGCCTGCCGCCAGGGCGCGTCGTGTGCCTTCGGCTTCACCTTCAGACGCAATTCGGTGATTTCCTCGCGCTCCCGCTCGCTGTTGCGGAACAGCTGATCGAGCCCCGCCAGATACTGCGGTGGGCAATGAATCGACTGCGCCCCGTACCAGGCCGCCGCCTGCATTGTGAAGGCCGGATCGACCAGGTGCGGGCGCGCAAGCGCGACCAGATCGGCGCGCCCGGCCGCCACGATGGTGTTGACCTGATCGGCGCTGGTGATGGCGCCGACGCACATGGTCGCAAGCCCTCCCTCGTTGCGAATCTGATCGGCAAACGGCGTTTGATACATGCGCCCATAGACCGGATTGGCGTCCGGCGTGGTCTGGCCGGTCGACACGTCGATCAGATCGCAGCCCGCCTCCGCGAACATGCGCGCCACGACCACCGCGTCGTCGCCGGTCAGGCCGCCATCGACCCAGTCGGTGGCCGAGATGCGCACCGACATCGGCTTCTCGTCCGGCCACGCCGCGCGCATCGCGCGAAAGACCTCGAGCGGAAATCGCATCCGGTTGGCGAGCGGCCCCCCATAGGCATCGGTGCGTTTGTTGGTGAGCGGCGAGATGAAGCTCGCCAGCAAGTAGCCGTGCGCGGCGTGCAACTCCACCATGTCGAAGCCGGCGCGCAGGCCGCGCTTGGTCGCCGCCACGTAGTCCGCCACAATCTCATCCATGTCGGCGCGCGTCATTTCGCGCGGCACCTGGCTCTGTGGAAAGTATGGAATTGGCGACGGCGCGACGATCGGCCAGGCGCCTTGTTCGAGCGGCTCGTCGATTCCTTCCCACATCAGCTTGGTCGCACCTTTGCGGCCCGCATGACCGAGTTGAAGGCAGAACTTGGCACGCGAATTGGCGTGCACGAAGTCGACGATGCGTTTCCAGGCCGCCTCGTGAGCATCGGAATACATGCCCGCGCAGCCGTGTGAGATACGCGCGTCGCGCGACACGTCGGTCATTTCGGTAAACAGCAGCCCGGCGCCGCCGATCGCGCGCGCGCCGTAATGCACGAGATGCCAATCGCCCGGCATGCCGTCAGCCGCCGAATATTGGCACATCGGGGATACAACGACGCGGTTGTTGATGGTCATGCCGCGCAAACGAAACGGCTGGAACATCGGCGCCGTCGGAGTAGTGACATCAACGTCGAAGCCCTGGCTGCGCGCCTCGCGGGCGGCGACCCGGTCGATCTCGTCGACAAATTCTGGCGCGCGCAGACGAAGGTTGTCGTATGTGATCGCCTTCGAGCGGGTCATCAGGCCGAACGCGAAGCGCGAAGGGTCCATGTGCCAGAACCGATCGATATGCTCGAACCAGACCAGCGACACATCGGCAGCGTGCTGCGTCTTCTCAACCTCCTCCCGGCGCGTCGTCTCGAAATGCGCGAGCGCCTTGGCAACGTCGCGACCACCGACGGCTCGAAATGAATCAAACAACGCGCCAGCATCCTCCATCGCAAGTTTGGTGCCCGATCCGATTGAGAAATGCGCCGTCGCCTTGGCGTCGCCCATCAGGACGATGTTGTCCTTGACCCAACGCTCGTTCGACACGCGTGGGAAATTGCGCCAGAGCGAACGATTGAGCAGCAGGCGGTGTCCCTGCAATTCCTTGGCGAATACGCCCTCGAGCAGCTGCGCGGATTGTGCTTCGTCGAGCTTGTCGAGGCCAGCCCTGTGGAACGTGTCCGGCTGCACCTCCATGATCCACGTGGAGCGGTTGGGTTCGTACTGATAGCAGTGCGCGATGAAGATGCCGTACTCGGTTTCCCGGAAGAAAAACGAAAAGGCGTCGAATGAGCGCGTCGATCCCATCCACGCAAACTTGTTGGGTCGAAAATCGATCTTGGACCCGAAATGGTCCTGGTGGCGCGCCCGGATCGCGCTGTTGGCGCCATCGGCCGCGACAATCAGATCGGCGTCGCGGTGCTCGCCGAGATCGGACGGGACCTCGGTTTCGAAACGAAGTTCAACCCCCAGTCCATGGGCGCGCGCCTGCAACAGCTTGAGCAGCGTCATCCGCGAGCAGCCACAGAAACCATTGCCTCCGACACGCTGCACCAGATCCTTGAAGTGAATTTCGATGTCGTCCCAATAGGCGAAGTTGTCAGTGATGGCGCGATAGCTCTCGCGATCATACCGTTCGAGGGTCGACAGCGTTTCCGCCGAAAAAACGACGCCGAAGCCAAACGTGTCGTCGGCACGATTGCGCTCAAAGACCGTGATGCGGGTGTCCGGCCAGGCATGCTTCATCAGGATTGCGAAATAGAGTCCGGCCGGGCCGCCGCCGACGACGTGGATCTTCATGACATGCCTCCGCTGGCCGCGCGCCCTTGCCACGCGCAAGGACGCATCCCCGGATGCTTTCAGCCAACCTTTCCGAATATTTTAAGCTTAAAGTATTTCGGATACAATGGCCCCGCTCCTTGAAGTGAAAAAACTTTAAACTTAAAGTATTTCCGGGTCGCAGAGGCGTGACAGAATTGGCAGCGCTAACAGGTCATCATGCCTTGGTCACGGGCGGCGGTCGAGGCATCGGCCGGGCGACGGCGCGCGCGCTCACCCAGGCCGGCGCCGCCGTGACGATCATCGGCCGCACCGAGGCGAGCCTGAAGGACGCGGTCGCGCGCGGCGATGCCGGGGGCTACGCGCTCGCCGACGTGACCGACGCGCAATCGATCAATCGTGCGATCGCGGGTGCCGGCACGGCGCGCGGGCCGGTCAGTATCCTGGTGGCGAACGCCGGCGGCGCCGCCAGCGCGCCGTTCGGCAAATCAAGTCCGGACCTGTTCCGCAGCATGTTCGAGCTCAACACCATCGGCGCTGTGCACGCGATCCAGGCGGTGCTTGGCGACATGATCGCTCGCGGGTTCGGTCGGATCGTCGCGATCGCTTCAACCGCCGGACTCAAGGGATACGGCTACGTCTCCGCGTATTGCGCCGCCAAACATGCGGTCGTCGGCCTGGTGCGCGCGCTCGCCGCCGAAACCACCAAGACGGGCGTCACCGTCAACGCGGTATGTCCGGGATACACCGACACCGAGCTCGTCGACGAGAGCCTGCAACGGATCGTGCAGGCGACCGGGCGCTCGCGCGAGGACGCGCTCGCCGGATTGCTCAAGGGCAGTCCGCTCGGGCGCCTGATCAAGCCCGAGGAGGTCGCGGCCGCCGTTCTGTTCCTGTGCCTGCCGGAAGCCGCCGGCATCACCGGCGCAGCGTTGCCGATTGCCGGGGGAGAGATTTGACGTGATGGAAGACACCGCAGCGGTTCCGCTGGACGCCGAAACCAAGGTCGCCGAACGCCCCGGCGACCACCAGGCTGAACTACGCTTGTGGCTGCGGCTGTTGACCTGCACCAACATGATCGAGGGCGAGATCCGCCGCCGTCTGCGCGACGCATTTCATGTCACACTGCCCCGCTTCGATCTGATGGCCCAGCTCGACAAGAATCCGGGCGGCATGACGCTCGGCGAGTTGTCGTCGCGGATGATGGTCTCGAACGGGAACGTCACCGGCTTGGTCGAGCGGTTGTTGGCGCAAGGCCTGCTTGACCGTCGACCGTCGCCGAACGATCGCCGCGCGCAATTGGTGAGCCTCAGCGGCGAGGGCCGGCGCGTGTTCCGGGCGATGGCGCGCACCCACGAGAACTGGATCGCCGAGATTTTCGCCGGGCTCAATCCGGGCGACATCGACGACATGATGCGGCTTTTGGGCAAGGCGAAGGCGTCGACCGCGAGGATGGTCGCCAGCAAGGATGCATCATGATCGCCGCCAACCCGGTCAGTTTACCGCTGCCCACCTACAAGGCGACGCATGTGCGCTTTGAGGTCGATCGAAAAGTGGCAACGTTGACGCTCGACCGCCCGGACAAGAAGAATCCGCTGACGTTTGAGAGCTACGCCGAAATTGTCGGCATTTTCCGCGCAGCGGCGCACGACAAGGACGTCAAGGCGATCGTCGTAACCGGCGCCGGCGGCAATTTCTCCTCCGGTGGCGACGTGTTCGAAATCATCGGGCCGCTGATCGCGATGACGACCGCGGAGCTGCTCCAATTCACCACCATGACTGGCAACGTGGTCAAGGCGATGCGCGGATGCCCGCAGCCGATCATCGCCGCAATCGACGGGGTGTGCGCCGGCGCCGGGGCGATCATCGCCATGGCGTCCGACCTGCGAATCGGCACTCCGAGCGCCAAGGTCGCATTCCTGTTCAATCGGGTCGGGCTAGCCGGCTGCGACATGGGGGCGTGCGCGATCCTGCCGCGCATCATCGGACAGGGGCGCGCGGCGGAACTTCTGTTCACCGGCCGCGTGCTCGGCGGCGAGGAAGCGCACCGTTGGGGATTCTTCAACCGGCTCCTGGCGCCGGACGCGGTGCTCTCCGACGCGAAGACGCTCGCGGCCGAGATCGCCGCCGGTCCGACATTCGCCAACGGCATCACCAAGCGCATGCTGGAGATGGAGTGGGCGATGTCGGTCGAAAGCGCGGTCGACGCCGAGGCGGTGGCGCAGGCGCTGTGCATGAAGACCGAGGACTTTGCGCGCGCCTACCACGCCTTCGCCGCCAAGCAGAAACCGGTGTTCGAGGGCAACTGACATGCTCGGCGACACGCTCGACTGGCCCTGGTTCACCGACGATCACCGCCGCTATGCGGCAAGGCTCATGCGCTGGGCGGAGCAGAACCTCGCTAATCTGCCGCATGACGACGTCGATGAGGCCTGCCGTACCCGCGTCCGCCTGCTCGGAGAGGCGGGCTTCCTCAAGGCGGCCGTGCCCAGCCCTTATGGCGGGCTCACCGAGGCCCTCGACGTGCGCACGCTCTGTTTGAGCCGCGAGATTCTCGGCTACGAGGATGGACTCGCGGATTTCGCCTTCGCGATGCAGGGACTGGGGACCGGTGCCATCACGCTGTTCGGATCGCAAGCGCTCAAGGAGCGCTACTTGCGCGCGGTCGCGGCGGGGACGGCGATCGCCGCATTCGCACTCTCCGAGCCGGAAGCGGGTTCCGATGTCGCGGCGCTCGCGATGACCGCGCGCCCTGACGGCAACGATCACGTGCGGCTCGACGGCCACAAGACCTTCATTTCGAATGGCGGGATCGCGGATTTCTACGTGGTGTTTGCGCGCACCAGCGAGGGTGCCGGAGCCAAGGGATTGTCCGCGTTCGTGGTTGATGCCGATACGCCCGGCTTCTCGATCGCCGAGCGCATCGAGGTGATTGCGCCGCACCCGCTCGCGACCCTCGCATTCGAAGGCGCGCGGGTGCCGGTGGAGAACCGCCTGGGCCAGCCGGGCGAAGGCTTCAAAGTCGCGATGGCGACGCTCGATATTTTCCGCTCGACCGTTGGCGCGGCGGCGCTTGGCTTCGCCCGCCGGGCCCTCGCCGAAACCGTAGCGCGCGCCACGACCCGAAAGTTGTTCGGTGCGCCGCTTGCGGAGCTGCAGCTGTCGCAGGCTGCCATCGCCGACAGCGCCACCGAGGTGGATGCCGCGGCGCTGCTGGTCTACCGCGCGGCCTGGACCAAGGACACCGGTGCGGGCCGGGTCACGCGCGAGGCCGCGATGGCCAAGATGTTCGCAACCGAAGCGGCCCAGCGCGTGATCGATCGCGCGGTGCAGATGTTCGGCGGACTGGGCGTGACCAAGGGCGTGAAGGTCGAGGAGCTCTATCGCGAGATCCGCGCGCTGCGGATCTACGAGGGTGCGACCGAGGTACAGAAGCTTGTGATCGCCCGCGAAACGCTTAAACAACATTCGGCCAAATCGTCGGTGTTAGCCGCGGAATAATTCTGGAGCCTGCCATGACCAGATCCGGCCATGTGGACAGTTTCACCCGCGACCATCTTCCGTCACGGGAGGAGATGCCTGACTTTCGTTTCGCCCAGGCGGACTTGAACTATCCGGAACGGCTCAACTGCGTCGCCGAATTGCTCGATCGTTGGGTCGCGGCGGGCAAAGGCGATCAGCCCTGTTTGATCACGCCGGGCGAGACGCTGACCTACGCGAGCCTGCAGGAACGGGTCAACCGTTTGGCCAACGTGCTCACGCGCGATCTCGGGCTGGCGACGGGCAACCGGGTCCTGCTGCGCGGGCCCAACAACGCCATGATGGCGACAGCCTGGCTCGCCGTCATCAAGGCGGGCGGGGTCACGGTCGCAACCATGCCGCTGCTGCGCGCCAAGGAACTCGCCTACCCGATCCGCAAGGCGAAGATCGCGCTTGCGCTGTGCGACGCTCGTCTTGGCGAAGACCTGGAAAAGGCCAAGGAACAATCGAGCGATCTCGAAAGGATCGCCTACTGGGGCGGCGATCGCGCCGACGATCTGACCAAGCTGATGTCCAAGCCCGGCTACGAGCGCTTCGAGGCAGCCGACACCGCGGCCGACGACGTGTGCCTGATCGCGTTCACGTCCGGCACAACCGGCGAACCGAAAGGCACGATGCACTTTCACCGCGATATGCTCGCCACCTGCGACACGTACGGCCGCAACGTGCTGCGGCCGGTGGCGTCGGACCGCTTCATCGGGTCGGCGCCGCTCGCTTTCACGTACGGGCTCGGCGGTCATTTGCTGTTTCCGATGCGTGCCGGCGCCTCGTCGATCCTGATCGAACGCGCTACGCCCGATGAGTTGTTCGGCGCCGTCGCTACCTATCGCGCCACGATCTGTTTCACCGCGCCGACCGCCTATCGGGTGATCCTGCCGAAGCTCGCGTCGCACAATATCTCCTCGTTGAAGAAATGCGTGTCGGCCGGCGAGACCTTGCCGAAGGCGACGTTCGAAGCTTGGCACAAGGCAACGGGACTACGGATCATGGACGGCCTCGGCTCGACCGAGATGTTGCATATTTTCATCGGGTCGGCGGACGACGAGGCAAATGCGGGAGCCACCGGACGCGTCGTTCCCGGCTACGAGGCACGCGTTGTCGATGACGCCGGCCGCGAGCTGCCCCCGGGCACGGTCGGCCGTCTTGCGGTGCGCGGACCCACCGGCTGCCGCTATCTCGCTGACGCACGCCAGCGCAAGTATGTCGAGAGCGGCTGGAACATGCCGGGCGACACCTACATGATGGATACCGCCGGCTACTTCTATTACCAGGCGCGCTCGGACGACATGATCATCTCGGCCGGCTACAACATCGCCGGACCGGAAGTCGAAGCGGCCCTGCTCACTCACCCTGCGGTCGCCGAGTGCGGCGTTGTCGGCGCGCCCGATCAGGACCGCGGCATGATCGTGAAGGCCTACGTGGTGCTGCGGCCGGATCGCACGGGCGACGCTGCTCTGACCAAACTCTTGCAGGACTACGTGAAGGAGCAGATCGCGCCGTTCAAGTACCCGCGCGCGATCGAATACGTCACCGAACTCCCGAAGACGCCGACCGGCAAGCTGCAGCGCTTCGAGCTCCGTCGCATGGCTGCAGCCTCAGCCGGTCAGAAACTCGCCTCGTAATCCAATCCAGCTGGAACTGCCCATGTCCGATCAGCAAACCAAGTCGCGCCCCAGCGCTACGGCTCTGTTGCCTGCAGGCTGGCCCGCCCCCAAGGGGTACGCAAACGGAATCAAGGCGCGGGGTGAGCTCGTTTTTGTTGCTGGTCAGATCGGCTGGGACACACACGGCCGGTTTGCTCCCGGCTTTGTGGCGCAGGTGCGCAAAGCGCTGCAAAACATCGTCGCGGTGCTGGCCACCGCCGGTGCCGCGCCCGAGCACGTCGTGCGGCTGACCTGGTACGTGATCGATATGGCGGAGTACCGTGCATCGTTGGCGGCGCTTGGCGTCGCCTACCGCGACGTCATGGGCCGCAACTTCCCGACCATGACCTTGGTCGAGGTGAAATCGTTGGCCGAGCCCGAGGCGCTGGTCGAAATCGAAGCGACCGCCGTGGTGCCCGATTGAGCAGGCCTACCCGTCACGCGGCTCCCGCGCGATTGCGCTGGCGCAGCATCGCCTTGAACTCGCGCAGATCGATCGTGCCCGGCGCACCGACGGCGTTCGCTGCCATAACGCGAGTTTCTGCGCGTTGAAGCTTCTGGGTCGCGGTCACCGGCAGCGCGTCGACGAACGCCACGTAACCGGGCACCTTGAAGTAGGCAAGCTTTTCCGCGCAGGCGCCGGCGATGTCGCGCGCAAGCGCGCCCGCATGCTCCGCGTCCGGCGGCGGCGTGCGCAATTTGATCAGCGCGAGCACCTCTTCGCCGCGAATATCATCCGGCACCGGAGCGACCGCGGCGCCGGCGACCGCCGCGAAAGTCTCGAGCACGCCCTCGACTTCGATCACGGCGATGTTCTCGCCGCTGCGCCGTACGATGTTTTTCTTGCGGTCGACGAAGAACAGAGACTCGCCGTCGCTGCGCACCACGTCGCCGGTGTGGAACCAGTCGCCGGCCCAAGCCTCGCGGGTGGCCGCCTCGTCCTTGAGATAGCCGGAGAAGAAGCCGCGCCGCGGATCCGCGCCGCGCGTGCGAACCAGGAACTCGCCGGGCTGACCGGGCGTCACGTCGGCCCCGTTGTCGCCGACGATCCGATACTCCATGGTCGCCGTTGGCCGCCCCATGCAGCGCTGCCCGATGTGGCGGGGGCCTTGCGCCGTCGACGTCACGCCGCCGCCGCCGGTTTCCGTCATCGCCCAGCCCTCGATCAGCGGAAAGCCGAAGCGGCGCTCGAACACCTCGTGGTGGCGCGCATCAACGCCCGATCCGAAGCCGAACTTCAACCGGTGCCCACGCTCGGCCGGCTCCTCGTCAAGCTTGAGCAGAACCGCCGGCATGACGCCGAGATAGTGAACGATGGTCGCGCGCGAATCTGCGACCGAGCGCCACCAGCGGCGCGCGTGGAAGCGATCGAGCGGGACGATCGCGCCGCCGTTGAGGATCATCGCAACCGTCGAGCAGGCGAGCGCGTTCATATGGAACATCGGCAGCGGCGTCAGCAAAATCTCGGCGCCGTCCTGCAGCGTGGCCATGCCGCCCTGCGACACATACCAGCGGCCGACGCCGAGGAAGTACGCATTGGAGAGGATGCAACACTTCGGCCGACCGGTCGTGCCCGACGTGAACAGGAACGCGCAGGCATCATCCGCCGCCGGTGCGCCAGCCTCGGGCGCGCGCGCGCAACGCGGTGGCGGCTCCCCGGGCGCAACGACGGGGAGCGTCCGGCCGGCGGCGTGGATCAACCGGTGATACTCCGGCAACGCGATCGCGCACGACGGCTCCACGACGCTGAACTGGTAAGCCAGATCCTCGGCCTGCAGCTCGGGATTGAGCGGATGGATCGCAACACCCAGGCTGTTGAGCGCGAGCCAGGTCCAGAAGAATTCCGGCCGGTTCTCCAGGAGCAAGGCGACCCGCGACCCGCGCCCGTAGCCAGCGGCCGCGAAAGCCTGCCGGATGATGTCGAGCCGGCGCAGCACGTCCCCATAGGCGTGCGAAAATCCGTCCGGCGCGTAAGCGAGTTCCGCAGACGCCGGCGCAATCAGAAAAGGAGCCCCCGGCGCCGTCCGGGCGCGCGCCACGAAGGTATCCGCCGGAGAGATCGCCGCGTTCGTTGCTGTCGTCATGCCCTTGACCCACCGCGATGCGTGCTTCTTATCGTGAACCTGTCCGCCCGAGCAACAACGATCGAACCTGGAACCACGTTATGAGCGTACCTATTCATCCGCTGCTGGGTCCCCACAAACTCAAGCTCGGCGTGTTCTCCCTCAACGCCGACGGCGGGCTTACGCTCACGCGCGTGCCGGAGCGTTGGCCGGCGGTGTGGAGCGAAATCGTCGAAGTCGCCCAGATGGCGGACCGCGCCGGCATTGAATTTCTGCTGCCGATCGCGCGCTGGAAAGGTTTTGGCGGTGAGATGAACAGCCGCGAGTGGTCGTTCGAGACCCTGACATTCGCGACGGCGCTCGCGGCTGCAACCACCCGCACCGGCGTGTTTGCAACCGTGCACGTGCCGATGGTGCACCCCGTGTTCGCCGCAAAGGCGCTGGCGACGCTCGACCACACCTCGAACGGACGCGCCGGACTAAACATCGTGTGCGGATGGAATCCGGAGGAATTCGCCATGTTCGGGCTGGAGCTGATCGAGGATCGCTACGCCCAGGGACTTGAATGGTTCGAGATCATCGCGCGCATCTACACCGCCGACGCGCCGTTCGATTACAACGGCAAGTTCTATCAACTCAAGAATGTCTCCGGCCGGCCGCGGCCGCTGCAGATCCCGCGACCAATCACGCTCAATGCGGCGTTCTCGCCGCCCGGTCGGGAGTTTGCTGCCAAGGCGGCGGATTTTCTGTTCACGGCGTTCGTCGACATCGACAAGGGCCGCGAACACATCGAGGACATGAAGCAACGGGCGGAGAAGCAAGGCCGCACGCTCGGCGTCTGCACCACGTGCCACGTCGTGTGCCGTCCGACGCAGGCCGAAGCCGAGGATTACTACCAGCACTACGCCGTCACGATGGCCGATAACGCGAGCGTTGACCATTACATGGGACAGAAGCAGAAGTTCTCCGGCTCGCATGAGGAGGAAGCTTATCGGCTGCACCGCAAGCGCTTCGCGGGCGGCGCCGGTACCTATCCGTTGATTGGAACGCCGGCGCATATCGCAGACGAACTGATCAGAATCAGCCAGGCCGGGTTTGCCGGTGCTACCGTCTCGTTCGTCAACTTCAAGAACGAGTTGCCGTACTTCATCGAGAACGTGCTGCCACTGCTGCGCAAGGCAGGAGTGCGCGCATCATGAGACTAGGGGTGGCGTCATCGATGAGCGACTGACGCCGCTTTCGGGCGATGAGCGGACAACAAATACTCGCGACGAGCGTTTCCGCTTTTGAGATTTCAGATCTCGCCTCCTATTCACCAGCAGCCATCCCCGATAGAAAGGCGTTCTCCATGCGGGCGTGAGGCGGGCGGAGCCGTTTTTACGGGAGGTTGGCATTGACAGAGGTTTTGGTTGTGGGCGCTGGTCCCGTTGGTTTGACGTTAGCGGCAGAACTTGTCCGGCACGGCACTCGGTGCCGCATTATCGATAAGCTGCCGAAGCCATCGCCTTACTGCCGCGCAATCGGTATCACCCCGCGCACTCTCGAAGTATGGGAGGACATGGGGATCGCTCGACGCATGATAGATGCCGGTATCTGGATTACGGGACTGCGGTCAATCATCTATCCCCATGCGCCGAAGGATGAGCTGATAGAGCTTAACGATCTCCCATATTCGGAGCTTGGCCTCCCTCAATTCGAAACCGAACGATTGCTGACCCAGCACCTCCACAAATTCGGTCTCGATGTTGAACGCGCCGTGACACTTACGTCTCTACGGCAGGATGGAAAACAGGTTGAAGTGCAGCTCGATCATGAGAGCGGTAGGACGGAAAGAACCGCGTTCCAATACGTCGTCGGGTGCGATGGCGCACACAGTGCAGTACGGCATGTACTCAAAATCCCTTTTAAGGGCGAAGCCTTTCCAATGCTGTTCATGCTTGGGGATGTTCAGATCGCCTGGGAACTTCCTCGCGGTATGGCGCTGAGGGCACTACGGCTCGTTGAACACAGTGCCCCTGATATGTTTATTGCAATCCCACTTCCCGAGCCCGGACGTTACCGGGTCTCAATGCTTGCACCATCTGAACTCGCAAAGTCTGGCGGCACCGACCACGGTATTCAGTCGGAACTACCGGGCCCCGACCTAACCCAGCTTCAGGCAGTTGCCGACGATCTGGTGCCGGAACGACCACCTCTCTCAGACCTGCGCTGGTCATCGATTTTTCGGATTAGCATGCGTTTGGCGAAAGCCTATCGGGTCGGACGCGTTTTCATTGCTGGCGACGCCGCCCATATCCATCCACCAACAGGTGGGCAGGGAATGAATACTGGTATCCAGGATGCCTATAACCTCGCCTGGAAACTCGCGCGCGTGGTTCGACGCCAGGCGCCGCAACGGCTTCTCGATAGCTATGAAGCGGAGCGACGGCCGGTGGGTGCCGAAGTCGTTGCACGCACGCGCGCAGCCAGTGAGGGATACGGGCGAGAAAAAAGTGGAAAGCCTGATCGGCTTGTCGACACGCAAGTCCTCATTTCCTACCGAGCCACGGGGTGGGTCAGAGATGATGCTCAGGAACTTGATCCATCAGTTCCCGTTGCGGGGGACCGCGCGCCCGACGTAACCGGCTTGCGACGACACGGGATCGGCTTTCCCATTCGCCTGTTTGAGGTATTGCGGGGCACCGAACATGTTCTGATGGTTCACCTATCGCCATCGCCTTCGGCTGAGAATATTGCCGGTGTGACCAAGCTCGCGCAGGACCTTCGTGCGCGGTTTGGTTCACTGTTGCGGGTGGTCGCTATCGGAGGTGCCGAGTTAGCCGAGATATTCGGTCTGGCATGCTATCATGATGCAGAAGGGGCATTTGCCAAAGCTTATGGCCAGCAGAACACAATTTTTCTTGTGCGGCCAGACGGCTACATTGGCTGGCGCGGACACTTATTGGATAATGAAAGCCTGATCGCGCATCTCAATCAAACAATCGAGTGCTGCTATGAGTACACGCCCTAGCGCCCCGTGCAGAAGCCGCTGTGGGAACTTCAAACCGGCGGCTCTAGCGTGATCACTGTTTTGCCGCGCGCGTGACCCGTCTGGGAGAGCGTCTGTGCCTTGGCGAAGTCGGCGAGCGGCAGGACGTGCGCGATATGCGGCTTGAGCCGTCCGGCACCGGCGAGCCCGACGACGGCCGACAGGGCGTTGGGGTCCGGCAGCACGCGCGCCATTCGCACCTCGACACCGTGGGCGGCGCCCTCGTCTTTGTAGGGCCCGGCGGCGAGGCACGCGATGACGCCGCCGCGCTTGAGCACCTTGTAGCTGCGCGCGTGTACCTCCCCGCCCACGACGTCGAACACGACATCGATATCGCGCGGACGATCGTCAAATGCCGCCTTATCGTAAGCGATCACTTCGGACGCGCCGAGCCCGCGCACGAAATCCGCGTTGGCCGCCGAACAAGTGGCGATCACCTCAGCGTGCTGATCGCGGGCGATCTGCACGGCGAGATGACCGACACCGCCGGCAGCGGCATGAATGAGGACGCGCATTCCGGCGCCGACCTTGGCGGTGTCCACGAGGCCGATCCAGGCGCTGACGCCGGCAAGCGGTAGCGCGGCGGCTTGCTCGAAAGTCAGACTTGCCGGCATTCGCACCAGCAGCGCGGCCGGCAGCGCGATCTGCTGCGCCCAGGTCCCGACGCCGCGCGGCGCCATGAAGCAGACCCTCGCGCCGATCCAGGCGGGATCGACGTCGGACGCGGCCGCGATCACGGTTCCGGCGCCGTCGCGGCCGGTGGTTGCTGGAAACGTGATCGGAAAGTGCTGCTGCAGCATGCCCGATCGAACCTTCCAGTCGATCGGGTTGAGGCTCGCGGCTCTGATCTCGACCACAACATGGCCGGGTCCGGGCGTGGGCGGATCGATATCGCGCAGCCGCAGGACGTCGGCTCCGCCGTAGCCGTCGTATTGGACCGCAAGCGGCCGGGCCTTCGCGCCTGACATCAGTTCCTCGCTTTAGTGGAAATTACCATTGAGTTTAAATGCCTTAGCTTTACGGCCTGCCCGTACCTACAACTAAACCTACAGGACCCCTAACGGCGGCTCCATGCGAGACGACTGCGACATGAACGGCTAATGCAGCCGCGTCTTCACGCTCGGCGCCGGAGGCTTCTTGCGCGGCAGGCTTTTGGTCTCGCGACGCACGCCGCGAGCACTTAGCTGGATACGCATACGCAACACTAAACGGTACACATCGGGGGCAGCGAGTGGTGCCCCTCGCTGGCCCCCGTCGCACCCGCGCGCTGCGCGGTTGAGCCCAGGCCTCCTGACCCGTTCGCGGCGGCGCTTTGGGTGCTCGCCGTTAATATAGCGCGCGGCAGTGCTGGTCGGTAGGCTCCCGGCATGGTCAAAAGCGAAGCACCCGCCCGGCCCAGCGATGACGCTCGGCAACTCGCCACGTTCACCCGGCTCGAATGCTGACTAGTGCACGTGCGTGCGTCGAATAACGACAGGTTCTTTAAGCCTGGCCGCTTCGGCAAGCCGCTCGCTTTGTTGTGTCGTTGCCAGTTTGGCAAGATCGTCGAATTGCGCTGCGATTTTTATCAACTCATCCCGTGCTTTCGGATCGCGGGCAGACTCCGAAATTACGCGGGTCTCATCAGCACGACCAAGATAATATTCTGGGTGACGCATTTGTGTGCCCCCAACATGTGAACCACGCCACCCCAAGCCAGCGACTGTT